>DASUZE010000011.1:0-223364 GCA_036377015.1 Piscinibacter sp. | reverse complement strand
CAACCCGGGACCGCGGCCGACCATTCAAGTCCGCAAACCGGGTCCGACCCGGATCAGGCAAAGGCCGCGATGCCGGTGATGGCTCGCCCGAGGATGAGCGCATGCACGTCGTGGGTGCCTTCATAGGTGTTGACCACCTCGAGGTTGACCAGGTGGCGAGCCACGCCGAACTCGTCGCTGATGCCGTTGCCGCCCATCATGTCGCGCGCCATGCGGGCGATGTCCAGCGCCTTGCCGCAGGAGTTGCGCTTCATGATCGAGGTGATCTCCACCGCCGCCGCGTGCTCGTCCTTCATGCGGCCCAGGCGCAGGCAGCCTTGCAGGCCGAGCGTGATCTCGGTCTGCATGTCGGCCAGCTTCTTCTGGATCAGCTGGTTGGCGGCCAGCGGCCGTCCGAACTGCCGCCGGTCCAGGGTGTACTGGCGGGCCCGGAACCAGCAGTCCTCGGCCGCGCCGAGCGCGCCCCAGGCGATGCCGTAGCGCGCGCTGTTCAGGCAGGTGAACGGGCCCTTCAGGCCGCGCACCTCGGGGAAGGCGTTCTCCTCCGGGCAGAACACCTCGTCCATCACGATCTCGCCGGTGATGGACGCGCGCAGGCCCACCTTGCCGTGGATCGCGGGCGCGGCGAGGCCCTTCCAGCCCTTCTCGAGGATGAACCCGCGAATCGCGCCCTCGTCGTCCTTGGCCCAGACCACGAACACGTCGGCGATCGGGCTGTTGGTGATCCACATCTTGCTGCCGCGCAGACGCCAGCCGCCGTCGACGCGGCGGGCGCGGGTGGCCATGCTGCCGGGGTCGGAGCCGTGGTTGGGCTCGGTGAGGCCGAAGCAGCCGATCGCTTCGCCCGCCGCCAGCCGCGGCAGGTACTTCTGCTTTTGCGCCTCGGTGCCGAACTCGTGGATGGGCACCATGACCAGCGAGCTCTGCACGCTCATCATCGAGCGGTAGCCGGAATCGACGCGCTCGACCTCGCGCGCCACCAGGCCGTAGCAGACGCTGTTCAGGCCGGCGCCGCCGTACTGCTCGGGGAGGGTCGCGCCCAGCAGGCCCAGCTCGCCCATCTCGCGAAAGATGGCGGGGTCGGTCTTCTCGTGGCGGAAGGCCTCGAGCACGCGCGGGGCGAGTCGCTCCTGGCAGTAGGTGCGCGCGGCGTCGCGGACCTGGCGCTCGTCGTCGGTGAGTTGCTGGTCGAGGAGGAGGGGGTCGTCCCAGTGGAAGGAAGGCATGGTGTTCGAAAGGCGCATGGAAGTCTGGAACTCTAGGAGATTCGTCCCCACGCGGACAAGCGAGTTCTTCGCAAGGGTTGGTGAGAGTTTGGAACTCCGTGAGGCGGATCAATGGACCATTGACAGCGGCACCCGTCGGTCCATCATCGCCTTCGATGAAGTTGCTTGCAGCCCTCGCCTGTTGCCTCGGCGTCGCCGCGTCGCCGGGCGCGATGGCCGCGACCGAACCGCCGGTCGTCAAGGCCTGCGGCCACCACGACTACCCGCCCTGGAACTGGTCTCGCGAGGGCCGCATCGTCGGTGCCTGTGCGGTCGTGGCGCAGCGGGCCATCGAGCGGCTCGGCTACAAGGTGGACTTGACCTACGTGGGCCCCTGGAAGCGCTGCCAGGCGATGGTCCAGTCGGGCGAGGTCGACGTGAACATCTGCTCGTTCCGCAATCCCGAGCGCGAGGGCTACTCGCGCTTCGTCGAGCCGCGCATCGGGCAGAACCGCATCGCAGTGTTCATGCGCAAGGACAAGGCGCAGCAGCTCAGGTTCAGCCGCTGGGACGACCTGGCGGGCCTGCGCACCGGCCTGGTCACCGGCGTGAGCATGGGCGCCGACTTCGATCGCTTCCTGGAGCAGAAAACCCACGTCGAGCGCACCACCAGTGTCGCCAGCGTGCTCAAGATGATGTCGCTGGACCGCGTGGACATCGTGCCCTTCGGATGGGAGGCCGGCACGATCGAGATCGAGCGCAACGGCTTCACCGGGCGCATCGTGCCGCTGGCGCAGCCGGCACTCGTCGGCGACTTGTTCGTCTCGGTATCGCGCAAGTCGCCGCTGGCGGCGCGCACGTCGGAGATCGCGCAGTACTTCCTGCGGCCGGGATATGGCGAGGAGTTGCGCGGACTGCTGGATGAATTCAGCCGGCAGTATCTGCAGGAGAAATGAGAGCGCCAGACAACAAAAAAGGACCTGGCATCGCTGCGAGGTCCTCGTCGGTTCTGGTGGGCGGTGCAGGGTTCGAACCTGCGACCCCTGCCGTGTGAAGGCAGTGCTCTACCGCTGAGCTAACCGCCCGGAATTGGGTTTTCCGGAAAAGCTTGCGATTATGCCACAAGGGCGCGCCAGACCGTCCTGCCGCCCGAGGCCTTGTCGAGCTCGGCGAGCAGCAGGTCGTGCGCGGCCAGCTCGTCCTCGTTGGCGGCGATGACGGGCAGGTCGAAGCTCGCGAAGTCGATCACCGCCAGCGTGGTCTCGGCGGTCGTGATCTCCACTGCGTCGATGACCAGCGAGTTCTGCCCGCGGGTCATGTTGATGTAGACCTCGGCCAGCAGACCGGCATCCAGCAACGCGCCGTGCAGCGCGCGGTTGGAGTTGTCGACCTCCAGGCGCTTGCACAGCGCGTCGAGCGAGTTCGACTTGCCGGGGAACATCTCGCGCGCCATCGACAGGCTGTCGGTCACCTGCGCGACGAAATCGGTGAACACCGGCCGGCCGATGCGCTTGAGCTCCTCGTTGAGGAAGCCGATGTCGAAGGCCGCGTTGTGGATGATGATCTCGGCGCCCGACACGTAGTCGAGGAACTCGTCGACCATGGCCGCGAACAGCGGCTTGTCGGCCAGGAATTCGTCGGTGAGCCCGTGCACCTTGACCGCGTCTTCGTGGTTGGCGCGCTCGGGGTTCAGGTAGAAGTGCAGGTTGCGTCCCGACAGGCGCCGGTTGAGCAGCTCCACGCAGCCGATCTCGATGATGCGGTCGCCCGACTCGGGGCTGAGGCCGGTGGTCTCGGTATCGAGGAAGATCTGTCTCATTGGGAATCCTGCGTGCTACGTACTCCGGAATTCGACTTGGGAGCGGCCCGGCGTCTCATGCAGGTTGCTCGCGACGCTGCCGGGCCCAGGTCCACAGGCCGATGCCGGCCAGGATCATCGGCACGCACAGCCACTGGCCCATGCTCATGTTGAGCGCCAGCAGGCCGAGGAAGCTGTCGGGCTCGCGGAAGTACTCGGCGATGAAGCGGAAGCTGCCGTAGCCGACCAGGAACGCGCCCGACACCTCGCCCATGCGCCGCGGCTGGCGCGCATACAGCCACAGCAGCACGAACAGCACGATGCCTTCGAGGGCGAACTGATAAAGCTGCGACGGATGGCGCGGCAGGTCGGAGCCCGACTGCGGGAACACCATGGCCCATGGCAGGCTCCGATCGGCTTCACGTCCCCACAGCTCGCCGTTGATGAAGTTGCCGATGCGCCCCGAGGCGAGGCCGGTCGGCACGCACGGCGCGATGAGGTCGGTCACCTCGAGGAAGTGCCGCCCGCGCCAGCGCGCGAACAAGGCCATCGCGGCCAGCACGCCCAGCAGGCCGCCGTGAAACGACATGCCGCCCTTCCACACCGCGATGATCTCCAGCGGATGGACCGCGTAGTAGGCGGGCTTGTAGAAAAGCACATAGCCCAGTCGCCCGCCGATGACGACGCCCAGCACGCCGTAGAACAGCATGTCCTCGACATCGCGCCGGGTCCAGCCGCGCTGGGCGTACTGGGGCTGGCGCACGCGCAGCACCGCCAGCCAGAGGAACAGGCCGAAGGCGACGAGGTAGGTGATGCCATACCAGTGGATGGCAACCGGCCCGAGCTTGAGGGCGATGGGGTCGAACTGGGGGTGGACGAGCATGCGCCGACGGCGGAGTGGTGAGGGCGGATGATAAGCGCGCGGGCTATCATCCCGAGTCGCCCCCGTCCCCGATTCGCCGAGACCGATCATGAGCTTCAACCGCCGTTCGAAGAACATCACCGAGGGCGTCGCCCGCGCTCCCAACCGCTCGATGTACTACGCCATGGGCTACCAGGAGGGCGACTTCAGCAAGCCCATGGTCGGCATCGCGAACGGGCACTCCACCATCACGCCGTGCAACTCCGGCCTGCAGAAGCTGGCCGACGCCGCCATCCAGGGCATCGAGGGCGCCGGCGCCAACGCGCAGGTCTTCGGCACGCCCACCATCTCCGACGGCATGGCCATGGGCACCGAGGGCATGAAGTACTCGCTGGTCTCGCGCGAGGTGATCTCCGACTGCGTCGAGACCTGCGTCGGCGGCCAGTGGATGGACGGCGTGGTCGTGATCGGCGGCTGCGACAAGAACATGCCCGGCGGGATGATGGGCATGCTGCGCGCCAACGTGCCGGCCATCTATGTCTACGGCGGCACCATCCTGCCCGGCCACTACAAGGGCCAGGACCTCAACATCGTCAGCGTCTTCGAGGCCGTGGGGCAGTTCTCGGCCGGCAAGATGAGCGAGGAAGACTTCTGCCAGATCGAGCGACTCGCCATCCCCGGCAGCGGTTCGTGCGGCGGCATGTACACCGCCAACACCATGAGCTCGGCCTTCGAGGCCCTGGGCATGAGCCTGCCCTACAGCTCGACCATGGCCAACGTGCACGACGAGAAGGTCGCATCGGCGCGCGAGTCGGCGCGGGTGCTGGTCGAAGCCATCAAGCGCGACCTCAAGCCGCGCGACATCGTCACGCGCAAGTCGATCGAGAACGCGGTCGCCGTCATCATGGCCACCGGCGGCTCGACCAACGCGGTGCTGCACTTCCTCGCCATCGCCCACGCCGCCGGCGTGGAGTGGTCCATCGACGACTTCGAGCGCATGCGCAAGAAGGTGCCGGTGCTGTGCGACCTGAAACCCAGCGGCAAGTACCTCGCGGTCGACCTGCACAAGGCGGGCGGCATCCCGGCGGTGATGAAACTGCTGCTCGAGGCCGGACTGCTGCACGGCGACTGCATGACCATCACCGGCAAGACCGTCGCCCAGACGCTCGCCGACGTGCCCGAGCCCACGGCCGACCAGGATGTGATCCGCCCGGTGTCGGATCCGATGTACGCCGAAGGGCACCTGGCCATCCTCAAGGGCAACCTTTCGCCCGAAGGCTGCGTGGCCAAGATCACCGGCCTGAAGAACCCCGTCATCACCGGACCGGCGCGTGTCTTCGACGACGAGCAGTCCGCGCTCGCGGCGATCATGGCCGGCCGCATCCAGGCGGGTGACGTGATGGTGCTGCGCTACCTCGGTCCCAAGGGCGGTCCCGGCATGCCGGAGATGCTGGCCCCCACCGGCGCGCTCATCGGCCAGGGCCTGGGCGAGTCGGTGGGCCTCGTCACCGACGGCCGCTTCTCGGGCGGCACCTGGGGCATGGTGGTGGGACACGTGGCGCCCGAGGCCTACGAAGGCGGCAACATCGCGCTGGTGCAGGAAGGCGACTCCATCACCATCGACGCACACACGCTCACGCTGCAGGTGAACGTGGACGACGACGAGCTGGCGCGGCGACGTGCCGCCTGGAAGAAGCCGGCGCCGCGCTACACGCGGGGCGTGCTGGCGAAATTCGCGAACAGCGCGTCGAGCGCAAGCTCCGGTGCGGTGCTCGACAAGTTCGACTAGAACCGCCGGCGCGCGTTCTTCGCCGATTCGCTGCGCCCGCGCCTTCCCTTGGCGTCCATGCCGAGCTTGTCGAGGTTGTCGATGCGGCGCTGGCGCTTCTTGGCTTCCATCTTGTCCATCTCGCGCCGCTTGGTCCAGCCGCTGACATCGGCCCAGGTCCACCAGACGATCGCCACGCCGAAGGGGGCCAGCACGAGGAGCCAGGACCAGGCGCCCACGGGGCCGATGTCGCCGACCTTCATCAACAGCAGCGCGACGCCCAGAACGACTAGATACATGGTCCGGCTCCTGATTCCGCCTTGCCCGAAGGTCAACCCCGGCGGCCTACAATTCGTTGTCTGCACTGTAGCGCACGCAACAAGCGCGACCCCACGAAAGGAAGTCATGAAATCCCTGTCAGTCCTGGTTCTTGCCCTTGCCGCTTCGGTGCCGGCATTCGCGAATCCGCAACTGGCCCAGCAGAAGAACTGCATGGCGTGCCATGCGACCGACAAGAAGCTGGTCGGTCCGTCGTACAAGGACGTCGCCGCCAAGTACGCCGGTCAGAAGGATGCCGTCGACAAGCTCTCGCAAAAGGTGATGAAGGGCGGTTCGGGCGTGTGGGGCGCGGTGCCCATGCCTGCCAACCCCCAGGTCTCGGAAGCCGAGGCCAAGCAACTGGTTCAGTGGGTGTTGTCGATCAAGTAAGCCGCTCTCGCCGAACATGAAGAAAGCCCCGCATCGCGGGGCTTTTTCACGTCTGGACCGGACTCAGTAAGCCTGGCCGAGCTGGTCGAGGATGGCCGGGTTTTCGAGCGTGCTGGTGTCTTGCGTGACCGCCTCGCCCTTGGCCACCGAGCGCAACAGCCGCCGCATGATCTTGCCCGAGCGTGTCTTGGGCAGGTTGTCGCCGAAGCGGATGTCCTTGGGCTTGGCGATCGGGCCGATCTCCTTGGCCACCCAGTTGCGCAGCTCGGTCGCGATCTTCTTCGCCTCGTCGCCGCTCGGGCGCGGACGCTTGAGGACCACGAAGGCGCAGATGGCCTCGCCGGTGGTGTCGTCAGGCCGGCCCACCACCGCGGCCTCGGCGACCAGGTCGGTGTACGCGACCAGCGCCGACTCGATCTCCATCGTGCCCATGCGGTGGCCGGACACGTTCAGCACGTCGTCGATGCGGCCGGTGATGGTGAAGTAGCCGCGCTCGGCGTCGCGGCTGGCGCCGTCGCCGGCCAGGTAGTAGCCCTTGAGCTCCGGCGGGTAGTAGCTCTTCTTGTAGCGCTCGGGGTCGCCCCAGATCGTGCGGATCATGCTGGGCCAGGGCTTCTTGATGACCAGGATGCCGCCCTGCCCGTTCGGCACGTCGCCGCCGGTCTCGTCGACGATGGCGGCATCGATGCCCGGGAAGGGCAGCGTGCACGAGCCCGGCACCAGTGGCGTGGCGCCCGGCAGCGGCGTGATCATGTGCCCGCCGGTCTCCGTCTGCCACCAGGTATCGACCACCGGGCAGCGGCCACCGCCCACGTGCTTGTGGTACCACTCCCAGGCGGCCGGGTTGATGGGCTCGCCCACCGTGCCGAGGATGCGCAGACTCGACAGATCGTAGTGGCGCGGGTGCGCCGTGTCGTTCGTCTCGGCCGCCTTGATCAGCGAGCGGATCGCCGTCGGGGCGGTGTAGAAGACGGTGACCTTGTGGTCCTGGATCATCTTCCAGAAGCGGCCCGCGTCGGGGTAGGTCGGGATGCCCTCGAACACCACCTCGGTGGCGCCCAGCGCCAGCGGACCGTAGGCGATGTAGGTGTGGCCGGTCACCCAGCCGATGTCGGCGGTGCACCAGAAGATGTCGTCGTCCTTCAGGTCGAAGGTCCACTTGGTGGTGAGCGCGGCCATCAGCAGGTAGCCGCCGGTGCTGTGCTGCACGCCCTTGGGCTTGCCGGTGGAGCCGGACGTGTACAGCAGGAACAGCGGGTGCTCGGCACCCACCCATTCCGGCTCGCAGGTGGTGGGCTGGGCGGCGGTGAGCTCGTGCATCCACGCGTCGTGCCCATGCCACGCGATCTTGCCGCCGGTGCGGCGGTAGACGATGACGTTCTTCACCGAATCGCAGCCACCCAGCGCGATGGCCTCGTCGACGATGGCCTTCAGCGGCAGCGCCTTGCCGCCACGCTGCTGCTCGTCGGCGGTGATGACCATGACGGCGCCGGCATCCTCGATGCGGTCGCGCAGCGACTGCGCGGAGAAGCCGCCGAACACCACCGAGTGCGTCGCACCGATGCGCGCACAGGCCTGCATGGCGACCACGCCCTCGACGCTCATGGGCATGTACACGACGACCCGGTCCCCCTTCTTGACGCCCCTGGCCTTGAGCACGTTGGCCATGCGGCAGGTGCGCTCGAGCAGCTCGCGGTAGGTGATGCGCGCGACCGTTCCGTCGTCGGCCTCGAAGATGATGGCGACCTTGTCGCCGCGCCCGGCCTCGACGTTGCGGTCGAGGCAGTTGTACGAGACGTTGAGCGTGCCGTCCTCGAACCACTTGAAGAAGGGCGCGTTGGACGCGTCCAGCACCTTGGTGAAGGGCTTGTTCCAGCTCAGCAGCTCGCGCCCGAGGCGGCCCCAGTAGCCGTCGTAGTCGGCCTTCGCTTCGGCCACCAGCTTCTGGTAGGCCTCCATTCCGGACACATGGGCCGAGCGCGTGGCGGACTGCGGCGCAGGGTACAGCTTGGTGTGATCGGTCATGCGTGTCTCCTGTATGTCTATGGCACTGGGTCGCACCATAGGGAGGTGCTCTTACGAAGGCCTTACTCTGTCGAAGCGGGGCCTGTCATCGTCTCGCACCTACAATTTTCGACCATCGGACAAATCCCTGTACGCACCTCCATGGCCCGTCTCCAAGACCCGACCACCGTCAAGCTGCGCCCGCTGCCCAACCTGATCTTCATGAGCCGATGGCTGCAGCTTCCGCTGTACCTCGGGCTCATCCTCGCGCAGGGCGTGTACGTCTTTCATTTCTGGGTCGAGCTGGTCCACCTCATCGAGGCGGCGCTCGGCGACAAGTCCGCCTTGCAGGCGGTCCTGAGCGCCGTCGCGGTCAAGGGCGAGAGCGTGCCGGCGGATGCCAAGCTCACCGAGACCAGCATCATGCTGGTGGTGCTGGGGCTCATCGACGTGGTGATGATCTCGAACCTGCTCATCATGGTGATCGTGGGCGGCTACGAGACCTTCGTGAGCCGCATGAATCTCGAAGGCCACCCGGACCAGCCCGAATGGTTGAGCCACGTCAATGCATCGGTGCTCAAGGTCAAGCTCGCCACGGCCATCATCGGCATCAGCTCGATCCACCTGCTCAAGACATTCATCAACGCCGGCGCGCTGACCGACCGGGTGCTGATCGCGCAGACGGTCATCCACCTGGCCTTCCTGCTGTCGGCCCTGGCCATCGCCATGACCGATCGGCTCCTGCCGCAAGGCCCGCGCGACGCCCACTGATCGTCGCGGGGACTGCGTAGCGGGCCGCCGCAGCCCTTCAGTAAACTTCGGGCAAGCCGAGGCGGCGATCATCGCCACTCCGACGCGCTCCGCCCCACCGAGACTCCCGCCATGACCACCATCCGCTACGCCGACCTCGTCGACAGCGTCGCTGCCGCATTGCAGTACATCAGCTACTACCATCCGGCCGACTACATCGCCCACCTGGCGCGCGCCTACGAGTCGGAGCAAAGCGCCGCCGCCAAGGACGCGATCGCGCAGATCCTCACCAACTCCAAGATGTGCGCCGAAGGCCGCCGTCCGATCTGCCAGGACACCGGCATCGTCAACGTCTTCCTGAAGGTCGGCATGGACGTGCGCTTCGAGGGCTTCCCCGCGGGCATCGAGGACGCCGTCAACGACGGCGTGCGCCGCGGCTATCTCGACCCCGAGAACAAGCTGCGCGCGAGCATCGTGGCCGACCCGCACTTCGACCGCAAGAACACCAAGGACAACACGCCGGCCGTGGTGCACGTGTCGCTGGTCCCCGGCAACACCGTCGACGTGCAGGTCGCGGCCAAGGGCGGCGGCAGCGAGAACAAGAGCAAGTTCGTGATGATGAATCCCAGCGACAGCCTGGTCGACTGGGTGCTCAAGACGGTGCCGACCATGGGCGCGGGCTGGTGCCCGCCCGGCATGCTGGGCATCGGCATCGGCGGCACGGCCGAGAAGGCGATGCTGCTGGCCAAGGAAAGCCTGATGCAGGACATCGACATGCATGAGCTCAGGCAGCGCGGGCCGCAGAACAAGGTCGAGGAGCTGCGCATCGAGCTGTGCGACAAGATCAACGCGCTCGGCATCGGAGCCCAAGGCCTGGGCGGCCTGACCACGGTGCTCGACGTGAAGATCGCGACCTACCCCACCCACGCGGCCAGCAAGCCGGTGGCGATGATCCCTAACTGCGCGGCCACCCGCCATGCGCATTTCGTGCTCGACGGCTCCGGGCCGGCCTACCTCGAACCGCCCAGCCTGGACCTGTGGCCCGACGTGAAGTGGGCGCCCGACTACAACAAGAGCAAGCGCGTCAACCTCGACACGCTCACGCGCGAGGAGGTGGCGAGCTGGCAGCCGGGCGACACGCTGCTGCTCAACGGCAAGATGCTCACCGGCCGCGACGCCGCGCACAAGCGCATCCAGGACATGCTGGCCAAGGGCGAGACGCTGCCGGTGGACTTCACCAACCGCGTCATCTATTACGTCGGGCCGGTCGATCCGGTGCGCGACGAGGTGGTCGGTCCGGCCGGGCCCACCACCGCCACGCGCATGGACAAGTTCACCGAGATGATGCTCGCGAAGACCGGCCTCATCGGCATGATCGGCAAGGCCGAGCGCGGACCGGCCGGCATCGAGGCCATCCGCAAGCACAAGTCGGCCTACCTGATGGCGGTGGGCGGCGCGGCCTACCTCGTCGCCAAGGCCATCAAGGCCGCCCAGGTCGTCGGCTTCGCCGACCTCGGCATGGAGGCGATCTACGAGTTCGACGTCAAGGACATGCCGGTGACGGTGGCGGTCGACGCGCAGGGGACGTCGGTGCACCAGACCGGGCCTGCCGAATGGCAGGCGAAGATCGCGATCGCTGCGGCTTGAGGTAGCCCGGGTGCAACCCGGGTTTCAATAGGCCCCCGGGTTGCACCCGGGCTACCGTTCGATGTGCGCGTACGCCGAGTGCGCGTGGATCGATTCGAAATTCTCGACATCCACGCTGTAGCGCCCGACCCGCGCATCGGCATTGAGCCGCAGCGCCACGTCGCGCACCAGGTCCTCGACGAACTTCGGATTCTCATAGGCGCGCTCGGTGACCCACTTCTCGTCCGAGCGCTTGAGCATGGGCCAGATCTCGCTGGAGGCGCTGTCCTCGGCGAAGCGCACCAGCTCGCCCCACTCGATGTCCTGCAGCAGCTCGACGCGGATGGTGACGTGCGAGCGCTGGTTGTGCGCGCCGTAGTCGGAGATCTCCTTCGAGCAGGGGCACAGCGACTTCACCGGGACCACGACCTCGGCCCACACGGTGGCCGCACCGGTGCGCGCCTCGGCGATCCAGCGCCCCTGGTACTCGAGCAGGCTCTCGACACCCGACACCGGCGCGCGCTTGCGCAGGAAGAACGGGAAGCGCGCCTCGATGCGTCCTTCGGTTGCATGCAGCTTGTCGAGCATGACCGCCAGGCCGCTGCGCAGCTCGCCGGCGTCGAGCGGCGCGTCGAGCGCGTCGAGCCAGGCCACGAAGCGCGACATGTGGGTGCCCTTCTGCTCCGCCGGCAGTGCCACGTCGAGGTCCCACTGCCCGACGGTGCCCAGCACCGACTTGCCGATGCGCAGCTGCAGCGGATAGCGCACGTCCTTCACGCCGACGCGCTGGATGGCCAGATGGCGCTCGTCGCGCTCGCCTTGCGTGTCGGGAATGTGCAGCGCGTCTTTCAGATTGCTCATGTGATTCATCGAAGCCCCCGCTCGCCGCGGACGCCGCGGTCCTTCCGACCCGTGTGTCGCCCGAAGCATGTCATCAATCGGGCGACCTTGCGGCGCGAAGGGCATGGACGCGCCGCTCGAAACCCCGCAACCGCGGGGACGCTTCTTCAGTGGTTGACGGCCGGGCGCACCAGCGCCGGACGGGCGCCGAAGCGCTTGAGCACCGACTGCTCGATGCCTGCCGCATCCAGCCCGCACTGCGAGAGCAGCTTGGCCGGATCGCCATGCTCGACGAACTGGTCGGGCAGACCCAGCGCCAGCACCGGGACCTGCAAGCCGGCAGCCTCCAGGGCCTCCATCACCGCGCTGCCCGCACCGCCCATGGTGCAGCCTTCTTCCACGGTGACGATTGCATCATGGCTGCGCGCCAGTTCTGTCACCAGCGCGACATCGAGCGGCTTGACGAAGCGCATGTTGGCGACCGTGGCGTCGAGACGCTCGGCGGCCTCCAGTGCGGGATACAGCAGCGTGCCGAAGGCCAGGATGGCGATGCGCTTGCCGCCTTGCCCGGAGGCGCGCGTGGCCTCGCGGCGGATCTCGCCCTTGCCGAACGGAAGCCCGACCAGCTCGGCCTGGATGGTCGCGCCGACGCCGCTGCCGCGGGGATAGCGCACGGCGCTCGGATGGTTCTGCTCGAACGCCGTCGTGAGCAGCTGCCGGCATTCGTTCTCGTCGGCCGGCGTGAGCACGCTCATGTTCGGGATGCAGCGCAGGTAAGCGATGTCGTAGGCGCCGGCATGCGTCGCGCCATCGGCGCCCACCAGGCCGGCGCGGTCGAGGGCGAAGACGACCGGCAGGTTCTGGATCGCGACGTCGTGGACGAGCTGGTCGTAGGCGCGCTGCAGGAAGGTGGAGTAGATCGCGACCACCGGCTTCAGCCCTTCGCAGGCCAGGCCGGCGGCGAAGGTGACCGCGTGCTGCTCGGCGATGCCCACGTCGTGGTAGCGCGCCGGAAAGCGGCGCTCGAACTCGACCATGCCCGAGCCCTCGCGCATCGCCGGCGTGATGGCCACCAGGCGCTTGTCTTTCTCGGCCATGTCGCACAGCCACTGCCCGAACACCTGCGTGAACGTGGGCTTGGACGGCTTGGACGGCTTTTGCAGGCCCACCGCCGGGTCGAACTTGCCCGGGCCGTGGTAGTTGACGGGGTCGGCCTCGGCCAGCTTGTAGCCGTAGCCCTTCTTGGTGACCACGTGCAGGAACTGCGCGCCCGGCTTGTCGCGCAGGTTCTCCAGCGTCGGGATGAGCGAGTCGAGGTCGTGACCGTCGATGGGGCCGACGTAGTTGAAGCCGAACTCCTCGAAGATGGTGCCGGGCACGACCATGCCCTTGGCATGCTCCTCGAAGCGGCGTGCCAGCTCGAACAGCGGCGGCGCATTCTTCAGCACCTGCTTGGCGCTCTCGCGCGCGGCGGCGTAGAACTTGCCGCTCATCAGGCGTGCGAGGTAGCGGTTCAGCGCGCCGACCGGCGGCGAGATCGACATGTCGTTGTCGTTGAGGATCACCAGCATGTCGGGCTGGCCGCAGGCGTGGGGCATGCCCGCGTTGTTGAGCGCCTCGAAGGCCATGCCGGCGGTCATCGCGCCGTCGCCGATGATGGCCACGGCCTTGCGCTTCTCGCCCTTCATCTTGGCGGCGACGGCCATGCCCAGCGCAGCCGAGATGGACGTCGACGAATGCGCGGTGCCGAAGGTGTCGTACTCGCTCTCGTCGCGGCGCGGGAAGCCGCTGATGCCGCCGATCTGGCGCAGTGACGGCATGCGGTCGCGCCGGCCGGTGAGGATCTTGTGCGCGTAGGTCTGGTGGCCCACGTCCCACACCAGGCGGTCGTGCGGCGTGTTGAAGACGTGGTGCAAGGCGATGGTGAGCTCCACCGTGCCCAGGTTGGACGACAGGTGCCCGCCGGTCTGCGAGACGCTTTGCAGCACGAAGTCGCGCAGCTCGATCGCGAGCTGCTTGAGCTCGCTGCGCGACAGGCGCCGCACGTCGGCCGGGGCGTTGATCGTTTGGAGCAGGGAGTGGTTCATCGCAGAGCTTCAGTTGTCGCGTTCGACGACCTTGTCGGCCAGCAGGCTCAGCCAGGCGGCATTGCGCAAGCCGCTTCGGGCCAGCGCCGCCTGGGCCTTGTCGCGCAGCTCGCCGGCGTGGCGGCGCGCGGCCTCGAGCCCGAGCACGGTGACGTAGGTCGGCTTGTTGTTGTCGAGGTCCTTGCCCGCGGTCTTGCCCAGGGTCTCGGAGACCTGGGTCACGTCGAGGATGTCGTCGACGACCTGGAAGGCCAGGCCCAGCGCGTCGCCGAAGGCGGCCAGCGCGTCCCATTCGGTCGCGCTGGTGCTGCCGCAGGCCGCGCCCATGAGCACGCTGGCCTGCAGCAAGGCGCCGGTCTTGCGATGGTGCATGTCGCGCAAGGTGTGCTCGTCCAGCGGCACGCCGATGCTGGCGAGGTCGATCGCCTGCCCGCCCGCCATGCCGGCGTGCCCGGCCGCGCGCGCCAGCAGCGAGCACAGCCGGGCCTGCAAGGCCGGCGGGACGCCCGCGTCGGGCGTCAGCATCTCGAAGGCCAGCGCCTGCATGGCGTCGCCGGCCAGCATGGCCTGCGCCTCGCCGAACTGCACATGCACCGTCGGCTTGCCGCGACGCAGGACGTCGTTGTCCATGCAGGGCATGTCGTCGTGGACCAGGGAATAGGCGTGGATCAGCTCGACCGCGCACGCGGCCCGAAGGGCGGCCTCGTGCAAGCCGCCAACCGCCTGCGATGCGGCGAGCACCAGCAGGGGCCGCACGCGCTTGCCGCCGTCCAGCACGCCGTAGCGCATCGCCAGACCCAGCCCGGCGGGCGTGTCGGAAGGCACCCAGGCATCGAGCGCCGCTTCGAGGGCATCGAGCTCGTGGCGCGCCCAGAGGTCGAATTCGGCGCGCTTCATGAAGCGGCAAAGGGCTTCAGTTGCCCGTCTTCGAGGACCTTGACCTGCTGCTCGACGGCCTCCAGGCGGCCGCGGCAGAAGCTGAGCAGCTCGGCGCCGCGGCGGTAGCTCTGCAGAAGCTGGTCCAGCGGCAGCTGCCCGCCTTCCATCGCCGCCACGAGCCGTTCGAGCTCGGTCAGGGCGTCTTCGTACGTGGCCGGCGTACGGCCCGGCTCCGGGGAAGAATGGACGGATGACATATTTCGCGGTGTGAAACCCCCCATTGTAGTCAGCCGTACCCCTTGAGGTGCCTTCAAACGGCCCCACTTTGGTGGTGCTTGCGGCGACCAATGCCTCACCGGGTGCCAATACCACCCCCCGGGTACAATCCGCGGCCCGCTGCGAAACGCTTCGCATTGCGGGCTTTCTTTCCCCCACGACCACATGCCCCGGGGGCCCACGGAACAGGGCGTCTTCGTGGTCCATCGGGGCGGTTCGACATCGGTTTTTGGAGATCCTGGGGATCATGTCCGACCTGAGCATCACCCTCGAAGCTCTCGAGCGAAGCCGCTCTCAACTCTCGGTCACCAGCTACTTCGACGACGATCTGTTTCGTTGCGAGACGGAGCTGATCTTCCGGCATGGCCCACGCTACCTCGGGCACGAGCTGTCGGTGCCCGAGGTGGGCGACTACCACGCCCTGCCCCAGGAAGGCGAGGGACGGGCCCTGGTGCGAACCCCCGAGGGCGTGCAGCTCATCTCGAACGTGTGCCGCCACCGTCAGGCCGTGATGCTGCGGGGCCGGGGCAACACGCGCAGCAACATCGTGTGCCCGCTGCACCGCTGGACCTACGACCTGCGCGGCGAGCTCATCGGCGCGCCGCACTTCGCCGACGACCCCTGCCTGAACCTGAACAACTACAAGGTTCGCACCTGGAACGGCATGGTGTTCGAGGACAACGGCCGCAACGTCGCAGCCGACCTCGCCCAGCTCGGTCCGCGCGCCGAGCTCGACTTCAACGGCTACGTGCTCGACAAGGTCCAGCTCCACGAGTGCGACTACAACTGGAAGACCTTCATCGAGGTCTACCTCGAGGACTACCACGTCGCCCCCTTCCACCCCGGGCTGGGTCAGTTCGTGACCTGCGAAGACCTGCGCTGGGAATGGGGCGACGAGTACTCGGTGCAGACGGTCGGCACGAACAACGCCCTGGCCAAGGCCGGCTCGGCCACGTATCGCAAGTGGCACGACGCGGTGTTGGCCTACCGCAACGGCGTGCCGCCCAAGCACGGCGCGATCTGGCTCACCTACTACCCCAACATCATGGTGGAGTGGTACCCGCACGTGCTGGTGATCTCGACGCTGTACCCCAAGGGCCCGCAGAAGACGCTCAACGTCGTCGAGTTCTACTACCCGGAGGAGATCGCTGCCTTCGAGCGCGAGTTCGTCGAGGCCGAGCAGGCCGCCTACTGGGAGACCTGCGCCGAAGACGACGAGATCGCGCTGCGCATGGACGCCGGCCGGCGCGCCCTCATGGAGCGCGGCGACGACGAAGCCGGCCCCTACCAGAGCCCGATGGAAGACGGCATGCAGCAGTTCCACGAGTGGTACCGCCGCATGATGAAGCTGCGTCGCAAGGCCTGACGCGAATCCGCCGCCGCACGGGGGCAGAATCGGCGCCCATGTCGGCTCCCTGGTTGATGGTTCTCGCGTCGCTGCTCTTCGCGACCATGGGCGTGTGCGTCAAGCTCGCCTCGGCCCAGTACGGCAGCGGCGAGATCGTGATGTACCGCGGGCTGGTCGGTGCGCTCATCATCGGCGCCATGAGCCGCTGGCAGGGCACCTCGCTGCGCACTGCCGTTCCTTCCATGCACTTCTGGCGCAGCCTGACCGGCGTGATCGCCTTGTGCCTGTGGTTCTACGCCATCGGCAACCTGCCGCTGGCCACCGCGATGACGCTGAACTACTCGTCCTCGGTGTGGATGGCGCTGTTCCTGGTCGGCGGCGCCTCCGTCCTGGGCGCGCGGCCGGTCGACGGGCGCCTGCTGGTGGCGGTGCTGCTGGGCTTCCTCGGCGTCGCCCTGCTGCTGCGGCCCACCATCGAGCAACGGCAGCTGTGGCACGGGCTGATCGGCCTGCTGTCGGGCATGGTGTCGGCCACCGCCTACTTGCAGATCACTGCCCTCGGACGCGCCGGCGAGCCCGAGGGCCGCATCGTCTTCTACTTCTCGGTCGGCGGGGTGCTGGGCGGCGCCCTCATCGCCTCGCTCACCGGATGGCACGCCCACAGCTGGAGCGGCCTGGGCCTGCTGCTGGCGGTGGGCGTGCTGGCCACGGTCGCGCAGCTGCTGATGACACGCGCCTATGCACGGGGCCGTCCGCTCGTGAACGCCAGCCTGCAGTACCTGGGCATCGCCTTCTCCTTCGTCTACGGCGTGCTGCTGTTCGGCGACCCCGTCACCTGGCTGGCCCTGGCCGGCATGCTGCTCATCGTCGCCGCCGGCGTGCGGGCCACCTTGCTGCGCACGCAAGCGGCCGCCGCGCCACCCAAGCCCTCTCCTCCTTCCGATTGAGTCCACCATGCACCCATCGCCCTTGATCAGCGCCAGCGAGCTTCGCGACGCGTTGCGCACTGCCACCCCACCGGTCGTGATCGACACCGGCTTCGACCTCGCCGATCCCGCGGCCGGCGAGCGCGAGTACCGCACGGCGCACCTGCCCGGCGCGCACTACCTGCACCTCGATCGCGACCTGTCGGGGCCCAAGACCGGGCGCAACGGACGGCATCCCCTGCCCTCGCGCGACGTCTTCGCCGCGACGGTGGCGCGGCTGGGCATCGCGCCCGACACGCCGGTCGTCGTGTACGACCGCCACTCGGGCATGTTCGCCGCGCGGGCGTGGTGGCTGCTGCGCTGGCTGGGTCACGAGGCGGTGGCCGTGCTCGACGGCGGCTGGCAGGCCTGGCGCGCCGCCGGCGGCGACGCCGACGACGCAGCCCCCGCGGCGCCGCGTGCAGTGGCGCCCTACCCGTCGCGCCGGGCCGCCATGCCCACGATCGATGCCGCCACGCTGGCCGCATCGCTCGGGCGCGTGCGCCTGCTCGACGCGCGCGCGCCCGAACGGTTTCGCGGCGAGGTCGAGCCGCTCGACGCGCAGGCCGGCCACATTCCCGGCGCGCTGAACCGCTTCTTCAAGCTCAACCTCGCGGCCGACGGCCGCTTCAAGCCGCCCGAGCAGCTGCGCGTGGAGTTCGCCCCGCTGGTGGGCCCCGACGCCGCCGCGGTGGTCCACCAGTGCGGCTCGGGCGTGACCGCCTCCCACAACGTGCTCGCCATGGAAGTGGCCGGTCTGGGCACGTCGGCGCTGTATCCCGGCTCATGGAGCGAGTGGTCGGCCGACCCCGACCGGCCGATCGCCAAAGGCTGAGCCGGCGAGCGCGGGTTTGACGGAACACCGGCGCTCTGGGACATTCCAAGCGCTGACACTCCCCACGGAGGTGATCATGTTCAAGCGCATCCTCGTGCCCACCGACGGATCGGACATCACCGCCAAGGCGGTCGACTCTGCGATCCGGCTGGCGCAGTCCCTCGGCGCGCAGCTCTACACGATCAGCGTGAAGGAGCCCTTCCCCTACAGCGCGATCTCCGAGATGCAGCCCACGCCGCCCCAGGA
Source organism: Piscinibacter sp. (assembly GCA_036377015.1). GTDB lineage: Bacteria > Pseudomonadota > Gammaproteobacteria > Burkholderiales > Burkholderiaceae_C > Albitalea. The sequence goes on along the minus strand of DASUZE010000011.1, from coordinate 205,167 downwards.
GTTCTTCGACGCCCAGGAGCGCATCGCCGCCCGGCGCATCCAGCAGGTGCGCGACGCCTGCCAGGCGGCGCGCGTGCCCTGCGAGGCCCACACCGTCGAGGCCTTGCACCCCTGGGAGGCCATCATCGAGCACGCCCAGCGCATGGAGTGCGATCTGCTCGTGATGGCGTCGCACGGCCGACGCGGCGTGACCGCGCTGCTGTTGGGAAGCGAGACGCAGAAGGTGTTGACGCACAGCAAGCTGCCCGTGCTCGTGGTTCGCTGAAGGGTGGCCCGGGTGCAACCCGGGTTGCACCCGGGCTACGTCAATGCGCGTGCAGAGACCCGATCGCCATGACGATGAGCAGCAGGCCACCCCCCAGCCAGGCCAGCTGCGCCGCCGTGTCACGCCATGACAGGCGGTGCTGCAGCTGCGGGATGAGGTCGGCCACCGCCACGTAGACGAAGCTGCTGGACGCGATCACGAGCAGGTACGGAAACAGCTGCTGCCACGGCCCGACCACGAAGTAGCCGACGATGCCGCCCACCACCGCCGCCATGCCCGAGGCGGCGTTGTAGAGCAGCGCCTTGCGCCGCGACAGGCCGGCGTTGAGCAGCACGATGTAGTCGCCGACCTCCTGCGGGATCTCGTGGGCGATGATGGCCAGCGAGGTCACGAGGCCGATGTGCACGTCGGTCAGGAAGGCCGCCGCGATGATGATCCCGTCGCAGAAGTTGTGGATGCTGTCGCCCAACAGCACGGTCCAGCCGCCGCGGCCGGCCTGCTGGCGGTCGAAGCCGTGGTGGTGGTGGTGCTCGTCGCCCTCGTGGTGGTGCTGGTGCCGGTAGAGCTCGGCCTTCTCGAGCAGGAAGAAGAACAGCAGCCCGGCCAGCAGCGTGGCGAACAGGCTTTGCGGGCTGGCCTTGCTCTCGAAGGCCTCGGGCAGCAGGTTGAGCAGCGCGGTGCCCAGCAGCACCCCGGCCGACAGGCTCACCAGGTCGCGCACGACCCGCGTCAGCATGCTGATGGTGAGGCTGGCCGCGATGACGACCGACAGCAGCCCGCCGGCGAAGGTGGCGGCAACGATGTACAGGAGCTTCATGCGCTATCAACGAACAGGCCGCGCGGTGCGCGGCCTGTCGGCAGGGGCATTGTCGGGCATCAAGCGACGCCGTTCGCCTTGAACCACGCCAGGCAGCGCTTCCAGCCGTCTTCCGCCGCGGCCTTGCGATAGCTCGGCCGGTAGTCGGCATTGAACGCGTGCGGCGTGTCGGGATAGACCACGAACTCCGACTTCTTCGCGGCCGCACTGCCGGCGGCCAGCGCCGCTTTCATCTTCTCGATGGTGTCGACGGGGATGCCCTGGTCGGCCCCGCCGTACAGGCCCAGCACCGGGCCGCTGAGCTTGCCGGCCAGGTCGATCGGGTTCTTCGGGGTCAGCGGCGTGCTGTCGCCCACCAGCCGCCCGTACCAGGCGACCGCGGCCTTCACGCCGGGGTTGTGGGCGTCGAAGAGCCAGGTGTGTCGGCCACCCCAGCAGAAGCCGGTGACGCCGAGCTTGCCGGTGTCGCCGCCATGGGTCTTGGCCCAGGCGACGCTGGCGTCGAGATCGCCCATCACCTGCTCGTCGGGGACCTTGTTGACGACTTCGGAGAGCAGCTTGGAGATCTCGGGATAGGCCTTGGCGTCGCCCTGGCGCACGAAGAGCTCCGGCGCGATCGCGAGATAGCCCTGCTTGGCGAAGCGGCGCGCCACGTCGGCGATGTGCTCGTGCACCCCGAACACCTCCGAGATGACGAGGATCACCGGCAGCCCCGTCTTGCCCGCCGGCGCGGCGCGATAGGCCGGCATCTTGAAGTCGCCGACGGGAATGGTGACCACGCCCGCATCGAGCCCGCCGGTGTCGGTGGTGATGGTCTGGGCGCTCACCGGGAGCACGGCTGCAGCGAAGCCGCTGCCCACCGCCGTCTGCACGAAGCCGCGACGGCTGAGCTCGCGCGTGCCGGTCAGGCTGTCCACATCCTTGCGAAGCGTGTCCATGGTCGGTGCCCTTGTCGAAAAAGGAAGCGCGCATTCTAGGAAGGTTCGCCATCGGCCGCTTCAGCGCGTCGGACATCGCCCGCGGCGCCATCGTCGCGCCATGCTTTGCCGCGACAATGCGCGCCATGGTTTCAACCCTTGCCGCGGCATCGCCTGCCGCCTCGATCACCGGCTCGCGCTGGCCGGGCCAGCTCGCCGCCGTCGACATGGGGTCCAACAGCTTCCGGCTCGAGATCGGCCAGCTGCACCAGGGACGCTACCGTCGCATCGACTACCTGAAGGAAACCGTGCGCCTGGGCGCCGGCCTCGACGACAAGGGCCTGCTGACCGAGGAGGCCGCGGCGCGCGGCCTGGCCTGCCTGGCCCGCTTCGCCCAGCGCCTGCAGGGCTTCGTGCCGTCGCAGGTGCGCGCGGTGGCCACGCAGACGCTGCGCGAGGCGCGCAACCGCGATGCCTTCCTCGCGCGCGCCACCACCGTGCTCGGCCAGCCCATCGAAGTCATCTCCGGCCGCGAGGAGGCCCGCCTGATCTACGCCGGCGTCGCGCGCCTGCAGCCTTCCGAGCACGCGCGCCTGGTGGTCGACATCGGCGGGCGCTCCACCGAGATGATCCTCGGCCGCGGGCGCATGCCGCTGCGCGCCGAGTCGTTCCAGGTCGGCAGCGTGAGCCTGTCGATGAAGTACTTCGGCGAAGGCCGCTTCACCGAAGCGGCCTTCCGCGCGGCGCAGGTCGCTGCCGGCGCCGAGCTCGAGGAAGCGCTGGAGCCCTTTGCGCCGGCCCACTGGATCGAGGCGCTGGGCTCGTCGGGCACGGTGGGAGCGGTGTCGCAACTGCTGTCGGCCAGCAACGTGACCGACGGCCGCATCACGCCCATGGGCCTGCGCTGGCTCATGGAGCAATGCCTGCGCGCCGGCCGCGTCGAGAAGCTGTCGTTGCCGGGGCTGAAGGACGACCGCCGCGCCGTGATCGCCGGCGGCCTGGCCATCCTCTACACGCTGGCCATGCACTTCGGCATCGACGCGCTCAGTCCGGCGCGCGGCGCGCTGCGCCAGGGCGTGATCTTCGACCTCGACGAGCGCCTGGCCGCGGCCCAGGCCACCGACGGCCACGACATCCGCGATGCCTCGGTGCGCGAGCTGCAGCGCCGCTTCAAGGTCGATGCCGAGCAGGCCGGCCGCGTCGGCGAGCTGGCGCAGACCATGTACGACAGCGTGCAGTCCCGGGCGGCGCACGACGCGCGGCGCGAGCTGGGCTGGGCCTGCGCGCTGCACGAGATGGGCATGGTGGTCTCGCACCACGACCACCACCGCCACAGCGCCTACCTGGTCGCCAACGTCGACGCGCCCGGGTTCTCGCAGTCGCAGCAGCGCCGGCTGGCGGCGCTGGTGCTGGCGCAGCGCGGCGGGCTGCGCAAGGTCGAAGGCAGCCTGGTGCAGGACGAATTCGCCTGGCAGACCCTGTGCCTGCGGCTGGCGATCATCGTCTGCCACGCCCGCGGCGAGGTCGAGTCCGACGCGCTCACGCTGCGGCGCGCGGGCGGCATGGCCACGCTGACGGTGCCGCCGACGTGGGTCGAGACGCATCCGCGCACGGTGCACCTGCTGAGCGAAGAGGCGGCGGCGTGGGAGCGGGGCGGGCCGCTGATGCTGGCGCTGAAGGCCTGAGCGACTGCGGTGTCCCGGGTTGCACCCGGGCTACAGGCAATCGGGAGACTGCACCGCTTGCAGGACGATCTGCGAACCGTCTTCGCGGTCGCGTGAGCGCAGCCACCACACCGCGCCCTTCTTGATCGCCCAGGGCTGCGGCATGCCGGTGAGCAGCAGGGCAGCGACCAGCCCCAGCGTCGGTTGATGGCCCACCACGAGCACGGGCTCGGTGCCGTCGGGCCAGCGGGCGGCCTTGATCACCGCCTCCGGCGGCGCATCGGGCGCGATGGTCTCGAGGGTCTTGAAGCTGCGCCCCAGCGCCTTGGCCGTCTGCTGGCAGCGCAGCGCCGGGCTCACCAGGATGCGGGTGGAATGCGCGATGCGCTGGTTCATCCACTCGCCCATGCGCTGCGCCTGCCGCTCGCCCTTGGAGGTCAGCGCGCGTTCCAGGTCGCTCTGCCCGTCGCGGATGACGTGGGCTTCGGCGTGGCGCCACAGGATCAGGTCCATCAGCTGTCTTTCGACAACCCGGGCTGGTACAGCTGCATCAGGGCGTGCTGGGCGCTCGGCCCCTCGTTGGCGATGCGCTCGTAGCGGCCGTCGGAGCACAGCCGCCAGGCGTCGCGGGTGTCGTGGAGATAGGGCACCAGGCACTCGTCGATGACGCGCTGGCGCAAGGCCGCATCGCGGATCGGCCACGCCACCTCGATGCGGCGGAACATGTTGCGGCTCATCCAGTCGGCGCTCGACAGGTACAGCGCCTCGTCGTCCTCGCTGGGCCCCCAGCGGAAGTACAGCACCCGCGAGTGCTCGAGGAAACGTCCGACGACGGAGCGCACGCGGATGCGGTCGGTCACCTCGGGAATGCCGGGCGGCAGCATGCAGGCGCCGCGCACGATGAGATCGATGCTGGCGCCCGACTGGCCGGCGCGGATCAGCGCCTCGATGAGCGCCACGTCGGTCAGGGCATTGAGCTTGGCGACGATGCGTGCCGGCTGGCCTGCGCGGGCCGCCTCGGCGACCGCCTCGATGTGCTGCAGGGTGCGCCGGTGCAAGGTGAAGGGCGCTTGCAGCAGCTGGCGCGGCGGCTTCATCTTGCCCAGGCTCGCGAGCTGCTGGAACACCGCGTCGGCGTCGGCGGTGAGCTCGTGGTCGGCCGTGAGATAGCCGACGTCGGTGTACAGCCGGGCCGTCTTCGGGTTGTAGTTGCCGGTCGACAGGTGGGCGTAGCGCCGCAGCCGGCCTTCCTCGCGCCGGGTGACGAGCAGCAGCTTGGCGTGGGTCTTGAGGCCGACGATGCCGTACACCACCTGCGCCCCGACGGCCTCCAGCCGCTCGGCCCAGTTGATGTTGGCCTCCTCGTCGAAGCGCGCCTTGAGCTCCACCACGGCCATCACTTCCTTGCCGCGGCGGGCGGCCTCGATCAGCAGGTCCATCAGCGGCGACTCGCTGCCGGTGCGGTAGATGGTCTGCTTGATCGCCAGCACGTCGGGGTCGTCGACGGCCTCGCGCAGGAACTGCACGACCGGCTCGAAGGACTCGAAGGGATGGTGCAGCAGCACGTCGCCGCCGCGCAGGCGGGTGAAGATGGACTGCTGGCGCGGCAGCCGGCCCTGCGGCCACACGCCCTCGAAGGGCGGGAAGCGCAGCGCCGGCGCGTCGGCCTGGTCGATGAGCTGGTTCAGCCGCACCAGGTTGACCGGGCCATTGACGCGGTACAGCGCCGCGTCCGGCAGGCTGAATTGCTGCAACAGGAACTCGGACAGCTCGGTCGGGCAGGTGTTGACGACCTCGAGGCGGATCGCCTGGCCGTAGTGGCGCGTGGTGAGGCCGGTGCGCAAGGCCTGGCGCAGGTTGGTGACGTCGTCCTCGTCGACTTCGAGGTCGGAGTCGCGCGTGACGCGGAACTGCGAGAAGGCCTCGACCTCGCGCCCGGGGAACAGCTCGCCCAGGTGGGCCCGGATCACGCTGGTGAGCAGCACGAAGGCCTGCTTGCCGGACGGCGCCAGCGCATCGGGCAGCTTGATGACCCGCGGCAGCACGCGCGGCACCTTGACGATCGCGATGGTGTTCTCGCGCCCGAAGGCGTCGCGGCCGGTCAGGCGGACGATGAAGTTGAGCGACTTGTTGGCGACCTGCGGGAACGGGTGCGACGGATCCAGCCCCACCGGAACCAGCAGCGGCCGGACCTGACGCTGGAAGAACTGGTCGACGAAGCGGCGCTGGGCCTCGTCGCGGTCGGCGTGGTTGAGGATGACGATGCCTTCGCGGTGCAGCAGCGGCATCACCTCGTCGTTGAAAGCGGCGTACTGGTCGTCGATCAGCGCATGGGCTTCGTTCGCCACCGCTTCCAGGTCGCGCCGCGAGATGCCGGCGCCCGGTTCACGCGCCGCCTCGATGTAGTCGGCGAAGCGCACCTCGAAAAACTCGTCCATGTTGGACGACACGATGCAGATGTAGCGCAGGCGCTCCAGCAAGGGAACGTCGAGGCGGCGGGCTTGCGCCAGGACCCGGCGGTTGAACTCGAGGATGGCGCGTTCGCGATGGAGCAGCGCGGGCAGCGCGGCCGCCGCGGCGAGATCGGGACTCATGTCCCCAGTTTATGAAGGTTTGGCGACGTTTTCGTGACAACGGCGGCGCCGGCCGGACGGGCCGGCACGAGGTGGCCGATGAACTGGTCGCACACCGGTCGCCAATCGAACTGGCGCGCCCGCGCCATGGCCCGCTCGCGTGGAATCTCGAGGGCCTGCAGGGCCGCGTGGCGCAGGTCCTCGTGCAGCACGCCGCCGTCCGAGTCGCCGACCACGTCGAGCGGCCCCGGCACGGGAAATGCTGCCACCGGCAGGCCGCAGGCCATGGCCTCCAGCATGACCAGGCCGAAGGTCTCGCTGTGGCTGGGAAAGACGAACGCATCGGCGGCGCTGTACACCCGCACCAGGTCGCTGCGCGGCACCACGCCGCGCCATACCACCTCGGGATGCTGGCGCTGCAGGCGCTCGAGCAGCGGGCCCACGCCGTACACGACCTTGGTCCCCGGCAGGTCCAGCCGCAGGAAGGCCTCGAGGTTCTTCTCGTAGGAAACCCGGCCGACGTACAGGAACACCGGCCGGGGCAGTCCCAGGTCGGCGCCTGCGATGGGCTGGAACAGGCTCAGGTCGACGCCGTGCGACCACGCCCGCAGGTTGGCGAAGCCGTGGCGCCGCAGGATGCCCAGCATGCCCTCGGTCGGCACCATCACGCCGGCCGACGGCGCATGAAAGCGCTTGAACCACGCGTAGCCCCAGCGCTCGGGGATGTGCAGGGCCTTGGCGAGGATGTCGGGAAAGCGCGTGTGGAAGGCGGTGGTGAACGCCAGGCCGCGGCGCAGGCAATAGGCGCGCGCCGCGCTGCCCAGCGGGCCTTCGGTGGCGATGTGGATGCAGTCGGGCTGCGCTTCGTCGAGCAACTGGGCCACCCGCCGTGCCGGCCGCCAGGCGAGCTCGATCTCGCGGTAGCCGGGGCAGGCGAAGCGCCGGAACGGCGTGGGCTCGATCACCACCACCTCGTGGCCGCGCGCGCGCAGGCCGTCCTGCAGCTCCAGAAGGGTGGTCACGACGCCGTTGACTTGGGGCAGCCAGGCGTCGGTGACCAGGGCCAGCTTCATCAGGCTGCCTCGGCCACCACCGGCGCGGGCACCGCCCCGCGCGCCGCCTGGGCCGCATCGGAGGCGTGCTGCGACCAGTCGACGATCTCCAGCCGGCCGTCGAAGTGCTCGACCAGCGCGGTCAGGCTCTCGACCCAGTCGCCGTCGTTGGCATAGACGATGCCGTCGATGTCGCGCAGCTCGGCATGGTGGATGTGCCCGCACACGACGCCCTGGACGCCGCGCTTGCGCGCCTCGCGCGCCACGGCGGTCTCGAAGTCGCCGACGTAGCTCACCGCCCGCTTGACCTTGAGCTTGAGGTACTTCGACAGCGACCAGTACGGCAGCCCCAGGCGCGCCCGCAGCGAATTGAGGTGGCGGTTCAGCTTGAGCGTGAACTCGTACAGCGTGTCGCCGACATGCGCCAGCCACTTGGCGCACTGGATCACGCCGTCGAACAGGTCGCCGTGGATGATCCAGAGCTTGCGGCCGTCGGCCGTCTCGTGGATCCACTCTTCGGCCACGTCGACGCCGCCGAAGTTGTGCTCGACGTAGCGGCGCGCGAACTCGTCGTGGTTGCCGGGGATGAAGATGACCCGCGTCCCCTTGCGCGCCTTGCGCAGCAGCTTCTGGACGACGTCGTTGTGGGCCTGCGGCCAGTACCAGCTGCGCCGCAGCTGCCAGCCGTCGATGATGTCGCCGACCAGGAACAGGTGCTCGCTCTCGACGTGCTTCAGGAAGTCGAGCAGCGCGTGCGCCTGGCAGCCCGGCGTGCCCAGGTGCAGGTCGGAGATCCAGACGCTGCGGTAGCGGCGCCGCGGTGCCTCATCGGCGACGACGCCATGCTCCGGGTCCGACGGATCGACCCATGCGCGCAGGAAGGCGACGTCGCGTTGCATGGACGCACATGGTGCGGCCCGGGCGTGACATGCCGGTGGCGCAGTCGTGAAGCGGCGATGACAGCTTCTCAGCCGCGGGGGTGATGCTTCGCGTGCAGCGCGCGCAGGCGCTCGCGCGCCACGTGGGTGTAGATGGTCGTCGTGGAGATGTCGGCATGCCCCAGCAGCATCTGCACCGCGCGCAGGTCGGCCCCGTGATTGAGCAGGTGGGTCGCGAAGGCGTGACGCAGGGTGTGCGGCGACAGCGGCACCTGCACGCCGCCGCGCAGCGCATGCTGCTTGACCAGCTTCCAGAACATCTGCCGCGTCATCGGCCCGCCGCGCGCGGTGATGAACAGCGCATCGCTGCTCTGTCCGGCCAGGATGTCGCCGCGGGCCTCGTCGAGGTAGCGACGCAGCCACGCATGCGCCTCTTCGCCGAAGGGCACCAGGCGTTCCTTCGCGCCCTTGCCGGTGGCACGCAGCGCGCCCTCGGCCAGGCTCACGTGCACCGTCTTCAGCCCGACCAGCTCGCTCACGCGCAGCCCGCTGGCATACATCAGCTCGAGCATCGCGCGGTCGCGCAAGCCCAGCGGCGTGTCCACGTCGGGCGCGGCCAGCAGCGCCTCGACCTGGGCCTCGGTGAGGCTCTTGGGCACGCGCAGGGGCTGGCGCGCCGCCAGCAGCTTGAGCGTGGGGTCGGCGCTGGCGAGCCGCTCGCGCAGCGCCCATCGGAAGTAGCGCCTGAACACCGTGAGGCGCCGGTTGGCGCTGGTGGCCTTGCTGGCGGCATGGCGCGCCACGCCGTATGCGCGCAGGTCGGCTTCGGCGCTGTCGTTGAGGGCGCGGCCGTGCTGCTCGGCCAGCCACTGCGCATACAGGCCGAGGTCGCGGCGGTAGGCTGCCAGCGTGTTGGCCGACAGGCCGTCCTCGATCCACAAGGCGTCGATGAAGCGGTCGATGGCGTCCTGGCTGGCGGCGATGGGAGTCATGCAGTGATGAAAAAAAGGGAGCCGCGTGGGCTCCCGCATTTTCCATCGGCCGCAGTCAGTCCAGCTTGAGGTTCTGCTTCTCGACGACCTGCTTGTACACGTCGAACTCGGCCTTGATCTGCGACGCGAACTGCTCCGGCGTGTTGAGGATGAGCAGCGAGCCGGTGTCCTCGATGCGCTTCTTGACCGCCGGATCATCGACCGTTTTCTTGACCGCCGCCGCCACTTTGTTCACCACGTCCCTGGGCAGCCCCTTGGGGCCCAGGATGCCGTAGTAGGCCATGCGGTTCACGCCCTCGAGGCCGACTTCCTTGAAGGTGGGCACGTTGGGCAGCACCGACAGGCGCTGCGGCGCCGCGACCACGATCGGGATCAGGCGGCCGTCCTTGATGAAGGGCAGCGCCGACGGCAGGTTGTCGAAGATGATGGGCACCTGGCCGGCCACCGTGTCGGTCAGCGCCGGGCCCGCGCCGCGGTAGGGAATGTGCGTGATGAACGTGCCGGACAGGCTCTTGAACAGCTCCATCTGCATGTGCCCGATGGCCGCCGTGCCCGAGCTCGCGAAGCTGTACTTGCCGGGATGGGCCTTCACCTCGGCCAGGAAGGCCTTGTAGTCCTTGGCCGGGAACGACGGGTGCACCGCGATCACGTTGGGCGTGGCGGCGATGTTGATGATGGGCGTGAAGTCGGCCACCGGGTCGTAGCCGATCTTCTTGTTGATGGCCGGATTGGACGCCGTGGTCGACACCGTCGCCATGCCCAGCGTGTAGCCGTCGGGCGCCGACTTGATGACCTCCAGCGCGCCGATCGAGCCGCCGCCGCCGCCCTTGTTCTCGACGATCAGCGTCTGCCCCAGCACCGGGTTGATCTTCTCGGCCACGACGCGGGCGATGATGTCGGTCGTTCCGCCCGGCGCGAACGGCACCACCAGCCGCACCGGCTTGCTCGGATAGGCGGCCTGGGCCCAGGCGGCGCCGCCGGCTCCGAAGAGGCCGGCGGCCGCTGCGGCCGCGGCGATGATGGTTCTGCGTTGCATGGAGTCTCCTTGAGAGGTGCGCCGTGTGAGAGAGCGGTCAAGCCGGTTGGGCGCCCAACAGCCCGGCTTTCAATTTCTTGTCCACCGGCAGCTCGCCGATGAAGATCTTCAGGATGCCGGCGTAGAGGTCCTCGCCGGGAATCGGCTGGCCGCGCGGCTTGCCGTTGATGCTCAGCACCAGGCCGTGTGCCGGCAGGAAGTCGAGGTCGATCACGTCGCCCTTGTGCACCGCGCCGATCGAGGCGATGGTGCGATCGAACTGCGCCATGCGCTCGGCCAGTGCGGCCTGCTCGGCGGGGCTGCTGTTGCGGCGCACGCCGACGTCGAAGGCCTTGATGAACTCGGGCGCCTCGACGTCGAGCATCATCTTCAGCTGGATGCGCTTGGGGCCGCTGGCCGCGAGGACCTGCGCCGGCGTGCTCGCCTTGCCCGGCAGGTACAGGCCCGCCGCGTAGCCGCGGATCCAGGCCACCGCGCGCAAGCCCAGCCCGTTGAGATGCAGCTCGGTGTCGGCCAGGCGAATGCGGTCGTCGAAGGCCTGGCCCTCGATGCGCGCCGCGTGCACGCTGCCGATCGCCAGCAGCAGGCAGGCCATCAACACACGCGAAATGGAGGTGAACAGGGTACGGTTCATCGCATCAGGGTCGAGTGGAACACCCTGCAATCAACGCGGATGGTGCAACCCTCGCCGACTTTTGCGATTGTGGGAACTACGAAGCTTGGCGGGACGTTTCCGCGCCCTGCGACAAGGCCCAGTCGATGTGCTCGCGCACCAGCGGCGTCGCGGCCTCGCGCCGCTCGCGCAGCGCCTGCACGATGGCGGCATCCGGAGCTCGGCGCAGCGCATTGCCCAGCGCGACCGCGAGGTTGCGCTGCCATCGCTCGTGCCCGATGCGGCGGATCGCGCTGCCTTCGGTGCGCTGCAGGAACTCGGCCTCGGTCCATTGCCACAACGCGAGCAGGCTCGCGCCGTCGAAGCCCTCGCGCGGATCGAAGTCGGGCAGCACGCTGCGCTGCGCGTACTTGTTCCACGGGCACACCAGCTGGCAGTCGTCGCAGCCGTAGATGCGGTTGCCCACGGCGGCGCGCAGCTCGAGCGGGATCGCCCCGGCGTGCTCGATCGTCAGGTAGGAGATGCAGCGGCGCGCATCGAGGCGATACGGCGCCACGATGGCCTGGGTCGGGCACACGTCGATGCAGGCGCTGCAGCCGCCGCAGTGCGCCTGCACCGGCGGCGTGAGCGGCAGCGCGAGGTCGACGTAGATCTCGCCGAGGAAGAACATCGAACCGGCCTCGCGATGCAGGACCAGCGTGTGCTTGCCGCGCCATCCGATCCCGCTGCGCGCCGCAAGTTCCACCTCGAGCACCGGCGCCGAATCGGTGAAGACCCTGTGTCCGATCGGCCCGACCGCGTCGGCCAGGCGGTCGGCCAGCGTCTGCAGGCGCGAACGCAACACCTTGTGATAGTCGCGGCCGCGGGCATAGATCGACACCCCCGCCTGCAGCGGATCGGCCAGCCGGTTCCACTCGACCGCCTGCCAGCCCTCGGGCCGGTGGCGCGGCAGGTAATCCATGCGGGCAGTGATGACCCGCACCGTGCCCGGCACCAGCTCGGCCGGACGCGCGCGCTTCAGGCCGTGCGCCTGCATGTAGTCCATTGCGCCGTGAAAGCCGTTGTGCAACCACTGCAGCAAGCCCGGCTCGGCAGTGGACAAGTCCACATCGGCCACACCGATCTGGGAAAATCCGAGCGCCGCCGCCCACTCGCGCAGGCGCGGCAACAACGTTTCCTCCACTGAACCTTGAGCAGCACCGGTCATCCGCCGATTCTAGAAACCGCGAGCCTGGTCTGGTCCGACGAGGGCGACTGCGCCGCCACCGCGGCGCGCTTCGCCGTCCACCCGGCATTGCGGCGGGCCTTCATCGAGCTGCACGGCACCCTGGGCGCCGGCAAGACCACCTTCGTGCGCCATCTGCTGCAGGCACTGGGCGTCACCGGCCGGGTCAAGAGCCCCACCTACGCGGTGATGGAGCCCTACGAGCTGCCCGGCCTGCCGGCCTGGCACTTCGACTTCTACCGCTTCAACGACCCGCAGGAATGGGAAGACGCGGGCTTTCGCGACATCTTCGTCGCCGAGGGCCTCAAGCTGGCCGAATGGCCCGAGAAGGCCCAGGGCTTGCTGCCGGTGCCCGACCTGCGCCTGGACATTGCCGTGGACGACGACGATCGCCGCCAGGTCAGCGTGTCGGCGCTGAGCGAGCTCGGACAGGAGCTGCTGCGATGAGCGGCCTGTCGCGCCGGTCGGCGGTGCGCGCCATGGGCTCGCTGGTGCTGCTGCTGGGCGCTCGCCAGCTGGCCTTCGGCGCCAGCATCGTCGCGGTGCGGGTCTGGCCGGCCGACGACTACACCCGCGTCACCATCGAGTCCGACGCCGCGCTGTCGGCCAAGCACTTCATGGCCGAGCACCCGTCGCGGCTGGTGATCGACGTCGACGGCCTGGAGCTCAGCCCCGCGCTGCGCGAGATCGTCGGCAAGGTGCGCTCCGACGATCCCTACATCGCCGGCGTGCGCGTCGGACAGAACCAGCCGCGCATCGTGCGCCTGGTGATCGACCTGAAGCAGGCGACCGCGCCGCAGGTCTTCACGCTCGCGCCGGTCGCGGCCTACCAGCACCGGCTGGTGTTCGACCTGTACCCGACGAAGGAGCGCGATCCGCTGCTGGCGCTGATCCAGGAGAAGGAAGTCGCCGAGCAGCAGGCCGCCAAGGCGGTGCAGGACGCCCTCGGCGAATTCATCGGCAAGCTCGACAAGCCGCCGCTGCCTTCCGTGGCCGCCGCGTCGGCGCCGCCGGCGGCCTCGGCGCCCATCATCGCTGCCGCACCCGCCGCATCGACGCCCACCGCTGCGTCGGTGGCGCCACAGGCCAAGGTCGAGCGCCTGATCGTCGTCGCGATCGATCCCGGCCACGGCGGCGAAGACCCCGGCGCAGTGGGCCCGAGCGGCCTGCGCGAGAAAGACGTCGTCCTGCAGGTCGCGCTGCAGCTGCGCGAGCGCATCAACGCCGTGCCCGGCATGCGCGCCATGCTCACCCGCGACGCCGATTTCTTCGTGCCGCTGCACGAGCGCGTGCGCAAGGCGCGGCGGGTGCAGGCCGACCTGTTCGTGTCCGTCCACGCCGACGCCTTCCTGACCCCCGAAGCGCGCGGCGCCTCGGTCTTCGCGCTGAGCCACGGCGCGGCGAGCAGCGCCCAGGCACGCTGGATGGCCGACAAGGAGAACGCCGCCGACCTGGTGGGCGGCGTCAACATCAAGTCGCACGACGCCACCGTCGCACGCACCCTGCTCGACATGAGCACCGCGGCCCAGATCAAGGACAGCCTCAAGCTCGGCGGCGAGGTGCTGGGCCAGATCGGAAAGGTCGGGCGGCTGCACAAGCCCAAGGTGGAGCAGGCGGGTTTCGCGGTCCTGAAGGCGCCGGACATCCCGTCCATCCTCGTCGAGACGGCGTTCATCTCGAACCCGGAGGAAGAGTCCAAGCTGCGCGACGGCAGCTACCAGTCGCAGCTGGTCGATGCCCTGGTCACCGGCATCAAGCGCTATTTCGCCAAGAACCCTCCATTGGCGCGCCAACGCGCCCTCTGACCGCATGAAGATCCTCGAGACCGATCGGCTGGTGCTGCGCCATTTCGACACCCGCGACGCCGAGTTCATCCTCGAGCTGATCAACGAGCCCGGCTGGCACCGGTTCATCGGCGACCGCGGCGTGCGCACGCTGGAGGCGGCGCGCGACTACATCGTCAACGTGCCCATGGCCATGTACCAGCGCAACGGCTTCGGGCTGTACGCGGTCGAGCTGAGGGACGACGGCACGCTGGTGGGCATGTGCGGGCTCATCAAGCGCGAGGGACTGGATGACGTCGACATCGGCTTCGCCATCCTGGAGCGGCACGGACGCAAGGGCTATGCGCACGAGTCCGCCTCGGCGGTGATGGGGCATGCGCGGCAGTTGGGGCTGACGCGAATCGTCGCGATCACCTCGGTGGACAACCATGCGTCGATGCGGCTGCTCGAAAGCATCGGGATGCGCTTCGAGAGGATGGTGACGCTGCCGGGTGGCACTGAGGAGATCAGGATGTTCGCCACGGGGTGAGCGATCCCCGGGTTGCACCCGGGCTACCCGTAGCCCGGGTGCAACCCGGGTCGTGCTTCACGCGATCTGCCGCCGCCGCCCCTTCCACGCCCCGAAGATCGCGATCACCCCCGGCAGAAGGATCATGGCCCAGATGATCTTGTCCAGGTTCTCCTTCACCCACGGGATACCGCCGAACAGATACCCCGCCAGCGTCAACCCGCCCACCCACAGCGTCCCGCCGGTCACGTCGTAGAAGGTGAACTTGCGCCGCGTCATCTGCGCCACGCCGGCGACGAAGGGCGCGAAGGTGCGCAGGAACGGCATGAAGCGCGCCAGCACGATGGTGATGCCGCCGTAGCGCTCGTAGAACTGGTGCGCCTGCTCGAAGGCCTTCTTGTTGAAGAAGCGCGAGCTCTCCCACTGGAACACCTTGGGCCCGAAGTAGCGCCCGATGGTGTAGTTGCTCTGGTTGCCGAGGATGGCCGCCGCCGTGAGCAGCCCGATGGCCAGCGGCAGGCTCATCAGCTGCGTGCCGCACAGCGTGCCGACGACGAACAGCAGCGAGTCGCCCGGCAGGAAGGGCATCACCACCACGCCGGTCTCGATGAAGATGATGACGAACAGCAGCGCATACACCCAGGCGCCGTAGGCCTGCACGAAGTTCGTGAGGTGCACGTCGACGTGCAGGATGAAGTCGATCAGCGGGCCGAGGATGTCCATGGCGGCGATTATCGAGGCCGCGCACGACGCCCCCGCTCCTACAATCGCGCCCGATGAATGCCGTGCTGTCCGCGCCCGTGCGCCGCCCGATCCGCGAGCTCCCCGACGAGCTCGTCAGCCAGATCGCGGCGGGCGAAGTGGTGGAGCGTCCGGCCTCGGTGGTGCGCGAGCTGGTCGACAACGCACTCGACGCCGGCGCGACCGAGGTCGTCGTCAAGCTGGTCGCCGGCGGCATCCGCGCCGTCGTGGTCGAGGACGACGGCCACGGCATCCCGGCCGACGAGCTGCCGCTGGCGCTGCGCCGCCATGCCACCAGCAAGATCGGCTCGCTGGTCGACCTGGAAAGCGTGTCCACCATGGGCTTTCGCGGCGAGGCGCTGGCCGCGATCGCCTCGGTCGCCGACGTCGCCGTCGCCAGCCGCACCGCCGATGCGCCGCACGCCCGGCGACTCGACGCGCGCTCCGGCGAATTCGCGCCGGCGGCCCGTGGCGTGGGCACCAGCGTCGAGGTGCGCGAGCTGTTCTTCAGCACGCCGGCGCGCCGCAAGTTCCTCAAGACCGAATCGACCGAGCTCGCCCATTGCGTCGAAGCCGTGCGCCGCCACGCGATCACGCGGCCCGACGTCGCGTTCGCCGTCTGGCACGACGGCAAGCTGGTGCAGCAATGGCGCCGCGCCGGCTCCGCCGAGCAGCGCCTGCGCGACGTGCTGGGCGACGACTTCCTCGCGGCCAGCCGCGCGGTCGCGCTCGACCTGGGCGTGCTGCGCATCCACGGCCGCGCCGGCACGCCCGAGTCGGCACGCGCGCGCGCCGACCAGCAGTACGTCTACGTCAACGGCCGCTTCGTGCGCGACAAGCTGGTCGCCCACGGCGTGCGCTCGGCGTATGAAGACGTGCTGCATGGCGGCCGCCAGCCGGCCTATGCGTTGTTCATCGAGATCGCGCCGGACCGGGTCGACGTGAACGTGCACCCGACCAAGATCGAGGTGCGCTTTCGCGAGTCGCGCGAGGTGCACCAGGCGGTGCGCAAGGCGGTGGAAGCGGCGCTCGCCATTCCCAAGGCCGGGCAGGCCGAGGCGGTCGACGTCGCGCCGCCGTTCGTCCCCGCGCCCTTCGCGCCTGCCGCCTGGCACGCACCGGCCGTCCAGGGCCAGCTCGCCTTGCAGCAGGCCGCGCAGCTCGCCGCGCACGAGCCGGCGCCGGTGTTCACCGCGCCCGCGGCGCCGCTGCCGCAAGACAGCGAGTGGCCGCTCGGACGCGCCATCGCGCAGATTTCCGGCATCTACATCCTGGCCGAGAACGCCCACGGGCTGGTCGTGGTCGACATGCACGCCGCCCACGAGCGCATCGTCTACGAGCGGCTCAAGTCCGGCCTGGCCGCATCGCGCATCGAGTCGCAGCCGCTGCTGATCCCCGCCACCTTCGCCGCCACGCCGCAGGAGACGGCCACCGCCGAGGCGCAGTCCGAGACCTTGCGCACGCTGGGCCTGGACATCTCGCCGCTGTCGCCGGCGGTGCTGGCCATCCGCTCGCGGCCGGCGGCGCTGGCCGACGGCGACGTGGTCGAGCTGGCCCGCAGCGTGCTCGCCGAGCTGGCCCAGTACGACGCCAGCAGCGTCATTCAGCGCGCGCAGCACGAGATCCTGTCGACCATGGCCTGCCACGGCGCGGTGCGCGCCAACCGCCAGCTCACCCTGGCCGAGATGAACGCCCTGCTGCGCGACATGGAGCACACCGAGCGCTCCGACCAGTGCAACCACGGCCGGCCGACCTGGCGCCAGATCACGGTGCGCGAGCTCGACGGCCTCTTCTGGCGCGGTCGCTGAAACTTTTCGGGGCCTGGCGCGGTCTGTTGCCCATGCAAACGTCCATTCGTTGGCGCTGGCCGCTCATGGCGCTGCTCGCGGCGGCCCTTTTCGCCGGCTGCGAGGGGCTCGACACGCAGCAGCGCAAGTGGATCTTCATGGCCCGGGCGGTGCCGGCCTCCCAGGAGCAGCAGGCCCGCGACGACGGCATGACCGACGTCTGGATCGAGCACCACTCGAGCGCCAGCGGCAGCGCGGTCAAGCTGCATGCCTTGTGGATGCCGAACGACAACCCTCGGGCGCCGGCGCTGCTGTACCTGCACGGCGCGCGTCGCGACATCGAGGCCAGCGCGTTCCGGATCCGCCAGATGCACGACCTGGGCTTCTCGGTGCTGGCGGTCGACTACCGCGGCTTCGGCCGCAGCACCGACGAGCTGCCCTCCGAGCCGCTGGTCTACGAGGACGCCCGCGCCGCCTGGGGCTGGCTGGCCAAGGCCCACCCCGACCGGCCGCGCTACATCTTCGGCCACTCGCTGGGCGGCGCCATCGGCGTGCAGCTCGCCAGCGAGGTCGACGACGCGCAAGGCCTGATCGTCGAAGGCACGTTCACGTCGATCCCCGAGGTGTTCCAGACCATGAAGTGGGGCTGGCTGCCCATCACCGCACTCATCACCCAGCGCTTCGACTCGCTCAGCAAGATCGAGCGGGTGAAGGCGCCGGTGCTGGTGGTGCACGGCAGCCGCGACGGCCTCATCCGGCCCAGCCTGGGACGCGCGCTGTACGAGCGCGCCAAGGCACGCAAGAAGTTCGTGCTGGTCGAAGGCGGCACGCACTGGAGCACCAATGCGCTGGGGCAGGTCCAGTACCGCGAGGCGATGAAGGAGTTGTTCGGGTTGGCGTTGTAGGAGTGACGGACGACCCCGGGTTGCACCCGGGCTCCGAGCCAACGTCGTAGCCCGGGTGCAACCCGGGACGCTCAACGCCGACAATGCACCCCATGGCCACGCTCAAGCTGAAGAAGTCCGCCGCGACGACGCCGCGCGCCGATCGCCCTCCCGTCCGCGGACAAGGCTCGGCGCCGCGCCAGCGCCCCACGCTCGCGCAAGCGCAGGCCCAACGCGCCGAGCGCGAGGCCCGCTGGCAGGAGCAGCTGCGCCAGCGCTTCGGCGACAAGCCGCCAGCCCATCTCGTCCATCAAGAGGAACCGCGCCGCGCGGAAAGGCCGAAGCCACGCCCGGCACCGGCCACGCCGCGCAACACCGCCTTCGACACCGGGCGCCCCGCCGCGCCACCGCCCGCCGCCGACACGCCCGGCAGCATGCGCCTGTCCAAGCGCATGAGCGAGCTGGGCCTGGCGTCGCGCCGCGAGGCCGACGAATGGATCCCCAAGGGCTGGGTGCGCGTCGACGGGCGCGTGGTGAGCGAGCTCGGCTCGCGCGTGCTGCCGGGCCAGCACATCACCATCGACGCCAAGGCGAGGTCACAGCAGGCGCAGAAGGTGACGGTGCTGCTGAACAAGCCGGTCGGCTACGTGAGCGGACAGGCGGAAGACGGGTACGAGCCGGCGGTCGTGCTGGTGACGCCGCAGAACCAATGGCGCGAAGACCGTTCCGGCATCCGCTTCCTGCACGAGCACCTGCGCGGGCTGGCGCCGGCCGGGCGGCTGGACATCGATTCGGTGGGCCTGCTGGTGCTGACGCAGGACGGGCGCATCGCCAAGCAGCTCATCGGCCAGGACAGCGAGGTCGAGAAGGAGTACCTGGTGCGCGTGGCCGGCGAGTTGCCCGACAGCGGGCTCGCGCTGCTGCGCCACGGGCTCGAGCTCGACGACGAGGCCTTGCGGCCGGCGCAGGTCGAATGGGTCAACGACGATCAGCTGCGCTTCGTGCTGAAGGAAGGCAAGAAGCGCCAGATCCGGCGGATGTGCGAGGCGGTGGGGTTGAAGGTGCTGGGGTTGAAGCGGGTGCGCATCGGCAGCGTGATGCTCGGGGACTTGCCGCCGGGGCAGTGGCGGTATCTGCGGATGGGCGAATCGTTTTGACGGACGTCCCGGGTTGCACCCGGGCTACGGTGTGCAACCCGGGACCGCCTCGCTCAGGTCCAGCGACGCAAGTCCTTCACCATCCGCATCGCATCCTCGACGCCTTGGTAGTACCCCTCGTGCAGCCCCACGTCCTCGAAGCCGTGGTGCCGATAGAACGAGCGCGCCTCGTCGTTGCCGGCCCGCGTCTCCAGGCGCACGACCGGAATGCCGGCGACGCTGACCGTCGCCTCCAGCCAGGCCAGCAGTGCCGAGCCCACGCCTTTGCGGCGCTGGGCCGGCTGCACCGCCAGCAGCAGCAGGTGGGCTTCCTCTTCGTCGTACTTCATGATCGCGAAGCCGAACAGGCCGCGCGCCTGGCGGGCGACAACGACGTTGGTCGAGCGGTCGCGGATGCTGCGCGCCACGCGGCGCGGCGTCCAGCTCCAGGGCAGGCCCTGCTCGATGGCGTCGCGCGACAGCTCGGAGATCGCGGTGGCGTCGGAAGAAGCGGCGAGTTGGATGTCGTACTGCTCGATCACGGGCGGGACTCCGTTTGGGGCCGGTCCCGCAACCCTATCACGACACGCGGTGCAGCAATTCGCGCAGCCCGGACCACAGCAGCGCCACGCCCGACAGGGTCAGCAAGGCCAGTACGACCTGGCGGAACGCCGCCTCGCTGATGCCGATGTACACCCGCGCGCCGACGAGGCTGGGCAGCAGCATCGCCGGCGCCACGATGGCGAACATGGGCCACATCTCGCGGGTGACGATGCCGCTGGCGAGGTAGCTGGCCATGGTGACGGTCAAGGCCGCGAGGTTGAAGTTCTGCACCACCGCGCGCTGCGCGTCCTTGTCGAAGCCGCGCAGCGTGCACCACAGCGTCGGGATCACGCCGGTGTAGCCGCCGATCCCGCCCATCATCCCGCCCAGCGCGCCGGCCACGCCATCGGCGACACGGCCGCCCGCGCGCACCCGCGGGAGTCGCCTGGCGGCGAGCATGAGGGGGCACCAGACCACGAGCAGCCCGCCCAGCAGCGTCTTGAACCAGTGAACGTCGAGCTGCGGCAGCACGGCCACGCCGATCGGCACGCCCACCGCACCACCGGCGAGAAAAGGCAGCAGCAAGCGCCACTGGAAGCCGCGGCGCACCGTGAGCGCCGCAATGACCTGGCCGGTCAGGGCACCGAACACCGCCATCGCCGCGGCCAGCCGCGGTTCGATCGCCCAGGCCCAGAACGAGGTCGCGACCAGCCCGAAGGCGAATCCCGACAGGCCCTGCACGAAGCCCGCGACCGCCGCACCGATGACGACGAGCAGGACCGGCGCGTCCATCAGCGCACGGTGGCGCGGGCCGCCAGCGCATGCGCGAGCGCCGCATCGGCCTGGCTGCGCCAGGCGGCGTCGCCCGTGGCCAGCGCCTCGCGCGCGGCGCGCTCCGCGTCGGCGGGCCGGCCCAGCTCGACCAGGGTCTCGGCGAGGTTGATCCAGGCCGGTGCGCTGCGGTGCTCACGTGCCGCGCTTTCGAAAGCCTGGGCCGCGGCCGCCTTGTCGCCCGCCGCGTGCAGGCTGTTGCCCAGTCCCATGCGCAGGCTGAGGCTCCCGGGCCAGCGCGCCAGCGCGCTGCGGTACACGGCCACGGCGCGCAGCGGCGGCGCCACGCGCTCGAAGCCGACGCTGGCGTCGACCACGGCATGTTCCTCGGCCGTGGCCGGCCACTGCCCGGGCGGCAGCGCAGTGAAGGCCCACGAGCCGGCGCGCTTCCAGGTGTGCTCGAAGGTGCGCATCGCCATGACGGCGCGCTGCGTGGTCCCCGAGCGCATCACCACCTCGCCGGCATCGACGTCGTACCCGACCAGCACCGCGTAGTGCCAGAGCGGCGCCCACTTCAGCCCGAGGTTGAGCAGCACCACCACCGGATGTCCCGCCTGCACGTCGCGCAGCACCGCCTCCAGCGTGGTCGGCAGGCGTGTCGCGACGGCGCCCTGGCGGCGTGCGCCGGCGAACATCTCGATCTGCAAGGTGCCGGTGCGCGCCGGCAGGAACACCTGCTCACCCAGCTCGGCCAGGTCGACGGTGATCCCCGCGGCTTGCAGCACGGTCGCCAGCGCGGCCGGTCCGCACTGGTATTCGGTCTGGGGGAAGAACGGCGTGGCGACGAGCTCGGTGCGTGGCGCCAGACCGGCCGGCGGATGCTCGCGCAGCGCCTGCGTCTGCACGGCGGCGCAGCCCGCGAGCACGATCGCGGCCCCGCCAATGAACAGCGCGGCCCAACGAGGGGGCCGCGCGAAGAAGCGACGGATCATCGTCGACACAAGGCGGGCGCCGCGGCGCCCGCACGCCTTCAGCGCATCGAGCGGGTGAAGGGGAAGACCTTGGTGAACCCGAGGATGTCGGTGATCAGCAGCACGATGAAGATCGTGAACAGGATGCCCAGCACGTCGCTGGCACCGGCCGGCGCGGTGTCGATGGCATTGGCCACGGCAGCGACCTCGTCGTCGGTGAGCGCTGCGACGCGTGCACGCACCTGCTCGACGCTGACGCCGCGCTCCTGCAGGCCGGCGGCGACATCGGCGCGCGCCAGCGTGGCGTTCACGTGCTCGCGTTCTGCCGTGGCGCTGCGCACGCCTTCGGTGGCGGCGACTTGCTCGGTGCTGACGAGCGTGGCCTGCGCGCTGTGCATGAAGCCGGCAAAGCTCAGGCAGGCAGCGACGAGGCTGGTGATCCAACGATTCGTTCGGGTCATGACGTTCCTTTCAGGGATCTCGGGTCTGTTATGTGCGCCGCAACATGGTGCGCGGTGCTGTTCCATCGTAACCACGCCCGGTGCGCACGGGGGTCACGGTTTGAAACGTTCGAGCCCGCTGCGGCGCCGGCGCAACAGCGTTGGCAGGCTGATACCCTCGCCGCATGCCCTCGTCCGATCCCGTCCGCCGCCCGATGAACGCCGCCGTGATCGTGACCCTGCTCACCCTGCTCCTGGGCATCCAGCCGATTACCACCGACCTGTACCTGCCGGCCTTGCCGACCCTCGCGGCCGAGCTCGGCGGCGGCGTGGGCGCGGCGCAGCTCACCTTGTCGGCGTTGATCATCTGCTTCGGCGTCGCGCAGCTGGTCTGCGGTCCGCTGGCCGACCGCTTCGGCCGCCGCCCGGTGCTGCTCGCCGGCCTGGCGCTGTACACCGTCGCCAGCACCGGGGCCGCGCTCGCGCCGTCCATCGAGTGGCTGATCGCCTGGCGCGCGCTGCAGGGCGCCGCGATGGCCGCGGCCGTGACCTGCGGCCGCTCCATCGTGCGCGACCTGTTCGAGCCGCAGGAAGGCGCCCGCGTCATGTCGCGGGCGATGGCCGGGCTCGGCCTGGTCGCGATGCTGAGCCCGCTGGCCGGCGGCGTGCTGGTGCAGTGGCTCGATTGGCATGCGGCCCTGCTCACGCTCGCGCTGTTCGGCGCCGCCACGCTGGCCTTCGTCGGCTGGCGCTTCGGCGAGACCGCGCCGCGTCGCGATCCCGCCGCGACGCAGTGGCGTCCGCTGCTGCGCAACGCGACGGCGGTGCTCGCGCACCCGGCCTTTCGCGCCTGGGTGGCGCTGCTGTCGCTCACCTATGGCGGCCTGTTCCTGTTCCTCGCCGCCTCGTCCTTCGTCTTCATCGAGGTACTGGGCCTGTCGCGCGTGGCTTATGGCGCGGTGATGGCGTCGAACTCGCTCGCCTACATCGCCGGCACGCTGCTGTGCCGCCGGCTGCTCGCGGCGCGCGGCCTGCGCCGCACCGTCCGGCTGGGCGCGGCGTTCAGCCTGTGCGGCGGGCTGGGTGCCGCCGCGCTCAGCCTGGCCGGGGTGCACACGGCCTGGGCGGTGCTGGTGCCGCAGTGGGTCTACGCGATCGGCCACGGCATCCACCAGCCCTGCGGCCAGGTCGGCGCCGTCGGCCCCTTTCCTGAAAAGGCCGGCACGGCAGCAGCGCTGTCCGGCTTCCTGATGATGGCCACGGCATTCGGCATCGGCCTGTGGCTGGGCGGCCACCTGAACGGCACCGTGTTCCCGCTGACGCTGGGCCTCGGCGCGTTCGGCACCGGCGTGGCCAGCGTCGCCTGGACCCTGGTGCAACGCCACGGCGAGCCGGCGCCGCGCGCCGCCGCCACGCAGGCCGCCTGATGGACGCGCTGTGCCTGGCCGGTCCGACGGCCTCGGGCAAGACCGCCGCCGCGCTGGCCATCGCCGAAGCCCTGCGCCCATGGCGGCCGGTCGAGATCGTCAGCGTCGATTCGGCGCTGGTGTATCGCGGCATGGACATCGGCACCGCCAAGCCGTCGACGCAGGAGCGCGCCGTCGCGCCGCACCACCTGATCGACATCCTCGATCCGGCGCAGTCGTATTCGGCCGCGCAGTTCGTGGCCGACGCGACCGGCCTGGTCGCCGACATCCGCGCGCGCGGCCACCTGCCGCTGCTCGTCGGCGGCACCATGCTGTACTTCAAGGCCTGGCTCGAAGGCCTGGACGAGATGCCCGCGTCCGACCCGTCCGTGCGCGCCGCGCTCGACGCCGAGGCGGCGCGCATCGGCTGGCCCGCGATGCACGCGCAGCTGGCGCAGGTCGACCCGATCACCGCAGCCCGCCTCGCGCCCGGCGACAGTCAGCGCATCCAGCGCGCACTGGAGGTGTGGCGCGTGAGCGGACAGCCGCTGTCCGCGTTCCACCGCGTCAAGCCCGCGCGCCCCTCGCCGCCGCTGCTGGCCCTGGAGCCGCAGGACCGCGCCTGGCTGCATGCGCGCATCGCCGCGCGCTTCGACGCCATGCTGGCCGCCGGATTCGTCGACGAGGTCCGGAGCCTGCGCGCGCGCGGCGACTTGCATCCCGGTCTGCCTTCGATGCGCAGCGTCGGCTACCGCCAGCTCTGGGAAGCGCTGGACACCGACACGGTGCCGGCGGCGCGCGACAAGGGCATCGCCGCGACACGCCAGCTCGCCAAGCGCCAGCTCACCTGGCTGCGCGCCATGCCGCGCCACACCATCGCCTGCGACGACCCGCAGGCCGTGGCGCAGGCGGTGCGCTGGGCCGAGGACTTCGCCCGTGCTGCTTGACGTGCGCGGCATCGCCAAGGGCTACGCCGGCGAGCCGGTGTTCCGCGACGTGGACCTGCAGCTCGCGCCGGCGGAGTTCGTCGCCATCCTCGGCGAATCGGGCGTCGGCAAGTCGACGCTGCTCAACTGCATCGCCGGCCTCGACGGCGTCGATGCGGGATCGGTCCGCATCGACGGCACCGAGATCAACACGCTCGACGACACCCAGCGGGCGCTCTTGCGCCGCACGCGGCTGGGCTTCGTGTTCCAGGCCTTCCACGTGCTGCCGCACCTCAGCGTGGCGCACAACGTGGGCTTGCCGCTGCTGCTGCAACGACAGCCCGACATGGCGCAGGTCGAGGCCATGCTCGATGCCGTCGGGCTGGCCGGCTTCGGCGCGCGCCTGCCGCAGACGCTGTCGGGCGGACAGCTGCAGCGCGTGGCCATCGCACGTGCCCTGGTCCACGCGCCGCGGCTCATCCTCGCCGACGAGCCGACCGGCAACCTCGACCCGGCCACCGCCGAGAAGGTGATGGACCTGCTCGCATCGCAGGTGCGCGAGCAGCGCGCCGCCTGCGTGCTGGTCACCCATTCGCGCATGGCGGCGGCGCGCGCCGACCGCGTGCTCACGCTCACCGCCCAAGGCATCGCGCCGGCATGATCGACCTGCTGCGCCAGCTGTCGTGGCCCGAGCTGCGCCACCATCCGTGGCGCCATCTCGCGGCGCTGCTGGCGGTCACGCTCGGCGTCGCGCTGGCCTTCTCGGTGCAGCTCATCAACCAGTCGGCCCTGGCCGAGTTCGCCTCGGCCGTGCGCTCGGTCAACGGCCAGCCCGACTTCGAGTTGCGCGCGCAGCGCGAGGGCTTCGACGAAGCGGTGTATGCGCGCGTCGCTGCGCATCCGCAGGTGGCGCTGGCCAGCCCGGTCATCGAGATCGACACGGTCGCCCGCTCCGCCGCCGGCGTGCGCGTGCCCTTGCGTGTGCTGGGCCTGGATGCGCTGGTCGCGCCCGCGCTGGCACCCGCGCTCGTGCCGCATCCCGATGAGCGCGCACCGCGCTTCGCCCCGCTCGATCCCTCGGTCGTGTTCCTCAACGAGCCGGCGCGGCAGCGGCTGGGCGAGGTGCGCAGCGTGCACCTGCAAGGCGCGTCCGGACCGATCGAGCTGGCGGTGGCCGGCCGCGTCAACGCCGGCGGGCTGCCGCTGGCGGTGATGGACATCGCCGGCGCGCAGGCGCACTTCGGCTGGCTCGGACGGCTGAGCCGCATCGACGTGCGCCTCGCGCCGGGGGCGTCGCGCGAGCAGGTGCTGCGCGAGCTGGGCCTGCCCGACGGTGTTCGCGCGGCCTCGCCCGAGGAGAGCGCGCAGCGCGTGTCGAACGTCTCGCGCGCCTACCGCGTCAACCTCACCGTGCTCGCGCTGGTCGCGTTGTTCACCGGCGCCTTCCTGGTGTTCTCCATCCTGTCGCTGTCGGTGGCCAAGCGCCAGCCGCAGCTCGCGCTGCTGGGCGTGCTGGGGCTGAGCGCGCGCGAGCGGCTGCAGCTGGTGCTTGCCGAGTCGGCGCTGATCGGCTTGGTGGGCAGCGCGCTGGGGCTTCTGCTCGGCACGGGATTGGCGGCGATGGCCTTGCGCCTGCTTGCGGGCGACCTCGGCGGCGGCTACTTCCCGGGCGTCGCGCCGGCGCTGCGATTCGATCCGGTCAGCGCGCTGGTCTACGCGCTGCTGGGCATCGCCGCCGCGCTGGTCGGCGGCTGGATGCCGGCGCGCAGCGCGCAGCGGCTCGCGCCCGCCCAGGCCCTGAAAGGCCTCGGCAGCGCCGACGCGCACGGCGCATCCGC
This sequence comes from Piscinibacter sp., assembly GCA_036377015.1. GTDB lineage: Bacteria > Pseudomonadota > Gammaproteobacteria > Burkholderiales > Burkholderiaceae_C > Albitalea. The sequence continues at coordinate 179,400 of DASUZE010000011.1, read as the reverse complement.
CCGCATCGGACCGCTGCTGCTCGCGGCCGGCGTGCTGCTCGCGCTGCTGCCGCCCATCGCCGACATGCCGCTGGCGGCCTATCTGTCGGTGGGCTGCCTGCTGATGGGCGGCATCGCCTGCGTGCCGGCGGGCGTGGCCCTGCTGCTGCGCGGGCTGCGGCCGTCGGGACGGCCGCTCGCGCTGCTGGCCATCGAGCGCGCGCGCCACCAGCGGCACACCGCCACCGTCGCGGTGGCCGGCGTGGTCGCGAGCCTCGCGCTGGCGGTGGCGCTGACGGTGATGGTCGCGAGCTTTCGCGACGCCGTCGCGCAGTGGCTGGACACGCTGCTGCCGGCCGATCTGTACGCCCGCGCGGCGGCCGGCGGCGCGGCCGGCGACGTGGTGGTCCTGCCGCCGGCGCTGCCGGCCGCGGCGGCGCGCGTCGACGGCGTCGTGCGGGTCGAGGTGCAGCGGGTGAGCGCCGTGGTGCTCGACCCGCGCCGGCCGCCGGTGACGCTGCTCGCCCGCCGCCTCGACCATCCCTCGCGCGACCTGCCGCTGGTCGGCGACCTGGTGAGCGCGCCGCCCGACACGACGCCGGTCTACGTGAGCGAAGCGATGGTGGTGCTGTACGGTGCGCAGCCGGGCACGCGGCTGGACCTGCCCCTGCCGGGCGGCCAGCGCCTGCAGGCCTTCGTGCGCGGCGTGTGGCGCGACTACGTGCGCGAGCACGGCGCGATCGCGCTGCCCTTGGGCGACTACCGGCGCGCGAGCGGCGACCTGCGCGTCAACGACATGGCGCTGTGGCTCGCGCCCGCTGCCGACGCCGGCGCGGTCCAGCGCTCGCTGCGCGCGCTGGCGGCGCGCGAGGGCATGGACGACACGCTGCTCGAGTTCGCCTCGCCGGGCCAGATCCGCGCGACGTCGTTGCGCATCTTCGACCGCAGCTTCGCCGTGACCTACTGGCTGCAGGCGGTCGCGATCGCGATCGGGCTGTTCGGCATCGCGGCCAGCTTCTCGGCCCAGGTGCTGGCGCGGCGCAAGGAGTTCGGCCTGCTCGCGCACCTGGGCCTGACGCGGCGCCAGATCCTCGCGGTGGTCGCGTCCGAAGGCGCGGTGTGGACGGCGGCCGGCGCGGCCGTCGGGCTGGCGCTGGGGCTGGCGGTGAGCGTCGTGCTGGTCCACGTGGTGAACCCGCAGAGCTTCCACTGGACCATGGACCTGCTGCTGCCGTGGGCGCGGCTGATGGCGCTGTGCGCCGCGGTCGTCGTCGCCGGCACGCTCACCGCCTGGTTCGCCGGGCGCAGCGCGGCCGCGGCGCCGATGGCGCTGGCGGTGAAGGAGGACTGGTGAGCGGGCTCACGCGACGTGCGCTGCTGCAGGCGGGCGCCTTGCTCGGAGGGGCGCCCGCGCAGGCGGCGGCGCCGCGCTTCCCGCAGGATTTCGGCGCGCACCCCGACACGCGCGTCGAGTGGTGGTACGTGACCGGTGCGCTCGCTGCGGGCGATCGGCTGCACGGCTTCCAGCTCACCTTCTTCCGCTCGCGCACCGGCATCGCGGCGTTGCATCCCAGCCGATTCGCCGCACGCCAGCTGGTGTTCGCGCACGCCGCCGTCACCGACCTGCGACAGCGCCAGCTGCGCCACGACCAGCGCATCGCACGCGCCGGCTTCGGCATCGCGGAGGCGGCCGAGGGCGACACCGCGGTGCGCCTGCGCGACTGGGCGCTGCGGCGCGAAGGCCCGACCGGGCACGGCCGCTATCACGCCCGCGCGGCCAGCGACGGCGCGCGCTTCGCGCTCGCGCTGCAACTGGAGACGACGCAGCCGGTGCTGCTGCAAGGCGACGAGGGCTGGTCGCGCAAGTCGCCGCGGCCCGAGGCCGCGAGCCGCTACTACAGCCAGCCGCAGCTCGCGGCGAAGGGGCGCCTCACGCTCGACGGCCAGGCGCTGGACGTGACCGGCCGCGCCTGGCTGGACCACGAGTGCGGCGACATGATGATCGACCCCGAGGCCGTCGGCTGGGACTGGATCGGCATGAACCTGGACGATGGCTCGGCGCTGATGGCGTTCCGGCATCGGCGCGCGGACGGCAGCACGCTGTGGGCCGGCGGCAGCTTTCGCGCAGCCGGCGGTGCGGTGCAGGACTTCGCGGCGGCGCAGGTGCGGTTCACGCCGGGTCGCGTGTGGACCAGCGCGGCGTCGCGGGCGCGCTATCCCGTCGAGTGGACGCTGACGACGCCGGCGGGAACCTTCGTGGTCAAGGCCTTGCTGGACGACCAGGAGCTGGACAGCCGGGCGAGCACGGGGACGATCTACTGGGAAGGATTGAGCGATTTGTTCGATGCGCAGGGCCGGCGGGTCGGGCGGGGGTACCTGGAGATGACGGGGTACGCGGCGCCGTTGCGTCTTTGAACGGAAGGACGATCCCGGGTTGCACCCGGGCTACGAGAAGATGCTCTCACCACAGAGAACGCAGAGAACACAGAGCCAATTTGGTCTCTGTGTTCTCTGCGTTCTCTGTGGTTAAGAATGAATTGCGTGTTCGTAGCCCGGGTGCAACCCGGGTCGTCGACCTGACTAGTGCGCCCCGCCCCCGTCCCCACCCGCCGCGCCCATCTTCGGCTTCGCCATCCACACCACCGCCACCATCAGCACGAACAGAAAGGCAGACAGCCGGAAGATGTCCGTCGCCGCCAGCGTATACGCCTGCTGGTCCACCAGCCGGTTGACCATCGCCAGCGACTGCTCCGGCGTGAAGCCGGTGGCGCCGAGCTGCGACAGGGCCTGCGTGGCGCTGTCGTTGCCGCGGTGCAGGGTCTCGGCCAGCTGCGCGTGGTGCATCACCGCCCGGTCCTCCCACAGCGTGGTGAAGATCGACGTGCCGAACGCGCCCGCCGTGATGCGCACGAAGTTCGACAGCCCCGCCGCCGCCGGCATGCGCGCAGGCGGCAGCCCCGAGAACACGATCTGCTGCAGCGGGATGAAGAAGAAGGCCATCGCCGCGCCCTGCAGCAGCGTGGGGATGAGGATGCCCAGGAACTCGGCCTGCACGTTGAAGCGCGAGCGCATCCACAGCACGATGCCGAAGCCGATGAAGGCCACGGTCGCGAGCTTGCGCGGATCGATCTTCGACACGTTCTTGCCCACCCACGGCGACAGCAGGATGGCTAGCACGCCCACCGGGGCCATCGCCATGCCGGCCCAGGTCGCCGTGTAGCCCATGTACTGCTGCAGCCACAACGGCAGCAGCACCACGTTGCCGAAGAACAGGCCGTAGCCCAGCGACAGCGCCGCCGTGCCGAGCAGGAAGTTGCGCTGGGCGAACAGCCGCAGGTCGACGATCGGATGCTTCTCGGTCAGCTCCCAGGCCAGGAAGAACAGGAAGCCGACCACCGCGACCGCCGCCAGCACCACGATCTGCGTCGAGCCGAACCAGTCGAGCTCCTTGCCCTTGTCGATCATGATCTGCAGCGCGCCCACCCACAGCACCAGGAGGCCCAGGCCGACGAAGTCGAGCGGTACGCGGCGCGGCCCGGGGTCGCGCTTGTGGTAGATCGACCAGGTGATGGCCGCGGCCACCAGGCCCACCGGGATGTTGATGTAGAAGATCCAGGGCCAGGCGATGTTGTCGGTGATCCAGCCGCCCAGGAGCGGCCCCACCACCGGCGCGACCAGCACCGTCATCGCCCACATCGCCATCGCGGTGCCTGCCTTGGCCGGCGGGTAGCTGCCGAGCAGCAGGGTCTGCGACAGCGGGATCATCGGCCCGGCCACCAGGCCCTGCAGCACGCGGAAGAAGATCAGCGACTCGATGTTCGGCGCCAGGCCGCACAGCCACGACGCCAGCGTGAACAGCAGCACGCTCGCCACGAACAGGCGCACCTGTCCGAAGCGCTGCGTGAGCCAGCCGGTCAGCGGCACCGAGATGGCGTTGGCCACCGCGAAGGAGGTGATGACCCAGGTGCCTTGCGACGGGCTCACGCCCATGTCGCCCGCGATCGCCGGGATGGACACGTTGGCGATCGAGGTGTCGAGAACGTTCATGAAGGTCGCGAGCGAAAGCGCGACCGTTCCGAGCACGAGCTGGCCGCCGTGCAGCGGGCCGGACGCCGGCGCGGGGCGTGCCGCGGCCGGCGCCGGCTTGTCGTCGAGGGCGGCGGAAGCGCTGCTGCTCACGGAGCGTCCCTTCAGTGCGTGGCGAGCGCCAGGCGCTCGGCCTTCGCCACCTGCGCGCCGACGCGGCCGAGGTTGGCCGCGATGATGCTGCGCACCACGCGTTCGGCCTCGGCCTGCTGGGTGTCGAAGGCCTGCGTGCGGCTGGCGCGGGCGGCGCCGACGGCGGTGAGCGGCTGGCCGCTCTGCTCGGCCACGTCCACCGTCGCCTCCATCGACAGGCCCACGCGCAGCGGATGCGCGGCGATCTGCCTGGCATCGAGCTCGACGCGCACCGGCACGCGCTGGACCACCTTGATCCAGTTGCCGGTGGCGTTCTGGGCCGGCAGCAGCGCGAAGGCCGCGCCGGTGCCCGCGCCCAGGCCGACCACGCGGCCCTGGTACTCGACCTTCTCGCCGTAGATGTCGGCGTGCAGGGTCACGGGCTGGCCGATGCGCATCTTGCGCAGCTGCACTTCCTTGAAGTTGGCCTCGACCCACACCTCGTCGAGCGGGATGACCGACATCAGCGGCGCGCCGGCCTGGATGCGCTGGCCGACCTGCACCGTGCGCTTGGCCACCTGGCCGGCCACCGGCGCCGGCAGCTCGGTGCGCTGCAGCGCGAGAAAGGCCTCGCGCACCGCCGCCGAGGCGCGCTGCACGTTCGGATGGTTCTCGATGCTGGTTCCGTCCGTCAGCACCTGGTTGGTCGCCGCCTGCTCGCGTGCGGCGGCCAGCGCCGACTGCGCGCCCGCGACCGCGCTCTTCGCGGCCGCCAGGGCCGTCTCGGCGTGCTTCATCTCCTCGCCGCTCACCGCGCCGGTCGCGGCCAGCGGCTGGCGCCGGCTCACGTCTTCGGATGCACGCGCCACGTCGGACTGCATGCGCGCGACCTCGGCCTCGCGCAGGTGGATGTTGGCCGACAGCGTGCCGTTGGTGGCATACAGCGAGCGCACCTCGCGCACCGTCTGCGCGAGCTGCGCCTCGGCGCGCTCGAGCGCCAGCTTGGCGTCGCTGGCGTCGAGCTTGACCAGCGGCTGGCCGGCCTTCACCACGTCAGTGTCGTCGGCCAGGATCTGCAGCACGGTGCCGCCGACCTGCGGCGTGACCTGCACCACCGGCGCCTGCACGTACGCGTTGTCGGTCGATTCGTAGTGGCGCAGGAACAGGCCCCAGTAGGCGCCGTAGGCGATGCCGGCCAGGAGGGTGAGGCCGCCCACGGCCAGCAGCGCGGGCTTGCGCTTGCTGGGCGACACGGCGGGAGCGGGTGCGGCGTTCGGGTTGTCGTTGGTGTTGCTCATGAGGTTCTTTCTTGATTCGTTCAGTGGGTCGCGGCCTGGGCCAGCGCGGGCGGCGCTTCGCCCTGGTAGCCGCCGCCCAGCGCCCGCGCCAGCGCCGCCTCGGCGCCGAGGTGGCGGGCCTTCAGGTCGGACGCGGCACGCCGCTGCGCGAGCACGTTCTGCTCGGCGGTCAGCACGGTGAGGTAGTTGCCCAGGCCGGCGCGGTAGCGCTGGGCGGCGAGGTCGTTGGCCGATTCAGCGGACTTGAGCGCGTCGTCCTGCGCCTGCTGCTGGCGCTCGACGGAGCGCAGGCTGGCGATCTCGTCGGCCACCTCGCGCAGGGCGCGCAGCAGTGCTGCGTTGTAGCCCTCGACCGCGGCGTCGACCTCGGCGTTCTTCGCGCCCAGGTTGGCGCGCAGCCGGCCGCCGTCGAAGATGGGCAGGCGCAGCGCGGGGCCGATGCCATAGGTCTGGCTGCCGGCCTTCACGAAGTTGTCGAGGCCGATGCTGGACAGCCCGACGAAGGCCGCGAGGTTGACGTTGGGATAGAACTGGGCGCGGGCGACGTCCACGTCCTTGGCCGCCGCCTCGACGCGCCAGCGCTGCGCGACCAGGTCGGCGCGACGGCCCAGCAGGTCGGCGCCGAGCGTGGCGGGCAGCGGCACCGACCGCAGCGCGGCCAGCGACGGCGACAGCGTGTCGAGCGCGTGCGGGCCCTGGCCGGTGAGCTCGGCCAGCGCATGGCGCGCGCGGGCGGTGGCCTCGTCGGCCGCCTCCAGCTCGACCCGCGTCTGCGCGATCAGGCCTTCCGACTGGCGCAGCTCGACGTTGGTGTCGAGGCCGGCCTGGATGCGCTGGCGCACCAAAGACACCGTCTGGCCGCGCTGGCCCAGGGCCTGCTCGGCGATGGTCCTGGCTTCGACCAGCCGGCCGAGGTTGACGTAGGCGGTGGCGACATTGCCGGCGAGCAGCACGCGCGCCGCCTGCGCGTCGGCCTCGGTGGCGCGCAGCTGGCCGATGGCCGAGGCCAGAGCGGCGCGCTGCCGGCCGAACAGGTCCAGCTCCCAGGTCGCGCTGATGTTGGCGCTGTTGTTCCAGCGCACCGAGCCGGCCAGGGGCGGCGGGACGAGGCCGTTCTCGGTGAAACGCTGGTCGGTGAGGTCGACCGCGCCGTTGACCTGCGGGCGGCGCGCCGCGCCGGCGGCGTCGGCCGCGGCCTGTGCCTGCACGAGGCGCGCCTGCACCACCTGCAGGCTGGGCTGCGACGCGAGCGCCTTGTCGACCAGCGCGTCGAGCTGCGGGTCGCCGAAGCTGCGCCACCAGTCGGCGCGCGGTCCTTCGGCGGCAGCGTCGGTGGCACCGGCTTGCGTGGCAGTCAGCATGGCGCGCGATGGCGGTGCCACGCCGGCGGTGCTGGCACATCCGGCGACCAGCGCCGCGGTGGCGAGCACGGCGGTGAGCATGGTCGCGACGGTCAGCCACGAGCCGGCCAGGCGCGGCGTGGCGTGCGTGTCGCGCGGCGGCACGGGATGCGCGGCGGCACGGAGCCGGACGCGCGGGCACAGGGCGTTGTGGTTCATTCGGTTTCCTCCGCTTTCTCCTCCTGCAGCGCCTGGGCGTTGAGCAGCATGCGTTGCAGGGATTCCTTGAGTTGGGTCCATTCGGGCTTGGTGAAGCCGCGCAGGAAGTCGTTGTTGACGTCGGCCAGCACGTGCGGGATGTGCTCCGCCGCGGCCTCGCCCTCGGCGGTGAGCCGCAGGTGGACGACGCGCCGGTCGGTCTCGGAGCGCACCCGCTCGATCAGGCCCTTGGCGGCCAGGCGGTCCAGCATGCGCGTCATGGCGCCTGCGTCGATGCTCATCTCGCGCGCCAGCTCGAACGCGGTGTCGGCGTGGCCGAGCTTGATCTTCCACAGCGGCTTCCACTGGGCGTCGGTGAGGCCCAGATCGGCCATGCGGGCGTCGACTTCGCGTTTCATGCTGGTCATGAGCTGGAACAGGAGGTGGCCCATGCTTGCGCCCATGTCGTAGCTCTCACCGGCATAGAAACAGGTGCGGCGGATGGGCTTGGGCGGGTTCATGGCAATGACGCTGATCTTGATGAGGGGCTCCTGACAGCGTGCCGTCAGGAGACATGGCAAAGACGGCTCAGGCAATATTTGCTCAGGCAAATTTTGCTCCGGCAGGTAAATCCCCATGCCATGCGGGGACATGTGCGATTCGCGCAGCCCGGGTGCAACCCGGGGGTTTCGCATCGATCCCGGGTTGCACCCGGGCTACCTCTAGACTTGCCTCATGTCCTCAGTCCCTCAATCCGTCGCAGCGCCCGCTGTCGCGCGCGAAGTCCCTGCCGCCCCCGCCAAGACGGTGCGTTCCCTGTCCGGCCTGCTGCCCTTCCTGCGCCCCTACCGCGGCCGCATCGCGCTGGCCCTCGTCTTCCTGGTCCTCGCCGCCGTCAGCACGCTGGTCTTCCCGGTCGCCCTCAAGTCGCTGATCGACCGCGGCCTGATTGCCGCCGACCCCGGCGCGCGGGTGATGGCCTTGCGCGAGCATTTCTTCGCGCTGTTCGCGGTCGGCGCCGCGCTGGGCGTGTTCTCGGCGGCGCGCTTCTACATGGTCACCTGGCTGGGCGAGCGGGTCACCGCCGACCTGCGCAACGCGGTCTATGCGCACGTGGTGCAGCAAAGCCCCGAGTTCTTCGAGACCACCCAGACCGGCGAGGTCCTGTCGCGCCTGACCACCGACACCACGCTGGTCCAGACCGTCGTGGGCTCCAGCCTCAGCATGGGCCTGCGCAACAGCGTGATGGGGCTGGGCGCGATGGTGATGCTCATCGTCACCAACCCGTACGTGATGTCGCAGGTGCTGGGCATCCTGGTGCTGGTGGTGCTGCCCTCGCTGTACTTCGGACGCCGGGTGCGCAAGCTCAGCCGCGCCAGCCAGGACCGGGTGGCCGACTCCAGCGCCATTGCGGCCGAGGTGCTCAACGCCATCCCGGTGGTGCAAAGCTACGTGCAGGAACGGCGCGAGGCCGATCGCTTCGACAACTCCACGGCCAGCGCCTTCGCGACCGCCGTCAAGCGCACCCGCATGCGCTCGTTCCTGGTCGCGTTCGTCATCACCGCCACCTTCGGCGCGCTGCTGTGGGGCCTGTACCAGGGCACGCAGGCGGTGATCCACGGCGCGATCAGCGCGGGCCACCTCGGGCAGACGGTGGTGTTCGTGATCATCCTGGTGTCGTCGGTGGCGGTGCTCGCCGAGGTCTACGGCGACCTGCTGCGCGCGGCCGGCGCGACCGAGCGGCTGATGGAGCTGCTGTCGGCTCGCTCGCCCATCGCGTCGCCGTCGCACCCCGTCGCCCTGCCGCCGACGCGCGGCGGCTCGACGGCCGAGCTCGACGACGTCACCTTCCGCTATCCGTCGCGGCCCCAGCAGGCCGCGCTCGCGCACTTCAGCCTGCGCGTGGCGCCCGGCGAAACCGTGGCGCTGGTCGGGCCCAGCGGCGCCGGCAAGAGCACCGTGTTCCATCTGCTGCTGCGCTTCTACGACGCCACCGAGGGCCGCGTCGCGGTCGACGGCGTGCCGGTGCGCGACGCGGCGCTGCCCGTCCTGCGCCAGCGCATCGGCATCGTGCCGCAGGACAGCGTCATCTTCTCGGCCGATGCGATGGAGAACATCCGCTACGGCCGGCCCGATGCCAGCGACGACGAGGTCATCGCCGCCGCGCGAGCGGCCTTCGCCCACGACTTCATCACCGCCCTGCCCGAGGGCTACCGCACCTTCCTCGGCGAGCGCGGCGTGCGCCTGTCGGGTGGACAGCGACAGCGCATCTCGATTGCCCGCGCCATCCTGAAGAATCCGCCGCTGCTGCTGCTCGACGAAGCCACCAGCGCGCTGGATGCGGAGAGCGAGCGCATGGTGCAGGCGGCGCTCGAGTCGGCGATGAAGGACCGCACGACGCTGGTCATTGCGCACCGGCTGTCGACGGTGCAGCGCGCGGATCGCATCGTGGTGATGGAAGCCGGGCAGATCGTCGAGGTCGGCACGCACGCCCAACTCAGCGCCGCGGGCGGCCTGTATGCACGCCTGGCTGCGATGCAGTTCGACATGCAAGTTGCAACTTGAGCACACCGCGCACGCGGCACACTGCGTTGTAGGCCTAGGCCGACAGCGCAGGTCCTGGTCTTCCGACAGACCGTGCGCCGCGGCCGATTCCATACTCGTCCGTGTTGCCGGTCTGTGGGGGCCGGCTTCCCCACCCGTGAAGGAGAAAACCATGAATCGATTCGTCATCCGCTCGACCGCCATCGGCCTGAGCGCCGCGGCCCTGCTGCTCGCCGGCTGCGAGAACATGAGCGAGCGGCAGAAGGGCACCGCCGTCGGCGCCGGCGTGGGCGCCGCGGCAGGCGCCGTGCTGAGCAAGGCCACCGGCGGCAAGGCCGGCACCGGCGCGGTGGTGGGCGGCGCGATCGGCGCGGTGGCAGGCAACGTGTGGTCCAAGCGCCAGGAAGAGCGGCGCGCCGCGATGGAGCAGGCCACCCGCGGCACCGGCGTCGAGGTGAGCCGCACGGCAGACAACCAGCTCAAGGTCAACGTGCCAAGCGACATCTCCTTCGACACCGGCAGCGCGACCATCCGGCCGCAGCTGCGCTCGGTGCTCGACCCGTTCGCTCAAAGCCTGCACGGCGACCAGACCTCCCGCGTGACCATCGTCGGCCATACCGACAGCACCGGATCGGATGCGGTCAACAACCCGCTGTCGGTCGAGCGTGCGCAGAGCGTGCGCGACTACCTGGCCGCGCGCGGCGTGTCGCCGACGCGGGTCGAGACGGCGGGTCACGGCGAGCGCGAGCCGATCGCGGACAACAGCACGGAGGCGGGTCGGGCGAAGAACCGGCGCGTGGAGATCTTCCTGCGCGAGCCGGGGGCTTGATCCCGCTGGCCTGAGGTTGTGGACGGCCCCGCAATGCGGGGCCGTTCTTTTTTGGGGCAGCGTGCGCGTCGATCAGCGCATAATATATGCGCATGATTGCTGGAGTCCTTCCATGCTTCGCTTCGACAACGCTCCCAAGCGACCCACCAACCTGAGCCTCAATGCCAAGGTCCTCGACATGGCGCGCGAGCTCGGCCTGAACATCTCCCAGACGGTCGACGCTCTCCTTGCCGAGGAAGTCCGTCGCCGCTATTGGGAGCGATGGAACGAGGAGAACAAGGATGCGATCTCGGCCTATAACGAGCGCATCGAGCGAGAGGGCCTTCCGCTGGCGAAGTACCGCACCTTCATGAAGGGCCGCTGAAACCGTGGCGCGCTTCGACGTGTACCCCAATCCGGAAGCGTCGGAACGCCGGCTCACGCCCTTTCTGCTCGACATCCAGAACGACTACATCGACGCTCTCACCACTCGCGTCGTCATTCCACTGCGTCGCGAAGCCGCCTTCGGCCCGCCGGCACGCAATCTCAATCCCTTGCTGGTTGTCGGCAGCGACAATGTCGTCCTGGACACGGCCGCGCTGGGCGCCGTGCCGGTCAGCGAATTGCGACGACCGGTTGCCAACCTGCGCGAGGCCCGCGCCAGCATCCAGGAAGCGCTGGACACCCTCTTCGGAGCCTACTGAATTGACCGCCCCCGTCCGCTCCCAATACGAAGACTTCATGCGCCATGTGCACACGCATGGCGTCGCCAAGACCGACCGCACCGGCACCGGCACGCGCAGCGTCTTCGGCCACCAGATGCGCTTCGACCTGCACGAAGGCTTTCCGCTGGTCACCACCAAGAAGGTCCACCTGAAGTCCATCATCCTCGAGCTGCTGTGGTTCCTGCGCGGCGACGCCAACGTGCGCTGGCTGCAGGAGCGGGGCGTGAGCATCTGGGACGAGTGGGCCAAGCCCGACGGCGACCTGGGCCCGGTCTACGGCGTGCAGTGGCGCTCCTGGCCGACACCCGACGGCGGGCACATCGACCAGATCGCCGACGTGATGCGCACGCTCAAGAGCAATCCCGATTCGCGCCGCATCATCGTCAGCGCCTGGAACGTGGCCGACCTGCCGAAGATGGCGCTCATGCCCTGCCATGCCTTCTTCCAGTTCTACGTGGCCGAGGGCCGGCTGAGCTGCCAGCTCTACCAGCGCAGCGCCGACATCTTCCTCGGCGTGCCCTTCAACATCGCGAGCTATGCCCTGCTCACCCACATGGTCGCGCAGCAGTGCGACCTGGACGTCGGCGACTTCATCTGGACGGGCGGCGACTGCCACATCTACAGCAACCACACCGGGCAGGTCGAGCTGCAGCTCTCGCGCCAGCCCTTCCCGTATCCGACGCTGAACATCAAGCGCCGGCCCGCGTCGATCTTCGACTACGAGTACGAGGACTTCGAAGTGCTGGGATACGACCACCATCCGGCCATCAAGGCCCCGGTGGCGGTCTGACTCACGGGGAGCGGGAAATGCGGCGAATCGTCATCGCGGGCGTGCTCGCGGCTGCGAGCCAGGTCCACGCCGCGCCGCCGGTGATCGGCTGGGTACCGCCGTATGCGCTGGCCGAATCCATGCAGGGCCTGGAGGCCACGCCCGGCGTCGGCGCCGGCCTCACCCGCATCGGTCTGCAGTTCTGGAACCCCAGCGCCGACGGCAGGCGGGTCGTCTTCGCGCCCATCGACAAGACCGGCCAGCCGGTCACGCCGGCCGACGTGGCCCGCTTTCGCGACTGGGCCCGCAAGCGCGGCATCCCGGTCCTGCTGACCGTCTACAACAACTCGCAGGTCCTGGGCCGCTGGGACTGGGCCCTGGCGCGCAACGCCTTCATCAACGAGCGGGCCGCCTTCACCGCCGCGCTGGTCGCCGAGATGGACCGCCACGGGCTCGACGGCATCGACGTCGACCTCGAAGGCGAAGGCGACCTGGAGGTAGATCGCGAGCCGTATGCGCGCTTCATCGACGAGCTGTCGAAGGTGCTCAAGGCGCGCGGCAAGCTGCTCACGGTCGACAGCTTCCACAGCCCCTGCGCCAACGCGCCCAACATGCGCTGGTGGGCCGACTGGAAGGGCCGCATCGACGCCATCCACAGCATGGGCTATGCCGATCTGTACGAGGGCAGCACGGAAACCTTCACGCCGCCGGGCAAGGCGGTGTGCGAAGGCGGGGCCGCCATCTTCAAGTACAGCTGGCAGCTGCAGTACGGGGCGAAGGCGGGGTACACCGTCGAGCAGATCGTGCTGGGGATGCCGACCTGGGTGGACAACTGGGGGCAGGGCGATGCCCTCGTGCACCTGCGGGAGGCCAAGCAACTCGGCGCGGGCATCGCGCTGTGGGACTTGCAGCTCGCCGCGCCGGGGTGGAGGACGCCGGCGGCCTGGGAGGCGGTGCGGGCGTTGCGTCCGTAGCCCGGGTGCAACCCGGGTCCGTCGGTCAAGACAAGGCCGCGACGACCTCGGAAGGTGCCTGCACCAGCTCGATGAGCACCCCCTCCCCCCCCACCGGCAACTCGTCGCTTCCCTTCGGATGCACGAAGCAGATGTCGTGGCCGGCCGCCCCCTTGCGGATCCCGCCCGGTGCGAATCGCAAGCCCTTCGCGCTCAACCATTGCACCGCCGCCGGCAGGTCGTCGATCCACAGTCCGATGTGATTCAGCGGCGTGGCGTGCACCGCCGGCTTCTTGTCCGGATCGAGCGGCTGCATCAGGTCGACCTCGACCGTGTGCGCGCCCTGGCCGATGGCGCAGATGTCCTCGTCGACGTTCTCGCGCTCGCTGACGAAATGGCCGGTGACCTGCAGGCCGAACAGGTCGACCCACAGCGTGCGCAGCCTGTCCTTGCTGGTGCCGCCGATGGCGACCTGCTGGATGCCGAGGACCTTGAAGGGACGCGTCGTGTCCATGGTGCTCACTTGAAGCGGATGATGACCTGATCGACCGCGAGGCTCTCGCCCTTGTTCGCGACCACCTCCTCGACCACGCAGTCCTGCGCGGCCAGCAGGATGTTCTCCATCTTCATCGCCTCGATCACCGCGAGCTTCTCGCCGGCGCGCACGCTCTGGCCCGCCTGCACGGCGACGTCGACGAGCAGCCCGGGCATGGGCGACAGGAGGAAGCGCGACAGGTCGGGCGGCGCCTTGAACGGCATCGTCGCGTCGAGCTCGGCCGCGCGCGGCGTGAAGACCTTGGCGTCGATCTGCGCGCCGTCGTGCATCACGCGGTAGGCCAGGCCCAGGCGTTCGATCTGGGCGCAGAACGGTGCGCCGTTGCAGGACCCGCGAACCACGAGCTTGCGCAGCGGCGTGTGGATCTCGATGAGGTAGCGGCGACCTCCCGCGCTCACGTCGAAGGCCCGGTCGTGCACGCTGAGCTTGACCGGCGTCTGTTCGCTGCGGCCCTCGCCTGCCGGCGTCACGACGACGAAATCCTCGCCGACGCGGTACTCGTGCCCCGGCAGCTGCCCCGACAGCCGCATCGCGCGCTGCGTGTGCACGCGGTTGGCCACCGCCGCCAGCACGCGCAGGAAGGTCGGGTCTTCGTGCGGCACCGACGCGGCCGAGAAGCCCTTGGGGTACTGCTCGGCGATGAAGCCGGTGTTGAAGTCGCCGGCCATGAACTTCGGGTGCGCGAGCAAGGCGGCCTGGAAGGGGATGTTGGAGTGGATGCCGCGGATGGCGAAGGCGTTGAGCGCCTGGCGCATCTTCGCGATCGCCTCGGCGCGGTCGCGGCCGTGCACGATGAGCTTGGCGATCATCGAGTCGTAGAACATCGGGATCTCGCCGCCCTCGTAGACGCCGGTGTCCACGCGCACGCCGCCGCTCTCGTCGGGCGGCGCGTACTTCACCAGCCGGCCGGTCGCGGGCAGGAAGCTGCGGAACGGGTCTTCGGCGTTGATGCGGCATTCCATCGCCCAGCCCTCGCGCCGGATCTGCGACTGGGTGAACGGCAGCTTCTCGCCGGCCGCCACACGGATCATCAGCTCGACCAGGTCCAGCCCGGTGATGCACTCGGTCACCGGATGCTCGACCTGCAGCCGGGTGTTCATCTCGAGGAAGTAGAAGCTCCTGTCCTTGCCGACCACGAACTCCACCGTGCCGGCCGACTGATAGTTCACCGCCTTCGCGAGCGCCACCGCCTGCTCACCCATCGCCTTGCGCGTGGCTTCGTCGAGGAAGGGGCTGGGCGCCTCCTCGATCACCTTCTGGTGGCGGCGCTGGATGGAGCATTCGCGCTCCCACAGGTACACGGTGTTGCCGTAGGCGTCGCCGAGCACCTGGATCTCGATGTGGCGCGGTTCCTCCACGAACTTCTCGATGAACACGCGGTCGTCGCCGAAGCTGTTTCGCGCCTCGTTGCGGCAGGAGCTGAAGCCCTCGAAGGCCTCCTTGTCGTTGAAGGCCACGCGCAGGCCCTTGCCGCCGCCGCCGGCGCTGGCCTTGATCATCACCGGATAGCCGATGCCCTTGGCGATCTCGACCGCCTGCTGCGGCGTGTCGATGGCCGCGTTGTGGCCGGGGATGGTGTTGACGCGGGCTTCCTTGGCCAGCTTCTTGGAGGCGATCTTGTCGCCCATCGCGGCGATGGAGGCGTGCTTGGGGCCGATGAAGACGATGCCCTGCTCCTCGACCTTCCTGGCGAACGCTTCGTTCTCGCTCAGGAAGCCGTAGCCGGGATGCACCGCCTGCGCGCCGGTCTGCTTGCAGGCGTCGATGATCTTGTCCATCGCCAGGTAGGACTCGCGCGACGGCGCAGGGCCGATGTGCACGGCCTCGTCGGCGAGCTCGACATGGCGGGCATCGCGGTCGGCGTCGGAATAGACGGCCACCGTCTTGATGCCCATCTTCTTCGCGGTCTTGATGACGCGGCAGGCGATTTCGCCGCGGTTGGCTATGAGGATCTTCTGGAACATCTCATCGTTCTCCACACCGTTCGGGCTGAGCTTGTCGAAGGGCCCGCACACTCTGTACGGGCCTTTCGACAAGCTCAGGGCGAACGGGCGTTGTTGTCATTCCTCGGACTAGAGAGGGATGTTTCCGTGCTTGCGCCACGGGTTGTCCAACTTCTTGTCTCTCAACATCACCAACGACCTGCAGATGCGCTTGCGCGTCTCGTGCGGCTGGATCACGTCGTCGATGTAGCCGCGCGCACTGGCCACGAACGGATTGGCGAACTGCGCCTTGTATTCCGCCTCGCGCGCCGCAAGCTTGGCCGGATCGTTCTTGTCCTCGCGGAAGATGATCTCGACCGCGCCCTTCGCCCCCATCACCGCGATCTCCGCATTCGGCCAGGCGAAGTTGACGTCGCCGCGCAGGTGCTTGGAGCTCATCACGTCGTAGGCCCCGCCATAGGCCTTGCGCGTGATGACGGTGATCTTGGGCACCGTGCACTCGGCATACGCATACAGCAGCTTGGCGCCGTGCTTGATGATGCCGCCATATTCCTGCGAGGTGCCCGGCATGAAGCCCGGCACGTCGACGTAGGTGACCACCGGGATGTTGAAGGCATCGCAGAAGCGCACGAAGCGCGCCGCCTTGATGCTGCTCTTGATGTCCAGGCAGCCCGCCAGCACCAGCGGCTGGTTGGCCACGACGCCCACTGTCTGGCCTTCCATGCGGCAAAGGCCGATCACGATGTTCTTCGCGTTCTCGGGCTGCAGCTCGAAGAACTCGCCGTCGTCGGCGGTCTTCACGATCAGCTCCTTGATGTCGTAGGGCTTGTTGGGGTTGTCGGGCACCAGCGTGTCGAGCGAGTAGTCGACGCGGTCGGCCGGGTCGTTGCTGGGTCGCACCGGCGGCTTCTCGCGGTTGTTGAGCGGCAGGTAGTTGTAGAGGCGCCGCAGCATCAGGAGCGCATCGACGTCGTTCTCGAAGGCCAGGTCGGCCACGCCGCTCTTGGTGGTGTGGGTGGCGGCGCCGCCCAGGTCCTCGGCGCTCACTTCTTCGTGCGTGACCGTCTTCACCACCTCGGGCCCGGTGACGAACATGTAGGAGCTGTCCTTGACCATGAAGATGAAGTCGGTCATGGCCGGCGAGTACACGGCGCCGCCGGCGCAGGGGCCCATGATCATGCTGATCTGCGGGACCACGCCCGAGGCCATCACGTTGCGCTGGAACACCTCGGCGTAGCCGCCCAGCGAGGCCACGCCTTCCTGGATGCGCGCGCCGCCGGAGTCGTTGAGGCCGATGACCGGCGCGCCGACCTTCATCGCCTGGTCCATCACCTTGCAGATCTTCTCGGCGTGCGCCTCCGACAGCGCGCCGCCGAAGACGGTGAAGTCCTGGCTGAACACGAACACCAGGCGGCCGTTGATCATCCCGTAGCCGGTGACCACGCCGTCGCCGGGGATCTTGTTGTCGGCCATGCCGAAGTCGTGGCAGCGGTGCTCCACGAACATGTCCCATTCCTCGAAGGTGCCTTCGTCGAGCAGCAGCTCCAGCCGTTCGCGGGCGGTGAGCTTGCCCTTGCCGTGCTGCGCGGCGATGCGTTTCTCGCCGCCGCCCAGCCGCGCCTTGGAGCGCTTGTCGTCGAGCTCTTGGATGATGTCGTGCATGGTGAATCTCAGTCCTTGTTGTTCGGGTCACGCTCGAACCGCTCGAGCAGCGATCGGGCGGCCGACGATGGGGCGACACGCGCCTCGGTGACGTCGCGCAGCGTGTCGTGCAGTGCAGCGCGCACGGCGGGGTGGTGCTTGAAGTCGGCTTGCAGGCGCGCCTGGATGATGTCCCACATCCAGGCGAGCGCCTGCTTCTTGCGGCGGGCGTCGAACTCGCCGCTCGCGCGGCGCTGGGCCTCGAAGTCATGCACCTGCTGCCAGAAGTCGGCGATGCCCTGGCCCTTGAGCGCGCTGATGCGCATCACCTTGGGCGTCCAGGAACCAGGCCGGCCGTGGAAGCTGAACACGCGCAGGGCGCTGGTGATGGTGGCCTGGGCGCGCATGGCGGCGTCGGGGTCGATGTCGGCCTTGTTGATGACGACCAGGTCGGCCAGCTCCATCACGCCCTTCTTGATCGCCTGCAGGTCGTCGCCGGCGTTGGGCAGCTGCAGCAGCACGAACATGTCGGTCATGCTGGCAACGGCGGTCTCGCTCTGGCCGACGCCGACCGTTTCGACGATCACCACGTCGTGACCGGCCGCCTCGCACACCAGCATCGCCTCGCGCGTCTTCTCGGCCACGCCGCCCAGGGTGCCCGAGGCCGGGCTGGGGCGGATGTAGGCGGCGTCGTGGACCGAGAGCTTCTCCATGCGCGTCTTGTCGCCGAGGATGGAGCCGCCGGAGACCTGCGACGACGGGTCGATGGTGAGGACGGCGACGCGGCGACCTTGCTCGATCAGCGCGAGGCCGAGGCCTTCGATGAAGGTGGACTTGCCGACGCCGGGAACGCCGGAGATGCCCAGGCGCAAGGCCTTGCCGGTGTGGGGAAGGAGGGTGTTGAGGAGCGCGTCGGCGCGGGTGCGGTGGTCGGGGCGAGTGGATTCGAGGAGGGTGATGGATTTGGCGATGGCGCGGCGGTCGCGTTGGAGGACGCCGGAGAGGAGGGCGGCATCGTGTCTGCCTCCGCCCTGCTCCCCAAACCGCTCGCCATGTGCAGGCCCTTCGACAAGCTCAGGGCGAACGGAGGTGGGTTCGCCGCGTTCGCGTTGCTCCCCAACCCGTTCGGGCTGAGCTTGTCGAAGCCCTTGCTTCGACCGCGCCAGTTCGCTGATCAGTCCCCAGTTGCCCCCAATCAACGCTTCCTTCTTGGCCCGGCCCCACCCCTTGATCTGCATTTCAGCCGCAAGCGCTTCTTCACGCGTCGATGTCTCCTGCGACCAGACCACCTGGACAGGCCTTCTGCGCTGCGTGTACCCCTCGATCTCGCCGGACTGGTGCTTGGCGATGCGCTGCTCCAGGTTGTCGGTATGCCCGACGTAGTACGACCCGTCCGCGCAGCGCAGCATGTAGACGTGGAAGGGCTTCAATTCGCCCCCACCGCCCGCCTGATCTGCTCCAGCACATCCTTCGCACTCACCGGTATCGGCGTCCCCGGCCCATAGATCCCCTTCACCCCCGCCTGGTACAGAAACTCGTAGTCCTGCCGCGGAATCACCCCGCCCACGAACACGATGATGTCGTCCGCGCCCTGCGACTTCAGCG
Source organism: Piscinibacter sp. (assembly GCA_036377015.1). Classification (GTDB taxonomy): domain Bacteria; phylum Pseudomonadota; class Gammaproteobacteria; order Burkholderiales; family Burkholderiaceae_C; genus Albitalea. The sequence goes on along the minus strand of DASUZE010000011.1, from coordinate 160,883 downwards.
ACTGGATGATCGCCGGCACCAGCGTCTTGTGGCCCGCCGCCAGCGTGCTCACGCCCACCGCGTGCACGTCGTTCTCGATCGCCTGCCGCGCGCACTCCTCGGCGGTCTGGAACAGCGGCCCCATGTCGACGTCGAAGCCGAGGTCGGCGAATGCGGTGGCCACCACCTTGGCCCCGCGGTCGTGCCCGTCCTGCCCGAGCTTGGCGATCATCACCCGCGGCCGGCGGCCCTGCTCGTCGGCGAACTGGGCGATCTCCTGCTGGAGGCGAGTCCAGCCTTCGGCGCTGTCGTAGGCGGCTGCATACACACCGGTCACCTTTTGCGTGTCGGCGCGGTGGCGGCCCCAGGCCTGCTCCAGCGCGTCGCTGACTTCGCCGACCGTCGCCCGCAGGCGGATCGCCTGGATCGACAGGTCGAGCAGATTGCCCTCGCCCGATTGCGCGCTGCGCGTGAGCGCCGCGAGGGCGGCCTGCACCGCCGTCGGGTCGCGCGTCTCGCGCAGCCGCTTCAGGCGGCCGAGCTGATTCTCGCGCACCGCATGGTTGTCGATGTCGAGGATCTCGATCGGGTCCTCCTGCGCCAGCCGGTACTTGTTGACGCCGACGATCACGTCCTTGCCGCTGTCGATGCGCGCCTGCTTCTCCGCCGCGCTGGCCTCGATCTTGAGCTTGGCCCAGCCCGACTCCACCGCATGCGTCATGCCGCCCATGCGATCGACCTCCTCGATGATCGCCCACGCGGCGTCGGCCATGTCTTGCGTGAGCTTCTCCATCATGTAGCTGCCGGCCCACGGGTCGACCACGCTGGTGATGTGCGTCTCTTCCTGGATGATGAGCTGGGTGTTGCGCGCGATGCGGGCGCTGAACTCGGTGGGCAGCGCGATCGCCTCGTCCAGCGCGTTGGTGTGCAGCGACTGCGTGCCGCCGAACACCGCGGCCATGGCCTCGATGGTGGTGCGCACCACGTTGTTGAACGGGTCCTGCTCGGTGAGGCTCCAGCCCGAGGTCTGGCAGTGCGTGCGCAGCATCAGGCTCTTCGGGTTCTTCGCGCCGAAGCCCTGCATGATGCGCCACCACAGGAGCCGCGCCGCGCGCATCTTGGCGACCTCGAGGTAGAAGTTCATCCCGATCGCCCAGAAGAAGCTGAGCCGCCCCGCGAACCCGTCGACGTCCAGGCCCTTGGCGATGGCCGTCTTCACGTACTCCTTGCCGTCGGCCAGCGTGAAGGCCAGCTCCAGCGCCTGGTTGGCCCCCGCCTCCTGCATGTGGTAGCCGGAGATCGAGATCGAGTTGAACTTCGGCATGTTCTTCGCCGTGTACTCGATGATGTCGCCGATGATGCGCATCGACGGCTCGGGCGGGTAGATGTAGGTGTTGCGGACCATGAACTCCTTGAGGATGTCGTTCTGGATGGTCCCCGAGAGCCTGGCCTGCGGCACGCCCTGCTCTTCCGCGGCCACCACGTAGCCCGCCAGCACCGGCAGCACCGCGCCGTTCATGGTCATCGACACCGACACCGTGTCGAGCGGGATGCCGTTGAACAGGATCTTCATGTCCTCCACGCTGTCGACCGCCACGCCGGCCTTGCCGACGTCGCCGGTGACGCGCGGGTGGTCGCTGTCGTAGCCGCGGTGGGTGGCGAGGTCGAAGGCCACGCTGATGCCCTGGGCGCCCGCGGCCAGCGCCTTGCGATAGAAGTCGTTGGACGCCTCGGCGGTGGAGAAGCCGGCGTACTGGCGGATGGTCCACGGGCGCGCCGCGTACATGGTGGCCTGCGGGCCGCGCACGAAGGGCTCGAAGCCGGGCAAGGTGTCGGTGTGCGCCAGGCCCTTCAGGTCGGCCGCGGTGTACAGCGGCTTGACCGTGATGCCCTCGGGCGTGTGCCAGTTCAGCGCATCGAGCTTGCCGCCCGGGGCGGAGGGGGCGGCCGCCTTTTCCCAGGCGGCCAGCGAGTCGGAATTGAGCGGCTTGTCGGACATGCGTGCCTCGGCGGTGCGGTGGCGCGGCGCTTGATGCTCCGGCCCGTCTCGTTCATAATTCAAAATTGAATTATATGTGAATGGAATGCCGCATGGCCAACAGCCGCATGGCCGATCCCGTCGAGTCCCCTGCCGGCCTCGGTGCGCGCCTGGGCCGCGCCGCCCTGGCCGACGCCGCCCTGTACGAGCGCGTCGCCGAGCGCCTGCGCGAGCGAATCCTGGCCCACACCCTCGCGCCCGGCAGCTGGATCGACGAACAAGCCCTGACCAGCGAGCTGGGCATCAGCCGCACGCCCTTGCGCGAGGCACTCAAGGTGCTCGCCGCCGAAGGCCTGGTCACCATGAAGCTGCGCCGCGGCGCCTACGTCACCGAGGTGTCCGAGCGCGACCTGGTCGAGGTGTTCCACCTGCTGTCCTTGCTCGAAAGCGACGCCGCGGCGGTGGTCGCGCGCGACGCCAGCGACGAGCAGTTGCGCGAGCTCGCTGGCTTGCATCAGCGCCTGGAAGACGCGGTCGGCGACCGTGATGCCTTCTTCACTGCCAACGAGGGCTTCCACATGCGCCTGCTCGAGATCGCCGGCAACCGCTGGCGCAACCAGATGGTGGCCGACCTGCGCAAGGTGATGAAGCTGTATCGCCACCACTCGCTGTTCAAGCAGGGGCGGCTGGAGGCGTCGTTGAAGGAGCATCGCAAGATCATGGCGGCCCTGAAGGCGCGCAACGCGGTGCTGGCGCAGCAGTTGATGCAGCAGCACCTGGCGTTGGGGAAGGAAGCGGCGTCGAGGGTGTGACTTGTAGCCCGGGTGCAACCCGGGGCGCCGATCCCGGGTTGCACCCGGGCTACGCAGGCAGGCGAAAATGCCGCCCATGCCCCGCCCCGTCCTCATCCTCATCGCCGCCGTCGCCCGCAACGGCGCCATCGGTCGGAACAACCAGCTTCTGTGCCGCATTTCCGAGGACCTCAAGTTCTTCAAGCGCACCACACTCGGCTCGCCGGTGATCATGGGCCGCAAGACCTGGGAATCGATCGGCCGGCCGCTGCCGGGACGCCGCAACATCGTGGTCACGCGCAACGCCGGCTGGCAGGCCGAGGGCGCCGAGCGGGCCGCGTCGCTGGACGACGCGATCGCACGGGCGGCCGACGCGCCCAAGGTCTTCGTGATCGGCGGCGCGCAGGTGTATGCGCAGGCCCTGCCCTTCGCCGACGAGCTGGTGCTGACCGAGATCGACGCCGATCTCGACGGCGACACATTCTTCCCTTACTGGGACCGTACGATCTACACCGCGAACGCAAGCGACACCCACACCAGCGAACACGGACACCCCTACCGCTGGGTCACCTACACCCGAAAACAAGGAGCTTGAGATGTCGGGACATGGCTTTCACGTGCACGGCCCGCACGACCACGAACTCGAGCACGCGGCGCAGCATGCGCCCGACAGCCACGCCGGCCAGCTCGCGGTGATCACCGCCATCCTCGCCACCGTCGGTGCGATCTTTGCCTACATGGGCGGGGCCACGCAGGCCAACGCGGGGCTGTACAAGAACGACGCCGCGATCAAGAAGACCGAAGCCTCCAACCAGTGGAACTTCTACCAGGCCAAGAGCAGCAAGCAGAACCTCGCCGAGCTCGCCATCGAGCTGGCCCCCGACGCCCGCAAGAGCTTCTACAACGACGAGGTCAAGCGCTACAAGACCGAAAAGGCCGAGATCATGCTCGTCGCCAAGCAGCTCGAGAAGGAGTCCAAGGACTTCGACGACAAGAGCGCCGAGCAGATGCACCAGCATCACCGCTGGGCGCAGGCGACCACCGCGTTGCAGGTCGCCATCGCGATGGCGGCGATCGCGCTGCTCACCAAGCGCAAGTGGTCCGAGTACCTCGTCTACGGGCTGAGCGCGGTGGGCATCGCGCTGGGTGCGGCGGCCTGGTTCCACTTCTGAGTCGCCAATCGCACGGGCCCTGCGGCCCGCGTGCATGCGGGCAATCACCACCCGCTTTTTCCGAAATCTTGACCGCGGTCAACTGAGAATTCCGCACGCTGGTCGCAGCATCTCTTTCAACGGGACCGCAGTTCAGTGTCCCGACATGAAGGAGACATCATGCGCATGGACTTTCCCCGGTCCCGCTTGAAGACGCTCGCCGCGGCCGTGCTCGCGGCGGTGGTCACGACACCCGTCGTCGCCGCCTGGGAGCCTGCCAAGCCAGTCGAATTCGTGGTGCCGGCAGGCACGGGCGGCGGCGCCGACCAGATGGCGCGCCTGATCCAGGGCATCGTCGTCAAGCACAACCTGATGAAGCAGCCGCTGGTCGTCGTCAACAAGTCGGGCGGCGCCGGCGCCGAGGGCTTCCTGTCGGTGAAGGAAGCGTCGGGCGATCCGCACAAGATCATCATCACGCTGTCCAACCTGTTCACCACGCCCATGGCCACCGGCGTGCCCTTCAACTGGAAGGACATGACCCCGGTCGCGATGATGGCGCTCGACCAGTTCGTGCTCTGGACCAACGCCGGCAAGCCGTACAAGACCGCCAACGAGTACGTCGCCGCGGCCAAGGCCGCCGGGCCCAGCAAGTTCAAGATGGCCGGCACGGGCTCCAAGCAGGAAGACCAGATCCTCACGGTCGCGCTCGAGAAGGCGACCGGCACCAAGTTCATCTACATCCCGTTCAAGGGCGGCGGCGACGTGGCGGTGCAGCTCGTCGGCGGGCACGTGGACTCGACGGTGAACAACCCCATCGAGGCGGTGGCGCAATGGCGCGCCGGCTCGCTGCGCCCGCTGTGCGTGTTCGACGACGAGCGCATGCCCTACAAGGCGAAGGTCACCGACACCCAGTCGTGGAACGACATCCCGACCTGCAAGGAAGCCGGCGTGTCGACCAAGTACACCATGCTGCGCGGCATCTTCATGCCGGCCGGCGCGACGCCCGACCAGCTCGCGTTCTACGTGGACCTGCTCACCAAGGTCCGCGGCACGCCCGAGTGGAAGGAGTACATGGAGAAGGGCGCGTTCAACCAGAGCTTCATGACCGGCCAGGAGTTCAACAAGTGGCTGGAGGGCGCGGAGGCGACGCACCGCACCCTGATGACCGAAGCCGGCTTCATCGGCGGCAAGTAGGCAGGCCGTCGTGGCGAACGGCGAGCAACCCGGCGGCGCGGGCCGCCCGGCCGCGGCCACCCGCACCATCGAGGCGGTCGTGGCCGCGCTCATGCTGGCCCTGGGCGTGGTGGTCATCGTGGAGAGCCAGCGGCTGGGCGGCGCGCGCTGGACCAGCGACGGCCCCGCGTCGGGCTACTTCCCCTTCTACATCGGGCTCATCATCGCCATCTCGAGCGCCGCGATCCTGATCCAGGCGCTGTTCGGCAAGCAGCGCAACGGCGGGACCTTCGTCGACACGGTGCAGCTCAGGCGCGTGATGTCGGTGCTGCTGCCGGCCATCGCCTACGTGATCGTGATCCGCTTCCTCGGCGTGTACGTCGCGTCGGCGATCTACATCGCGCTGTTCATGGTGGTGCTCGGCAAGTACGGCTGGGTGCGCGGCATCACGCTGGCGCTGGCCATCAACGCGCTGCTGTTCCTGATGTTCGAGGTGTGGTTCAAGGTGCCGCTGTACGCCGGCACGCTCGACCCGCTGCGCTTCCTGATCCAGAGCCACTGACGGGAGCGCTTGCCGCCATGAACGAAATCGCAGCCTTGCTGCACGGGTTCTCGGTGATCCTCACGCCGATGAACCTCGGGCTGATGTTCGTCGGCATCGTGCTGGGCGTGCTGATCGGCGTGCTGCCCGGTCTGGGCGGCGCCAACGGCGTGGCCATCCTGCTGCCGCTCACCTTCAGCATGTCGCCCACCTCGGCCATCATCATGCTGTCGTGCATCTACTGGGGCGCGCTGTTCGGCGGCGCGATCACCTCCATCCTGTTCAACATCCCCGGCGAGCCGTGGTCGGTGGCGACCACCTTCGACGGCCATCCGATGGCGCAGCAGGGGCGCGCCGGCGCGGCGCTGACCACCGCCTTCACTTCGTCCTTCGTCGGCGCCTTCGTGGCGGTGGTGATGATCACCTTCCTCGCGCCGCTGGTCGCCAAGTTCGCGCTGAAGTTCGGCGCGCCCGAGTTCTTCTCGGTGTACCTGCTGACCTTCTGCAGCTTCGTGGGCATGGGCAAGGGCTCGCCCTTCAAGACCCTGCTGTCGATGGCGCTCGGCTTTGCCCTTGCGGCCGTGGGCACCGACACGGTGACCGGGCAGCTGCGCCTGACCTTCGGGCAGGTCGAGCTGATGCGCGGCTTCGACTTCCTGATCGCGGTCATCGGGCTGTTCGGCATCGGCGAGATCCTGCTGTCCATGGAAGAAGGCCTGCACTTTTCCGGCCACAGCGCGAAGCTCGACTCCAAGGTGGTGCTGCAGACCTGGAAGCAGCTGCCCGCGTACTGGGCGACCTACCTGCGCAGCTCGGTGATCGGCATCTGGATGGGCATCACGCCGGGCGGCGCGACGCCCGCGTCGTTCATGAGCTACGGCGTGGCCAAGAAAATGTCGCGCCAGGGGCCGCGCTTCGGCACCGGCGAGACCGAGGGCGTGGTCGCGCCCGAGACCGCAGCCCACGCCGCCGGCACCAGCGCCTTGCTGCCGATGCTGGCGCTGGGCATTCCCGGCTCGCCCACCGCGGCCGTGCTGCTGGGCGGCCTGCTGATCTGGGGCCTGCAGCCGGGGCCGCTGCTTTTCGTCGAGCAGAAGGACTTCGTGTGGGGGCTGATCGCCAGCATGTACCTCGGCAACGTGGTGGGGCTGATCGTCGTGCTGAGCACGGTGCCGCTGTTCGCGGCGATCCTGCGCATCCCCTTCTCCATCATCGCGCCGGTCATCATCGTGATCTGCGCCATCGGCGCCTACACCGTGCACAACGCGGTGCTCGACATCTGGTTCATGATGGGCTTCGGCGTCATGGGCTATGTGTTCAAGAAGCTGGACATCCCGCTCGCGCCGCTGGTGCTTGCCATCGTGCTGGGCGACAAGGCCGAGGACTCGTTCCGCCAGGCCATGCTGTCGTCGCAGGGCGACGTCGGCATCATGTGGTCCAACCCGCTGGTGGGCGGCATCACCACGCTGGCGCTGGTCATGCTGCTGTGGCCGCTGATGTCCAAGCTGCTCGCGCTGCTCAAGTCGGCGCGTCTTCGACGCAGCGACGCCGCGGCCGCCCGGCTGACCCAAGGATAGTTGCGCCATGCCCGTGATCGCCATGACCCAGGAGATGGGTTCGCTCGCCAAGGATGTCGCGCTGCAGCTGGCCCGATCGATGGGACTCGCCGTGATGCGGCACGAGGTCGTCGACCGCGTGGCGGGCGAGATGGACCTGCCCAAGAGCCTGATCCACCGGCTGCGCGGCGGCAAGGCGGGGCTGGTGGAGCGGCTCACCACCGACCATGACAGCATCGCCATGTACACCGCCGACGAGCTCTACGCGCTGGCCGATCGCGGCAACGTGGTGCTGCGCGGCTGGGGCGCGACCTGCCTGCTGCGGCCGGTGCCGCACGTGGTGTGCGTGCGCATCACGCGCTCGCTGGCCAGGCGGGTCGAGTGGCTGATGGAGAAGCTCGAAACCGACGACGCTGCGCTCGCCGAAGCCGAGGTGCGCCGCAGCGACCGCGCGCATGCGTCGCGCATGAACGACCTGTTCGGCGTGACCTGGGGCGACCCGCTGCTGTACGACCTGGTGCTCAACACCGACCGGGTGTCGGTGGACAGTTGCGTGGAGCAGATCCGGTCGATGACGCTGCGGCCGGAGTTCGCCGAGACGGCGCAGTCGCATGCCTTGCTGGCCGGGATGGCCTTGCAGGCGCGGGTGCGCGTGGCGTTGAAGGAGGATGCGGCCACGCGGGGGATCGACATCACGATCCTGGCGCATCAAGGCAAGGTGACGTTGCAGGGGATCGTGCTGAACAAGCAGGAGCGGGCGAAGGCGGAGGCGGTGGCAGAGGGGGTGGAGGGGGTGACGGCGGTGGAGAACCAACTGCGCCTCATGACGACCACGCGGCGCTTCGCATCGTCGAAGCAGACGTAGCCCGGGTGCAACCCGGGAACAAGCGTCGAGGTCCCACCCCGGGTTGCACCCGGGCCACTCAGATCTTGCCGCTGTGCCGAAGCCGGCTCAAGGTCTCCGCCGACAGATTCAAATACGACGCCAGCTCCTTCTGCGGTATCCGATCCACCAGGTCCGGATGCTTGCGCAAGAACCGATGCACGCGCCCCGGCGCGTCGAGCAGATGCAGCGTGATGGTGTGCGCCATGATCTCGCTCATGCCGCGCATCACCGCGTACTCGAAGGTCTCCTTGGTCTGCGGCCGCCGGTTGATGAAGTCGACCCACTCGGTGAGCGGCATGCGCGCCACCCGCGCCTTGGTGACGCACACGATGCCGTAGGGCGTGGGCGTGCCCAGCCGCCACGCGGCGTAGCTGGTCTCCATGTCGCCCTCGTCGGCGAAGCGCAGGATCATCTCCTTGCCTTCGGGGTTGGCGACCACGCGCTTGAGGATGCCGTCGAGGATGAAGTACTGCTCCATCTCGCGCACGCCTTGCGGCAGGAGGAAGTCGCCCTTGTGCCCGTCGGTGATCTCGAGGTGCGACTCGAGCTCGGCGCGGTCCTCGTCGCGCAGCTGCTGCAGCACGACGTTCTTCTGGAGCTGCAGCCGGATGACGGCGCGTTCGGCGTGATTCGAGAGACGGGTCATGCGGGGTCGGCGCCAGTTTTCCGGAATCTTGACCGCGGTCAACGGCGGAAGACGCTCGCGCCAATCATAGTCGTGACGCATCGCCAGGAAGGAAGGCCCATGTCCTCTGCCACCGACAACCGCACGGCGTCGACGACCGCCGACGACACGCTCAAAGCCAAGACCCGCGACGCCAACGTGATCTCCGGCGGGCACCTGGTGGCACGCGCGCTCAGGAACGAAGGCGTGGACACCATCTTCACGCTGTGCGGCGGCCACATCATCGACATCTACGACGGCTGCATCGACGAGGGCATCCGCGTGATCGACGTGCGCCACGAGCAGGTGGCCGCGCATGCCGCCGACGGCTATGCGCGCCAGACCGGCAAGCTCGGCTGCGTCGTCACCACCGCCGGACCCGGCTGCACCAACGCCGTCACCGGCATCGCCACTGCCTTCCGCTGCGAGAGCGCCGTGCTGCACATCGGCGGCCAGGGCGCGATGAGCCAGCACATGATGGGCTCGCTGCAGGACCTGCCGCACGTCGACATGATGCGGCCCATCACCAAGTTCTCGGCCGGCGTGCGCTCGACCGAGCGGGTCGCCGACATGATCTCGATGGCCGCGCGCGAGTGCTTCAACGGCGCACCGGGCCCGTCCTACCTCGAGATCCCGCGCGACATCCTCGACCGCGAGGTCGACATCGCCAAGGCGGTGATCCCCGAGCCGGGCCGCTACCGGGCCTCCACCCGATCCGCCGGCGACGCCGCCGACGTCGAGCGCCTGGCGGACCTGCTGGTGCACGCCGAGCGTCCGGCCATCCTGTTCGGCCAGCAGGTCTGGACCGCGCGCGGCCACGAGGCCGCGGCCGCCTTGCTGCGCGGCCTGGACATCCCCGGCTACTTCAACGGCGGCAGCCGCGGATTGCTTCCGCCCAGCGACCCGCATCACTTCGATCGCACGCGCTCGCAGGCCTTCGCCCAGGCCGACGTGATCGTCATCGTGGGCACGCCCTTCGACTTCCGCATGGGCTACGGCAAGCGCATCGGCCGCGACCTCAAGCTGGTGCAGGTCGACATGGGCTATTCGACGGTCGGCAAGAACCGCGACATCGACCTCGGGCTGGTCGGCGACCCGGGCACCATCCTGTCCGCGGTGCTGCAGGCCGCGTCGGGCCGCATCCACAGCGGCGCCCGCGCCGCGCGTCGCGAGTGGATGCGCGAGCTCACCGCCGCCGAGGAAGTGGCCACCGCCAAGCTCATGCCGCTGTTCAAGTCGGACGCTGCGCTGATCAACCCCTACCGCGTGGCCTGGGAGATCAACGAGTTCCTCGGCGACGACACGATCTACATCGGCGACGGCGGCGACGTGGTGACCATCTCGGCACAGGCGGTGAGACCGCGCCGCCCCGGCCAGTGGATGGACCCGGGCGCGCTGGGCTCGCTGGGCGTGGGGACCGGCTTCGCGATCGCCGCAGGCCTGGCCAACCCCGACAAGGAAGTGCTGTGCTATTACGGCGACGGCGCCTTCAGCATGACCGCCTTCGACATCGAGACCGCCAACCGCTTCAAGGTGCCCTATGTCGCCGTGGTCGGCAACAACTCGGCGATGAACCAGATCCGCTATGGCCAGCTCGCCAAGTACGGCGCCGAGCGCGGCCAGGTCGGCAGCCTGCTCGGCGACGTGCCGTTCGGCCGCTTCGCCGAGATGCTGGGCGGCTACGGCGAGGAAGTGCGCGAGCCCTCGAAGATCGCCGGCGCGTTGCAGCGTGCGCGCGAATCGGTGCGCAAGACGGGCCGCTCGGCGGTGATCAACATCTGGGTCGATCCCAAGGTGTACGCGCCGGGCACGATGGCCCAGACGATGTACAAGTGAAGGAGCATCAAGAATGAGCAAGGCACTGGACGGCGTCCGCATCCTCGACTTCACCCACGTGCAGTCGGGACCCACCTGCACGCAGCTGCTGGCCTGGCTCGGCGCCGACGTGATCAAGGTCGAGAAGGCCGGCGAAGGCGACGCCACGCGCGGCCAGCTGCGCGACATCCCCGACGTGGACAGCCTCTACTTCACGATGCTCAACCACAACAAGCGCTCGATCACGCTGGACACCAAGACGGCCAAGGGCAAGGAGGTCCTCGCCAGGCTGATCAAGGAATGCGACGTGCTGGTCGAGAACTTCGCGCCCGGCGCGCTCGACCGCATGGGCGTCACCTGGAAGTACGTGCAGGAGCTCAACCCGCGCATGATCGTCGCGTCGGTCAAGGGCTTCGGGCCGGGCCGCTACCAGGACTGCAAGGTCTACGAGAACGTCGCGCAGTGCGCCGGCGGTGCGGCTTCGACCACCGGCTTCGACGACGGCCCGCCCATGGTCACCGGCGCGCAGATCGGCGACAGCGGGACCGGCCTGCACCTCGCGCTGGGCATCGTGGCGGCGCTCTACCAGCGCAACAGCACCGGCCGCGGCCAGAAGGTGCTCGCGCCCATGCAGGACGGCGTGCTCAACCTGTGCCGCGTCAAGCTGCGCGACCAGCAGCGCCTGGAGCGCACCCACACGCTCAACGAGTACCCGCAGTATCCCGACGGCAAGTTCGGCGACGCGGTGCCGCGCGCCGGCAACGCCTCGGGCGGCGGGCAGCCGGGCTGGATCCTGAAGTGCAAGGGCTGGGAGACCGACCCCAACGCCTACATCTACTTCATCACCCAGGCCGCCGTGTGGCCGGCGATCTGCAAGGTGATCGGCGAGGAGAGCTGGGCCACCGATCCGGCCTATGCGACGCCGCCGGCGCGCCTGCTGCACCTCAAGCCGATCTTCAAGCGCATCGAGCAGTGGACGATGACCAAGACCAAGTTCGAGGCGATGGAGATCCTCAACGAGTTCGACATCCCGTGCGGGCCGATCCTCTCGATGAAGGAGATCGCCGCGGACGAGTCGCTGCGCCAAAGCGGCACCATCGTCGAGGTCGACCATCCCAAGCGCGGCAAGTACCTCACGGTCGGCAACCCCATCAAGCTGTCGGACAGCGCGACCGACGTCAAGCGCTCGCCCCTGCTCGGCGAGCACACCGACGAAGTCCTGGCCGAGCTGGGCTACACGAAGGATGCGATCGCCGCACTGCGCGCCGACCGCGTGATCTGACTCGTCGGAATTCGACACAGCGAGGACGCCATGAGCAAAGACAAAGCCAAGGTCCGTTCCACACTCGACGCCGTCAAGGCGAGCGGCCGCAGCGCCCTCACCGCGCCCGAGGGCAAGATCGTGTGCGATGCGTACGGCATCGCGGTTCCCAAGGAGGGCGTGGCCAGGGACGCCGCGGCGGCGCGCGAGCTCGCCGCTTCCATGGGATTTCCCGTCGTGATGAAGATCGTCTCCCCCGACATCCTGCACAAGACCGAGGCCGGCGGCGTGCTGGTCGGCCTGAAGAGCGCCGACGAGGTCGCCAAGGGCTTCGACACCATCGTCGCCAACGCGAAGAAGCACAAGGCCGATGCCGACATCCACGGCGTGCAGATCCAGCAGATGCTGCACGGCGGCCAGGAGGTCATCGTCGGCGCGGTCACCGACGGCAGCTTCGGCAAGCTGGTCGCGTTCGGACTGGGCGGCGTGCTGGTGGAGGTGCTCAAGGACATCACCTTCCGTCTGGCGCCCGCCACCGAGGCCGACGCGCTGTCCATGCTCGACGGCATCCAGGCCGCCGAGATGCTCAAGGGCGTGCGCGGCAGCGAGCCGGTGAACCGCGACGCGCTGGCCCGGCTGATCGTCGCCGTCAGCGAGCTGGTCACCGACTTTCCCGAGATCACCGAGCTCGACCTCAACCCGGTGTTCGCCAGCAAGAACGGCGCGATCGCGGCCGACGTGCGCATCGTGGTCGACTTCGAGGCCAAGGCGGCACGCTACCGGCCGGCCGAGAAGGACATCCTCGCCTCGATGAAGCGCATCATGCAGCCGAACGCGCTGGCGGTAATCGGCGCATCGGCCGAGAACGGCAAGATCGGCAACTCGGTGATGAAGAACCTCATCAATGGCGGCTACCAGGGCCAGATCTATCCGATCAACCCGAGCGCCGACGAGGTCCTCGGCTACAAGGCCTACAAGAGCGTGAAGGACGTGCCCGGCGAGATCGACACCGCGGTGTTCGCGATTCCCGCGAAGTTCGTCGCGGCCGCGCTCACCGAATGCGGCGAGAAGAAGGTCGCCGGCGCGGTGCTCATTCCGTCGGGCTTCGCCGAGACCGGCCAGCACGAGATGCAGGAGCAGCTCGTCGCCATCGCGCGCAAGTACGACATCCGCATGATGGGGCCCAACATCTACGGCTTCTATTACCTGCCGGCCAAGCTGTGCGCCACCTTCTGCACCGCCTACGACTACCAGGGCACGACGGCGCTGTCGTCGCAGTCGGGCGGCATCGGCATGGCCATCATCGGCTACTCGCGCTCGGCCAAGATGGGCGTTTCGGCCATCGTCGGGCTGGGCAACAAGTCGGACATCGACGAGGACGACCTGCTGATCTTCTTCGAGCAGGACCCGAACACGCAGGTGATCGCGCAGCACTGCGAGGACCTGAAGGACGGGCGCGCCTTCGCCGAGGTCGCGCAGCGCGTGTCGAAGAAGAAGCCGGTGATCGTGCTGAAGGCCGGCCGCACCGCCGCCGGGGCCCGCGCCGCGAGCTCGCACACCGGCGCGCTCGCCGGCAACGACAAGATCTACGACGACGTGCTGCGCCAGTCGGGGGTGATCCGCGCCAGGAGCCTGCGCGATCTGCTCGACTTCTCGCGCGGGGTGCCGCTGCTGCCCACGCCAAAAGGCGAGAATGTCGTCATCATCACCGGCGCGGGCGGCTCGGGCGTGTTGCTGTCCGACGCCTGCGTCGACAACAAGCTCTCCCTGATGAAGATGCCTGACGACCTCGACAAGTCCTTCCGCAAGTTCATCCCGCCCTTCGGCGCGGCGGGCAATCCCGTCGACATCACCGGCGGGGAGCCGCCGCAGACTTACAAGAACACGGTGCTGCTGGGCCTGTCGGACGACCGCATCCACGCGCTCATCCTCGGCTACTGGCACACCATCATCACGCCGCCCATGACCTTCGCGAAGCTGGTGGTCGACGCGCGCGACGAGATGCGCGCCAAGGGCATCGAGAAGCCGATCGTCGCGTCGCTGGCGGGCGACGTGCAGGTCGAGGAGGCGGCGGAGTACCTGTACCAGCACGGCATCCCGGCCTATGCCTACTCGACCGAGATCCCGGTGGCAGTGCTGGGCGCCAAATACCAGTGGGCCCGCGGCGCCGGGCTGCTCGGAGCACGGTGAGCCGTCCGGTCATCCCGATCGCCATCGCGCCGGCCGCCACCCGCGAGCGCAAGCGCGCCGCGCTGCGCGGCCGCCGGGTCGATCCCGCCGCGCTGGCCGAGCTGCGCGAACTGCTGGCCGACGCGCCACGCCGGCGCGACCTGCTGATCGAACACCTGCACCGCATCCAGGACCGCTTCGGCCACCTGTCGGCCGCGCACCTGGCGGCGCTGGCTCAGGAGATGCGCCTGGCGCAGACCGAGGTGTTCGAGGTCGCGAGCTTCTACCACCACTTCGACATCGTGAAGGAAGGCGAGGCCGCCCCCGCCGCGCTGACGGTGCGCGTGTGCGACAGCCTGTCCTGCGAGATCGCCGGATCGCGCGCGCTGCTCGATGCGCTGCCGGCGCTGCTGGGCCCCGACGTGCGCGTGATCGCCGCGCCGTGCATCGGCCGCTGCGAGCAGGCGCCGGCGGCGGTCGTCGGCCAGAACCCCATCGGGCAGGCCAGCTGCGACGCGGTCGCCGCCGCGGTCCAGGCCGAGGCCACACGCCATGCGCCCGAGCCCTTCGTCACGCTGGAGCAGTACCGCGCCGGCGGCGGCTATGCGCTGCTCCAGGCCTGCGTGGCGGGCGAGCGCGACGTCGAGTCGGTGATCAAGACGCTGGAAGACTCGGGCTTGCGCGGCCTGGGCGGCGCCGGCTTTCCGGCCGGCCGCAAGTGGCGCATCGTGCGCGCCGAGCCGGCGCCGCGCCTCATGGCCGTCAACATCGACGAGGGCGAGCCGGGCACCTTCAAGGACCGCGTGCTGCTCGAGCGTGACCCGCACCGCTTCCTCGAGGGCATGCTGATCGCGGCCTGGGCGGTGGGCATCGACTGCATCTACATCTACCTGCGCGACGAGTACCACGGCTGCCGCGCCATGCTCGCCGCCGAGATCGAGCGGCTGCAGTCGGCCGGCATCGCCGCGCTGCCGGAGATCGTGCTGCGGCGCGGCGCCGGCGCGTACATCTGCGGCGAAGAGTCCGCGATGATCGAATCGATCGAGGGCAAGCGCGGCATGCCGCGCCTGCGCCCGCCGTACGTCGCGCAGGTGGGCCTGTTCGGGCGGCCGACGCTGGAGCACAACTTCGAGACGCTGTTCTGGGTGCGCGAGCTGCTGGAAAAAGGCGGCGCCTGGTTCGCCTCGCACGGCCGCCACGGCCGCAAGGGCCTGCGCTCGTTCTCGGTGTCGGGCCGCGTCAAGCAGCCGGGCGTGAAGCTCGCGCCGGCGGGCATCACCATCCAGGACCTGATCGACCAGCACTGCGGCGGCATGCAGGACGGCCATCGCTTCTACGCCTACCTGCCGGGCGGCGCCTCGGGCGGCATCCTGCCCGCGACCATGAACCGCATCCCGCTGGACTTCGACACGCTGCAACCCTACGGCTGCTTCATCGGCTCGGCGGCGGTGATCGTGCTGTCGGACCACGACAGCGCGGTGGGCGCAGCGCGCAACCTCATGCGCTTCTTCGAGCACGAGTCCTGCGGCCAGTGCACGCCCTGCCGCAGCGGCACGGCCAAGGCCTCGGCGCTCATCGCCCGGCCGGTCTGGGACCTCGACCTGCTGCAGGACCTGTCGATCGTGATGCGCGACGCCTCGATCTGCGGCCTGGGCCAGGCGGCGCCGAACCCGGTGGACTGCGTGATCCGCTACTTCCCCCACGAGCTCGAGCCGCCGCGATGAACGCCCCCGAGACCCTGACCCTGGCCACGATCGAGTTCGAGCTGAACGGCACGACCGTGTCGGCACGTTCCGGGGAGACGCTGCTTCAGGCGGCCGGGCGCGCCGGCGTCGACATCCCGCACCTTTGCTACAAGGACGGCCTCGCGCAGGTCGGCAACTGCCGCGCCTGCATGGTCGAGATCGCCGGCGAGCGCGCGCTGGCGCCGTCGTGCTGCCGCGCACCCACGGCCGGCATGAAGGTCTCCAGCGACAGCCAGCGGGTCCTGAAGTCGCAGAAGCTGGTGCTGGAACTGCTGCTGTCCGACGTGCCCGAGGCGGCGCACACCCGGCACAGCGAGCTCGACCGCTGGGCGCAGGCGCTGGCGGTCGGCAAGCCGCGCTTCCCGACCCGCGCGCCGGTGGCGCCCGATCTCTCGCATCCGGCCATCGCCGTGCACCTCGACGCGTGCATCCAGTGCACCCGCTGCCTGCGCGCCTGCCGCGACGTGCAGGTCAACGACGTGATCGGCCTGGCCTTCCGCGGCGAGCACGAGAAGATCGTGTTCGACATGGACGACGCGATGGGCGCCTCGACCTGCGTGGCCTGCGGCGAATGCGTGCAGGCCTGCCCCACCGGCGCGCTGATGCCGGCGCGCGAGGTGGCGCTGAACGTGCCCGACAAGCAGGTGGCGTCGGTGTGCCCGTACTGCGGCGTCGGTTGCCAGCTCACCTACCACGTCAAGGACAACCGCATCCTCTATGTCGAAGGACGCGACGGGCCGGCCAACCACGAGCGGCTGTGCGTCAAGGGCCGCTACGGCTTCGACTATGCGCACCATCCGCACCGGCTCACGGTGCCGCTCATCCGTCGGCCCGACGCGCCCAAGCGCGGCGACTTCACGATGGACCCCGAGCGCGTGATGGACGTGTTCCGCGAAGCGACCTGGGACGAGGCGCTCGCGCTCGCCGGCGGCACCTTGAAGGCCATCCGCGATCGCGACGGTCCGAAGGCGCTGGCCGGCTTCGGCTCGGCCAAGGGCAGCAACGAGGAGGCCTACCTGTTCCAGAAGCTGGTGCGCACCGGCTTCGGCAGCAACAACGTCGACCACTGCACCCGGCTGTGCCACGCCTCGTCGGTGGCGGCGCTGCTCGAGGGCATCGGCTCGGGCGCGGTGTCCAACCCGGTGATGGACGTGATGAAGGCCGAGGTGGTGCTGCTCATCGGCGCCAATCCGATCGTCAATCACCCGGTGGCGGCCACCTGGATGAAGAACGCCGCGCGCCGCGGCACCAAGCTCATCGTGTGCGACCCGCGGCGCTCGGAGCTGTCGCGCATCGCGCACCGCCACCTGCAGTTCAATCCCGACACCGACGTCGCCTTGCTCAACGCGATGATGAACGTCATCGTCAACGAAGGCCTGATCGACGCCGGCTTCATCGCCCAGCGCACCATCGGCTACGAGGAGCTGCGCCGCAACGTCGAGCCGTACACGCCCGAGGCGATGGCGCCGCTGTGCGGCATCGCGGCCGACACCATCCGCGAGGTGGCACGCCTGTATGCCGGCTCGAAGGCGTCGATGATCCTGTGGGGCATGGGCATCAGCCAGCACGTGCACGGCACCGACAACGCGCGCTGCCTGATCGCGCTGTCGCTGATGACGGGCCAGATCGGCCGGCCCGGCACCGGGCTGCATCCGCTGCGCGGCCAGAACAACGTGCAGGGCGCATCCGATGCCGGCCTGATCCCGATGATGTACCCCGACTACCAGCGCGTGTCGGACCCGGCGGTGCGCTCGCGCTTCGAGCGGGCCTGGCGCCTGGCCCCCGGCACGCTCGACGACCAGCCCGGCCTGACCGTGGTGGAGATCATGCACGCCATCAATCACGGCGAGATCCGCGGCATGTACATCATGGGCGAGAACCCGGCCATGTCCGACCCCGACGCCAACCACGCGCGCGAGTCGCTGGCGGCGCTGGAGCACCTGGTGGTGCAGGACATCTTCCTCACCGAGACCGCCTACCTCGCCGACGTGATCCTGCCGGCCAGCGCCTTCCCCGAGAAGACCGGCACCTTCACCAACACCGACCGGCTGGTGCAGCTGGGCCGGCAGGCGCTCGACCCGCCCGGCGACGCGCGCCAGGACCTGTGGATCATCCAGCAGCTGGCGCGCCGGCTCGGCCTGGACTGGCCCGACGCGCCGGTCTCCGAGGTGTTCGACGAGATGCGGCGCACCATGCCCAGCATCGCCGGCATCACCTGGGACCGGCTGGAGCGCGAGCACGCCGTGACCTACCCCTGCCGCCACGAGGGCGACCCGGGCGATCCGGTGGTGTTCACCGATTCCTTCCCGCGCGACGACAGCGGCCGCGCGCGCTTCGTGCCCGCCGACATCGTGCCGGCCGACGAGCGCCCCGATGCCGACTACCCGATGGTGCTCATCACCGGCCGCCAGCTCGAGCACTGGCACACCGGCAGCATGACGCGCCGCGCCGCGGCGCTGGATGCGATCGAGCCCGATCCGGTGGTGCTGGTGCATCCGCTCGACCTGGAGGCGCTGGGCGCGCGGCCCGGCGAGCTGGTGACCATCGCTTCACGCCGCGGCGAGGTGTCGCTGTACGCCCGCGTCGACGAAGGATCGCCGCGCGGCGCGGTGTTCGTGCCCTTCTGCTACTACGAGGCGGCGATCAACCGCCTCACCAATGCCGCGCTCGACCCGGTCGCGAAGATCCCCGAGGTCAAGTACTGCGCCGTGACGATGCGCCGCGGCGGCGTGCCGCCGGCGTCGGGCAGCTTCGGCGGCGGGCAGGCGATGGCGCGCAATGCATAAGCGATTGCGAATGGATTCGATCAAACACTTTCACTATCATTGATCGTTCCTGCTGCATAGATTCTGGTCATCCGATTGTTGTTGTTGAAGGAGACGACGATGACCCGTGCAACCCGCGACCTCACCATCGAGCTCGAGCGCAACGCGTACAACGCGGCCTTCCACGACCTCGGCCTGCACTGGTGCTGGGACGACGACACCTTTGCCGGCCTCCTGGCCAACCCCGATCCGCACGCGCGGCTGTGCAGGTACATTGAAACGCAACAGCCCCACCTGCTGCGCGCCTATGACCTGCAGTTCCTCGTCGAGGCCATCGAAGCCCGCAAGACCGGGTTCCAGGCCGCCGGCGCCTCGACCGGCGGCGCGGCCCTGTCCTTCGACTGGGCGCAGGCCTGCGGCACCGAGCTGGGCGCCTGAGGCCTGCACATCCGAAGCGGGCGCATGAACCTCCACGAGCACCAGGGCAAGGAACTGCTGCGCCGCTACGGCATCGCGACGCCCGCCGGTGCCGCCTGCTTCTCGCCCGAGGAGGCCGTGGCGGCGGCCGAGCGGCTGGGCGGCGACACATGGGTGCTCAAGGCGCAGGTGCACGGCGGCGTTCGCGGCCAGCACGGTGCGATCAAGGTCGCGCACTCGACCGACGACCTGCGCCGTCACGCGGCCGGCATGCTCGGCACGACGCTGGTCACCCGCTGGACCGGCCCCGCCGGTCGGCCGGTGCAGCGGCTGCTGGTCGAGGCGCACGTCGACATCCGCAAGGCCTTCTACGTCGGCATGGCCATAGCCCGCGCCAGCCGGCGCGTGGAGCTCGTCGCGTCGGAGCAGGGCGGCATGGACATCGTCGACGTGGCCGCGCGCACGCCCGAGAAGATCCACCGCGTGGCCATCGATCCGCGCAGCGGCCTCACCGATGCCGAGGCCGACACCGTCGCGCAGCGCATATGCATGCCGGCGCCGGCGATGCCGATGGCGCGCGCCGTCATGCAGGGCCTGTACCGCGCCTTCGACGACAACGATGCGCTGCTGGCCGAGATCAACCCGCTGGGCCTCACGGCCGACGCTCGCCTGGTCGCGCTGGACGCGAAGATCGACATCGACGCCAACGCCCTCTTCCGCCATCCCGACATCGCCGCCTGGCGCGACCTCTCGCAGGAGGATCCCGACGAGGTCGAGGCGAAGGCCTTCGACCTCGCCTATGTGCGGCTGGACGGCAACATCGGCTGCCTGGTCAATGGCGCGGGCCTGGCCATGGCCACCATGGACCTGGTCCAGCACTACGGCGGCAGGCCGGCGAACTTCCTCGACGTCGGCGGCAGCGCGAGCGCCGAGCAGGTCACCGAGGCCTTCAAGCTGATGACGAAGAACCGCCAGCTCGACGCCATCCTCGTCAACATCTTCGGCGGCATCATGCGCTGCGACGTGATCGCCACCGGCATCGTCGAGGCCGTGCGCCAGGCCGACCTCACGGTGCCGCTGGTGGTGCGCATGCAGGGCACGAACGAAGGTCCGGCGCGCAAGATCCTGCTCAAGTCGGGGCTGCCCATCGTCGCGGCCCACGACATGGCCGACGCGGCCGTCAAGGCGGTCCACGCGGCCGCGCGGAAATGACATGACCCTCCTCGTCGACAAGCACACGCGCGTCATCACGCAAGGCATCACCGGCCAGGCCGGGCGCTTCCACACCGCGATGTGCCGCGCCTACGGGCAGGGGCGCGACTGCTTCGTGGCCGGCGTCAATCCGCACAAGGCCGGCGCGAGCGTCGACGGCATCCCGGTGTTCGGCACGGTGATGGAAGCCAAGGCGCGCACGGGCGCCACCGTCTCGGTCATCTACGTACCTGCGCCCTTCGCCGCCGCGGCGATCGACGAGGCCGTGGACGCGGAGCTGGACCTCGTCGTGTGCATCACCGAGGGCATCCCGGTGCGCGACATGATCCGCACCCGTGATCGCATGCGGGGACGCAAGACGCTGCTGCTCGGGCCCAACTGCCCGGGCATCATCACGCCGGGCGAGATCAAGATCGGCATCATGCCGGGCGAGACCCACACGCCGGGCAACATCGGCGTGGTGTCGCGCTCGGGCACGCTGACCTACGAGACCGCGCACCAGGTCCACGAATGGGGGCTGGGCCAGTCGACCGTGGTGGGCATCGGCGGCGACCCGGTGGGCGGGCTCGACTACGTCGACGTGATGCGCCTGTTCAACGACGACCCCGACACCGAGGCCGTGGTCATGGTCGGCGAGATCGGCGGCGAGGCCGAGGAGGCCTGCGCGCGCTGGGTCAAGGACCACATGACCAAGCCCGTCATCGGCTTCATCGCCGGCATGACCGCGCCGCCCGGCAAGCAGATGGGCCATGCCGGCGCGATCATCTCCGGCGGGCACGGCAGTGCGCAGGAAAAGCTCGCGGTGATGGAGTCCTGCGGCATCCGCGTCACCCACAACCCGGCCGAGATCGGCAGGCTGCTCGAGTCGGTGCTCGGCTCGCATTGCCTGCCGTTCGACTGAGGCCTGTTAACGCTCTGGGAGGCCCTGGGCCATGAAGGTTGCCGTCGTCGGCGCCGGTGCGATCGGCGGCCTGGTCGGTGCCAGGCTGGCGCTCGCGGGGGAAGCGGTCACCTTCATCGCACGCGGCGCCAACCTGAAGGCGATCCGCGAGCACGGCATCCGTCTGATCGAGATGGACGGGCGCGAGCAGCTGGCACCCGCCCATGCCACCGACGACTGCGCGCAAGCCGGCCCGCAGGACCTGGTGATCCTCGCCGTGAAGGCGCACCAGGTGGACGCGCTGGCGGACCAGGTGCCCTTGCTGTTCGGGCCGCACACGCCGGTCGTCACCATGCAGAACGGCATTCCCTACTGGTACTTCCATGGGCATGGCGGCGCGCTGCAGGGCACGACGCTGCACAGCGTGGATCCGGGCGGCCGCATCGCGCAACGCATTCCGCCCGAGCGTGTCATCGGCTGCGTGGTCTATCCGGCGGCCGACCTGCTGGCGCCGGGGGTGATCCGCCACACCGAGGGCGACCGCTTTCCGGTCGGCGAGCTCGACGGCAGCGCGACCGCGCGGGTGCGGCATGTGTCGGAGTCCTTCGAGCGCGCCGGCTTTCGCGCACCCGTGCTGGCCGACATCCGGGCCGAGATCTGGCTCAAGCTGTGGGGCAACCTGACCTTCAATCCGATCAGCGCGTTGGCCCATGCGACGCTGGTCGACATCTGCCAGTTCGGGCCGACGCGCGAGCTGGCCGCCGCGATGATGAGCGAAGCGCAGGAAGTCGCGAACCGGCTCGGCATCGGCTTTCGGGTGACGATCGACAAGCGCATCGCCGGGGCGGAGAAGGTCGGCGCGCACAAGACCTCCATGCTGCAGGACGTCGAGGCCGGCCGCGCGCCCGAGATCGACGCGCTGGTCGGCTCGGTGGTCGAGCTCGGTCGCTTGACCGGCGTCGCGACGCCGCGCATCGAGGCGGTCTATGCACTCGTGCAGCTGCTCGCGCGCAGCATGGCCACGGGCCGGGGAGGCATCGCCTTGCGATGAAGAACGCGACGCTGCGCCAGCTGAAGGTCTTCGAGAGCGTCGCGCGGTTGAACAGCTTCTCGCGCGCGGCCGAGGAGCTGCCGACGCAGCCGGCCGTGTCGACACAGGTCAAGAAGCTCGAAGAGCATGCCGGCAACCCGTTGTTCGAGCAGTTCGGCAAGAAGATCTTCCTCACGCCGGCCGGGGTCGAGCTGCTCGAGATCAGCCGCACCATCATTGCGCAGTTCGAAGCCGCCGAGCATGCAATGACGCAGTTCCGCGGCGTCGCCGGCGGCCGGCTCAACGTGGGCGTGATCAGCGCCGGCGACTACTTCTTCCCGCACCTGCTGGTGGAGTTCGTGCGACGCCATCGCGACGTCAGCCTCAACTTCACCGTGCACAACCGCGCCGAGCTGCTCGAGCGGATCATGCAGAACCGCACCGACCTGGCGATCATGGTGCGCCCGCCCGGCGATCAGGACACCGTCAACCAGGCATTCGCGCCGCATCCGTACGTGATCGCCGCCGCGCCGGGGCATCCCTTGGCCGGCAAGCGCGGCATCGCGCGCTCGCGCGTCGCGCGCGAGCCGTTCATCGTGCGCGAGAAAGGCTCGGACAACTGGGCGTCGATGCAGGAAGGCTTCGGCAACGACATCGCCGAGCTCAACATCGTGATGGAGATCAGCAGCACCGAGACCATCAAGCAGGCGGTGATCGCGGGCATGGGCGTGAGCTTCCTGTCGGCCCACACCATCGCGAAGGAGCTGCAAGGCGGCAGCCTGGTGGCGCTGGACGTGAAGGGCTTTCCGATCCAGCTGAACTGGTACGTGGTGCATCGTCGCACCAAGCGCCTGCCGCCGGTGGCGCAGGCCTTCGAGGACTTCCTGCTGAGCGACGCGGCGGCGCTGATGCAGCGGATCGTGCCCTTTCCCGCGTCGAAGTGATGTGACGACCCCGGGTTGCACCCGGGCTGCCGTAGCCCGGGTGCAACCCGGGACGCGCCGACCTCAATCGTCCAGCCCGAGCTCCTGGATCTTGCGCGTGATCGTGTTGCGCCCGATCCCCAGCTTCTGCGCCGCCTCGATGCGCCTTCCGCGCGTCACCTCCAGCGCGGTGTGGATCAGCTGCGCCTCGAACTTGCGCGTCAGCGTGTCCCACACTTCGGGCGCGCCGGCCTGCAGCAGGCTGCGCGACTCGCGCTCGAGGTCGGCCAGCCAGGGCGCCGGCGCGGCGATCGCCCCGACCGGTGCCGCGTCGACCATGGGCGGTGCCACGTAGACCGGCGCGGCAGCGCTCTCGGTGGCGGCCACCGGCTCGGTCGCCGCCGGCAGCGTGCCGCTGCCGGACAAGAGCTCGGGCGGCAGGTCCTTGGCCTCGATGACCTGCGCGGGCGCCATGACCGTCAGCCAATGGCAGATGTTCTCCAGCTGACGCACGTTGCCGGGATAGTCGAAGCGAACCAGCCGCGCGAGCGCCGACTCGGTGATGCGCTTGGCTTCGACGCCGAGCTCCTTCGCGCTCTTCTGCAGGAAGAAGCGCGCCAGGGCGGGCACGTCTTCGCGCCGCTCGCGCAGCGCCGGCAGCCGCAGTCGGATGACGTTGAGGCGGTGGAACAGGTCTTCGCGGAACGCGCCGAGCTTGACGCGCTCCTCGAGGTTCTGGTGGGTCGCGGCGATCACCCGCACGTTGCTGCGCAACGGGTTGTGGCCGCCCACGCGGTAGAACTGCCCGTCGCTCAGCACGCGCAAGAGGCGGGTCTGCAGGTCGAAGGGCATGTCGCCGATCTCGTCGAGGAACAAGGTGCCGCCGTCGGCCTGCTCGAAGCGCCCGCGCCGCGTGGTCTGCGCGCCGGTGAAGGCGCCACGCTCGTGGCCGAACAGCTCGCTTTCGAGCAGGTCCTTGGGGATCGCCGCGGTGTTGATCGCGACGAAGGGGCCGCTGGCGCGTGGGCTGTGCTTGTGCAGCGCCCGTGCCACCAGCTCCTTGCCCGAGCCCGACTCGCCGGTGATGAGCACGGTGACGATGCTCTGGCTCAGGCGACCGATGGCGCGGAACACGTCCTGCATGGCGGGCGCCTGGCCCAGCATCTCGGGCATGTCGGCCGAGCCGGTGTCGCGCACTTCCTCGCGCATGCTCTCCTCGACCGCGCGGCGGATGAGCTCCACCGCCTTGGGCAGGTCGAAGGGCTTGGGCAGGTACTCGAAGGCGCCGCCCTGGAAGGCGCTGACCGCGCTGTCGAGGTCGGAGTAGGCGGTCATGATGATGACCGGCAGGCCGGGGTGGCGCTCCTTGACCTTGCTCAGCAGCTCGATGCCCGAGCCGCCCGGCATGCGGATGTCGGACACCAGCACCTGCGGCGCCTCGTCGTCGAGTGCCGCCAGCACGTCCTTGGGATTGGTGAAGCTTCGCACCGCGAAGTCTTCGCGCGCCAGTGCCTTCTCCAGCACGAAGCGGATGGATTGGTCGTCGTCAACGATCCAGATGGGTTTCATGCCCTGCCCTTGAAACCACGAGGTTTCATTCTGGTCCTCAACCCGAGATCCGTCGACAGGACGCTACGGGAGCGGAATCACGATCTTGAAGGTCGTCTTGCCTGGAATGCTCTCGCATTCGATCATGCCCTGGTGTTGCTGCACGAAGGTTTGCGCCAGCGTGAGCCCCAGACCCGACCCGCCGTCGCGCCCCGAGACCAAGGGGTAGAAGATGCGATCGCGGATCGACTCGGGAACCCCCGGGCCGTTGTCCTCGATATGCAAGTCCAGTGCCAGACGCCAGCGCTGCTTGCCCAAGGTCACCTGGCGCGCGATGCGCGTGCGCAGCGTGATGCGCGCGTCGCCGATCGTGATGCGCTCGGCCAGCGCCTGCGCCGCGTTGTGCGCGATGTTGAGCACCGCCTGGATGAGCTGCTCGCGGTCGCCGCGGAAATCGGGGATGGAGATGTCGTAGTCGCGCTCGACCGTGAGCCCGCGCGGGAACTCCGCCAGGATCAGCGAGCGCACACGCTCGCAGACCTCGTGGATGTTGACGTCGCTCACCACGTGCGGCTTGCGGTGCGGGGCGAGCAGGCGGTCGACCAGCGACTGCAGCCGGTCGGCCTCCTGGATGATGACCTGGGTGTACTCGGTCAGGGCCTTGGACTCGACCTCCATCTCGAGCAGCTGCGCCGCGCCGCGGATGCCGCCCAGCGGGTTCTTGATCTCGTGCGCCAGGTTGCGGATCAGCTCCTTGTTGGCCTGGGCCTGGTCGAGGGCGCGCTCCTCGCGGTCCTGGCGCGTCTGCTGCTCGATCTCGACCAGCTCCACCACCACCGCGTTGGCGCGCTCCATCTGGTTGACGATGACGTGCACCGGCAGCAGGTCGCCATGGACCGAGCCGCGCTTGAGCTGGGCTTCGAGCCGGCTGGTGGCGTAGTCGTTGCGCACGACGGCGGCCACCGTGTCGCGCAGCGGCTGCGGATCGACGAACCAGTCGAACAGCGAGCCGCGCAGCACGCTGCGCCGCGACAGGCCCAGCACATGCTCGAAAGCGGCGTTGGCGAACATGCAGCGCCCGTCCGGCTGGACGATGGCGACCATGGTCGCCAGGTGGTCGAGCGCGGTGAAGACCGGCGCGTTCGAGGGTTCGGGCGCCGCCGCGGCTTTCACTGCGGCAGCTTGGACAGCTCGCGCCTGATGGCCGCGATGTCGGCCTCCTTGCGCGCGATGCTGGCCTTCATGTCGGCCACGCGATCGAGGTACTTCTGGTAGTTGCGCTCGTCGCCCTGGCGCTCGGGCTCGCCGTTGTTGTAGTCCTTCTGCAGCGAGGCCAGGCGCTCTTCCTCGCGGCGCAGCTCGCCTTCGAGGATGCGGCGGGCGTCGTTGTCGCGCGCGCGCTGGTCGGCGGGGTTGACGCGCTCGCCTTCGGATCGTGCCCCCGAGGCCGCCGGCACGGGCCGGGCCACCGGCCGGTTGCCCTGCACGATGGTGATGGGCGCGCCTTCGAGCGTGCGGCAGCCTTTGGCCTGCGCCTCCTTGGCCGACAGCGTGTCGGTGTACAGCACCGGGTTGCCGGGGCAGCGGTACACCTCGCGCGGTTGCGCCGCGGCCAGTGGAACGACGGCCGAGCACAGCGCGAAGATCCAGAGACGGCGGGCGGAAGACAGGTTCATGCGGCAACTCCTGGACGGGTCAACGCGAGCGCTTGCACTCTCGATGACTCGCCCCATTGTCGCCGACGCCGCAAATCCGCGATCCAATGAAAAAGGGACGGCCGAGGCCGTCCCTTCGTGCTTCGTGAGGTGAATCACGCGGCGTAGTACATGTCGAACTCCACCGGGTGGGTGGTCATGCGGAAGCGGGTCACTTCCTGCATCTTCAGCTCGATGTAGGCGTCGAGGTAGGCATCGGTGAACACGCCGCCCTTGGTCAGGAAGGCGCGGTCGTTGTCGAGGTACTCGAGGGCCTGGTCGAGGCTGTGGCACACGGTCGGGATCTTCGCGTCCTCTTCCGGCGGCAGGTGGTACAGGTCCTTCGTGGCGGCTTCGCCCGGATGGATCTTGTTCTCGACGCCGTCCAGGCCGGCCATCAGCATCGCGCTGAAGCCCAGGTACGGGTTGGTCAGCGGATCCGGGAAGCGCACTTCGATGCGGCGGCCCTTCGGGTTGGCGACGTACGGGATGCGCACCGAGGCCGAGCGGTTGCGCGAGCTGTAGGCCAGCTTGACCGGCGCTTCGAAGCCGGGCACCAGGCGCTTGTAGCTGTTGGTCGTCGGGTTGGTGATCGCGTTGAGCGCGCGGGCGTGCTTGATGATGCCGCCGATGTAGTACAGCGCGAACTCCGACAGGCCCGCATAGCCGTCGCCGGCGAACAGGTTCTTGCCGTCCTTCCAGACCGACTGGTGCACGTGCATGCCGGAGCCGTTGTCGCCGACGATGGGCTTGGGCATGAAGGTCGCGGTCTTGCCGTAGGCATGGGCGACGTTGGAGATGACGTACTTCTGGACCTGCAGCCAGTCGGCGCGCTGGACCAGCGTGCTGAACTTGGTGCCCAGCTCCATCTGGCCGGCCGTGCCCACTTCGTGGTGATGCACTTCGACCGGCACGCCCAGCGATTCGAGGATCAGGCACATCTCGGAGCGCATGTCCTGGAACGAATCGGTCGGCGGGACCGGGAAGTAGCCGCCCTTGACCGCCGGACGGTAGCCGGAGTTGCCGTGCTCGTATTCCTTGCTGGAGTTCCAGGCCGCTTCCTCGGACTCGATCTTCGAGAACGAGCCCGACATGTCGACGCCCCAGCGCACGTTGTCGAACACGAAGAACTCGGGCTCGGGACCGAAGAAGGCGGCGTCGCCGATGCCCGACGACTTCAGGTAGGCCTCGGCGCGCTTGGCCAGCGAGCGCGGGTCGCGCTCGTAGGGCTTGCCGTCGCCCGGCTCGATCACGTCGCAGGTCAGGATGAGCGTGGGCTCTTCGTAGAAGGGGTCGATGTTGGCGGTGACGGGGTCCGGCATCAGCAGCATGTCGGAGGCCTCGATGCCCTTCCAGCCGGCGATCGAGGAGCCGTCGAATGCGTGGCCCGACGTGAACTTGTCTTCATCGAAGTGCGACACGGGCACGGAAACGTGTTGCTCCTTGCCGCGGGTGTCGGTGAAGCGGAAGTCGACGAACTTGACTTCGTTCTCCGACACCATCTTCATCACGTCGGCGACGGTCTTGGCTGCCATCAAAAATCTCCTAGCGAGACGCTACTTGGTGTTGGGTGGGGTGTGTGTGGGACGGCATCCAGGAGGACGAACCCGCGCGGGTGCCTCAAAAATGCGCACAGGAATGTAGCAGAAACCATGCCGGAAACCCTGCCTTGCGCACGGTAACGGACGTGTGTGGTGCACCGGTTGGCTGGGTGAATCGCGATATCCTGGCGCGATCCAGCTTGGTGCGACAGAAGGCACTATATTGGTGCTGTTGCCGGCGTCTCAGCGCACCAACTCGGGACCCAGTCGGGCGCCGTGCAGGCGCAATCCCTCCAGCAAGGCAGCGTAGGCAGGTTCCACCACGGCCGGCTCGCCCTTGACGCCCAGCTCGATGTGGCGGCCCCACTCGGGGTGGTCGACGCTGGGCAGGCTGAACACCTTGATCCCGGGAAAGCGGGCTTCGAGCTGCTCCATGAGCGGCGTCAGCGTCGCCTCCATCGTGCCGAAGACGATGACCGAGCGCTCCTGGCGCGCCTCGCGGCGATGCAGGTGCGCATAGCGCGTGTCGAGCAGCCACTCGATCATCGGATGCGCCATCACCGGGAAGCCGGGGACGAAGTGGACCTCGCCGATCGAGAAGCCCGGAATCTTGTTGTACGGGTTGGGAACGATCTGCGCGCCTTCGGGGAAGACGCCCATCTCGAGCCGGCGCTGCGTGTCGGGATGGTCTTCGTCGACGGGCGTGCCCTGCTCGCGGGCCAGAGTGCGCACCCGCTCCATGATGAGCTCGCGCGCCTGCGGATGCAGCGCCAGCGGCCGCCCCAGCGCGGCGGCGGCGCATTGCCGGGTGTGGTCGTCGGGCGTGGCGCCGATGCCGCCGCAGGAGAACACCGCGTCGGTGCCGGCGAAGGCGTCGCGCAGCACGGCGGTGATGCGTTCGCGCTCGTCGCCCACATAGCGCGCCCACGACAGCGAGAGTCCGCGCGCGGCGAGCAGCTCGATCACCTTGGACATGTGCTTGTCGGCGCGTTTGCCGGAGAGGATCTCGTCGCCGATGATGATCAGCCCGAAGTTCATGTCAGCTCCGTTCAGACAGGCGGCAAGGCCGGCGGTGGCGATACTTCCTCGACGAGCGGCAGGGATCGCGATGCCGCGGCCGCCAGCGTGCGTTCGGCGCGCAGCGTCTGCAGCGCCGCCAGCGCGTAGTGCGCGAACCAGAGCGCCGAGAAGGCGAACACCAGCGTGTAGATCCAGATCGCCAGCGGCACCAGCACCGGCGCGAGGACCACCGCCATCGCCCCCGAGACCCACACCAGCGACGGTGCGGCGCCCAGGTAGCCGCTCAGCACGCCCATCGCGAACAGCGAATGGCGGTGGCGGCGGATGAGCGCCTGCCGCTCCTCGCGGCTGGCGTGCTCGGCCAGCACGTCGTAGCTCATCACGCGGTAGGTGAGCCAGCCCCAGATCAACGGCGGCACGATGAGCACCAGCGGCGGCACCAGCCACAACGGGATCGACAGCACCATCGCGATCAGCGCCACCACGGTGGCCCCGAGCGCGGCGAAGGTGCCCGCGAGCATGGAGCCGCCGCGCGCCCGCTCGAGCGAGCGGAAGCGGCGATCGGCCACCAGCTTGACGATGGCCGGCGACATCATCGCCGCCACCACGAGCAGCGACATCACCACGATCACCGGCGTGGAGACGAACACCACCACCAGCGGCGCCAGCGCGGCCTTCAGGCCGGCCAGGCCGATGCCCTCGAGCCACTGCACGAAGGTCGTCATCAGCTCCGACGACGCCAGCCCCGCGCTCACCGCGTCGAGGGCCGGCTCCCAGAAGAAGTAGCCGAGCACCAGCGCCAGGCCGGCCATCAGCAACAGCGGCGCCAGCGACAGCAGGATGACGCGCGGATGCAGGCAGTAGGCGGCCGCGCGCCAGAAGGAATCGAACAGCAGCGTCACTGTCGGCGATCAATCATCGTTCGACAAGCTCACGACGGACGGAATGACTTCGACAAGCTCAGTCATCGTCGCCACCCAGAACGCCGCCGAGCAAGCCTCCTGCGCCGAAGCCGCCGAGCAGCGATCCCTCTTCGCGCGATCCGCCTTGCTGCGGCGCCGCAGCGAACACGCGCGACGCGAGCCGCGAGAAGGGCAGGCTCTGCAGCCACACCGTGCCGGGGCCGGTGACCTTGGCGAAGAACAGGCCCTCGCCGCCGAACAGCGCGGTCTTGACCTTGCCGACGTACTGGATCTCGAAGTTCACGTTGGGCGTGAGCGCGACGATGCAGCCGGTGTCGATGAGCAGGGTCTGGCCGGCCTGCAGCTCGCGCTTGACGACGGTGCCGCCGGCGTGCACGAAGGCCAGGCCGTCGCCGTCGAGGCGCTGCATGATGAAGCCCTCGCCGCCGAAGAAGCCCACCGACAGCTTCTGCTGGAAAAAGATGCCCAGCGACACGCCGCGCGCGGCGCACAGGAAGGCATCCTTCTGGCAGATCAGCGTGCCGCCGAGCTGGCGCAGGTCCATCGGCAGGATCTTGCCGGGATACGGCGCGGCGAACGCGACGCGCTTCTTGCCGCTGGCCTGGTTGGTGTAGACGGTGGTGAACAGCGACTCGCCGGTGATGAGCCGCTTGCCCGCGCCCAGCAGCTTGCCGAGGAAGCCGCCTTGCTGGGCCGAGCCGTCGCCGAACACCGTGTCCATCTGGATGCCGGCGTCCATGAACATCATGCTGCCGGCCTCGCCCACCGCCGCTTCGCCGGGGTCGAGCTCGACCTCGACGAACTGCATCTCGGAGCCCTTGATCTCGAAGTCCACCACGTCCATTGCCATGTCCACTTGCTCCCGGGTTTGAGTCGGGCGTGATGTTAGATCACGCGGATAGACTCCTCGCGCATGCACGCCGACACCCCTTCCACGCCCCGCCCCGGCGACACCTACGTGCAGTCCTTCGCGCGGGGCCTGCAGGTGATCCGGTCGTTCAGCGCCCAGGCGCCGCAGCAGACGTTGTCCGAGGTCGCGCAGCGCACCGGCCTCACGCGCGCCGGCGCCAGGCGCATCCTGCTCACGCTGGAAGGACTGGGCTATGTGCGCTGCGAGGGACGGCAGTTCAGCCTGGCGCCGCGCATCCTCGACCTGGGCTTCGCCTACCTGTCGTCGCTGCCGTTGTGGAACCTGGCCGAGCCGGTGATGGAGCGCCTGGTGGAGTCGGTCAAGGAATCGTGCTCGGCCGCCGTGCTCGACGGGCCCGAGATCGTCTACGTGATGCGCGTGCCGACCCACAAGATCATGAGCATCAACCTGGGCATCGGCAGCCGCCTGCCGGCGCATTGCACCTCGATGGGACGCACGCTGCTGGCCGACCTCGACCCGGGCGCGCTCGACGCACTGCTCGGCGGGCACCCGCCCACGCGGCGCACCGACCGCACGATCACCGACCCGGCACGGTTGCGCGCCGAGCTCGCCATCGTGCGCGAGCAGGGCTGGTGCCTGGTCGACCAGGAGCTCGAGGAAGGGCTGGTATCGCTGTCGGCACCGATCCGTGACCGCGCCGGGCGGGTGATCGCGGCGATGAACATCAGCGGGCAGGTCAATCGCACCTCGCCGGCGTTCATGCTCGAGAACTTCCTGCCGCGGCTGCGCGCGGCCGCGCAGGACATCTCCGAGATGCTCCAGCGCAAGGCCTGACGGGCGCGGATGCGTTCAGAATCCTTCCGATGAATGCGCGCCGACGTCTCGCCTGCCTCCTGCTCGTCGCGGCCTGCACCCAGGCCCAGCCCGCGATGAGCGCGCCTGCCGCTCAAGGCGCCGACCTGTTCGACTTCTGGATCGGCGACTGGGACGTGTCGTGGACGAACGCCGACGGCAGCACCGGCCGCGGGCGCAACCGCATCGCCAAGGTGCTCGACGGCAACGTGATCGAGGAGAACTTCGACGAGACACCCGACGGCAAGTCGCCGCCGCTCAAGGGACGATCTCTGTCGGTGCTGCACAAGGCCAGCGGGACCTGGCGGCAAGCCTGGACCGACAACCAGGGCGGCTACTTCTCCTTCACCGCGCAGGTCGACGGCGACAAGCGCATCTTCATCACCGACGTGGTCGATCAGAAGGCGCAGCGCATGGTCTTCCACTCGATCCGCAAGAATGCGTTGAGCTGGGACTGGGAATCGACGAAGGACGGCGGCACGACCTGGACGCGCCAGTGGCGCATCGACTACCAGCGGCGACCGTAGCCCGGAGGCGAACCCGGGTTGCACCCGGGCTACAGCTTCAGTGCCGCTTCCGGGGAGATCCAGGACAGGGCCTGAGCCTGCGCCACGGGCTCGCAGGTCAATCGGCCGCGATGCACGTTCAGCCCGCGCCGCAGGTGCACATCGTCCACCAGCGCCTGCTCGCCGCGCGCCGCCAGCGCCAGCCCGAACGGCAAGGTCGCATGGTTGAGCGCATGGCTGGACGTGACCGGCACCGCGCCCGGCATGTTCGCCACGCAGTAGTGGATGACGTCGTCCACCTCGTAGGTGGGCTCGTCGTGGGTGGTCGGACGCGAGGTCTCGAAGCAGCCGCCCTGGTCGATGGCGACGTCCACCAGCACGCTGCGCGGCCGCATGCGCGCGAGCATGGCGCGGCTGACCAGCTGCGGCGCGCTCGCCCCGGGGATCAGCACTGCGCCGATCACGGCGTCGGCCGCAAGCACCTCTTCCTCGATGGTCGCGACGCTGGAGTAGCGGGTTCGAACGCGACCCTGGAACAGCTCGTCGAGCTGGCGCAGCCGCGGCAGCGAACGATCGAGGATGGTCACCTCGCAGCCCAGGCCGGCGGCCATGCGCGCCGCGTGCGTGCCCACCACGCCGCCGCCGATCACCACCACCCGCGCCGCCGGCACGCCGGGAACGCCGCCCAGCAGCAGGCCCTTGCCGCCGGCCGGCTTGCGCAGCGACGCCGCCGCCGCCTCGATGGCCAGCCGCCCCGCCACCTCGCTCATCGGCGCAAGCAGCGGCAGGCCGCCGCGCTCGTCGGTCACGGTCTCGTAGGCCACCGCGATGCAGCCCGATTCGATCAGGCCCGCCGTCTGCGCCGGATCGGGCGCGAGGTGCAGGTAGGTGAAGAGGAACTGGCCCTTGCGCAGCATCTTCCATTCGGCTGGCTGCGGCTCCTTGACCTTCACGATCATGTCGGCCGTGGCGAACACCTCGGCGGCGCTGGCCACGATGCGACCTCCCGACGCCACGTAGGCCTCGTCGCCGGCGCCGATGCCCGCGCCCGCACCGGCCTGCACCAGCACCTCATGGCCGTTGGCGACGTATTCGCGCACCGCCATCGGGGTCAGGCCGACACGGTGCTCCTGGACCTTGATCTCCTTCGGGACACCGACGCGCATGCGACCCTCCACCACCGTTGCGGAAACCCCAGTCTAGGAAGCGCGCCGCTGGATTTTGTTTCGTTTGCCCTGCGGATCTACCCTCGCCGACGCCGCGAATTCACGCCGAGCGCAGGTGCCAGGCGCGCGGACGGGTGAAGGTCTGGATGCCGTAGGTCGACAGGGTGAGGCCGATGCCCGAATCGCCGCAGCCCGACCACGGCAGGCGCGGGCTGACGCGGTCGCAGCAATTCCAGTAGAGCGATCCGGCCTGCACCTGCGCCAGCACGTGCTTGGCGCGGCGCTCGTCGGGCGAGTACACGCCCGCCGTGAGGCCATAGCGGGTGTCGTTCATCAGTGCCACGGCCTGCGCGTCGCCGCTGACCTTCTGGATGCCGATGATGGGACCGAAGCTCTCCTCGCGCATCAGCTCCATGCCGTGGTCGACGCCGCTGAAGACCGTCGGCTCGAACCAGTTGCCGGGCCCGGGCAGCCGCTTGCCGCCCAGGCGCAGGCTCGCGCCGCGCGCCAGCGCGTCGGCGACTTGCGACTCGAGCACGTCGAGCTGCTGGGCGCGCGTGATGGGGCCGATGGACGTGGCCTCGTCCATCGGGTCG
This sequence comes from Piscinibacter sp., assembly GCA_036377015.1. Classification (GTDB taxonomy): domain Bacteria; phylum Pseudomonadota; class Gammaproteobacteria; order Burkholderiales; family Burkholderiaceae_C; genus Albitalea. The sequence goes on along the minus strand of DASUZE010000011.1, from coordinate 127,230 downwards.
CCCATGCGCAGGCCGGCGACGGTGGCGACGAAGGCCTCGACGAACTCGTCGTGGATGCGCTCGTGCACGTAGATGCGCTCGACCGAGCAGCAGCTCTGGCCGGTGTTGTACATCGCGCCGTCGGCCAGCGACTCGGCCGCCGCGGCGACGGGCGCGTCCTCGCAGACATAGGTCGGATCCTTGCCGCCGAGCTCGAGCTGCAGCTTGACCATGCGCGGGCCCAGCGCCGCCGCGATCCGCACCCCGGTGGCATGCGAGCCGGTGAAGAACAGTCCGTCGATGCGCTGCTCCGCGAGCGCCGCGCCTGCCTGGCCGCCGCCCGGCACCACGATGAAGGCGTCGGTCGGCACGCCGCATTCGTGCAGCAGCCGCGTGATCTGCAGGCCGGTGAGCGTGGCGTATTCGGACGGCTTGTAGAGCACCGTGTTGCCCGTCAGCAGCGCCGGCACGAACACGTTGCTGCCCACGAAGTACGGGTAGTTCCAGGCCGAGACATTGGCCACCATGCCCAGCGGCTCGTGGGTGATGCGCTCGGTGAGGCCCTGCTCGGCGAACACCGTCTCGCTGGCGATGCTGCGCTCGGCCTGCGCGAGGAAGAAGTCGAGCCGGATCTGCACGCCGAGGATCTCGTTGCGCGACTGGCGGATGGGCTTGCCCACCTCGGCGGTGAGCGTCTCGGCGAGCAGATCGACCTGCGCCGCCAGCGCGTCGCGAAAGCGCGCGATGCAGGCCTTGCGCTCGGCCATCGGGACCGCGTTCCAGGCCGGCTGCGCCGCGCGGGCGCGCTGCGCCTTGGCGGCCACGGCGGCCGCATCGTCGGCCTCGATCTCGGTGATCAGCGCGCCGTTGGCGGGGTTGCAGATCTTCATCGTGCGCGAACCGCAGCGGCGGCCTCCAGGTAGTCGTGCAGGATCGGCCCGTCGTCGAGGGTGCCCAGCGGCGGCCGGTGGAATTCGGGGTGCCATTGCACTGCGGCGACGTAGCTGTCGCCCGGACGCCGCACCGCCTCGATCAGGCCGTCGGGCACCGAGCGCGCCTCGACCACCCAGCCCGGCGCCAGGTCCTTGATGGCCTGGTGGTGGACGCTGTTGACCCGCACCGTCGCGACGCCGGGATAGAAGCCCGCGAGCCGCGTGCCCGGCATGAACTCGAGCTCGTGGATGTGCAGGTCGTACAGGCTCGCCTCGCGGTGCGACTGCGCCTCGGGAAGCTGGGTCGCGATGTCTTGATAGAGCGTGCCGCCGTAGGCGACGTTGAGCAGCTGCAAGCCGCGGCACACGCCCAGCACCGGCTTGCCTTCGGCGATGAAGGCGGCCGCGAGCGCCTTCTCGTACTCGTCGCGGATGCGGTCGCCGCTCCAGCGCTCCTGCAAGGGCGTCTCGCCGTAGCTGCCCGGCCAGACGTCGGAGCCGCCCTCCAGCACCAGGCCGTCGAGCCAGCGCGCGTAGTCGGCCAGCGTGGCGTCGCCGCGGCGCGTGTCGCCTTCCGGGCTGGGGATCATGACCGCCAGCGCGCCGGTCGACATCACCCAGTGCGCGATCGACTGCTCCACGTACTGCAGCGTCTTGCCGGTGAAGATGGGGCGCGCCGGATCGGCGTGGAAGAAGCAGGCGCTGATGCCGATCTTCAGGTGGTCCATCACATCGCCGCCCGGAAGAAGCGCTCGAAGTCGGCCGGCGTGCAGGGCCGCGGATTGGTCTGGTGGCAGATGTCCGCCGTCGCGAGCTCGACCAGCCGCGGCAGCTGCTCCTCCTTGACGCCGCGCTGCGCCAGGCCGCCGGTGATGCCGATGTCGTGCTTGAGCTGCACCAGCCAGGGCATGAAGGCCGCGCCGCCGCCGGCCACGCCGCACACATGGGCGAGCTCGTCGAACTTGGCCGGCACCGCCTCGCGGTTCCAGGCCAGCACGGTGTCGATCATCAGCGCGTTGGCCAGGCCGTGGTGCAGGTCGCTCACCGCGCCCAGTGCATGGGCGCAGGAATGGACCGCGCCCAGGTCCTTCTGGAACGCGATCGCGCCCATCATCGAGGCCATGAGCATGTCGCTGCGCGCGGGCAAATTCGAGGGCTCGGCGACCGCCGTGCGCAGCGAGCGCGCCGCGATGCGTGCGCCTTCCAGCGCGATGCCGTCGCACAGCGGGTGGTAGGCCGGCGACAGCCAGCTCTCGATGTTGTGGGTGAGCGCATCCATGCCGGTGGCCGCGGTCACCGCCGGCGGCAGGGCGAGCGTGAGCTCGGGATCGGCGAACACCGCCTTGGCGAGAATCTTGGGTGAGAAGACGACGCGCTTCACGTGCGTGTCGTTCTCTGACACCACGCTCGAGCGCCCCACTTCCGAGCCCGTGCCGGCAGTGGTCGGCAAGGCGACGAAATGGGGCAGCGGCCATTCGATGGGCCGCACTTGCGGATGGTCCCAGGCGTACTCGATCACGTCGCCCTCGTGCGTGGCCATCAGGCCGACCACCTTGGCCACGTCGAGCGCCGCACCGCCGCCGAAGCCGATCACGCTGTCGGCGCCATGCGCCTTGAACGCGGCGGCGCCGGCCATCACCTGGCTCGCGGTCGGGTTGCCGGCCACGCCGTCGAACACGCCGACGTCGAGCTCCACCAGGTGGCTGCGGAACTCGGCCAGCACCGGCAAGGCAGCGAGCGCGCGGTCGGTCACGATCAGCGGCCGCCGGCAGCCGTGGGCCTTCAGGTGATCGGCCACCTGACGGCGCGCGCCGGCGCCGAAGTGGATGGCGGTGGGAAACGAGAAGCGGTGGATGGTCATGGCGATCCCGTCGAGCGGACTTGCACCCAGCGCAGCTCGATGACGTCGCTGGGCCACTGCACCGCACGCACCTTCTTGTTCATCGCCCAGGTGAGGGTGCGGCGGTACAGCGGGACATAGGGCAGGTCGTCGCGCACCAGGCGCAAGGCGACGCCGATCATGGCGCGCCTTCGTGTCAGGTCGGGCTCGACGCGGATGTCGTCGATCAGCTTGTCGAGCTCGCGGTTGGAGTAGCGGCCGGCGTTGAAGGTCCCGCCGCCGTCCTTGTCCCAGGTGTGGAACAGCCCGTTCAGCGACCCCCACGCGTCGGTGGTCGGGGTCCAGCCGAACTCGATGAAGCTGGCCGTGCCCATGCTCAGCTTGGGAAAGAACTGGTTGGTGGGGGCCGAGCGCAGGGTCGTGCGGATGCCCACCTGCGCGAGCATGGCCGTGGCGGCCTGGCACACGTTCTCGCGGTAGGCGATGTTCACGCAATCCAGCGTGACCGCGAAGCCGTTCGGATAGCCGGCGGCGGCCAGCAGCTTGCGCGCCGCCGCGGGGTCGTAGGGCAGGCGCGTGTCGAGGTCGGCCGGAACGCCGTCGACCCGGGTCGACAGGAATGCGCCGGTGGCCGTCGCCTGGCCGCGCAGCACCTTCTTGACGACGAGGTCGATGTTGATCGCCTGGTACACCGCCTGGCGCACGCGGCGGTCCTTGAACGGGTTGCGGTCCTTCACGTCGCCGTGCAGCAGCTCGTCGCGCGACTGGTCGAAGGTGAGGTACTGCTGGCCGAGGTCGGCGATCTGCAGCAGCGCGACCTGCGGCTCGGCCTTGAGGCGCTCGACGTCCTGGAAGGGCGGATCCAGCACCAGGTCGACCTCGCCCGAGCTCAACGCGGCGAGGCGGGTGGCATCGGACTTGATCGACAGGAAGCTCACTTCATCGACGTTGCCCGTGCGCTTGTCCTTGCGGCCCCACCAGCCGGGATGGGCCTTGAGCACGGTTCGCACGTCGGGCTCGTAGCGATCGAGCCGGAACGGACCGGTGCCGTTGGCATTGCGCACCGCGAAGGTCTCCTGCTTGCCGTCGAAGTCCTGGGCGCGCTCGACGCCGTGCGCCACGCACCAGGCCTTGTTGACCATGGCGATGAGGAAGAGCTTCTCGGGCAGTACGGCGTCGGGCGTGGCCAGCGCGATGTCGATCGTCAGCGGGTCGACCTTCTTCGCGCCGATCACGCCCTTGAGCTGGAACGCTCGCTTGGACGGCGCCGCCAGCGCGCGCTCGATGGAGAACACCGCGTCGTCGGCGGTGAAGGGCGAACCGTCGTGGAAGGTGACGCCGGGGCGCAGCCTGAAGCGCCAGGTCTTGGCGTCGACGGCCTGCCACGACACGGCCAGGCCGGGCTCCAGCCGGTACTGCTCGTCGCGCCACACCAGCGACTCGTAGACCTGCGTCATGACCCGCGTGTGGTACAGCAGCGCGAGGCCGTGCGGGTCCATGGTCTGCGGGTCGAAGGCGCTGGCGATGCGCAGCGGGGCGGCGCCGGCCGTGCCGCAGGCCAGCCAGAGCACGAGGACACGGGCGAAGCACAGCGACATGGTCAGATGATCTCGAAGTAGCGTTTCAATTCCCAGTCGGTGACGCCGTCCAGCCACTGGCGCCATTCCCATTCGCGGGTGGCCGCGAAGTGCTCGACGAAGTCGTCGCCCAGCCAGTCGCGTGCGACCGCCGACTGGCGGAAGTTGCGCGTGGTCTCGATCAGCGTGCGCGGGGCGCGCGGGACGTCTTCTGCGCCCTGGTTGGTGCCGGTGATGGGCGGCGCGGTGAGCCGCAGGCCCTTCTCGACGCCGTGCAGCCCGGCCGCGAGCACCGCGGCCATCGCGAGGTAGGGGTTGATGTCGGCGCCGGGGCAGCGCGTCTCGAGCCGCGTCGACTTGGGACCTCCGGCGATGACCCGGAAGCTCGCGGTGCGGTTGTCGATGCCCCAGGTCGGCTTGACCGGCGCCCAGAAGCCGTCGACCAGGCGCTTGTAGCTGTTGATGGTGGGCCAGAACATCGGCGCGAACTCCATCAGGTGGGCCACCTGCCCGGCCAGGTAGCTCTCGAACAGCGAGCTCATGCGACGCTCGGACTTCTCGTCGAAGAACAGGTTGGACGTGCCGTCGGACAGGCTCTGGTGGATGTGCCCGCTGCAGCCGGGGTACTTCTCGCTCCACTTGGCCATGAAGCTGGGCATGACGCCGAAGCGCGAGCCGATCTCCTTGGCGCCGGTCTTGAACAGGATGGCGCGGTCGGCCGCCTCCAGCGCTTCGCTGAACAAAATGGCGACCTCGTACACGCCCGGTCCGGTCTCGGTGTGCAGGCCCTCGATGGGCACGCCGAACGCGGCCATCTCGTCCATGATGGCGTTGAAGTACTCGCGCCGGTGGTTCATTCGCAGCAGCGAGTAGCCGAACATGCCGGGCGTGATGGGCTGCGGATCGACGCCGCGCTTGGCCGCCCAGCTCTGCGGCGTCTCGGCGAAGTTGAACCACTCGAACTCCACGCCGCACATCGGCTTGACGCCCAGCTTCTCGGCGCGCGCCAGCACCCGCTTGAGCGTCTGGCGCGGGCAGATCGGCAAGGGGCTGCCGTCGGCCTTGATGAACTCGCCGAGGAAGAACGGCACCTGGTTGTCCCAGGGCACGCGCCGCTGGGTGTCGAGGTCGATGCGCGCCAGCGCATCGGGAAAGCCGTGCTGCCAGCCGGTGAGCGTGGTGTTGTCGTAGCAGCTGTCGCTGCTGTCCCAGCCGAAGACCACGTCGCAGAAGCCGAAGCCGGACTCGGCGGCCCCGAAGAACTTGTCCAGGTGCAGGTACTTGCCGCGCAGCACGCCGTCGATGTCGCTGACCGCCACCTTGACCTTGCCGCTGCCGCTCTGGCGCACCGCGTCCAACGCCGGGTGCTGCTTCGCTTTGCCTGCCATCGGGGTCTCCGCTTCCGGGGGTGCGAACCAGTCTATCCGGGCCGCGCGGTCATATCATCGGTTCGATGCTGCATCTGCTCAACCTGCTGGCCGCCATCTCCCTCCTGGTGTGGGGCACCCACATCGTTCGCTCCGGCGTGCTCAAGGTGTTCGGCGAGAACCTGCGCCAGGTCCTGTCGCGCAGCTTCCGCAACCGCTTCAGCGCGCTGATCGCCGGCGTGGGCGTGACCAGCCTGGTCCAGTCGGCCACCGCCACCTGCCTGATCGTCGCGTCCTTCGTCGGCAAGGGCCTGGTCACCACCGGCGCCGCGCTGGCCGTGATGCTGGGCGCCGACGTGGGCAGCGCGATGATGGCGGTGGTGCTGTCGCTCGACCTGTCGTGGGTGTCGCCGCTCTTGATCTTCGTCGGCGTCGTGATGTTCGTGTCGCGCCAGGACACCGGCGCCGGGCGCATCGGGCGGGTGCTGATCGGGCTGGGCCTGATCATCCTGGCGCTGCACCTGATCGTCGACTCGACCCGGCCCATGACCGAATCGCCCGCCGTGCGCGCGCTGCTGGTCGCGCTGCCCAACGAGGTGATGCTCGACATCGTGGTGGGCGCGGTGCTGACGGTGATGGCGTATTCCAGCCTGGCCATCGTGCTGCTCACGGCCACCCTGGCCTCGTCGGGGCTGCTGCCGACCCACGAGGCGCTCGGCCTGGTGCTGGGCGCCAACGTCGGCAGCGGCCTGCTCGCGATGATCGCCACCGGTCAGGCGTCGGCGCAGGTGCGGCGCCTGCCGGCGGGCAACTTCCTGTTCAAGGTCGCGGGCGCCGCCATCGCAGTGCCGCTGGTGCCGCAGGTCCATGTGTTGCTTCAGGAGCACGTCGACACGGTGCACCAGCAGGTGGTGCTGTTCCACTTCGGCTTCAACCTCGCGCTGGCGGCGCTGTTCATCGGGTTCACGGGCATCGTGGCGCGCCTGACCGAGCGCCTGCTTCCCGCGCCGGCCCTGGGCGCGGGGACCGAGCGGCCACGCCACCTCGACCCTTCGGCGCTGGCCACGCCGTCGCTGGCCATCACCTGCGCCGCGCGCGAGGCGCTGCACCAGGCCGACGTCGTCGAGACCATGCTGCGCGGCATCCTCCCGGTGATCCGCAACAACGACCTGGCGCTGGCCGAGCAGCTGCGCCGCATGGACGACACCGTCGACGAGCTGTATTCGGCGATCAAGTTCTACCTGACGCAGATCTCGCGCGAGGCGCTCTCGGAGCGCGAGAGCCGGCGCTGGACCGACATCGTCTCATTCACCATCAACATGGAGCAGATCGGCGACATCATCGAGCGGGTGCTGCAGGACGTGGAGGACAAGAAGATCCGCAAGAACCGCAGCTTCTCCGACGCCGGCATGGGCGAGATCGTCCACCTGCACGAGCGGCTCATCGCCAACCTGCGCCTGGGCATGAGCGTGTTCCTCGACGGCCACGTGCGCGACGCGCAGAAGCTGCTCGAGGAGAAGGCGCGCTTTCGCGACCTGGAGCACGAGTACGCCGGCAGCCACATCGCCCGTCTGCGCGACAACACCGCGCAAAGCATCGAGACCAGCTCGCTGCACCTGGACCTGATCAGCGACCTGAAGCGCATCAACTCGCACATCTGCTCGATCGCCTACCCCATCCTCGAATCGGCGGGCGCGCTGTCGAAGACGCGCATCCGCGAGTCGCGGCTGAGGGCCATGCCGCCGGACACGCCTTGAGCTGGGGCATCGTCGCCGCGGTGCTGTTCGGCGCGCTGCTGCATGCGCTCTGGAACGGCCTCATCAAGGCGGGCAGCGACAAGGCGCTGGGCACGGCGCTCATGCACTCCATGGGCGTGGCGCTCGCGGTGCCGGTCGTGGCCGTGGTCGGGCTGCCGCCGCCGGCGGCATGGCCGTGGATCGCCGGCTCGGCCACCTTGCACATCGGCTACTACTTCGCCCTGGCGGGCGCCTACCGGCACGGCGACCTGGGGCTCACCTATCCGGTGATGCGCGGATCGGCGCCGCTGCTCGTCGCCTTGGCCAGCTTGCCGGTGATCGGCGAGCGCCTCGCGGCGCCGGGGTGGCTGGGGGTCGCGGGGATCAGCGCCGGCGTGCTGCTGGTGGGCCTGTCGGGCTCGTCGGGCAACTCGCCGTCGCACGGCAAGGCCCTGCGCTTCGCGCTGCTGAACGCGGTCATCATCGCCGGCTACACCGTCGTCGACGGGATGGGGGTTCGCGCCGGCGGCAACGCGCTGCAATACGTTGCGACGCTGTTCCTGGTCAACAGCCTGCCCTACTTCACGCTGGTGATGTACAGGCGCGGCGCCGCCGAGCGTCCCGCCGCCTGGGCCTACATGGCGCGGCGCTGGAAGCTGTCGCTGCTGGGCACGTTGGCGTCGGCCGGTTCCTATGGCATCGCGCTGTGGGCGATGACGCAGGCGCCGGTCGCCGCGGTGGCCGCGCTGCGCGAGACCTCGGTGCTGTTCGCGGCGGTGATCGGCGCGTCGTGGCTCAAGGAAGGCTTCGGCGCGCGCCGCGCCGCGGGCACCGCCTTGATCGTGGCGGGCGTGATGTCGCTGCGCTTGCTCGCCTAGATCCGGTGTCGGAGCAGATTCAACGCCGCGTCGGTGATGGCGACGTTCCCGCCATGCCCGGACGACCAGGCGCCGGCCACGCAGACGGCCACCGCCCCGACCGCGCTCAGGACGCGCAGCAATCGTCGCAAAGCTTCTTCGTCGCAGCTGACCGCCCGCGCAAGCGCTTCGGCCTGCATGGGCTGGGGGTACGCCCGCGCGAGCGCGAGCAACACGGCCTGGGTGACGTCGTTCTGCTGCAAGACGCCTCTCCTTCTACTGCACTGGACCTGGAGCCGGGAGGATCGTCGCCGTGGCGACAATCGACGGGGAGTCAGGATAGCGTCAGGTTCGAGCCGTGCGAATACTGGAAGGTACCAAGTCGAACCCGGGTTCCTCCCGGGTTGCATCCTCATGGCAAAACGCCCCAGGGGTCGGAAAAACCCCGGGGCGCCGCCCGTTGCACTGGTGTCTGGTGGAGCCGGGGGGAATCGAACCCCCGTCCGCAAGCCATCATTGGACAGTTCTACATGCTTAGCTGACTGATTTGGTTTTGAGGACGCCGATCGCGCAGCAGCACGCTACCGTCGTCCCGAGTCACTTGATTTAGCTCCGAGTCGAGTGACCCGGCTCGAAGCGAGCCAATGTGTATGACTTCGCAGCCTTCGGGTTGCCCCTCAGGCCCGGCCCATCGGCCAACCGTTGCGAAGCTCACCGGTGTTAAGCGGCGAGGGCGTACGAAGAGTCGTTCGCAGTTACTTTGATCCAGATGGATTTACGAGGTGACTGGTCCTCGGCATGCCCTGTTCCAACTCCGCACCCACGTCGAAGCCAGGTCGGCCCCAGGCAGGGGTTAGTTTAGGCCATGCCCAAAAGGTTCAAGAGCTCGGCGGGGCGGCGGATGATGTATTGCGCGCCCCAGGCCTCGATCGGCTCGCCGATGCCCAGGTAGCCCCAGCCGGCGACCACGGTGGTCATTCCGGCCGCGTGGCCGGCCTGCACGTCGCGCACGTCGTCGCCCACGTACATGCACTGCGCCGGATCCAGGCCGACGCGACGGGCCGCCTCGAGCAGCGGCGCCGGATGGGGCTTCGAATGCGGCGTGGTGTCGCCCGCCACCACTGCCGACGCGCGGGTGTGCAAGCCCAGCGAGCGCACCAGCGGATCGGTGAAGCGCGCCGCCTTGTTGGTCACGATGCCCCATGGATGGCGGCCGCGCTCGAGCGCCTCGAGCACCGGCAGGACGGCGTCGAACACACGGGTCTCGAGCATCATTCGCTGCTCGTAGCGGCGCAGGAAGTCGTCACGCAGCTCCGGGAAGCGCTCGTGCTGCGGGCCCACGTCGAAGGCGACGCCGACCATGCCGCGGGCGCCGGACCCGACCATCGGGCGGAAGACTTCGTAGGGCAGCGCCGGCAGGCCGTGCGCCGCGCGCAGTTCGTTGGCAGCGCCGGCCAGGTCGGGCGCGCTGTCGATCAGGGTGCCGTCCAGGTCGAACAGCACCGCCTGGATGTCGAGGTGTCTCATGCGCTCTTGCGGCAGGCGAAGAGGTAGTTGACGCTGGTGTCGGCCGAGAGCCGGTAGCGGCGCGTCAGGGGGTTGTATTCCATGCCGCGCGTCGACTGCAGCGAGAGGTCGGCCTCGCGGCACCACCCGGCCAGCTCGCTGGGGCGGATGAAGCGCGCGTACTCGTGCGTGCCCTTGGGCAGCAGCTGCAGCACATGCTCGGCCCCGACGATGGCATAGAGGAAGGCCTTGGCATTGCGGTTGATGGTGGAGAAGAACACCCAGCCGTCCGGCTTGGCCAGCGCGGCGCAGGCCCGCACCACCGACGCCGGCTCGGGCACGTGCTCGAGCATCTCCATGCAGGTCACGACATCGAACTGCGCGGGCTTCTCGGCGGCCAGTGCCTCGGCGGCGACCTCGCGGTACTCGACGTTGGAGGTGCCGGCCTCGAGCGCGTGAAGCTGGGCCACCTTCAGCGCCTTGGTCGCGAGGTCGATCCCGAGCACCTGGGCACCGCGACGCGCCATGGCGTCGGACAGGATGCCGCCGCCGCAGCCGATGTCGACGACCGCCTTGCCGGCCAGGCGCACCTGCTGCTCGATCCATCCGAGGCGCAGCGGGTTGATCTCGTGGAGCGGACGGAATTCGCTTTGCGTGTCCCACCACCGGTGGGCCAGCTCGCTGAACTTGGCCAGCTCCTGCGGATCGGCGTTGAGGGTCGTCATCCCGCGATGTTAACCAACGGGGTCCGGCAGAAATGCGCGGAACGGACCGCGGTTTCGTTTGAACACGCGCCCAAAAAACAAACCCCGCCGAGGCGGGGTTTGCGGGGCATCGGCGCGAGCCGATTACTGCGGCTTGCTGCGCGTGCCGACCACTTCGATCTCGACGCGACGGTTCTTCGCGCGGCCTTCGGTGGTCTTGTTGTCGGCCACGGGCTGCTTCTCGCCCTTGCCTTCGGTGTAGACGCGGTTCTTCTCGACACCCTTGCTCGTCAGGTAGTTCTTGACGGACTCGGCGCGCTTGACCGACAGCTTCTGGTTGTAGGCATCGCCACCGACCGCGTCGGTGTGGCCGACCGCGATGATGACCTCGAGATTGATGCCACCCATCTTGCTGACCAGGTCGTCGAGCTTGGCCTTGCCTTCGGGCTTGAGCGTGTCCTTGTTGAAGTCGAAGAAGGCGTCAGCCGCGAACGTGACCTTCTCGCTCACCGGGGCCGGCGGAGGCGGCGGGGGCGGGGGAGCGACCGGCGGCGGGGGAGCGACCGGCGGCGGCGGAGCGACCGGAGGAGCGGGCGGCGGCGGGGGCGGCGGCTTGATGGCACCGTCGCAATCCGGATGGGCGGTTGCAGGGGTCCAGTTGGCATCGCGCCAGCACAGTTCGTTGGTGCCGTTCTTCCAGGGAATGCCGGTCGAGTTGACCCAGTTGTCGATCGACTTGGGAGCTGCTGCTTGGGCGAACACACCCGACGCCGAGACGGCGAGGGTGGCGGATGCGAAGAGCGACGCCACCTTGTTCAGTTTCTTCATGATTCTCCTCTCGAGGGAAGGTGCAGTAGTTTCTGCAAAACGTCCGAACCGGAGTCGGAATGCGCTGGCAAACCTTCGCTTTTGCCAACGGCGTCACGAATGGCCTACCACCCAAACGATTGTGCCAGCAGACCCTGAATTTGAAGCCCTTGGGCCTCGACGGAGGAGGCAGTGTTGCGCTAGTGCTACAGCACCCAGCACTTAGAATGTCCGGCTCTGCTGTTCGCCTCTGGCGGGCACCTCTTCGCCCTCGCCTCCTCCATGACCCAATTCGCCAAGGAAACCCTGCCCATCAGCCTCGAAGAGGAGATGCGGCGCTCCTACCTTGACTACGCGATGAGCGTGATCGTCGGGCGCGCACTGCCCGACGCGCGCGACGGCCTCAAGCCGGTCCACCGGCGCGTGCTGTTCGCGATGCACGAGTTGAACAACGACTGGAACCGGCCCTACAAGAAGTCGGCGCGCATCGTCGGCGACGTGATCGGCAAGTACCACCCGCACGGCGACAGTGCGGTATACGACACCATCGTGCGCATGGCGCAGGACTTCTCTTTGCGCCACATGCTGGTCGACGGCCAAGGCAACTTCGGCTCGGTCGACGGCGACAACGCGGCGGCCATGCGCTACACGGAGATCCGGCTGTCGAAGATCGCCCACGAGATGCTGGCCGACATCGACAAGGAAACGGTCGACTTCGGGCCCAACTACGACGGCAGCGAGAAGGAGCCGCTGGTCCTGCCGACGCGCCTGCCCAACCTGCTGGTCAACGGCTCGGCCGGCATCGCGGTGGGCATGGCCACCAACATCCCGCCGCACAACCTCAACGAGGTCGTCGACGCCTGCCAGCACCTGCTGAAGAACCCGGGCGCGACCATCGACGAGCTGATGGAGATCATCCCCGCGCCGGACTTCCCCACGGCCGGGATCATCTACGGCCTGAACGGCGTGCGCGAGGGCTACCGCACCGGACGCGGCAAGGTGGTGATGCGCGCCAAGTGCCACTTCGAAGACATCGACCGCGGCCAGCGCCAGGCCATCATCGTCGACGAGATCCCGTACCAGGTGAACAAGAAGAACCTGCTCGAGCGCATGGCCGAGCTGGTTCACGAGAAGAAGCTCGAGGGCATCAGCCACATCCAGGACGAGTCCGACAAATCGGGCATGCGGGTGGTGATCGAGCTCAAGCGCGGCGAAGTGCCCGAGGTGGTGCTGAACAACCTGTACAAGCAGACGCAGCTGCAGGACACCTTCGGCATCAACATGGTGGCGCTGATCGACAACCAGCCCAAGCTGTGCAACCTCAAGGACCTGATCGAGATCTTCCTCGAGCATCGCCGCGAGGTCGTCACCCGCCGGACGGTGTTCGAGCTGCGCAAGGCACGCGAGCGCGGCCATGTGCTCGAGGGCCTCGCGGTGGCGCTGGCCAACATCGACGAGTTCATCGAGACCATCAAGACCTCGCCCACCCCGCCGGTCGCCAAGGCGGCGCTGATGAGCAAGAGCTGGGATTCGTCGATGGTGCGGGAGATGCTTGCACGCGCCGAGCATGAAGCGCCCGGCGGACGCGAGTCGTTCCGCCCCGAAGGCCTGCCCAAGGACTACGGCATGCAGCCCGACGGCCTGTATCGGCTGTCCGACGCCCAGGCCAGCGAGATCCTGCAGATGCGCCTGCAGCGCCTCACCGGCCTGGAGCAGGACAAGATCATCGGCGAGTACAAGGAGGTGATGGCCGAGATCGCCGACCTGCTCAACATCCTGGCCACGCCGGCCCGCGTGACGACCATCATTTCGGAAGAGCTCGCGGCCATCAAGTCGGAGTTCGGCCAGACCAAGCTCGGCGCGCGTCGCAGCGTGATCGAGCAGAACGCGCAGGACCTCGGCACCGAGGACCTGATCACGCCCACCGACATGGTGGTGACGCTCTCGCACACCGGCTACATCAAGAGCCAGGCGCTGAGCGAGTACCGCGCGCAGCGCCGCGGCGGCCGCGGCAAGCAGGCGACGCAGACCAAGGAAGACGACTGGATCGACCAGCTCTTCATCGCCAACACCCACGACTACATCCTGTGCTTCACCAATCGCGGCCGGGTCTACTGGCTCAAGGTCTGGGAAGTGCCGCAGGGCTCGCGCAACTCGCGCGGCAAGCCCATCGTCAACATGTTCCCGCTGCAGCAGGGCGAGAAGGTCAACGTGGTGCTGCCGCTGACCAACAGCTTCCGCAGCTTCCCGCCCGACCACTACGTGTTCATGGCGACCGCGCAAGGCACGGTGAAGAAGACCGCGCTCGACGAGTTCAGCAACCCGCGCAAGGCCGGCATCATCGCGGTCGACCTCGACAAGGACGACTTCCTCATCGGCGCCGCGCTCACCGACGGCAAGCACGACGTGATGCTGTTCTCCGACGGCGGCAAGGCGGTGCGCTTCGACGAGGAAGACGTGCGACCCATGGGCCGCAACGCCCGCGGCGTGCGCGGCATGACGCTGGACGACGGCCAGAGCGTGATCGCCATGCTGGTCGCCGAGGACGAGACCCAGAGCGTGCTCACCGCCACCGAGAACGGCTTCGGCAAGCGCACGTCCATCGTCGAGTACACCCGCCACGGCCGGGGCACCAAGGGCATGATCGCCATCCAGCAAAGCGGGCGCAACGGCAAGGTCGTGGCGGCCACGCTGGTCCGCCCGGACGACGAGATCATGCTGATCACCGACAAGGGCGTGCTGGTGCGCACCCGCGTCTCCGAGATCCGCGAGCTGGGCCGCGCCACGCAAGGCGTGACGCTCATCGCGCTGGACGACGGCGCCAAGCTGAGCGGCCTGCAACGCATCGTCGAGAACGACGCCAACGGCGGCGACGAGCCTGCCCCCGAGGAGACCCCGTGATGATTCGATGGATTGCCGTGGCGCTGCTTGCCGGCGCCACGCTGGCGCACGCGCAGACGTCGTCGCCGGCCAAGAAGGAGCTGGTCGCCAAGGTGCTCCAGCTGCAGCAGCCCGGCATCGACAACCTCGCGCGCCAGATCGCCGAGCGGCCGGTCCTGCAGCTCATGCAGCAGGCCAATGCGGTGCTGCAGACGCAAGTGGCAGCCGACAAGCGCGAGGCGATCGCCAAGTCCATCGATGCCGATGCGAAGAAGTTCATCGACGAGGCCGTCCCGGTCATCCGCGAGCGTGCGATCAAGCTGGCGCCGACCACCGTGGGCGCCGTCATGGAAGAGAAGTTCAGCGAGGACGAGCTCAAGCAGCTCATCGCCTGGCTGGAGTCGCCGGTGAACAAGAAGTACCAACAGCTCGGGCCCGAGATGCAGAACAGCATGGTCCAGAAGCTGATGAACGAGGCCGCGCCCCTGCTCGATCCCAAGCTGCAGGCGCTGCAGCAGAAGATGCGCGCCACCTTCGGGCTGCCGGCCGACGGCGCCAAGGCGACCAAGCCGGCCGCCTCGGCGCCCAGGCCTGCGCCCAAGCCCGCGAGCAAGTGACGCGCGGCGTGATGCGCCCCTCGCACCCAGCGTCCGCCCCACCCCGACGCCTGCGTCAGCGCGTGCGAAAATTCAACGCACGCCATGGCTGAGACGTCACCCGCCACCCACCCCGCGCTTCTGGCGCTTCGCAACCAGATCGACGCCGTCGATCGCGAGCTGCTGTCGCTCCTGAACCAGCGGGCCGCCCTGGCCCAGGAGGTCGGCGAGGTCAAGAAGCAGGAAGGCTCGGTCGCTTTCCGCCCCGAGCGCGAAGCCCAGGTGATCGACGGCCTGAAGACGCTCAACCCCGGCCCGCTGATGTCGGAGAGCGTGGCCCCGATCTGGCGCGAGATCATGTCGGCCTGCCGGGCGCTCGAAACGCCCACCCGCGTCGCCTACCTGGGGCCGGCCGGCACCTTCTCCGAGCTCGCGGCCCTGGGCTTCTTCGGCTCGTCGATCGTCAAGGTGGCCTGCGCGAGCATCGACGAGGTGTTTCGCACCACCAGCGCCGGGGCGGCCGACTTCGGCGTGGTGCCGGTCGAGAATTCCACCGAGGGCGTGGTCGCCCGCTCGCTCGACCTCTTCCTCACCGAGCCGCTGTTCATCATCGGCGAGACCAGCCTGTTCGTGCGCCAGAACCTGCTGCGCAAGGAGAACAGCCTGGCCGGCATCGAGGCGGTGGTGGCCCATCCTCAGGCGATCGCCCAGTGCCATGGCTGGCTCAGCAACCACCTGCCCAACGTCGAGCGGCGGCCGGTGTCCAGCAATGCCGAGGGCGCGCGCCTTGCCAGCCTGGATCCCAAGCTGGCCGCGCTGGCCAGCGAGCGCGCCGGCAGCGAGTTCGGCCTGCACGTGGTCGGCCCCGCGATCCAGGACGACCCGCACAACCGCACCCGTTTCGCCATCATCACCCACCCCGACCGCCACCCTCGGCCGCAAGCCTCGGGCCACGACTGCACCAGCCTGGTGGTGTCGGTGGTCAACCGGCCGGGCGCGGTGCACGACATGTTGGTGCCGCTCAAGCAGCACGGCGTGTCGATGACGCGCTTCGAATCGCGCCCGGCGCGATCCGGGCAGTGGGAGTACTACTTCTACATCGACGTGCAGGGCCACCCCGACCAGCCGCAAGTGGCGGCGGCGCTCGCGGAACTGCGCGACGTGTGCGCCTTCTTCAAGGTGCTGGGCACTTACCCGATCGACGTGCATTAGATGTTCAACCAGCTCGGCGTCATCGGTTGCGGCCTCATGGGCGGCTCGTTCGCGCTCGCTCTCAAGCGCGCCGGGCTGGTCAAGCGCGTGATCGGCTACAGCAAGTCGCCCTCGACCACCGAGAAGGCGAAGAAACTGGGCGTGATCGACATGGCAGCCGAGTCGGCGCTGCTCGCGGTCTCGGGCTCCGACATCGTGCTGATCGCGGTGCCGGTGTCGGCCACCGAAGCCACGTTCAAGGCCATCCGCCACCTGGTCGAGCCCGGGGTGCTGTTCATGGACGTCGGCTCCACCAAGCGCGACGTGATCGACGCCGCCCGCCGCGTGCTCAAGGAGCGGGTGTCGAGCTTCGTTCCGGCCCATCCCATCGCCGGCAAGGAAGTCGCCGGCATCGGGCACGCCGACGCCTCGCTCTACACCAACCGGCAGGTGATCCTCACGCCGATCACCCAGACCAACGCCGACCTGGTGCAGAAGGCCACCGACGTCTGGGCCGCCATCGGCTCGCAGGTGCTGCGCATGACGCCGGAGAACCACGACGCGGCATTCGCCGCCGTGAGCCACCTGCCGCACATGCTGGCGTTCGCCTACTTCAACTCGGTGGCGCGCCAGCCGGCGGGTCGCGACTTCCTCTCGCTGGCCGGTCCGGGCTTTCGCGACTTCACCCGCATTGCGGCGAGCGATCCGACCGTCTGGCGCGACATCCTCATGTCCAACCGCGAGGAGCTGCTCAAGCAGTCGCTGCGCTTCCGCCACGCGCTGGATGCGATGGAGCACGTCATCAAGACGGGCAACGTCGAGGCCCTGGAAGACCTGATCCGCGGCGCGTCCGACGCGCGCTCCTCCTGGCAGATGAACGCCACCAAGCCGGCCACCAATCGCTGAGTCCCTCGCGCCGGGGAACGACGAGCTCGCCTTCCATGTACACCACGCCGTTCCTCGACCTTCCTCCCCTGCTGCGTGCCGGCGGCACGGTCCGGCTCCCCGGGTCGAAGAGCATCTCCAACCGCGTGCTGCTGCTGGCCGGACTCAGCGAAGGCACGACCACCGTGCACGACCTGCTCGACTCCGACGACACGCGGGTCATGCTGGTCGCCCTGCGCGAGCTGGGCTGCACCGTCGAATCGCAGGGCGCCACCGTGCGCATCTCGGGCCTGGGCGGGCGGCTGCGCCAGCGCGACGCCCGCCTGTTCCTCGGCAACGCCGGCACGGCGATGCGTCCGCTGGCCGCCGCGCTCGCGGTGCTCACCGCCACCCAGGGCGGGCGCTTCGAGCTGTCGGGCGTGCCGCGCATGCACGAGCGGCCGATCGGCGACCTGGTCGATGCGCTGCGCCAGCTCGGCTGCCGCATCGACTACCTGGGCAACGAAGGCTTCCCGCCGCTGCGGCTGACCGCCGGCTCCGGCAGCCTGCGCACCGAAGCGCCCATCCGCGTGCGCGGCGACGTGTCCAGCCAATTCCTCACCGCCCTGCTGCTCGCCCTGCCGCTGGTCAGCGGCACCGGGCCGGTGGCGATCGAGGTCGAGGGCGAGCTGATCTCCAAGCCCTATGTCGAGATCACGCTGAAGCTGCTCGAGCGCTTCGGCATCCTGGTCGCGCGCGACGGCTGGCAGCGCTTCACCATCCCGCAGGGCAGCCGCTACCGCTCGCCGGGCGACATCCATGTCGAAGGCGACGCCTCCTCGGCCTCGTACTTCGTCGCCCTGGGCGCGATCGCCGCCACCGAGACGCCGGTTCGCATCGAAGGCGCAGGGCTCGATTCCATCCAGGGCGACATCCGCTTCGCCGAGGCCGCCCAAGCCATGGGCGCCGACGTCCGCTCCGGCCCGGGCTGGCTGGAAGTGCGGCGCGGGCGCTGGCCGCTCGCCGCGATCGACCTCGACTGCAACCACATCCCCGACGCCGCGATGACGCTGGCGGTGATGGCCCTCTACGCCCAGGGCACGACCCGCCTGAGCAACATCGCGAGCTGGCGCGTCAAGGAGACCGACCGCATCGCCGCCATGGCCACCGAGCTGCGCAAGCTCGGCGCCACGGTGACCGAGGGCGCCGACTTCATCGAGGTGACGCCGCCGGCGGCCTGGCGTCCCGCCGTGATCCACACCTACGACGACCACCGGGTGGCGATGTGCTTCTCGCTGGCGGCGTTCAACGCACTGGCCGGCGCCCACCCCGCCGTGCCGGTGCGCATCCTCGATCCCAAGTGCGTGGCCAAGACCTTCCCGCACTACTTCGAAACGCTGTTCTCGGTGGTCGACACCGACACCGCCTGCATCCCGGTCCTGGCGGTGGACGGGCCGAGCTCGTCCGGCAAGGGCACGGTGGCCAGCGCGGTGGCGCAGGCGCTGGGCTATCACTTCCTCGACTCGGGCGCCGTCTACCGCGCCACGGCCCTGGCCTGCAAACGCGCCCGGGTGGCTCCGACCGACGAGCCCAGGGTCGCCGCCGTCGCGGCCTCGCTCGACCTGGCGTTCGAGGGCCGCAGCATCCGCCTGGGCGGCGAGGAGGTCGCCGACCTCCTGCGCGACGAAGCCATCGGGGCCATGGCTTCCAAGGTCTCCGCCCTGCCATCGGTACGCGACGCCCTGCGCCAGTTGCAACTCTCGTTCCGAAAAGTGCCTGGGCTGGTCGCCGACGGGCGCGACATGGGCACGGTCATCTTCCCCAGCGCCGACCTCAAGGTCTTCCTGACCGCGAGCGCCGCCAAGCGGGCCGAACGACGCCATAAGCAATTGATTTCTAAGGGAATTTCGGCTAATATCGACAGTCTTCGCGCCGACCTGGAGGCGCGTGACGTGCGGGACCAGACCCGCGCCGTCGCGCCGCTCAAGCCAGCAGAAGATGCGCAGCTCCTGGACAACTCGGACCTCACCATCGAAGAGTCGGTGGCGAAAGTCCTCGAAGCCTGGGAACATCGCAGACCTTTCTGAGTCGCAGGACTCCCGAAAGGACCCCGAAAGGGAAACAGGCCCGACGCCTCCCCTCCTGTGCTGTTCGAAGCACGCCGAGGCGCCGGATCGTCAACCAACCCCGCGGCGGATGCCGCAAGAAAGTCCCCATGTCTCAGCTTCAAACTGCCACCAGCCAAGGCGGCGAATCGTTTGCCGCCCTGTTCGAAGAATCGCTCAAGCGCTCGGAGATGCGCAGCGGCGAGGTCATCACCGCCGAAGTGGTGCGTGTCGACTACAACTTCGTGGTGGTCAACGCAGGCCTCAAGTCCGAAGCCTACGTTCCTATCGATGAATTCAAGAACGACCAGGGCGAGCTCGAAGTCCAGGTCGGCGATTTCGTGTCGGTGGCCATCGACGCGATCGAAAACGGCTACGGCGACACCATCCTGTCGCGCGACAAGGCCAAGCGCCTCGCCTCGTGGCTCGCGCTGGAAAAGGCGCTCGAGTCCGGCGAGTTCGTCACCGGCACCGTCTCCGGCAAGGTCAAGGGCGGCCTGACCGTCCTGGTCAACGGCATCCGCGCCTTCCTGCCCGGCTCGCTGCTCGACACGCGCCCGGTCAAGGACATGAGCCCGTTCGAGGGCAAGACCATGGAGTTCAAGGTCATCAAGCTCGACCGCAAGCGCAACAACGTCGTGTTGTCGCGCCGCGCCGTGGTCGAAGCCTCGATGGGCGAAGAACGCGCCAAGCTGCTCGAAACCCTCTCCGAAGGCGCCATCGTGCACGGCGTGGTCAAGAACATCACCGAGTACGGTGCGTTCGTCGACCTGGGCGGCATCGACGGCCTGCTGCACATCACCGACATGGCATGGCGCCGCGTGCGTCACCCCAGCGAAGTGGTGCAGGTCGGCCAGGAGCTCACCGCCAAGGTGCTCAAGTTCGACGCCGAGAAGAACCGCGTCTCGCTGGGCATCAAGCAGCTGGGCGACGACCCGTGGCACGGCGTGTCGCGCCGCTACCCCACCGGCACCCGCCTGTTCGGCAAGGTCACCAACATCGCCGACTACGGCGCGTTCGTCGAGATCGAGCCGGGCATCGAAGGCCTGGTGCACGTCTCCGAGATGGACTGGACCAACAAGAACGTCGCTCCCAGCAAGATCGTCTCGCTGGGCGACGAGGTCGAGGTCATGGTGCTCGAGATCGACGAGGACAAGCGCCGCATCAGCCTGGGCATGAAGCAGTGCAAGGCCAACCCGTGGGAAGAATTCGCGACCACGGTCCAGCGCGGCGACAAGGTCAAGGGACCCGTCAAGTCGATCACCGACTTCGGCGTGTTCGTCGGCCTTGCCGCCGGCATCGACGGCCTGGTGCACCTGTCCGACCTGTCGTGGAACGAGCCGGGCGAAGCCGCGGTGCGCAACTACAAGAAGGGCCAGGAAGTCGAAGCCGTCGTGCTGGCCGTCGACGTGGAGCGCGAGCGCATCTCGCTGGGCATCAAGCAGCTCGATTCCGATCCGTTCACCAGCTACACCTCGGTCAATGACCGCGGCATGATGGTCAGCGGCAAGGTCAAGAGCGTCGACCCGCGCGGCGCAGAGATCCAGCTCAACAACGACGTGACGGGCTACCTGCGCGCGTCCGAGATCAGCCGCGATCGCGTCGAAGACGCCCGCAACGTGCTCAAGGAAGGCGACGAAGTCTCGGCGCTGATCATCAACATCGACCGCAAGACGCGTTCGATCCAGTTGTCGATCAAGGCCAAGGACAACGCCGACCAGCAGGAAGCGATGCAGCGCCTGTCCGCGAGCAACGAGCGCGAGACGGCGGGTACGACCAGCCTGGGCGCCCTGCTGCGCGCCAAGCTGGACAACCAGAAGGACCAGGGCTGACCTTCCGACGCCGAACCGCGAACATGACCCGTTCTGATCTCGTGGCCCAGTTGGCTGAAAGGTTCAGCCAGCTGACCCACCGCGACACCGAGTTCGCGGTCAAGACGATCCTCGACGCGATGTCCGACGCCCTGGCGCGCGGGCACCGCATCGAGATCCGCGGTTTCGGCAGCTTCTCGATCAACCGCCGCCCGCCGCGGGTGGGGCGCAATCCCCGCTCCGGCGAGCAGGTGGTGATCCCCGAGAAGCTGGTTCCCCATTTCAAGCCGGGCAAGGCTCTGCGCGAGTCGGTCGATGCCCAGGTGCCGGTCATCGACGACGATCCGGCCGACAAGCCCGTTCAGACGGGCACCTGATTCCGCCATCCCTCTCCTTCATCGCGTGATGGGGCCCACTAGAATCGGCCCGGGAGATGCGATGCGGTTCTTCGTCTGGCTCTTTCGAGCCTTCATTTTTTTCGCCCTGTTCGCCTTTGCGCTGAACAACCAGCACGACGCCAGCGTCAAGTGGTTCTTCGGCGGCGAGTGGCGTGCGCCGATGGTGTTCATCGTGCTCGCCGCCTTCGGACTGGGCTGTGCCCTCGGCGTGTTCGCCATGGTGCCCGCCTGGTGGAAGCACCGTCGAGTGGCGCGCCGCCTGCAGCCGGCCGATGCGACGCCGGACAAGCCCGCGCTCCCACCCACCGTCGCGCTCGAACCCGCGATGGAGCATCCGCCGCGCGATGGACTTTGACTTCCAGTGGCTACTGCTGGGCCTGCCGGTGGCTTTCGCCCTCGGCTGGATGGCCTCGCGCCTGGACCTGCGCCAATGGAAGCGCGAGCAGCGCGAATCGCCCAAGGCCTACTTCAAGGGCCTGAACCTGTTGCTCAACGAGCAGCAGGACAAGGCCATCGATGCCTTCATCGAGGCCGTCCAGCAGGACCCCGACACCTCCGACCTGCACTTCGCGCTGGGCAACCTGTTCCGCCGCCGCGGCGAATACGAGCGCGCGGTGCGCGTCCACGAGCACCTGCTCAATCGTGCCGACCTGCCCGCCACCGAGCGCGATCGCGCCCAGC
Source organism: Piscinibacter sp. (assembly GCA_036377015.1). GTDB lineage: Bacteria > Pseudomonadota > Gammaproteobacteria > Burkholderiales > Burkholderiaceae_C > Albitalea. Next base: position 105,399 of record DASUZE010000011.1, on the reverse strand, counting down.
ACGGTCTGGCCCAGGACTACATGAAGGCGGGCCTGTTCGACCGGGCGGAAGAAGCATGGAAAGCGCTCGAAGGCACCGCCTTCGACACCGAGGCGCGGCTGGCCCTGCTCACCCTGCACGAACGCTCGCGCGACTGGCGCGCCGCGGTCGACGACGCGCAAAAGCTCGAGCGCAGCAGCGGCACCGGCTCTTACGCCTCGCGCATCGCGCACTACTGGTGCGAGCTCGCGCTCGAAGCCGACGCGAGGCAGCTCCCGGCCGATGCCGACGACGCCCTGCGCAAGGCTCGCGAGGCCGCGCCGCAGGCGGCGCGCCCGCTCGTGCTGGCGGGCGAGCGCGAGCGCGCCGCGGGCCGCCACGCGCAGGCGGTCGAATGCTGGCGGCTGTTGCTGGCCGCGCATCCGAGCGCCTTCGCCCTGGTCGCGCGCGACTACGCCAGCAGCGCCAAGGCGGCCGGTGAGTCGGGACGTGCGCTCGACGAGCTGCGCACGCTCTACCAGCGCCTGCCCTCGCTGGACCTGCTGGCGGCCGTCGGCCTGCTCGACGACGACGCGTCGGCGCAGCGCCAGCGCGTCGCGACCCATCTGGCACGCCACCCCAGCCTGTCGGCGGCGCGCGAGCTGCTGCAGTGGCGCGGTGCCTCGGCCGACGACGAGATGCGCAGCGTCACCTCGGCCATCGGGCATGCGGCCAAGCCGCTGCAGCGCTATCGTTGTGCCGCCTGCGGCTTCGAGGCCCAGAACTACTTCTGGCAATGCCCCGGCTGCCTGAACTGGGACAGCTACCCGACCCAGCGACTGGAGGACCTGTGATGACCGCCACCGTGGATCGAAACGCGCTCGCCGCCGCCCGCGTGCTGGTCGTCGGCGACGCCATGCTCGACCGCTACTGGTTCGGCGCGGTGGAGCGCATCTCGCCGGAAGCGCCGGTGCCGGTGGTCCGCGTCAACCGCGAGGAAGAGCGCCTGGGCGGCGCCGCCAACGTCGCGCTGAACGTCAAGACGCTGGGCGCCCGGGCCACGCTGCTCACCGTGGTGGGCAACGACGAGCCGGCGCGCAAGCTGCGCCAGCTGCTGGAGCGTGAAGGCGTGGCGACGCTGCTGGGCGAGGACCCGCAGCTCTACACCATCGTCAAGCTGCGTGTCATCGGACGATCGCAGCAGCTCATCCGCATCGACTTCGAGAACCAGCCCGACCACGAGGTCCTGGCCGGCATGCTGGCCGACTACGAGACCGCCATGCGCTCGCACCAGGCGGTGCTCTTCTCCGACTACGGCAAGGGCGGCCTCACGCACATCCCGCGCATGATCGAGCTGGCCCGCGGCGCCGGCCAGCCGGTGCTGATCGACCCCAAGGGCCACGACTACAGCCGCTATGCCGGCGCGACCGTCATCACGCCCAACCGCGCCGAGCTGGCGCAGGTCATCGGGCCCTGGAGCAGCGAAGCGCAGCTGCACGAGCGCGCGCAGGCGCTGCGGCGCGAGCTGCATGTCGACTCCCTGCTGCTCACGCGCTCCGAGGAGGGCATGTCGCTGTTCGACGACCAGGGTCATGTGCAGGTGCCGGCGCAGGCGCGCGAGGTGTTCGACGTCACCGGAGCCGGCGACACCGTCATCGCCACGCTGGCGGCCATGCTGGCCGCCGGCCTGACCGTGCGCGAGGCCATGCCCATCGCCAACCGCGCCGGCGGCATCGTGGTGGGCAAGTTCGGCACGGCCGGCGTCACGTACGAGGAGTTGTTCGCATGAAGGTGGTGGTGACCGGCGCGGCGGGGATGATCGGCAGCAACATCGTCCACGGGCTCAACGCCGTGGGCATCGACGACGTGATCGCGGTCGACGACCTCACCGACGGCCCCAAGTACCGCAACCTGCTGGGCGCGCAGCTGTCCGACTACTTCGATCGCGGCGAGTTCTACGGCCGCTTCGCCAAGGGCGAGCTCGGGAAGGTCGACGTGGTGCTGCACCAGGGCGCGTGCTCCGACACCATGGAGCACGACGGGCGCTACATGATGGACACCAACTACCGGTGCTCCAAGCTGCTGCTCGACGCCTGCCAGGCGCAAGGCACGCGGCTCCTGTACGCCTCGTCGGCGGCCACCTACGGCGGCAGCGCGTCGTTCCGCGAGGAGCCGGCCTTCGAGCAGCCGCTCAACGTCTACGGCTACTCCAAGCTGCTGTTCGACAACGTCGTGCGGCGCATGCTGCCGACCGCCAAGACCCAGGTGGCGGGCTTTCGCTACTTCAACGTCTACGGTCCGCGCGAGCAGCACAAGGGCCGCATGGCCTCCGTCGCCTTCCACCACTTCAACCAGTTCCGCGACACCGGCAAGGTCAAGCTCTTCGGCGAGTACGGCGGCTACGGGCCGGGCCAGCAGTCGCGCGACTTCGTCTTTGTCGACGACGTCGTGGCGGTCAACCTGTGGTTCCTGCAGAACCCGCAGTCCAGCGGCATCTTCAACCTGGGCTCGGGCCGCGCCCAGCCCTTCAACGACGTGGCGGTCGCCACCGTCAACGCGGCGCGCGCGCTCAAGGGCGAAGCGCCGCTGGGCCTGGCCGAGCTGGTGAAGAACGGCTCGATCGAGTACATCGCCTTCCCCGAGGCGCTGGTCGGCAAGTACCAGTGCTTCACGCAGGCCGACCTCACGCGCCTGCGCACGGCCGGCTGCCCGCATGTGTTCGCCGACGTGGCCAGCGGCGTCGAGCGCTACGTGCAGTGGCTGTCCCGGTCGTGATTTCTCGCAGGGTGGGCTTCAGCCCACGCAGAGGTCGCGCGGGCTGAAGCCCACCCTACGGGCGCCCTCCTGTGGCGCCCTATTCCGCGGGGCGACGCGTGACGCACGCGTTCGTAGAGTGACGGTCAGCGTGATGCGGTCGCATCGCGCGTCATCTGCTCCGGGAAGGAAAACCCATGCTGAAGAAACTGTTCGCCGCGCTGCTGGCGCTGTGTGCCGCCGCTGCGCTCGCGGCCGGCGTCGACATCAACAAGGCCTCTCAGGCCGAGCTCGAGGCCTTGAAAGGCATCGGCCCGTCGGCCGCCACGAAGATCCTGGCCGAGCGCCAGAAAGGCTCGTTCAAGGACTGGGGCGACGTGATGCAGCGCGTCGGCGGGATCAAGCAGGCCAAGGCCGCCAAGCTGTCGGAAGCCGGCCTCACGGTGAACGGCGAGGGCTTCAAGGGCGCGCCGGCGGCCAAGGGCGACAAGCCCGCCAAGGAGAAGAAGACCGCCAAGACCGAGGCCAAGTCCGAGCCGACGCTCGCGAAGATGAAGTAGCCGTCGTCATGACTTGCACCGGCGCCCCGCAGGCCGGGGCGCTCGTCATTTGGCAGTGGCCATGGCCGCGGCTTGCGCTGGCGCGCTGGCCGCGGTGCGCGCCCGCGGCGTCCATCCGAAGAAGGCCATCACCTCGTCGCGCCGCGCAAAGGTGTCGCTGCGGCCGAGCGCCATCAGCTCGCGGGTGTAGGCCGACTCGAACAGCAGGTAGCTCGCCAGTGCCGCACCGCGCGCGTCGTCGCCCTGTCCCGACACGCCCACGCCGCGCAGCAGGCCGCGCACCGGCGCCGGCAGGCTGCCGATGTGCTTGGCCGCGATGTCGTCCAGCCGCTTGCTGGGCGCGATGACCAGCACGTCGATCGGCCGCAGGCTGGTGCGCGAGCGTGCGTCGTCGGGCAGCAGGCTGAGGGTGCTGTTGATGCGCTGCAGGCGTTCCACGTCGACCGCCAGCGCGTCGAGGAAGATGTTCGACAGCGCATGGCCCGCGATCTGCGCGACGTTGGGGTATTCGTCGGAGTTGGGTCGCTCGCCGGGCGGCTCGTGCATGCGCCCGGCGCCCACCACCAGGATGCGCTGCGAGCCCAGGTGCACGGCCGGCGAGATCGGCGCCGACTGGCGCATCGAGCCGTCGCCGAAGTACTCGACGTGCCCCTGCATCACCAGCGGTACCGCAGGGAACACGAAGGGAATGGCCGACGAGGCCAGCAGGTGCGGCACGCCGATCTCGCAGCGCACCGCAATGCGCTGCGATCGCGTCCACGGGACGATGTCGGCGACCGCGTCGTAGAAGGTCACGTGCATGCCCGAGCCGTAGCTGGAAGCGGTGACCGCCAGGGCCTGCACGTGGCCGTCGCGCATGACCTGCTTGAGGCGCTGCACGTCGATCAGCTTGGCCAGCAGCGTGTCGAGCGGGCTGTTGTCGAGCAGCGAGCGCGGCCGCGCCTTGCGCCAGCGCGCGATCGCCCAGCCCATCGACATCATCGTGAGCCAGCGGGCGCCGGTGCGGATCACGCCGAACGAATCGGAGCGATACACCTGCTCGGCGTGGAAGTGGCGCCAGATGTGCACCAGCCCGCCGACCGCCGAGTCGAAGTCGTCGGCGCGGCAGGCGAGCGCGGTGGAATTGATCGCGCCGGCCGAGGTGCCGGCGATGACCGGGAACGGATTGGCGTCGGGCGCGTCGCTGTGCCGGCGGATGGTGGCCACCGCATCGAGCACACCGACCTGGTAGGCGGCGCGCGCGCCGCCGCCGGTGAGGATCAGGCCGGTGGTCGGGATCTCGGGCATGTCTCAGTGTAGACAGGCCAAGCCGGGGGCCGGATCGGAATCAGCCCCAGGTGGAGCGCGAAGGGCGGCTCAGTCGTCGTGCTTGTGCTTCTTGCCGTGGCCCTTGCCGTGCTTGCCGTGATCGTGGTCGTCGTCGCGATCGCGGTCCTGGCGATAGGCCGGCACGTAGTGCTGCTGGTACCAGGTCTCCTGCACGAAGTACACCGGCTGGCCGCAGGCGTTGTACATGCCGCAGTGCTTGCGCCAGTCCTTCGCGTGGCCCGGGGGCACATGCAGGTAGATGGGCTGCTGATACACCGCCACCGGCGTCGGTGCGATCACCACCGGCTGCTGATACACCACGACCGGCGGCTGCGGCACATGGCCGATGTCGATGCGGCCGTACACGCCGGGCTGGTTGACGGACACCGACACGCCCACTTGCTGGGCCCAACCGGTCGCACATGCGGCCGCGAGTCCGGCAGCCAGGATCATTCGCTTCATGAACACACCTCCAAAAAACCTCGTTGAATCAACAACGTGAATCGTCGCGCCTGCGCGGACGATGCTGGAGGGCCATTCGTGTCTATTCGTACACCACGCTCGCGTGGCCGTGACTTCCTTCACGCCAACGCGCAATGGCTGCATCGCTGGGGAAAAAGCGGCCCTCGTCGCCCAGGTCGAGCTCGCCCCGCGCGGCCTCTCGCTCGAGCACCAGCCGCACCGCGAGACCTTGCGTGAGCGAGCCCGCATCGGTCGCGATGCGGCGCGTCGGAAAGTCGCGCAGCACCTCGGCCACCGGCGGGATGCTGCCGTTGACTTCGACGCGCAGGTACTTGCCGAAGCGGCAGCGCGCGGCCGACAGGTCCCACACCTGCTGCACGTTCAGGCGCAGGCCGCCCGAGAAGCGATCAGGCTGGACCTTGCCCTGCACGATGATGAGCTCGTCGTCCTTGAGCAGCTCCTTGTTGGCGTTGAGCACGTCCTCGTTGGCCACCGCCTCGATCGCCTCGGTCTTGTCGTCGAGCTTGAAGATCGCGACGCGCCCGCGCTGGCCGTTGACCACGCGCAGGTCGCTCACGATGCCGGCCAGCAGCTGCGGCTCGCGGCTGTCGATGATGTCGGTGATGCGCCGCTTGGCGAACTGGCGCACCTCGTCGGCACTCTGGTCGAACAGGTGACCCGACAGGTAGAAGCCCAGCGCGGTCTTCTCGAAGCCCAGGCGCTCCTTGATGCTCCAGGTGTCGGCATGCACGAGCTCCGGCTCCTGTGTGGACGCGGCGTGCGAATCGCCGAAGTCGAACAGCCCGCCCTGGTCGGCGTGCGCGGCCTGGGTGTCGGCCCAGTCCATGGCCAGCCCGATGCTCGCGAAGGCGCGCGCGCGATCGGGATGCAGCGCATCGAAGGCGCCGGCGCGCACCAGCGCCTCGATCACGCGCTTGTTGATGCGCTGGCGATCCACCCGCTTGCAGAAGTCGAACAGGCTGGTGAAGGCACCGCCCTCGGCGCGCGCCGCGACGATGGCCTCGATCGCGCCCTGCCCCGTGCCCTTGACCGCGCCCAGGCCGTACTGGATGTCCTTGTCGGACACCGGCTCGAAGCGGTAGATGCCGCGATTGACGTCGGGTGCATGCAGCGTGAGGTCGAAGGTCTTCGCGTCGTTCATCAGCACGCGAAGCTTGTCGGTGTCGTCCATCTCCACCGTCATGTTGGCGGCGAAGAACTCGGCGGTGCAATGCACCTTGATCCAGGCGGTGTGATAGGCCAGCAGCGAGTACGCGGCGGCGTGCGACTTGTTGAAGCCGTAGCCCGCGAACTTCTCCATCAGGTCGAACACTTCGTCGGCCACTGCGGCCGAGATCTGCTTCTTGGCCGCGCCCTCGCGGAAGATCTCGCGGTGCTTGGCCATCTCCTCGGGCTTCTTCTTGCCCATGGCGCGGCGCAGCAGGTCGGCGCCGCCGAGCGAGTAGCCGCCCAGCACCTGCGCCGCCTGCATCACCTGCTCCTGGTAGACCATCACGCCGTAGGTCTCGCCGAGCACGCCCTCGAGCAGCGGATGCGGATAGCTCACCTCCTCCTTGCCGTGCTTGCGCAGGCAGAAGGTCGGGATGTTCTCCATCGGGCCGGGACGGAACATCGCGTTCAGCGCGATCAGGTCCTCGATGCGGCTGGGCTTGGCGTCCTTCAGCATGCGCTGCATGCCGGCGCTTTCGAACTGGAACACCGACTCGGTGCGGCCTTCGGAGAACAGCCGATAGACCTTGGGATCGTCCAGCGGCAGCTTGTCGTAGTCGAAGCCCGCATGCTCGGGCCGGCGCGCGACGATGAAGTCCTTGGCCAGCTCGAGGATGGTGAGCGTGGCCAGGCCCAGGAAGTCGAACTTCACCAGCCCGATGGCCTCGACATCGTCCTTGTCGTACTGGCTCACCGCGCTGTCGCTGCCGGGCTGCATGTACAGCGGGCAGAAGTCGGTGATCTTGCCCGGCGCGATGAGCACGCCGCCGGCGTGCATGCCGACGTTGCGTGTGATGCCCTCGACGCTCGAGGCCAGCGCCAGCAGCTCGGCCACTTCTTCTTCCGCGGCCTCGCGCTGCTCGAGCTCGGGCGCCTCCTTGCGGGCGTAGATGATGCCGGGGTCGGGCTTCTCGGGCACGCGCGCGAGCGTCACCGACTTGCCCGGCGGCGCGGGGATGAGCTTGGCGATGGAGTCGACATGGCCGTAGCCCATGCCCAGCACGCGGCCCACGTCGCGCAGCGCGGCCTTGGCCGCCATGGTGCCGAAGGTCGCGATCTGGCTCACCGCGTCGCGGCCGTACTTCTGCTTGACGTAGTCGATGACGCGGTCGCGGTTGCCCTGGCAGAAGTCGATGTCGAAGTCGGGCATCGACACCCGCTCCGGATTCAGGAAGCGCTCGAACAGCAGGTTGTACTGGAGCGGGTCCAGGCCGGTGATGTTGAGCGCGTAGGCCACCAGCGAGCCGGCACCCGATCCGCGGCCCGGACCCACCGGACAGCCGTTGTTCTTGGCCCAGTTGATGAAGTCGGCCACGATGAGGAAGTAGCCGGGAAAGCCCATCTTCAGGATGGTCGCGATCTCGAAGTCGAGCCGCTCCACGTAGCGCGGGCGCTGGCGCTCGCGCTCGGCGGCGTCGGGGTAGAGCTGCCCGAGGCGCACCTCCAGGCCCTCGTGCGAGGCGACGCGGAAGTAGTCGGCCATCGGCATCGGCACGCCGTCGACAAGCGGGGTCGGGAAGTCGGGCAGCTGCGGCTTGCCCAGCACCAGCGACAGGTTGCAGCGCTTGGCGATCTGCACGCTGTTGGCCAGCGCGCTGGGGATGTCGGCGAAAAGCGCCTGCATCTGCGCCTGCGTCTTGAAGTACTGCTCTCGCGTGAAGCGCTTGGTGCGGCGCGGGTTGGTCAGCGTCTCGCCCTCGGCGACGCACACCCGCGCCTCGTGCGCCTCGAAGTCTTCGGGCGCGAGGAACTGCACCGGGTGCGTGGCCACCACCGGCAGCCCCAGCGAGGCGGCCAGCGGCACGGCGGCGCGCACATGCGCTTCGTTGGTCGGCATGCCGGCGCGCTGCAGCTCGAGGTAGAAGCGACCGGGGAACAGGGCCGACAGCCGCCGCGCCGCGTCGGTCGCGCGCGCCGTGTCCTGCGCCATGAGCGCGGCGCCGACCGCGCCCTGCTCGGCGCCCGACAGCGCGATCAGTCCGCCGCTGCAGGCCTGCAGCCACTCCCAGCGCAGCCACGCCTGGTTGCGCTGCACGTTGCCCAGCCAGGCCCGCGACAGCAGCTCGCACAGGTTGAGATAGCCCTGGCCGTCCTGCACCAGCAGCAGCAGGCGGCTGGCGGCCTTGTCGGCGCTGTCGGGCTCGATCCAGACGTCGGCGCCCATGACCGGCTTGATGCCGCGCTTGCGCGCCGACGAATAGAACTTGATCGCGCCGAACAGGTTGCTGAGGTCGGTGACGGCCAGCGCGCCCTGGCCGTCGGCAGCGGCCGCATCCACGGCGTCGTCGACGCGCAAGATGCCATCGACGACGGAAAACTCGGTGTGCGTGCGCAGGTGAACGAAGGCCATCCGCGGATTTTAGAGAGGCGGCGCTCCGTAAAATCCCGGGTGTGAAACCGATTCTGAACATCTCGGCCTACCTGTTCACGCCCCTCAACGACACGCTGGCACTGCGCGAGAGCATTCGCTCACAAGCGGCGGCGGCATCGCTCAAAGGGACGGTGCTGATCGCCGAGGAAGGCATCAATTTGTTCCTGGCCGGCGCCGCCGGGCCGCTTCGTGGCGTGGTCGCCTGGCTGCAGCGCGACGCGCGCTTCGCGGCCCTCGCGCGCAAGGAAAGCTGGTCCGACGCGCTGCCGTTTCGCAAGCTGGTGGTCAAGGTCAAGCGCGAGATCATCCGCATGAACCACCCGGCGATCCAGCCAGCGGCCGGCCGCGCCCCGGCCGTCGATGCGCTCACGCTGGCGCGCTGGCTGGCGGCCGGCTGCGACGACCAGGGCCGGCCCGTGGTCACGCTCGACACGCGCAATGCGTTCGAGGTCGAGCACGGGCGCTTTCGCGGCGCCATCGACTGGAAGCTGCGCAAGTTCAGCGACTTCCCGCAAGCGCTTCAGGCGAACCGCGCCCAGCTCGCCGGCAAGACGGTGGTGAGCTACTGCACCGGCGGCATCCGCTGCGAGAAGGCGGCCCTGCTGATGGCCGAGGCGGGCGTCGAGCGCGCGCTGCAGCTCGACGGCGGCATCCTCAAGTACTTCGAGCAGGCGGGCAGCGCCCACTTCGACGGCGACTGCTTCGTCTTCGACGGGCGCGAGACGCTGGACGCCACGCTCGCGCAGGCCCCCACGGCGTAAGCTCTCGGGCCTCGGTCCGACGGAGCTGCGATGGCCCCCACTCCCGACAACCTGCGGTCGATCCGCAAGTACCGCCACACGGCGAGTACCTACGACTCGACCACGGGCCCGACCTGGCCGATCCGCCTGCGCTGCATCGAGCTGCTGCGCCTGGATCCGGGCGACACGGTGCTCGATGTCGGCTGCGGCACCGGCCTCAGCTTCGAGCCGCTGCTCGAGCAGGTGGGGCGCGGCGGCCGGCTGATCGCCTTCGAGCAGAGTCCCGAGATGCACGCGCAAGCCGAGCAGCGTGCGCAAGGACTTCGCGCCCAAGGCTGGCAGGTGGAACTGCAATGCGCGAGCGCCGAGGACGTGAGGCTGCCGGGCCCGCCCGACGCGGCGCTGTTCCACTATGTCCACGACATCGTTCGCACCCCCGCGGCGGTGTCCAACCTGTTCGCCCAGCTGCCGCCCGGCACGCGCCTTGCCCTGGCTGGCATGAAGTTCTTCCCCTGGTGGCTTGCACCGCTCAACCTCCTGGCGTGGATGAAGAACCGGCCCTACAACGTGCGGGCGCACGAGCTCAACCGTCCGTGGTCGCTGGTCGAACCGCATCTGCAGGGTTTCAGTTGGAAACCCACCCAGGGTGGCATGGGCTACATTGGTTCAGGTCGCGTCAAAGGAGCAGGCCCATGACCGGAGTCCGACCTGACATCGCCCCGCAGGCGATGTCCCACAGCACGCTGGCCGGGCGCTACCGGCAGGTGCGCGACATGTCGCTCGCGCTGGCCGCGCCGCTCACCGACGAAGACTGCCAGGTGCAGTCGATGCCCGACGCCAGCCCGACCAAGTGGCACCTCGCGCATGTGACCTGGTTCTTCGAGACCTTCATCCTCGAGCGCTTCGAGCCGGCCTTCGAGCCTTTCGATGCGGCGTTCCGGGTGCTGTTCAACAGCTACTACCACGGCATCGGCGAACGCCATCCGCGCCCGCAGCGCGGCCTCATCACCCGCCCGACGCTGGCCGAGGTGAAGCGCTACCGCGCCAACGTCGACGAGCGCATGGCGGCGGTCATGGCCGCGCATGCCGGCGATGCGACGCTGCACGGGCTCGTCACCCTGGGCCTGCACCACGAACAGCAGCACCAGGAGCTGCTGCTGACCGACATCAAGCACGTGCTGTCGTTCAACCCCACCCACCGGCCTTATGCGCGGCGCTGGCCGATCCGCATCGTGCATCCCGAGCCGCAGCGCTGGCACGGCTGCGAGGGCGGGCTGTTCGAGATGGGCCACGATGCGGCGCACGACGGCGACTTCTGCTTCGACAACGAGACCCCGCGCCACCCGGTCCACGTCGGCCCCTTCGAGCTGGCGTCGCGGCCGGTCAGCTACGGCGAGTACCTCGCCTTCATGGACGACGGCGGCTACCGTCGGCCCGAGCTGTGGCTGTCGATGGGCTGGGACTGGGTCCAGGCCGGCCGGCGCGAAGCGCCGCTGTACTGGGAGCGCGACGGCGGACGCTGGCGCAACCACACGCTGCAAGGCGTGGTCGAGATCGACCCGCACACGCCGGTGTGCCACCTCAGCTACTTCGAGGCCGACGCCTTCGCCCGCTGGGCCGGCGCACGCCTGCCGACCGAGGCCGAGTGGGAGCTCGCGGCGCGCCGCCTGGCGCACGCGCCGGCGCCGCACGACAACTTCGCCGACCGCGGCGCCTTTCACCCGCTGCCGGCAGCGACCTCGTCCGCCGACGAGCCGGTGCAGATGTTCGGCGACGTTTGGGAATGGACGCAGTCGAGCTACAGCCCCTACCCGCGCTTCAAGCCGCTGCCCGGAGCGGTGGGCGAGTACAACGGCAAGTTCATGTGCAACCAGCTGGTGCTGCGCGGCGGGTCGTGCGCGACGCCGGCGGGGCATGTGCGGGCGGGCTATCGCAACTTCTTTCCGCCGGATGCGCAGTGGCAGTTCAGCGGGCTTCGGCTGGCGCGCGATCTTTGACGGTCGTTCCCGGGTTGCACCCGGGCTACGTAGCCCGGGTGCAACCCGGGTCTCACGCGTTGAGGATCTCCAGCACCTCCGAGCGGAACTCGCGCTGGTACAGGATGTAGATCACCCCCAGCGTCGAGACCATGAACACCACCGGCGAGAAGAACCAGCCGATCGCCGAGAACGAGAAGTAGTAGGCCCGCAAGCCGTCGTTGAAGGTCTCTGCCGCCAGCCCGACCACGCGTCCTGCCTTGTCGGCAAAGGCCTGGCGCCGCGCCTCGGCCTCGGCGCCCATCGCCTCGAACTGCTCCGCCTCCGGCGCCGAGGCGATCAGCAGGGCCCCGAAGGTGTACTGCCGCATCGACCAGGTGAAGCGGAAGAACGCATAGACGAAGACCACCAGCATCAGCAGCAGCTTGAGGTCGAACACCAGCGCCGAGGTGCGCATCGCGAAGGGGATCTCCTTCACCAGCTCGGTCGCCTTGTCCGAGGTGCCCAGCGTGGCGAGCAAGCCGCCGATGATGAGGATGGTGGTGGAGGCGAAGAACGACGGGCTGGTCGACAGGTTCTGGATGACCACGCCGTCGATGACGCGTGCGTCGCGCCAGGTCGTCTGCAGCATCCAATCGCGGCGGATGCGGTTGGTGGTGGCCAGGATCGACGGGCGCGTCGCGGCGCGGTGGCGGGCGAACCACGCATAGCCCGCCCAGCCGCCGAAGAAGACCACGATCGCTGCCCAGTCGATCCAGGGCAGCAGCGTCATCACATTGAGAAGCGGCTCCATGCCGCGACTGTAGCCGGCCTCAGGCGGCCAGATCGAAGGCGATCACCTCCGCGTCGCGCCCTTGATCCAGCCGAAGCACCGACTCCTCGCTCAGCAGCGCCGCATCGCCCGCCGCGAGCGGCTTCCCGTTGGCGTTCACGCTGCCGCGCACCACGTGCACATAGGCCTTGCGCGACGGATCGAGCTTGATCTCGGCCGACTCGCTGCCGTCGAGCAGGCCTGCATACATCGCCGCGTCGGCATGCAGCGTCACGGAGCCGTCGCGGCCGTCGGGGCTGGCCACCAGGCGCAGGGTGCCGCGCTTGCTGTCGGCATCGAAGTGCTTCTGCTCATACCCCGGCGTGATGCCCTGCGCGTCCGGCAGGATCCAGATCTGCAGGAAGTGCGTCGTCTGGTCGGGCGCGTGGTTGGACTCGCTGTGCATCACGCCGCGTCCCGCGCTCATGCGCTGCACGTCGCCGGGCCGGATGGTCGTGCCGTTGCCCATGCTGTCCTTGTGCGCCAGTGCGCCGTCGAGCACGTAGCTCACGATCTCCATGTCGCGGTGGCCATGGGCGCCGAAGCCGGTGCCCGGCGCGATGCGGTCCTCGTTGATGACGCGCAGGTTGCCGAAGCCCATGTGGCGGGGATCGTGGTAGTCGGCGAACGAGAAGCTGTGGAAGCTCTTGAGCCAGCCGTGGTCGGCAAAGCCGCGATCGTCCGATTTGCGAAGAGTGATCATCGAGTGCTCCTTGTGTGACTCCACTGTAGATGCCCTTGGTGGCGGCATCGGCGGCTGCGGCTTGAAGCGTCCGTTCAAATAAGATGAACCGCATGACCGCCTCCCGCAATGTGCTCACGCCGGAAGCCCTGGCGATGATGGACGTCATCGCGCGCACCGGCAGCTTCGCCGCCGCCGCCCGCGAGCTCGGCAAGGTGCCGTCGGCGCTGACCTACAACGTGCGCCAGCTCGAGGACGCGCTCGATGTGCTGCTGTTCGACCGCCGCTCGCGCCAGGCCAAGCTGACCGCGGCCGGCGAGGAGCTGCTCAATGAAGGCCGGCGCCTGCTGGACCAGATCGACGCCGTCGCCAACCGCGTCAAGCGGGTGGCCACCGGCTGGGAGACGCAGCTCACCGTGGCGGTCGACGGCGTGCTGTCGCGCGTCACCGTGTTCGAGCTGTGCGAGGCGTTCTTCGCGCTGCGGCCGCCCGGCGCGAAGATCGACGGCGCGAGCGGCCCCGGCACGCGGCTGCGCCTGCGCACCGAAGTGCTGGCCGGCACCTGGGAGGCCTTGTCCAGCGGCCAGGCCGACCTGGCGATCGGCGTCGGCATGCGCCCCGACCACCCGCCGCCGGCCGGCGTGGAGGTGCGTGCGCTGGGCGAGATGCCGTTCGTGTTCGCCGTGGCGCCGCACCATCCGCTGGCCGCCTACGAAGGGCCGATCCCCGAGGCCGAGCTGCTGCGCCATCGCGCGGTCGCCGTCGCCGATTCGGCCCAGCGGCTCGCGCCCATCACCGTCAACCTGCTGCCCGGCCAGGACGTGTTCACCGTCGCCAGCACCCAGGCCAAGATCGAGGCCCAGCTGCGCTGCCTGGGCTGCGGATGGCTGCCGCAGCCCCACACGCGCGAGCTGGTGGCGACCGGGCGGCTGGTGGTCAAGCCCACGCAGCGAGCCAGCCAGCCGGCCCGCCTGGGCTACGCCTGGCGTGCCGGCGGCAGCAGCGAGGGCCTGGCGCTGCAATGGTGGCTGGAGCAGCTCGAGAGCCCGACCACGCGGCGCGCGCTGCTCGAACGGCAGGCTGGCACCATGCCGCTGGGCGACACCTGAGGCGCGTCGCACCATGCACCGCTCCGACCTGCCCGGCGCCGGCTACATCGGCCGCTTCGCGCCCTCGCCGACCGGACCGCTCCATGCGGGCTCGCTGGTCGCGGCGCTGGCCTCATGGCTCGACGCACGCGCGCACGGCGGACGCTGGCTGGTGCGCATCGAGGACGTCGATGCGCCGCGCTGCGTGCCGGGCGCCGACGCGCTGATCCTGTCGCAGCTGGCGCTGTGCGGCATGCGGCCCGACGAGCCGCCGGTGTGGCAATCGTCGCGCGAGGCGTCGTACCGCAACGCCTTGCAGCGCCTGCTGGCCGCCGACCTCGCCTATCCCTGCGGATGCTCGCGGCGCGAGATCGAGGCGGTGCTCGCCGTCCAGGGCCACGAAACACCGCGCCATGCCGAGCTGGTCTATCCCGGCACCTGCCGCAACGGCCTGCAAGGCAAGCCGGCGCGGGCCATGCGCGTGCGCACGCACGACGCCCACGGCCACGACGTGTGCATCGCCTGGCACGACCGGCGGCTCGGCGCGGGCCAGCAGAACCTGGCGCGCGCGGTGGGCGACTTCGTGCTCGAGCGCGCCGACGGCCTGTGGGCCTACCAGATCGCGGTGGTGGTCGACGATGCCGAGCAGGGCGTGTCGCATGTCGTGCGCGGCGAGGACCTGGCCGACAACACGCCGCGACAAATCCATCTGCAGCGATTGCTGGGCCTGCCCACGCCGCACTATCTGCACACCCCGCTGGTGCTGGGACCCGACGGAGAGAAGCTCTCCAAGCAGAACGGCGCCCAGGGGCTGGACCTGGCCGATCCGCTGGCCGAGTTGCGCGCGGCCGCCGGGCTGCTGGAGGTCGACAACCCTGCCCTCGCCGTTCCCGATTTCCTCGCCGCGGCGACCGCACGCTGGCGCGCGCGCTGGGCCACCGCGGTGGCATGATGCGCGCCTTCTTCACGACGACGGGCAACACACCATGGCCATGACCACCACCGCCTCGGGCTTGCAATTCGAGGACACCGTGCCGGGCAGCGGCGCCGAAGCCAAGGCCGGCCAGCACGTGACCGTCCACTACACCGGCTGGCTCTATGCCAACGGTGTCAAGGGCGCCAAGTTCGACAGCAGCAAGGACCGCAACGATCCCTTCCAGTTCGGGCTGGGCGGCGGTCAGGTCATCCGCGGTTGGGACGAGGGCGTGCAGGGCATGAAGGTGGGCGGCACGCGCGTGCTGGTCATCCCGCCGCAGCTGGGATACGGCGCACGCGGCGCCGGCGGGGTGATCCCGCCGAACGCCACGCTGATGTTCGAGGTCGAGTTGCTGGGCGTCTGAACGACGCCAGTCTCACTCAGCCTTTGTTCGCCACCTTCTTCTCGGCCTTCTTCTCCGCCTTCAGGTCGGCCTTGGCCTTCGCCTCGACGGCCTTGGCTTCCTTCTGGCAGGCGCCCTTGTCGGCACCGCTCTTGTCGTCGCACTTTTCCTTGGCGACGGCGTAGTCCTGCTCGGCCTTCACTTCGGCGGCCTTGATCCGGTCCGAGTCCTTGCCGGTGCGCTTGAACTCGAGGTCGGCCAGGGCGACCTTTTCCTTCGCCTTGGCTTCCTTCTCGCAGACATCCTTGGCGTTGTCCTTGAGCTTGTCGCAGGCCTCCTTGTCGGCCTTGTAGGCGGTCTTGATCTGGTCCTTGGCGGCCTTCACATCGTCCTTGCTCATCGCATCGGCGGCGAAGCTGGACGAGAACGCCATCAGGCAGGCGACCATCAGCGAGGTCTTCAGGGGACGAAACGTCGTCATGGGGTACTCCTTTTCCAGGGTCGCGGCGGTCGCCGCGCAAACCGACTCAATCTTCGAGATGCATGCCTTCGAAATTGGCGAGTGCGCCGAGATCCCTCTCGGCCTGCCGGAGCTGGAGCCAGGTCCAGCCCGCCGCGAGCAGCGACGGCAGCAAGGCCAGGAGAACGACAAGAACGCTGCGCATGGACTCTCCCATTGCGTTGATTGGCTGAGGGAGTATCGGCACCGCGGCCCCGTGCGGGACAGCGGACTCGGCCGCTTCCAGGCGTAGTTCTTGTCCTACGGACACGGGGCCGTGCGGCCGGAGGCAGTTGTTGCCCGGTTGGGCACTTCGTTACTGCTGTGTAGGATATGCCTGACGCGCTTGCACGCCTTCGCCCGATGGAAGACTCTGCGGCGGTGCCACACACTGCAATAGAGCTCAGTGTCGTCCGCCCCTCCATGAGCGTCCCCAGGGACACGGCGATCGAGCGCAGCGACCCCCGTCCGGAGTCATGCCCTTCCCGATCGACCCGTCATGGCGCACTTGAGAACCTACATCGTTGAAGACAGTCCGGTCATTCGCGAGAACCTGATCGCGACGCTGGAAGAGATGGTGCCGGTCGAAGTCATCGGGACTGCCGACGACGAGTCGAGCGCGGCGCAGTGGCTGGGCCAGTCCGACAACGCCTGCGACCTGGTCATCATCGACATCTTCCTCAAGAGCGGCTCCGGCCTGGGCGTGCTCCAGACCGCGCGCAAGGCCGCCGCCGAGCGCAAGCTGGTGGTGCTCAGCAACTACGCCACGCCCGACATGCGGCGCAAGTGCATGCAGCTCGGCGCCGACAAGGTGTTCGACAAGTCCAACGAGATCGACGGGCTCATCAGCTATTGCGCCCGCCTGGCCTCCGGCGAGGACGCCGGCAACGCTTCCAGCGCCCTGCCCTCGTGAAGGCCGCGGCCCGCCCGCCGCGCCTACTGGATCAAGCCGTTCTTCAGCGCGTAGTAGGTGAGATCGCTGTTGGACGACAGCTTCATCTTCTCCATCACCCGCGTGCGGTAGGTGCTGACCGTCTTGACGCTCAGCGACATGCTGTCGGCCATGTGGCCGATGGTTTCGCCCTTGGCCAGGCGCAGGAAGACCTGGAACTCACGCTCCGACAGCTGCTCGTGCGGGGGCTTGTCGCCGGCGCCCGCGAGGCCGTCGGCCAGCAGCTCGGCCACGCCCGGCGTGATGTACTTGCGCCCGCGGTGCACGGTGCGGATCGCCTTGACGATCTCCTCGGGGTCGCATTCCTTGTTGAGGTAGCCGCTGGCGCCCTGGCGCAGCAAGGTGGTGGCGTAGTGCTCCTCGGGAAAGCCCGACAGAATCAGCACCGGCAAGTCGGGAGCGCGCGCCTTGATGGCGGCCAGCGCATCGACGCCGCTCTGGTCGGGCATGGACAAGTCCATGATGAGCACGTCGACCTCGCCCTTGCGCACGAGGTCGAGGGCTTCGCGGCCATTGGCCGCTTCGCCCGTGACCTTCAGGTCGACCTGGTCAGCGAAGTACTGCCTCAGGCCGGCGCGCACGATGGCATGGTCATCGACGATGGCGACTCGAATCATGGTGTCCACGCTGCGGGAGTCGTTTGACCGAGTGTAGAGAAAAGACAAGTCCCTGAAAGGCAAGACCCTGAACATCCTGTTGCGACTCAAGCGCAGCCCGTTCGCCTTTCCCCTGGCGACACTGGCCGCGCTCGCCATGATGTTCATCAGCGAGACCGCTTACTGGCAGTCGACCCGATCGCTGCGCGAGCTCGGCACCATCGCCACCGCCCGTCTGAACCTCATGAACCTGTCGCGCCGCGTCGTCGATGCCGAGAGCGGGCAGCGCGGCTACCTGCTGAGCGGCCGCACCGAGTACCTCCAGCCCTATCGCGACGCCTTCGCGGACATCGACGCCGCGATGCGCTGGCTCAAGGACTACTACGCGGCCAGTCCCCGCGAGGCGCCGGCCATGGTCAAGCTGGAGATGCTGGTCCAGCGCAAGCTGTCCGAGCTCGACGCCACCATGCGCCTGTACGACGAAGGCAAATCGGAAGCCTGGCGGGCGGTGCTGCTCACCGACATCGGCAAGGAGCAGATGCAGGAGATCCGCGGCCTGACCGAACAGCTCCTCGCGGCGGAGGCGCGCAAGGACGCGGCCGGCCGCAGGGACGTCGACTACACGCTGCTCCTCAACCGCATCGGCGTGGCCGCGATGACCGCCATCAGCCTGCTCGCGCTGGCCATGTACCTGCGGCAGACCGCCGCGCTGGAGACCCACCGGCGCGAGCGGCAGGAGGCCATCGAGGCCGAGCGCGACCAGCTCGAGGCCGAAGTCGGGCGGCGCACCGCCCAGCTCACCGAGCTCGCCCAGCAGCTCACCGAGCTGGCCCAGCACCTGCAAAGCGCTCGCGAAGACGAGCGCAGCCGGCTGGCGCGCGAGCTGCACGACGAGCTCGGGGCGCTGCTGACCGCGGCCAAGCTCGACGCGGCGCGCATCAAGTCGCGCCTGGCCGGACAGGCCCCGGAGGCCGCCGAGCGCCTGGGCCACCTCAACGAGATCCTCAACAACGGGATCGCGCTGAAGCGCCGCATCATCGAGGACCTGCGGCCCTCCTCGCTGAGCAACCTGGGCCTGATCGCGGCGCTCGAGATCCAGGCGCGCGAATTCGCCCAAAGCTCCGGCATCGAGGTCGATTGCCAGCTCGAGCCGGTGTCGCTCAAGCCCTCGGCGGAGCTGACCGCCTACCGCCTGGTCCAGGAGGCCTTCACCAACATCGCCAAGTACGCGCGGGCGGAGCGGGTCGAAGTCCGCCTCGCGGCCCGCGACGGCGCGGCGCAGATCTCGGTGTGCGACGACGGCATCGGGTTCGATCCGCGCGAGCGGCGCCCGTCGGCGCACGGCCTGCTGGGCATGCGCTACCGCGTCGAGGCCGAGGGTGGGCGCTTCGCGCTCGATGCCGCACCGGGTAACGGCACCCACATCCAGGCCACGCTGCCGCTCGTGCCGCCGCCCTGAGCCGGACGGCGCGCCCGCGCGGCGTCGGCGGGGTCCTACACGCACTTGCTGATCGCACCGACAGCGCGACGCGAGCGCATCCCATGGCCGCGCGTGCGGCGCCTCCCTAAGCTTGCTCATCGGACGGTTCGGCCGCCGCGCAGCGACCTCCGTCCGCGTCCGCTTCTCATCAGGAGATGGCATCCGATGCTGCACTACGCCGTCGTCTTCTTCGTGATCGCGCTCATCGCCGCCTTGTTCGGCTTCGGCGGCATCGCGGCGAGCGCCGCCGGCATCGCGAAGATCCTGTTCATCCTCTTCGCCGTCCTCGCGATCGCGAGCTTCCTGTACGGCCTCATCAAGAAACCCTAGGGACGCCCGCAGGGACGTTCTCCCACCCCACCGAAAGGACACACGATGATTGCCACGAGCAAGCCCTTTGGCCAAGCCAACAACCTCGCCGACGACGCCGCCCAGGGCGCCGACGGCGCGATCCGCACCACCCAGCGCGTCGCCAACGAAGCGCTCAGCACGCTGTCCGACAAGGTCGAGGAGGCACGTGACCGCGCCGCGCCGGTGGTCAGCCGGGTCGCGGCCAAGGCCGAGGAGCTGGCCCGCCGCAGCGCCGACGCCGTCCGTGACACGTCGCAGCAGGTGAAGGAGCGCGCCTACCGCGCCTCCGACCTCACCGTGGGCTACATCAAGGACGAGCCGGTCAAGTCGATCCTGATCGCGGTGGCCGCCGGCGCCGCGCTGATGGCGCTGTTCTCGCTGCTGGGCCGCGATCGCCGCTGACGCTCGAGCCCTTTGTTTCCATCGCGGGGTTCGGCGGTTGACGTCGAACCCCGTCGCTCTGTTCGTTCACCGGAGGCGGTTCATGATTCATCCCCTGTTTCGCCTGATCGTCTCCGAGCCTCAGATGCTGGCGGAGCACGTCGAGGCCTATGCGGAACTGATGTCCGAAGAAGCGGGCGCCGTCGCCAAGCGGCTCAAGCGCAAGGTGGTGCTGCACGCGGTGAGCGGCTTCTTCGGCTTTCTCGCGGTCATCCTGGCCTGCGTGGGCCTGATGCTGTGGGCCGCGCTGCCGATCGAGGACATGCGCGCGCCGTGGGCGCTGCTGCTGATTCCCGCGATCGCCGTGCTCGGTGCCGTGGCAGCCCACATCGCCGCCAAGTCGCGCGCCGAGGAAGGCCGCGGCATGCAGGCCGTGCGCGAGCAGATGGCCGCCGATGCGGCCATGCTGCGCAGCGTCACCGAATCATGAACTCGCCCTCGGATGGGATGGGCGCGATGCCCGAAGCCGCCGCGACGGCCGATGCACAGGCGCAAGCCGATGCGCAGGCGGTATCGGGTGCGGTCGCCGAGCAGTTGCCCTCGCCCGCGGAGCGCCTGGGCGCATCGCGCGAGCGCATGCGCGCGTGGATGCTGCAGGTCGACGGGCGCCAGGAGCGGCGTCGCCGCGCCGCGGCGGCAGCCGCCGAGGGACGCAGTCCGCCCTGGCTGGACCGGCTGCGCGAAGTGCCGGTCGTCGGCACCGTCGTCGAGGCGGTCCAGGCCTGGTGGGCGAAGCATCCGCTGCGCCCGGTGGCATCGATGGCGCAGACGGTGGTGCGCGACACCGTCGCGCCGGTGGCTCGCCGCCATCCGATCATCGTCGTGGCAGGCGCGTTCGCCATCGGCGCGGCACTGGTGCGACTGCGTCCGTGGCGATGGATGCTCAAGCCGGCCCTGTTCGCGGGCCTCACCACGCAGATCATCACGCGCGTGATCGCCTCGGTGCCGCTGGAGTCGGTGTTCGAGAGCATGGCCTCGTTCGGGCACAGGGCCGAGACGCCGGACGAGGTAGCAGCAGCCGAATCGGACATGGTCCGCACGAAGCGAGAGGAAGAGGTCGCGGCGCCCTGAGGCGTCGCGGCTTCGTCCTACATCCGCAGGGCTCTTGTTCCGATGGTTGCATTCCGGCACCAACCCTAGAGTTTCCTTATCGGGGACCGCCGCGTACGGACGCGGATCGGCCCTCGCTTGACCCGAATCGAGAAAGACACTCGCGCATGAATGCAAACACCAACGCCCGGCTCGTGCTCGACGAGAAGGCCATCGAAGCCGCGAAGCGCGGACTGGACGAGGGCGCCGTGACGCCCAGCTACGGTCCGTGGCGCGAAGACATCGTGAGGCTGCTCAACGATGCCCTCGCCACCGAGCTGGTGTGCATTCTTCGCTACAAGCGCCACTACTTCACGGCCCACGGGCTGGCCTCGCCCAACGTCGCAGAGGAATTCCTCGAGCACGCGAATGCCGAAGCGGGCCACGCCGATCGCATCGCCGAGCGCATCGTCCAGCTGGGCGGCGAGCCCGACTTCTCGCCCGACTCGCTGAGCCGACGCAGCCACGCCGACTACGACGCATCGTCGGACCTGAAGGCGATGATCCGCGCCAACCTGGTGGCGGAGCGGGTCGCGGTCGAGACCTACCGGCAGATGATCAACCTGATCGCCGACAAGGACCCGACCACGCGTCGCCTGCTGGAGGACGTGCTGAACGACGAAGAGGAGCATGCCGACGACATGAGGGACCTGCTCGACGAGTGACCGTTTTCCCGGCTCGGCCCCGCGGGTGGTGGTGCCGATTCAGCCAACCTTCGACCGCCCCGATGTTTGACCGATGTCGATCCAACCATCCCATAGGAGAACCACCATGCTTGCACGCACCACGCTCGCTGCCGCTCTGGCTGCCACCCTGTCCGCCGCCGCCCTCGTGGTCCTGCCCGGATGCGCCGTCGTGCGCGGCCAGGAAACCGTCGGCTCCTACGTCGACGACGCGACCATCACGACCCAGGTGAAGGCCAAGATGATCGACAACAAGCAGGTCGACGCCGGCGCCATCAAGGTCGAGACGCTGAACGGCACGGTGATGCTGTCGGGCTTCGCGAAGAACGAGACCGAACGCTCCACCGCCGAGTCCATCGCCAAGAACGTGAACGGCGTGAAGTCGGTCAAGAACGAGATCGCGATCCGTCCGTGAGGCCCTTGCGGCCGCGAGGCCCGCGGTCCGCCTGACGCGCGGCGTGCCGCGGCTGTCGCCGCAGGCCCGGTGCTCGGTGTCGAGCGCCGGGCTTTTTCGTTTGAGGCGCATCCGATTCGCAAAGGCGGGCGTAGAGCTTCCCGTGCCGGCTCACTTTCGTTTTCGATGCCGGCGCCCACCTCGAACCCGGAGACCCTCATGAAAGCCATCCACCTTCTCGGCGCCTGCGTGCTTCTGGCGAGCGCCGCCGCCCATGCCGGCGAGATCAGCGAGTTCCCCATCAGCGACATGTCCGTCGCGTCGCGCGACGCGGTGCGCGCGCAGGCCGTCGCGGCCAACGATGCGCGCCAGCTGCGCTACGACACCGTCGGCCCGGTGGTCGCGCCGATGTCCAGCCGCTCGCGCGAGGAGGTCCGCAGGGAAGCAGCCGTGCGCAATGTCTTCCGCGACCTGCGCACGCTGGACCACGCCGGCGGGATGTGACGCTAGCGGTCGAAGGTGCCGCGCGGACGCTGCGCCTTGAAGCCCGGCTTGGCGCCATGTCGCGGCGCCGGCTTGCCGCCCGCGGGACGCGGTGCGAAGGCGCCGCGCGGCTCGGACGGCTTGCGCTCGAAGGCGTCGCGTGAGGCGAAGACGTTGTCGCGCCGCGGCTCGAAGCCTTCTTCACGGCGCGGCGCGAACGGCTTGCCGAAGCGCTTGCCGCCGGGAGCGGGACGACCCGCCGGCTTGCCGCCGAAGCCGCCTTCCGGACGCGCCGCGAACAGCTTGGGCGCGGGGCTCTTCGGCTCCAGGCCGGCCACGGTCGCCACCGGGATGTTCTGCGTCGTGAAGTGCTGGATGCGGCGGATCATGCCGGCGTCCATGCGCTCGGCCAGGGTCACGGCCAGCCCGTTGCGGCCGGCGCGGCCGGTGCGGCCGATGCGGTGCACGTAGTCCTCGGCCTTCATCGGCAGGCCGTAGTTGATGACGTGGCTGATGGTCGGCACGTCGATGCCGCGCGCGGCGACATCGGTGGCCACCAGCACGCGCAACTGCTTCATGCGAAGTCCCTGCAGCACGCGGTTGCGCCGCCCCTGCGGCATGCCGCCGTGCAGCGAGGCCACCGCGTGGCCCATGTCGGCCAGCCGGTCGGCCAGCCAGTCGGCATCACGCTGGGTGCTGGTGAAGACCACCGCCTGCTCCATGTCGCGCTCGGTCAGGATGTGATCCAGCAGCGCGTTCTTGTGGTGGGCGTTGTCGGCCCAGTGCAGGCGCTGCTCGATGTTCTCGTGGGTGTCGGTGTGCGAGGCGACGTCGATGCGGCGCGCGTCCTTCAGCAGGTTCTGCGCGAGGCGGCCGACGTGGCCGGCGAAGGTCGCGCTGTACATCAGCGTCTGGCGCGCGGCCGGCACGTGGTCGGCGATGGTCTGGATGTCGTCGATGAAGCCCATGTCGAGCATGCGATCGGCTTCGTCGAGCACCAGCACCTCGACGTGGTCGAGCACTGCCTTGCCGGTCTGCAGGTGGTCGAGCAGGCGGCCGGGGGTGGAAATCAGGATGTCCAGCGGGCCGCGCAGCGCCTTGATCTGCGCCGGATAGGGAACGCCGCCGACCACGGTGGCCACGCGCAGGCCTTGCACGTGGCGGCCGTAGGTGGTGGCCGCCTTGGCCACCTGGATGGCCAGCTCGCGGGTGGGCGTGAGCACGAGGATGCGCGGGCCATAGACCACGCCCTTCTCGCGGCGCTTGGTGTTGTCGCCGCGGGCGGCGAGGATGCGCTGCAGGGCCGGCAGGATGAAGGACGCCGTCTTGCCGCTGCCGGTGCTCGAAGACACCATCAGGTCGCGGCCTTCCAGCGCCGGCGGAATCGCCTGCGCCTGGACGTCGGTGGCGGCGTCGTAGCCGGAATCGGTCACGGCGCGGGTCAGGGCCTCATGCAGGCCGAGGGAATCGAAACTCATCGTTCTCTTTCGCAAAACGGTGCCGGCGCGCCGCATCAAGGCGGCACGCAGCAGGCACCTGCGGGCCGCACAAGGGCTCGCAAGGTCAGGTCGCCGGGAGAGCGTTCGGGGGAACAGTCAAAGCGACGGCATCGCCGCCAACCGTGCCCGTGCGCGTGAACGCTGGAGGGTGATCAAGACCGCCGCAAAGGGCGCTTGAAAGAGGTCAGAGGGGATGAACGAAACGCCGGCCCTGAAAGCCGGCGAAGCGCGGATTATAGCCCGGCGCGGGTTTTCCCGCAGGATCTTCGGGTTGCGTCAGCGCCAGCCGCAGCCCTCCACTACACGGCCAGCAGGTGCTGGCGGTAGTAGACCAGCTCGTCGATCGACTCGTGGATGTCGGCCAGCGCCGTGTGCGCCTGCGCCTTCTTGAAGCCGGCCATGATCCCCGGCTTCCAGCGCCGGGCCAGCTCCTTGAGGGTGCTGACGTCGAGATTGCGGTAGTGGAAGAAGGCCTCCAGCTTGGGCATGTAGTTGGCCAGGAAGCGCCGGTCCTGGCAGATGCTGTTGCCGCACATCGGCGACTTGTTCCCCGCAACGTAGCGCTTGAGGAACTCGATGACCAGCGCCTCGGCCTGCGTCTCGTCGACCAGCGAGGCCTTGACGCGGTCGATCAGCCCGCTCTTGCCGTGGGTGCCCTTGTTCCATGCGTCCATCGCGTCGAGCGTGGCGTCGCTCTGGTGCACCGCGAAGACCGGGCCTTCCACGCGCACCGTCAGCTGCGGGTCGGTGACGACCACCGCGATCTCGATGATGCGGTCGCGATCCGGATACAGCCCCGTCATCTCGAGGTCGATCCAGACCAGGTTCTGGTCGCTGGCGGCTAGCGCGGTGTCGGTCATCACGATTCTCCTTGCGGGCATTCTCGCAGGCCGCCGCCCCGGCAACCCTGCCGTCATCGCGGAGGCCTTGCACCTACACTTGACCCATGAGTTCGTCCGCGCTGACCCTGCTGTTCGCAGCTGCCTTGCTGGCCTCGCTGCTCGTCAAGTTCTGGCTGGCCACCCGGCAGATGCGGCATGTCGCGGGGCACCGTGACGCGGTGCCGCCTCCCTTCGCCCGCACCATCAGCCTGGCGGCCCACCAGAAGGCAGCCGACTACACGCTGGCCAAGGCCCGGTTCGGCCTGCTCGCCACCGCGTTCGGCGCGGCGGTGCTGTGCGGCTGGACGCTGCTCGGCGGCCTGGACATGCTCGACAGCGCGGTGCGCGACGCGGTCCGGCCGCGCTTCGGCGACCTCGCCTACGAGCTCGCCCTGCTGGCTGCCTTCACGTTGATCGGCGGCATCCTCGAGCTGCCCTTCGAGCTGTACAGCACCTTCCGCATCGAGCAGCGCTTCGGCTTCAACCGGGTCACCTGGAAGCTGTGGCTCGCCGACCTGCTCAAGGGCTTGCTGGTGGGTACGCTCATCGGCCTGCCCATCGCCGCACTCATCCTCTGGATCATGGGCGCCACCGGCGGGCTGTGGTGGCTGTGGGCCTGGGGCGCGTGGATGGGCTTCAACGTGCTCATCCTGGTGCTCTATCCCACCGTCATCGCGCCGCTGTTCAACAAGTTCGAGCCGCTGGCCGACGAGTCGCTCAAGGCCCGCGTGCAAGCCCTCATGGCGCGCTGCGGCTTCGCCGCCAAGGGGCTGTTCGTGATGGATGGCAGCCGGCGCTCCGCCCACGGCAATGCTTACTTCACCGGCTTCGGTGCGGCCAAGCGCGTCGTCTTCTTCGACACCCTGCTCAGCAAGCTCTCGCCCGGCGAGGTCGAGGCGGTGCTGGCGCACGAGCTGGGTCACTTCAAGCACAAGCATGTCCAGAAGCGCCTGGTCGCGATGTTCGCCATCAGCTTGGCCGGCTTCGCGCTCCTGGGCTGGCTGGCCCGGCAGAGCTGGTTCTACACGGCGTTCGGCGTGACCCCCTCCATGACGGCACCCAACGACGCATTGGCGCTGCTGCTGTTCCTGCTGGTGGTGCCGGTGTTCGGCTTCTTCGTCTCGCCGCTGCTGGCGCAGCTGTCGCGCCGCCACGAGTTCCAGGCTGACGCCTATGCCTGTGCCCAGTCCAGCGGCGACGACCTGGCGGCGGCGTTGCTCAAGCTGCACGAGGACAACGCGTCCACGCTCACGCCGGACCCGCTGTACGTGCGCTTCTACTACTCGCATCCGCCGGCCGGCGAGCGGCTTGCGGCCCTGACCCATTCGCAACCAGCGGGGTGACCCGATGACCAACCTGCTTCACGCCAAGTGCCACCCGCTCGAGGGCGGCGAGCCGATGGCCGACGCCCAGATCCGCAGCCATCTCAACGAGGTGAGCGGCTGGCATTTCGACGGCAAGGCGATCGAGAAGACCTTCACCTTCAAGGACTGGCTGGAGACCATCGCCTTCGTCGATGCCATGGCCTGGATCTGCCACACCGAGGACCACCACCCGGACGTGGCCCTGAGCTACAACCGCTGCGTCATCCGCTTCAACACCCATTCGGTGGGCGGCGTGTCGATCAACGACTTCATCTGCGCGGCCAAGGTGAACGCGCTGGTCGCCTTTGCAGCCTGAAGCGAAGCGAGGGGTCTTGCCTTGAGCAAGGCCTCGGGCCCGGACGACGGGCTCGACCTCGGGCTCGTCGTCGCGGGCTACGGGCGCCACTACGTCGTCGAGACGCCGGAAGGCCGGCGCCTGATCTGCCATCCGCGCGGCAAGAAGAGCGACTGCGTGGTCGGCGACCGCGTGCGCTGGCAGTCGGCCGGCGACGAAGGCGTGATCGAGCACGTGGAAGCGCGCCGCAACCTGCTGTTCCGCCAGGACGAGTGGCGCACCAAGGCCTTCGCATCCAACCTGGACCTCATCCTCGTCGTCGTCGCCAGCGAGCCGATGTTCAGCGAGTCGCAGCTGGCGCGCGCCCTGATCGCCGCCGAGAGCGCCGGCATTGCCTCGAGCGTGCTGCTCAACAAGGCCGATCTGCCGCAGATCGCGCAGGCGCGCGAGCGGCTGCAGCCCTACGTCGCCATGGGCTACCCGGTCATCGAAGTGGCATTGAAGGCGCGTCGCGAAGACGCGATGGCCACGCTGCGGCCGCTGCTCGCCGGCAAGGCCACGCTGGTGCTGGGGCCCAGCGGCGCCGGCAAGAGCACCTTGATCAACCTGCTCGCGCCCGACGCCCGCGCGCAGGTCGGCGAGATCTCGCAAGCCCTGAACACCGGGCGCCACACCACCACCGCAACCCAGTGGTACTGGACCGACGCCGAGCGCAGCACGGCGCTCATCGACTCGCCCGGGTTCCAGGAGTTCGGCCTGCGGCAGATCGAGCCCAAGGCGTTGCCCGGCCTGATGCCCGACCTTCGCCAGCACACGCCCGAGTGCCGCTTCTACAACTGCACCCACCTGCACGAGCCCGGTTGTGGCGTGCGCGCGGCCTTGGCGCGCGGCGAGATCAGCGAGTCACGCTTGCGGATCTACGGCGAGATCCTCGACGAGCTCACGCAGACGCGCTGGTAGATCAGCCGACCAGGTTGGCGAGCGACAGCAGCGCCAGCAGCAGCATCCACAGCACCACCGAGCGCCACACCAGGCCCACGATGCTGCGCAAGTGGCCCGGCACGGGCATCACGCCGGGGGTGGATCCCTCGGCGTCCATGTCGCCGGTGCCGGCGCCGCGGTCGAAGGTCTTGGAGCGGTCCGGCGTGACGCCGGGCGCGGCGCTGCCGCCCAGTTGCACGCCCACCGCGCCCGCGGCGGCGGCGAGGATGATGCCCTCGTTGGCGTGCTTCCAGAGGTCGGCGTCGCGCCGCCAGCAACTCACCGCCTCCTCGAAATTGCCCACCACCGCGAAGCCGAACGCGGTGAGCCGCGCCGGCAGGTGGTCGATCAGGCTGAACAGGCGCTGCGACAGCGCCATCAAGCGCTCATTGGTCGGCTCGCCCACCGTGCGGTGCTTGTAGGCCCAGTAGCGGCTCGCGAACTCGGCCATGCGGTAGAGCACCGCTCCGGCCGGGCCCATGCCGATGGACGACAGCACCACGAACCAGAAGAAGACGCCGAACACATGGCGGTGCGCCGCCAGCAGCGAGTGCTCGATGATGTGGCGCAGCAGCTCGGTGCGCGGCAGCTCGCTCGCGTCGAGGTGGCGCCACTCCGACAGCAGGCGCCGCGCCTCGGCCTCGTCGCCCCGATCGAGGGCGTCGCGGATGTCGGTGAAGTGGTGGCTGAACTGGCGAAAGCCGAGCGTCACGTAGAGCACGGCGACGTTCCAGGCCAGTGCCAGCAGCACGTTGAAGCGGCCCAGCGCCAGATAGACCAGCCACGCGAGCAGCGAGGGCGCGATCACCGTCACGCCCCAGACCACCCAGGCGTGATGCGGCTTGCCAGCGTCGAAGTTGCGGCCGGTCCAGCGCATCCATTGCGTCAGCGCGTCGTGCACCGGGTTGGTCCGGGGCAGCGGCTGCAGCTGCTCGATCAGCAAGGCGAACAGGACGGCGAAGAAACTCATCGGCCGGGATGATACCGACGAGCCTACGCGGCAAGGAATCGATAGAAGTTGCGCAGCATCATCGCGGTGGCGCCCCAGATGAAATAACGGCGAGGCGGCTCGCCCTGCACGCTCTGCCAGGGCATGGAAAGAAACTCCCGGCGCACACCGGCCACCTCGACGCCATGGCGGCGGTGGTTGGCCGGCGACATCAGGAAGGCCAGCGGGACCTCGAAGGCCTCGGCCACCTCGAAGGGATCGGGTGCGATGGTGAACGGCGGCTCGATCAACGCGACCACCGGCGTCACGATGAAGCCGGTGCCGGTGGTGTACGTGGGCAGGCTGCCCAGCACGTCGATGTGGCGGGCGTGCAGGCCGATCTCCTCCTCGGCCTCGCGCAAGGCGGTCGCGATGGCGTCGGCATCCGACGGCTCGGCGCGCCCGCCGGGGAAGCTGATCTGGCCGGGATGGTCGTTGAGGTGGTCGGTGCGCTGGGTCAGCAGCACCGTGAGCTCGTCGCGCAGGACCAGCGGCACCAGCACCGACGCATGCGTGGGTTCGCGCGAGGTGAAGCGGCGCTCGACGGCGATCTCGGGCGTCCAGTCGGGCGGCGCGGCGAAACGCCGGCGCAGCGCATCCGGCTGGAGCTGCGCCGCATCGATCGCCGGCAGGTGATCGTCGATGCCGAGGACGGGCAGCGCTTGCGGATCGAAGCTTGAGGGCATGGGCGATTCTCGAATGAAAAAGCCGCCCGGGTGGGGCGGCTCTTCGGGCTCGGACAGGAACGCCGCCGTGTCAGGCGAGCTTCTCCTTGATGCGCGCCGACTTGCCCGAGCGCTCGCGCAGGAAGTACAGCTTGGCGCGGCGGACATCGCCGCGGCGCTTCACTTCGATCGAGGCGATCAGCGGGCTGTAGACCTGGAAGGTGCGCTCCACGCCTTCGCCGCTGCTGATCTTGCGCACGATGAAGCTGGAGTTCAGCCCGCGGTTGCGCTTGGCGATCACCACGCCTTCGTAGGCCTGCACGCGCTTGCGGGTGCCTTCGACGACGTTGACGTTGACGATGACCGTGTCGCCGGGCGCGAAGGCCGGGATGGTCTTGTTCAGGCGAGCAATCTCTTCCTGCTCGAGGGTCTGGATCAGATCCATGGTTTCTCCGTGCGATCGTGCCAAGGCGCTGTGGAATTGGAGTGGGCCATGAAGGCCCGTGCCGGGCAGAGGATCGAAAAGCCGATGATTATAGCCCAAGCCCCGTCAGGAACTTCTCGTCGGCCGGACTCAGCCGCCCGGCCGCCCGGGCGGCCGCGATCAGGTCGGGACGGCGGCGCGCCGTGAGCTCCAGGGAACGCTCGCGGCGCCAACGGGCGATGTCGGCGTGGTGGCCGGACAGCAGCACCGCCGGTACCGGATCGGTCCCGCCGAGCACTTCGGGGCGGCTGTAGTGGGGACACTCGAGCAGGCCGTCGGAAAAGCTGTCCTGCTGATGCGACTGGCTGTCGCCGAGCACGCCGTCCTGGAGCCGGGCCACCGCATCGAGAAGCGCCAACGCCGGCAGCTCGCCGCCCGAGAGCACGAAATCGCCCAGGCTCAGCTCCAGGTCGACATGGCGATCGAGAAAGCGCTGGTCGATGCCCTCGTAGCGGCCGCACAGCAGCACGGCGCCGGATCCGGCCGCGAACTGCCGAATGCGTTCCTGGTCGATGACCTGGCCGGTCGGCGTGAAGTGGACCACGGGAGCGCCGTCGGGCCGGTCGGCGCGGATGGCCTGCAGCGCGCGCTCCAGCGGCTCGATCAGCATCACCATGCCCGGACCGCCGCCGTACGGGCGGTCATCCACCCGGCGGTAGGCGTCGTCGGCGAAGTCGCGCAAGGGCCACAGGCGGACGTCGACTTGCCGGGACTCGAAGGCGCGGCGGGTCACGCCCTGGGTCAGGTGAGGCCCGAACAGGTCAGGAAAGAGCGTGATGACGTCGAAACGCATCGTCAGTAGTCCAGACCCCAGTCGACGACGATGCGCCGCTCGGCCAGGTCGACGTCGCTCACGTAGGCGGCCACGAAGGGCACCAGCCGCTCCGATGCGTCGTCGCCGGCGTGGGTGCCCTGGGGCGCAATGCGCAGCACGCTGTGCGGGCCGGTGTCGAGCAGGCCGGTGACCGTGCCCAGGGTCTCGCCCTGCAGGTTCACCACCGACAGGCCGATCAGGTCGACCCAGTAGTACTCGTCGGCATCGGCGCTGGGGAAGCTGGCCCGCGAGACGAAGACACGGGCGCCTCTCAGCGACTCGGCGGCCGCGCGATCGGCCACGTCCTGCGCCTGGGCGACGACGACGTCGCCATGCTGCTTGGCCTGGGTGATCTTGAGCAGCGGCGGGACGGCGCCGACGGACGGCACCGGCCGCCGCGGACCGCCTTCGGCCGGCTTGAGGAACCAGCGCCGCGATGAAAACAGCGCCTGCGGGTCGGCGGCGAAGGGCTGAACCTTGATCCAGCCCTTCACGCCCCAGGCGTCGACGATGCGCCCGACCTCGACGGCGTCTTCAGGCCAGGAGGGCGTGTCGCCCTGGGCCAGGGACCCCGCGCTCACGGTCGGACGCGAAGAAGCCTCAGGCCGCGGCCTTGGCTTGCTCGACCAGGCGGGCGACCGTGGGCGACAGTTGCGCGCCCTGGCCGGCCCAGTAGTCGACGCGGTCGAAGGCGACGCGCAGCGGCTGCTCGCCGCCGGCGGCCACGGGGTTGTAGAACCCCACGCGCTCGATGAAGCGGCCGTCGCGGCGAATGCGCGAGTCGGCGACGACGATGTTGAAGAACGGACGCTTCTTGGCGCCGCCACGTGCGAGTCGGATCACGACCATGCTGTTTCCTTGAATTGTGAAAACATCCACCGCACCAGGAGACACTCAGGGCGAGCAGATCAACGGTTCGGTGCCGTAGATACGCCCGATGCCGTATGGCAGGGGCCGTCACCGAAACCCGACATTATAAACTCCTGAGCCGCCCCGAGGTCGTTCATGCCTGCCGCTTCGCTCCTGATCCGTCCCAGCACGCCCGCCGACACCCCCGCCATCGCCGCCATCTACGCCTGGAACGTGCGCCATGGCACCGGCACCTTCGAGATCGACCCGCCCGACGAGACCGAGATGGCGCGCCGCCGCGACGACGTTCTGGCCAAGGGCCTGCCCTGGCTCGTGGCCGAGCGCGGCGCCGACGTCCTCGGCTATGCCTATGCGAACCAGTTCCGGCCGCGCCCGGCCTACCGCTTCTGCCTCGAGGACTCCATTTACCTCGCGTCCGAGGCCCACGGCCAGGGCATCGGACGCCTGCTCCTGGCGGAGTTGCTGGCCCAGTCCGAGGCGCGCGGCGCCCGCCAGATGCTGGCGGTGATCGGCGACTCGGCCAACGCGGCCTCGATCGGCGTGCATCGGGCGCTGGGCTTCGAGCCGACCGGCGTGATCCGCTCGGCCGGCTGGAAGTTCGATCGCTGGCTCGACGTGGTCGTGATGCAGCGGGCCCTCGGACAAGGCGACAGCGTGGCGCCGGCGCGGCCGGCATGAAATCGAAGACGCTGGCCACCTGGATCGCGCTGATCGGCGGCAGCCTCGGCCTGCACCGGTTCTACCTGTTCGGCTTTCGCGACTGGGCCGGCTGGCTGCACCCGGCGCCGACGCTGCTGGGCCTGTACGGCGTGCAGCGGGTGCTCGACTTCGGCCAGGACGATCGCCTGTCGTGGGCGCTGATCCCGCTGCTGGGCGTGTCGGTCAGCGCCGCCATGCTCGCCGCCATCGTCTACGGCCTCACGCCGGACCAGAAGTGGGACCGCCGCTTCAACGGGCCGGGACGCGCGTCGCACAGCGGCTGGGGTGCCGTCATGGGCGTGGTGCTGGCCCTCCTCCTGGGCGCCGGCGTCTTGATGGCGACCATCGCCTTCAGCGGCCAGCGCTTCTTCGAGTACACAGCGGCAGCAGGCCCCCTGACGAAGGCCGGGCGAGGGGAAGGAAGATGGGGCTGACTTGGTGAGGCCCACGCCGTCCTACGGACGGCATGGTTTATCGCACGGCTCCCCCGAGCCCCCTACCAAGGGGGCTCCAGTCAGTTCGACAGCTCCCTCCAGCCTCCCCCCGTGAGGGAGGCTCCAGCGTGCATGAGGAGCCGGCCTGCGGCCGGCCGCTGCGGCACAGGGCCCGCGTGTCGTGGCGATCGTCTGGCCCGCCCCCTGAGGCCGGCTCGTCCGACATGCTGGAGCCTCCCTCGCGGAGGGAGGCTGGAGGGAGCCGTCAGACATGCTGGAGCCCCCTTGGTAGGGGGCTCGGGGGAGCCGTGCATTCAGGCATGCCGTCCGCAGGACGGCGTGGGCCCCGCACGCATTTTCGTCCTAGGGAAACAGCAGCAAGCTCAGCCAGTAGCCCACGGCGGCCACGAAGGCGGAGGCGGGAATGGTGAAGATCCAGGCCCAGACGATGTTGCCGGCCACGCCCCAACGCACCGCCGAGGCGCGCCGTACGGCGCCGACGCCGACGATGGCGCCGGTGATGGTGTGGGTGGTCGACACCGGGATGCCCAGGCCGGTGGCCAGGAACAACGTGATCGCCCCGCCCGTCTCGGCGCAAAAACCTCCCACCGGCTTGAGCTTGGTGATCTTCTGCCCCATGGTCTTGACGATGCGCCAGCCGCCGAACATCGTGCCCAGGCCGATGGCCACGTAGCACACCCAGATCACCCAGGCCGGCGGCAGCTTGGCACCCTCGGCCGCAAAGCCGGTGGCGATCAGCAGCATCCAGATGATGCCGATGGTCTTCTGCGCGTCGTTGCCGCCATGGCCCAGGCTGTACAGGCCGGCGGAGACGAGCTGCAGGCGCCGGAACCAGTTGTCGACCCGAAGTGGCGACTTGTGCCGGAACAGATTGGCCACCAAGGTCATCAGCAAGGAGCCGAACAGGAAGCCCAGCAACGGCGACAGGAAGATGAACAGCACCGTCTTGCCCACGCCGCCGGCGACCAGCGAGCCTGCGCCCGACTTGGCCATGACCGCGCCCACGATGCCGCCGATCAGCGCGTGCGAGGAGCTCGACGGAATGCCGTACCACCAGGTCACGAGGTTCCACACGATGGCGCCGATCAGCGCGCCGAACACCACGTGGTGATCGACCACGCCCGGGTCGACGATGCCCTTGCCGATCGTGGCGGCCACCTTGAGCTGGAACACCGCGATCGCGATGACGTTGAAGAAGGCGGCGAACACCACCGCCTGCTGCGGCTTGAGCACCCCGGTGGAGACCACCGTGGCGATGGAGTTGGCCGCGTCGTGGAAGCCGTTCATGAAGTCGAACGCGACCGCCAGCACGACCAGCAGCGTGACGACCCAGAAAGCAGCCTGGAGATTGCTCATGAAGATCGGTCGCGCGGCTCAGGAGTGCTCGAGTACGACGCCTTCGATGAGGTTGGCCACGTCCTCGCAGCGGTCGGAGATCGACTCCAGCTGCTCGTAGATGGTCTTGAGCTTGATCAGCTCGCGCACGTCGGTCTCTTCGCGGAAGAGCTTGGACATGGCCGAGCGCATCACCCGGTCGGCATCCGACTCGAGCTTGTCGATTTCCTCGCAGGTCTTGATCGCCGCCTCGGCGGTGGCGTGGTCGTTGATGCGCGGCAGCAGCGTGACCGCGTGCTGCACGCGCTCGCAGCACTTGGCGCTGAGGTCGCCCAGGCGCAGGATGTCCTCGTTCATGGCGCGCACGTCGTACAGCGACATGGTCTCGGTGGCGTCTTGCAGCAGGTCGAGGATGTCGTCCATGCCGTTGATCAGGCCGTGGATCTGCTCGCGGTCGATCGGCGTGATGAAGGTCTTGTGCAGCAGCCGGTTGACCTCGGCGGTGATGCGGTCGGCCTGCCGCTCGGCATTGCCCACGTCGTTGATGTACTTCTCGCGCAGGGCCGGATCGGCGTAGTTCTCGATCAGCTGGATGAAGGCGCGCGCCCCTTCGACGATGCGCTCGCCGTGCTGGTTGAACAGCTCGAAGAAGTTGCCTTCACGCGGCAGCAGCTTGCCAAACAGCATCGGTGTCCCCTCGCCTGGCGCGCGACCGGTCGCGCTTGTCATCAATTTGAAACCAATGCAGTGTAGTTCAGCGCCTCGGCGGGGAAGGCGGCAGGGTGGCCGCATCGGGATCGAGCAGGCCGCGGCGCTCGTCGAAGCGCGCAAGGCGCTCCAGCAACAGCGCGAAGTCAGCCGGATCGTCGAGCGGGTCGAAGCGGTCGGTGACGACGGCGAACACCGGTGTGTCGTCGTGGCTTTCGAAATGCTCCACGTAGGCGTCGCACAGGCGCTGCAGGTAGTCCTCGCTGATGGCCTGTTCCATGGCGATGCCGCGGCGGCGTATGCGCTCGATCAGGGTCGCGGGCGAGGCTTGCAGCCACAGCACCAGGTCGGGCCGCGGCACTCGCGGCGCCAGCTGGGCGTGGATCTGGGTGTAGAGCCGGTACTCGTC
Organism: Piscinibacter sp.; assembly: GCA_036377015.1. Lineage (GTDB taxonomy): Bacteria > Pseudomonadota > Gammaproteobacteria > Burkholderiales > Burkholderiaceae_C > Albitalea. The sequence goes on along the minus strand of DASUZE010000011.1, from coordinate 70,725 downwards.
GTCGGCCAGCGTGAGGCGCGCGAACAGCGCGTCCTTGGCGAACAGGAAGTCGCTCACCACCCCGCGCGAGAACATGCCGGGCTGCGCGAGCGCCTGCATCTGCTCGACCCGCTGGAAGAGGAAGAACAGCTGGGTCTGGAAGGCATAGGCGCGTCCATCGGCGTAGAAGCGCTCGAGAAACGGGTTGTCGCCAGGCTGCTCCAGCAGCAGCTCGGCGTCCACGTGGGCCGCGAGCTTGCGCGCCAGCGAGGTCTTGCCCACGCCGATCGGACCCTCGATGGCGATGTGACGAAATCGCTCCGGCAGCACCGGGCCGCCCGTCATGGCACGAGCTTCTCGATGCGTTGGCCGGCCAGCGCGGGCAGGCAGTCGGCAGCGGGGCCGATGCCGGGGATGTGGGCATCGGGCAGCACGTCGAGCAAAGGCTTGAGCACGAAGGCGCGCTCGTGCATGCGCGGATGTGGCACGACCAGCGCCGCGCCGGCAATCTGCTGGTCGCCGTAGAGCAGCAGGTCCAGGTCGAGCGTCCGCGGCGCATTGCGCTGGCTGCGCACCCGGCCCTGGCGGTGCTCGATGCGTTGCAGCTGGCCCAGCAGCGCCTCGGGTGCAAGCGCCGTGTCGACGACAGCGACCGCGTTCAGGTAGTCCGGGCCTGCGGCATCGATGGGCGCCGACCGGTACACCGGCGAGCTGGCGACCAGCGTGGTGTGCGGCAGGCCCGCGATCGCTTCGCGTGCCTGGTCGAGCGCGGCGCGCGCGTCGCCCAGGTTGGCGCCGATGCCGATGCAGGCCCTTGTGCGTGCCGCCGTCGTCACTGCGACGCGTCGCCGTCGGGAACGGTGGCCGGCGCGCCGGCACCCGCCGGCTTGCGACGCCGCCGGCGTCGCTTCTTGGCCGGATCGCCGGCGGCGGAGGCGGGCGCGGCGGACGGCGTCGCAGCGCGCCGGACGTGGTCCTGCTCGCGGGCGGCATCCATCAGGGCGCGGCGCTCCTCGTCGTCGCCGAGCGAGAAGTCCTCCCACCATTCGGCGAGGGTGGCGTCGATCTCGCCGGCATCCGCACGCAGGCGCAGGAAGTCGAAGCCGGCCCGAAAGCGCGGCTGCTCGACCAGCGTGAACGGCGCGTTGCCCACTCGACGGTCGAAGCGCGGCTGCATCATCCAGATCTCGCGCATGTCGGCGCCGAGCTTGCCGCGGCCGGAGATGTCGCCGATGCGCGCGTCGAAGACCGCATCGATGGCTTGCTGCAAGGCCGGGAACGGCGGCTCGCCCTTGGCGCGCAGCTTCTGCCAGCCGTCGTGCACGTCGTGCCACAGCATGCAGGCCAGCATGAAGCTGGGCGCCACGGCCTTGTTCTCGGACACGCGGCGATCGGTGTCGGCGAGCGCGAGCTGGATGAACTTCTCGCGGCCGTCGTGGCGATGCGCTTCGTCGAGCGCGACATCGAGGATGGGAAAGACGCCGCGGTGCAGGCCCTGCTTGCGCAGCTCCTCGAGGCTGGCCAGCGAGTGGCCGGTCTGCAGCAGCTTGATGACCTCGTCGAACATGCGCGACTGCGGCACGTTGTCGAGCAGCGAGGCCATGGCCTGGATGGGCGTGCGGGTGTGGGGCTCGATCTCGAAGCCCAGCTTGGCGGCGAAGCGCACCACCCGCACGATGCGCACCGGATCCTCGCGGTAGCGCGTCTCGGGGTCGCCGATCATGCGCAGCAGGCGCTTCTTCGCGTCCTTGATGCCGCCGTGGTAGTCGACCACGATCTCGCGCTGCGGGTCGTAGTACATCGCGTTGACGGTGAAGTCGCGCCGGGCCGCGTCTTCGATCTGCGGGCCCCAGACGTTGTCGCGCAGAACCCGGCCCTCGGCGTCGACCACGTGGCTCTTGCCCGCCAGCTCGCTGCGCGAGGTCTTCTCGTTGCCGCTCACCTGGTCGGCGGCGGCGGCGTCCATCATGGCGCGGAAGGTCGAGACCTCGATCACCTCGTGGTCGCGCCCGCGGCCGAACACCACGTGGACGATGCGAAAGCGCCGGCCGATGATGAAAGCGCGGCGGAACAGGCCCTTCACCTCCTCGGGCGTCGCGTTGGTGGCGACGTCGAAGTCCTTCGGGCGCAGGCCCAGCAGCAGGTCGCGCACCGCGCCGCCGACGATGTAGGCCTCGAAGCCCGCATCGGCCAGGGTCTGGACCACCTTGATGGCACGCTCGTCGACCAGCGACAGGTCGATCCCGTGCTCTTCCTTGGGCACTTCCACGCGCTTGCCGCGCGGGTGCGCCGAACGCGAGTCCTTGGCCGGCTCGGTCTTGCCCAGCAGCTTGTCAATGAGCTTCTTGATCATGTGAACAGGTTCAGGATGCGCCAGCCGCGTTCCCTGGCGACGGCTTCGAGGGCCGGCGACGGGTTGGTTGCGACCGGTTCGGTGGCCCGCTCCAGCAGGGGCAGGTCGTTGAGCGAGTCGCTGTAGACGCTGATGCGCTCGAAATCGCTCCAGTGTGCACCCTGACCGGCCAGCCATTGCTCGACGCGGGTCACCTTGCCTTCGCGGTAGCTCGGCACGCCGTCGATGCGGCCCGTGATGGTACCCAAAGCGTCGCGCTCCAGGCGGATCGCGATGAGAGCGTCGATGCCGAAGACGCGGGCGATGGGGGCGGTGACGAACTCGTTGGTCGCGGTGACGAGGGCGACCGTGTCGCCGTCGTCGAGATGACGGCGCACCAGGGCGCGGGCGCCGTCCGTCATGCGCGGCGTGATCACCTCGTCCATGAAGCGCGCATGCGCCGTGGCGAGCTGGTCGGCCGATCGCTCGCGCAGCGGCCCGGTGACGAAGGCAATGTAGGCCTCGACATCCAGCTTGCCCGCCTTGTACATCGCGAAGAACTCGTCGTTGCGGCGGCGGAATTCGCCCGCGTCGACCCAGCCCAGCACGATCATGAACTCGCCCCAGGCATGGTCGGAGTCGAGCGGGATCAGCGTCTCGTCGAGGTCGAACAGGCACAGCTTCATTCGGCGCCCTCCTGCGACAGCATCTGCTTGAGCAGCGGCACGGTGATCGCCCGCTTGTTGGCGAGCGCGAAGTCGTCGAGGCGGTCCAGCAGGTCCATCAGGTGCTTGAGGTCGCGCGAGAAGCGGGTCAGCAGGTAGTCCATCACGTCGTCGGAGAGAAACAGGCCGCGCCGGTCGGCCTCGCGACGCAGCGCGGCGCGCGACTCGGCCTCCGAGAGCGGCTGGATGGCCAGCACGTGGCCCCAGCCGAGCCGGGTTCGCAGGTCGTCGCGCAGCGGCAGGTCCACCGGCGGCACCCGGCCGGCGGCGGCCACCGGGATGCCGCGCGTGCTGGCGTCGACGAACAGCGCGAAGGCGGCCTGCTGCTGCCCGGCATCGAGGGCGTCGCAGGCGTCGAACACGATGAGCGAGCGCGACTCGTCGATGGGCCACGGCGCGGCGTCGGCCGCGCCGAACCAGCCGACTTGACCGCCCTGGGCCTGAACCCGATGCGCCAGGGCCTGCAGCAGGTGCGTCTTGCCGCAGCCGGACGGCCCCCACAGGTACACCGGCGCCGACGATCCCTGCAGCGCACGCAGGTGCTCCAGCGCCATCGAATTCGCCCCGGGCACGAAGGACTCGAAGCTGCGCGCGGTGTCGTGCGCGAAGGCCAGCGGGATCTGCTTCATGTGCTGCCGTACAGCCGGCTTTGCAGGTACATCCCGCGCAGGCGACCGACCGCCACCACCAGCACCGCGCTGGCCGGCAGGGCCACCAGCACGCCGGCGAAGCCGAACAGGTGCCCGAACGCGAGCAGCGCGAAGATGACCGCGAGCGGGCTCAGGCCGATGCGCTCGCCGACCAGCCGCGGCGTGAGGTAGAAGCCCTCGAAGCACTGGCCGATGCCGTAGACCACCGCCACCGCGACCACGCCGTACACGCTGGCGAACTGCAGCACGCCGGCCAGCAGCGCCAGCATCATCCCCAGGCCGAAGCCCAGGTACGGAATGAACATGGCCAGCCCGGTGAACACGCCCACCGGCACCGCGAGGTCGAAGCCGAACAGCGCCAGTCCGACGCTGTAGAAGAACGCCATGCTGAGCATGACGAGCAGTTGCCCGCGCAGGTACTGGCCGAGCACGGCGTCGCAGTCGTCCATGAAGGCGTCGAAGCTCGCGCGCATGCGCGGCGGCACCAGCGACTGCACGCGCGCCACCACCTGCGGCCAGTCCATCAGCAGGTAGAAAAGCACCACCGGCACCAGCACCGCGTTGCCGATGACGGTGAGCACGAAGCTGCCGCCGATGCGCGCCGAGCTGAGCAAGGTGGCGAGCCAGTCCTCGAAGTTGGCGTCGAGGTACTTGAGCAGGAAGTTCTTGATGCTCGCGATGTCGAGTGCGACATGGATGCCGTACTGCGACAGCCACGGCGACAGGTTGCGGTTGAGCTTGTCGGCCAGCAGCGGGATCTGCTCGCGCAGCAGCGGCAGCTCCTTGGACAGGATGGGCACGATCAGCAGCAGCACCGCGAACAGCACGACGATCACCGTCACCTCGACCAGTGCGACCGCCAGCAGGCGCGGCACGCGGCGCCGCGCCAGCCGCTCGACCGCCGGGTGCAACGCATAGGCCAGCACGGCGCCGACCAGGAAGGGCGTGAGCACCGGCGCCAGCAGCCACAGCATCGCCAGCGCGGCCAGTGCGAGCGCGAGCCAGGTGAGCGAACGTCGTTGGGCGGTGGTCAGGTTCATCGAGCGAGGAATTGGCCGGCAGATCGCGCCGGTGGCAGGTCCGCGGCTTGTCGACGCCGCGGTGGGCAAATTCTACGGGCCGGCCTCGGGGCCCCGGCGATGCGGCTCAGTGCAGGCGCGGCCAGCCCACGTCACGCAGCTCTGACACCCGCGCCGTGAGAGCGTCGCGGTCGTCGGCGTCGGGCCGGTGTTCCAGGTAGGCGCTCAGGTCCTCGACCGCCTGTGCGTACTGGCCCAGCTCGGCCAGCACGAGGCCGCGGTCGCGCCGCTCTTCCCAGGCGTGCGGCAGCAGGATGACCAGGCGCTGCTGGACCGCCAGCAGGCGCGGCCAGTCCTCGGCGCTGCGATGGATTTCCTTGAGGTTGCGCAGCATGCGGGCGAGCACGTCGCGCGGCGGCGCGGCCTGCAGGAACAGGCCCAGGGGCGCGTCGAAGTCGCCGAGCAGGCCGTGGCTTCGCTTGTAGGGCCCCAGCAGCTCGTCGAGCTCCTCGCGCGACAACGAATGGCCGGTGAAGGGGTCGATGACTACTTCGCCGTGCTGCTTGCCGGTGTGCATGCGCAGCTTGATGAGGAAGTGGCCGGGGAAGGACACGCCGCGCGCGGTCAAGCCGATCTGCGTCGCCAGTTCGATGTACAGCACCGCCAGCGTGATCGGAATGCCGCGGCGCGTGCTCAGCACGCTGTGCAGGTAGCTGTTGCGCGGGTCGTAGTAGTTGTTGACATTGCCGGCGAAGCCCAGCTCTTGAAAGAAGTACCGGTTGAGCCAGCGCAGGCGCTGCACCGGCACCGCATCGGCCGGGATGCGGCGGCGCAGCTTGTCGGCCATGGCGTCGACGTCGGCCAGCACCGACTGCGTGTCCAGATCGGGGTACTCGTCCTGGGCGATGGCTGCGGCGGCCTCGATCAGGGACAAGGTGGCATCGTCCGCCACCAGCGCGGAGAAGTACTCCAGTGCGGTGGGCACCTCGAACTGCAGCGGCTCGGACATGGGATCAGTGTAGGACCTGCAGAACGGGAAATCACGATCGCCTCACCCACGGCGGGCGAACTCGCGCAGCTTCAGGCCACTGGCCAGCAAGGTCGCGAAGTACAGGAGCGCGGCGCCCGCAAGGCAAGCGGCGATCAACCCGATGCGCAGCAAACGCCGTTCCCCCAGGGCGATCCAGTCGATCGCCTGGGCGGCCCAGGCAAGGCCCGCCCCCATCACCACGCAGGCCAGCACGACCCGCAGCGCAAAGCCGCCCCAGCCCGGCGCCGGCACATAGGTGCCGCGCCGGCGCAGTCCGATGAACAGCCAGGCGGCATTGACCAGGGCGCCCAGTCCGATCGACAGGGCCAGCCCGGCATGGCCCAGCCCGAAGCGCTCGTGCAGGAAAGGCACGAACAGCAGGTTCAGCAACTGCGTCAGCACCAGCACGAGGACGGCGATGCGCACCGGCGTTCGCATGTCCTGCCGCGCGTAGAAGCCGGGGGCGAGGATCTTCACCGCCACCAGGCCCATCAGGCCCACGCCGTAGCCCATCAGCGCGTACATGGCCTTGTCGACGTCCAGCGGCGTCACGTTGCCGTAGTGGTAGAGCACAGCGATCAGCGCCTTCGGGAACACCAGCAAGGCGACGGCGCAGGGCAGCGCGAGCAGCAGCACCAGGCGCAGGCCCCAGTCGAGCATGCCGGAGTAGGCGGGGGCGTCGTTCTTGGCCTGCGCGGCAGTGAGCTGCGGCAGCAGCACGACGCCCAGCGCGACGCCCAGCAGCGCGGTCGGGAACTCCATGAGGCGGTCGGCCCAGGTGAACCAGGTGACCGAGCCGACGCCGACGTGGGTCGCGATCTGCGTGTTGATGATCATCGACAGCTGCGCCACCGACACGCCCAGCAGGGCCGGCAGCATCTGCCGCAGCACGCGTCGCACGCCCGGATCGGCCGAGGTCGAGCGCAGGGTGCGCGGCGACAGTGCGATGTGCGGCAGGCAGCCGATGCGGATCAGCGCCGGAACCTGCACGGCCAGCTGCAGCAGTCCGCCGGCCATCACGCCGACGGCCAGCGCATACGCAGGCGTGATGCCCCATCTCGCGAAGGCCGGCACGAGCAGCCAGGCGGCGAGGATGACCGCGAGGTTGAGAAGCACCGGCGTCACCGCGGGCACCGCGAAGTGCCGCCAGGTGTTGAGGATGCCCGCCGCCAGCGCCACCATCGACATGAACGCGATGTAGGGAAACATGATGCGGGTCATGGCGACCGCGCCGTCGAATTCCACCAGCCCCGCGGCCATCAGGTAGACCAGCACCGGCGCGCCCGCCACGCCGATCACGCTGGTCGCCAGCACCGCCCAGAACAGCGTCGTCGCGACGGCGTCGATCAGGTGGCGCGTCGCTTCGTCGCCGTCACGGGCCCGGGTGTCGGCCAGGATGGGCACGAAGGCCTGCGAGAACGCGCCTTCCGCGAACAGGCGGCGCAGCAGGTTGGGGATTCGAAACGCCACCTGGTAGGCGTCGGCCCAGGCGGTGGCGCCGAAGGCCGCCGCGACCAGGGTCTCGCGCACCAGGCCGGTCACGCGCGACGCCAGGGTCAGCAGGGAAACGGTGGAAGCGGTCCGCAGCAGGTTCATCGGTCTTGTTCGAAAGCGGCCCGCTGGGCAGGCAGGGAAGCGGGGATTATAGAAAGTGCCTACTAACGTTCGGGTGCTCGCTTTGCCCCTGCCTCGGGTGAAATGCTATACTCGCGGTCTTTGCTCCACCAGCCGACCCGCTTTTTATGGCCACCTCCTCCAAAGCCAAGAAGAAGACCGTTCGCATCGCCTCCGGGCGCAAGCGCGCCCGCCAGGACGTCAAGCTGAACGCCGCCAACACGGCACTGCGCTCCAAATTCCGCACCGTCGTCAAGAACGTCCAGAAGGCCGTTGCGACCGGCGACAAGGCCAAGGCCACCGACCTGTTCAAGTCCGCCCAGAGCGTCATCGACTCCGTGGCCGACAAGGGCATCTTCCACAAGAACAAGGCCGCTCGCCACAAGAGCCGCCTCTCGGCCAAGATCAAGGCACTCGCCGCCTGATCACCGGCTTTCGGTGGAAGCACGAAGGGCTCGCATCGCGAGCCCTTTTCGTTTGGGGCGACGCATTCAGCGCGCGTCGCTGTCGGGCAGGTCGGGCAGCAGGCAGGCTTCGCTGTGCTGGAGCTGGTTGTCGCGCGCGAAGTTCATCACGAAGTCCCAGGCCATGGGCTCGATCTCGCGCAGCCGCTCGTTGACGATCACGCACTTCACGCCGTTGATCACGCGCGGCACGCAGTAGGGCGAGTAGCCGATGTATGCGCCGATGCCGCCGCCCATGCCCTCGGGACGAAAGCACGACATGGCGCCGCACAGGCGCTCCGCCCAGTCGCTCGGCCGGAAGGTCTTGCCATCCTGCGTGATGCCCTGGATGAAGACTTGGCGTGGCTTGGGATCGGTCATTCGGTGGCGGGTGGCCGCGCTCGCGGCCCAGGCGGGGTGCTCGACCCACAGGGGCATTCGAGCGGCAGGCGGTATTGTGCCCGGTTCGTGTTGCGTCGCAGCAAGGTGCAGGAGGTGGTGGATGGCGCCCATGCAGCGTCATCGGCACATCGGGACGGACCCTTAGAATCGATCGCTTCGGCGCGCAGCGCGATCATCGCGCGCGCCGCTGACGTGTCCCTGTCAACGCGGAGCCCGACTCGATGAACGCCCCCGACAAACTGCCTGCGACCCCCGAGCCCCATGTGATGAAGACCTACGGCCGGCTGCCGATGGCCTTGTCGCATGGCCGAGGCTGCTGGCTGTGGGACTCCGACGGCAAGAAGTACCTCGACGGGCTGGCCGGCATTGCGGTGAACACGCTGGGCCACGCGCATCCGAAGCTGGTGCCCGCCCTGCAGGACCAGGTCGCCAAGCTGATCCACACCTCCAACTACTACGCGGCCCCGCTGCAGGAGCGCCTGGCCGCCAAGCTGTGCGAGATCTCCGGCCTGGCCAACGTCTTCTTCTGCAACTCGGGGCTCGAAGCCAACGAGGGCGCGATCAAGATCGCGCGCAAGTTCGGCCACGACAAGGGCATCGAGCGCCCCGAGATCGTGGTCTACGAGAAGGCCTTCCACGGCCGCTCGATCGCCACGCTGTCGGCCACCGGCAACGCCAAGGTGCAGGCCGGCTTCGAGCCGCTGGTCGAGGGCTTCGTGCGCGTGCCGTTGAACGATGCCGCGGCGATCGAGGACGTCGCCCGCAACAATCCCAACGTGGTCGCCGTGTTCCTCGAGGTCATCCAGGGCGAAGGCGGCGTCAACCCGGCCAAGATCGAGTACCTGCAGCAGGTGCGCCGCATCTGCGACGAGCGCGGCTGGCTGCTGATGCTCGACGAGGTGCAGTGCGGCATCGGCCGCACCGGCAAGTGGTTCGCGCACCAATGGGCCGGCATCAAGCCCGACGTGATGCCGCTGGCCAAGGGCCTCGGCTCGGGCGTGCCGGTGGGCGCCATCGTGTGCGGGCCGCTCGCGGCCAAGGTGTTCGGCCCGGGCAACCACGGCACCACCTTCGGCGGCAACCCGCTCGCCATGCGCGCGGGCATCGAGACGCTCAGCATCATGGAAGAGGACAAGCTGCTCGACAACGCGGCCAACGTCGGCGCCCTGCTGCGTGCCGGCCTGCTGCGCGAGCTGCAGGACCTGCCCGGCTTCGTCGAGCTGCGCGGCCAGGGCCTGATGCTGGGTCTCGAGCTCGACCGCAACTGCGGCGAGCTGCTCAACCGCGCCGCCGACGCCGGCCTGATGATCAGCGTGACGGCCGACCGCGTGATCCGCCTGCTGCCGCCGCTCATCCTCAGCGCCCCGGAAGCCGAGCAGATCGTCGCCATCCTCGCGCCGCTGATCAAGGACTTCCTCGCGTCCAAGCCGTCATGAAGCCCGGCATGAGCCTGATCAAGCACTACCTGCAGTTCAAGGACTTCCGCGCCGAGGAATACGCCTACCTGTTCGAGCGCACGGGCATCATCAAGAAGCGCTTCAAGAACTACGAGAAGTACACGCCGCTGGTGGACCGCACCCTGGCGATGATCTTCGAGAAGGCCAGCACCCGCACCCGCGTGAGCTTCGAGGCGGGCATGTACCAGATGGGCGGCTCGGTGGTGAACCTCACCACCGGCGACAGCCAGCTCGGCCGCGCCGAGCCCGTCGAGGACAGCGCCCGCGTGATCAGCCGCATGGTCGACCTGGTGATGATCCGCACCTACGAGCAAGCCAAGCTCGACGCCTTCGCCGCCAACTCGCGCGTGCCGGTGATCAACGGCCTGACCAACGAATACCACCCCTGCCAGATCCTGGCCGACGTCTTCACCTACATCGAGCACCGCGGCAGCATCGCGGGCAAGGTGGTGGCCTGGGTGGGCGACGGCAACAACATGGCGAACACCTGGCTGCAGGCCGCCGACATCCTCGGCTTCACTTTGCACGTGAGCACGCCCAGCGGCTACGAGATCGATCCGACGATCGCGGGCATCGGCCGCGCCGGTTGCGTCAAGACCTTCAAGAACCCGCTCGACGCCTGCCGCGGCGCCCACCTGGTCACCACCGACGTGTGGACCAGCATGGGCTACGAGGCCGAGAACGAGGCGCGCCAGAAGGCCTTCGCCGACTGGTGCGTCGACCGCGAGATGATGGCCGCGGCGCAGCACGACGCGCTGTTCATGCACTGCCTGCCGGCGCACCGCGGCGAGGAGGTCGAGGCCGATGTCATCGACGGCCCGCAGTCGGTGGTCTGGGACGAGGCCGAGAACCGCATGCATGTGCAGAAGGCCTTGATGGAATACCTGCTGCTCGGCCGCATCGGCTGAATCGACCGGACGCCTGGGCAGACCGTGAAGCTCGCCCTCGTCACCGACCTGCACGCCAACCGCGACGCCGTCGAAGCGGTGATGGCCCACGCCGCCGAGCACGGCGCCGAGCGCTTCGCCTTCCTGGGCGACTTCGTGGGCTATGGCGCCGAGCCGGGCTGGGTGGTCGACTTCGTGCGCCAGCAGATGCGGCACGGCGCGGTCGCGGTGATGGGCAACCACGACAGCGCGGTCGTCAAGGGACCGGCGCCGACCATGGTGGCGCAGGCGCGCGAGGTCGTCGCCTGGACCCGAAGCCAGCTCGACGCCGCGCAGCTCGCCTTCCTCGAGTCGCTGCCGCTGGCGGTCACCGAGCAGGACCGCCTGTTCGTCCACGCCAATGCCTTCGCACCGATGCAGTGGGCCTACGTGCTGGGCCGCATGGAGGCGATCCGCAGCCTGCACGCCACCGAGGCGCGATTCACCTTTTGCGGCCATGTGCACGAGCCGCGCCTGTTCCACCTCAGCGCCACCGGCAAGGCCGGCGAGTTCGTGCCGGTGCCCGAGGTTCCCATCCCGCTGTCGCCGCAGCGCCAGTGGCTGGCCATCCCGGGATCGGCCGGACAGCCGCGCGACGGCAATCCCGCCGCCTGCTACGCCATGTTCGACATCGACGGCAGCACCCTCACCTACCACCGCGTTCCGTACGACCACGCGGCGGCGGCCGCCAAGGTGCGCGCCGCCGGCCTGCCCGAGCGTCTCGCCGAACGGCTGATCGATGGAGACTGAGGCGGCAGCGCCGGTGGCCAGCGCCCCCGACGACGACATCATCGACGGCTTCCGCCTCGAAGAGCGCACCCACCAGGGCGGCATGGCCTCGCTGTGGCGCGTGCGCCGCGTCGACGGCGACGATGCGATGCCGCTGATCATGAAGGTGCCGCGCATCCGCGGCGGCGACGATCCGGCCACCATCGTGGGCTTCGAGGTCGAGCAGATGATCCTGCCGGCGCTGTCGGGGCCGCACGTGCCGCGCTTCGTCGCCAAGGGCGACTTCACCGGCCGGCCCTATATCGTGATGGAGCGCATCGGCGGCGAGACGCTGCGCGCGCGGCTGGACGCGGCGCCGCTGCCCATCGACGAGGTGGCCGACATCGGCTGGCGCGTCGCCACTGCGCTGCACGACCTGCACCGGCAGCACGTGGTCCACCTGGACATCAAGCCGAGCAACATCCTGTTCCGCGAAGGGCCCGGCGGCACACGAGGCGATGCGGTGCTGATCGACTTCGGCCTCTCGCGCCACGCCCGCCTGCCCGACCTGCTCGAGGAGGAGTTCGAGGTGCCGATGGGCACCGGGCCGTACATCTCGCCCGAGCAGGTGCAGTTCGTCCGCAACGATCCACGCAGCGACCTGTTCGCACTGGGCGTGATGCTGTACCACCTGCTCACCGGCGAGCGTCCGTTCGGCCAGCCGACGGGCGTGCGCGGGCTGCGCCGGCGGCTCTACCGCGATCCCGTGCCGCCGCGCGCGCTGCAGCCCGACTGCCCGCCGTGGCTGCAGGAGATCGTGCTGCGCTGCCTCGAGGTCGATCCGCGGCAGCGCCACCAGAGCGCGGCCCAGCTCGCCTTCGACCTCCAGAATCCGGACCAGGTGCTGCTGACGCGACGCGCCCTGCGACGCTCGCGCCGCGGTCCGTGGCGCACGCTGCTGCGCTGGTGGGCCGCCGTCGGCGCCCAACCGCAGACCGAGGGCGTCGACGCCCAGACGGCACGCAGCCCCATCGTTCTCGCCGCGATCGACGTGGCCGGGGCCGAGACGACGCTGCTCGAGGCCGTCCGCGACACGGTGCAGCGCGTGATGCAGACCGAGCCGGGCGCGCGCCTGGCGTGCCTGGCGGTGATGAGGCTCAACCGCATCGGCATGGACGAGCTGATGGATCCCGACGGCGAGAGCCGCCACGTGAAGCTGCTGGTGCAGCTCAAGCATTGGGCGCGGCCGCTGGTGCAGGGGCTGGGCGCCGCGGCGACGGAGCACGAGGCGCGGATCACCTTCCACGTGATCGAGGCCGTCGACCCCGCTGCGGCGATCGTGGAGTTTGCGCGCCGCAACGGCGTCGACCACGTCGTGATGGGCGCGCGCAGCAGCTCGATGATCCGGCGCTACCTGGGCAGCGTGTCGGCGCAGGTGGTGGCCGAAGCCGATTGCACGGTGACGGTGGTGAGGGCTTGACGACGACCCCGGGTTGCACCCGGGCTACTTGTCGAGCGCCTGGGCGATGTAGCGCGAGACCTTGACCGGCCCCTCGCCGACGTGAAAGCCCATGCGCCGCTCGCGCAGCGCGACGTCGAAGGCCGACATGCGCTCGAAGTGGCGCAGATGCTCGACCCACGATTCATCGACGAAGTGCTCGATGTAGTGGGTCGGATCGGCAGCGTCGCGGAACAGGCCCCACGACAGCATGCCGTGGCGCAGGCGGTTGCGCCGCGTCTGCTGCATCACATCGAGGAATTCGGCGGTGCGCGCGGCCTCGATGCGGTACTCGATGGTGATCAGCACCGGCCCTTCGTGCGGGTCGACGTCGATCTCGGTGCCGGCCGGTCGCGCGAACTGCGCCGGCGTGAGGTCTTCGGCATGGCCGCTCTCCACCCGGAAGCGGTGCGTGACCGCCAGGCAGGCGATCGCGCCCACCGCGGCGCAGACCAGGCTGGTGCGCACGTCGGTCCAGGACGCGACCTGGCCCCACAGCGCGGCGCCCAGCGCGCTGCTGCCCATCAAGGCCATCTGGTAGATGGACATGCCGCGCGCCCGCACCCAGTCGGGCAATGCGAGCTGCGCCGACACCGTGAGCGAGTTGGCTGCCGAGATCCAGGCGCCGCCCGCCACCACCATGGCCGCCGCCGCGACCGCGATGTGGGGCGCGATGCTGATCACGAGCATCGCCGTCGCCTGGAACACCGTGCCCCAGGTGACCAGGTCGTCGCGCGACACCGACGCGCGCAGGCGCGGCAGGAACAGCGCCGCGACGATGGCGCCGGCGCCCATGCAGGCCAGCAGCAGCGTGAAGGTGCCCGCCCCGCCGCCGTGCAGGCCCTTGGCGACCAGCGGCAGCAGCCCCAGCAAGGCCATCGACTGCAGGAAGAACAGCGCCACCCGCAGCAGGATCGCGTGCATGCGCTGCGACTGCCGCACGTACTGCAGGCCCACGCGCATCGCGCCGACGAAGCGCTCGCCCGGCAGCGCGCTGACCTTCTGCTCGCGCTGCCAGCGCCAGATGATGAACCCGGCACCGACCGACAGCACCGCGTTGAGCGCGAACACGTAGGCACTGCCGGCCGCCGAGATGATGGCGCCGGCGACGATCGGGCCGATGATGCGCGACGCATTCATCGCGACGCCGTTGAGCGCGAGTGCCGCCGTCAGCTGCACGCGCGGCACCAGCTCGGGCACGATGGCCGCGAACACCGGCCAGCGCATCGCCAGGCCGATGCCGTTGGCGAAGATGAGGGCGAGCAGCAGCGGCGGGCTGATCGCGTCGAACGAGACCACCGCGCAGATGAGCAGTGCCACCGCCGCGACCCACACCTGCGTGGCCATGAAGTAGTGGCGCCGGTCGAGGATGTCGGCCAGCGCGCCGCTGGGCACGCCCAGCAGGAACACCGGCAGCGTCGAGGCCGACTGCACCAGCGCCACCATCACCGGCGAGCTCGTGAGCGAGGTCATCAACCAGGCCGCCGCGACGTCGTTCATCCACATGCAGACATTGGCCGTGACCCAGACCGTCCAGAGCATGCGGAACACCGGCTGGCCCAGCGGGGTCCAGGCGGCGACAGGCGCGGTGGCGGCGGTCGAGGCGGTCTGGGTCATGGGGACGACGGTATCACCGCCGTCGTAACCCTTGGGTGAGCAATCTCCACATTGAAAGCCGCCTCGTAGCCCGGGTGCAACCCGGGTTCGTCGTTGCACCCGGGACCCCGGGTTGCACCCGGGCTACCCCAGGAGCGAATGCACGAAGGCGCGCGGACGCTCCCAGTGCGCCGGCAGCAGCAGGTTGGCGACGCGCGACTGCAGCCAGGTCATCGCCACGCCGAAGGCCAGGATGGTCACCAGCTTGAGCGCCGCGGGCCCGATGCGCTCCTGCGTCGGTCCGACGGTGTTGTCCCACACGAAGATGGCCATGATGTGCCAGAGGTAGATCCACAGCAGGTGGGTCGACATCCAGACGATGACGCCCTGCGGCAGGCGTGCAGTCCACGAGCGGCGCGAGAGCAGGTACAGCGCGTTGACGCAGAACAATGCATACGACAGGTAGTACAGCGTCGGCGGGTACTTGTACTGCTGGGTGGCGATGAGGTGGCCCGTCTGCACGAACTTGGTCCCGGCCATCAGCACGAACACCAGGAGCGCCGCGGCCGCGATGGCCGCGACCTGCCGGTCGGTCAGCCGCTCCAGCTCGAGGCCATAGGCGAACAGCACCGCGTAGGGCGCCAGCACCATCAGGTTGTCGTCGATGAAATAGAGCACGTCGGAGTCGTGGATGCGCGCGTTGACGACGACGTTGAGCAGCTCGTAGCCCAGGTACAGCGCCGCCAGGGTGCCGAAGTACGTCGCCTCCGAGGCGTGCGCCTTGAAGCGCATCATCAAGGGCGTGAGCAGCGCGATCGTGATGTAGACCTTGAAGATCCACACGTAGCCGATGCCCGAGTTCAGCGCATACGAGGTGAGCACCTCGTGCGGCGTGAACGGAAAGGGCTTGTGCCGCAGGTGGGCGTAAGCCATGACGGCGCCGAAGAACACGCTGAGGAACAGCCACGGCGGCACGGTGAGCTTGTACAGGCGCCGGCGCAGGAACGGCCCCGGATGCAGGGGGCGGTCGCGGTACACCACGGCGGCCGACAAGGCCGAGACGACGATCAGCAGCGGCGTGCCGAAGTTGCGCAGCTGGAACAGCCAGTCGGGCGGATCGGCGTGCGCGATCATCACCGCCAACGCACCCATGCACCGCAGAAGGTCGATCGCCCGATTTCTCTCCTTCACCCTCGCCCCCGACGTCCCTGTTTTCTTGTGCCGAACGGGACGTATTGTGAGGCCGCGCAACGGGCGTGCGCGCCTCGCACGGGGTCGGATCGTCGAAGATTGGCGCTGCACCCCCGCAAGTCAGCAGGGGTGGGCGCTCACGCCGTGAGGCCGATCTCGTTGTGGACCTCCGACACGCCCCAGACCGACCAGGCGTCCATTTCGGCCATGCGCCGCTCCTCGGCACGCTGCAGCACGCCGGTCAGGGTCACGGCGCCGCGCTGGGTCCGGATACCGATCTGGTCGGCGTGGACCAGGGGGTCCATCTCGAGCACCAGCCGGATCGCGTCGGCCAGCTCGTCGTCGTTGTCCTCCTCGGCCGGCTCGACCTGCAGCCGGTTGAGCACGTCGCGGCAGCCCGGCGTCCACCAGGCGATGGCTTCGACCATGCGCTTGTGCGACAGGCTGATCACCTTGCCGTCGAGCGCGAGCACGCCGTCCTCGACGGCGAAGCCCACTTCGCCGCTGGGCCAGTCGTCGTGCGCTTCCTGCACCATCTCGGTCCGTCCCCGGCTTTGCTGGCGCAGGGTGCAGTTGCGCAGCTCCGGCTGCTGCTGCAGTCCGCGCGTGAAGGCGTCGCGGATCTCGCCGTCACCGCGCGGTTCGGCCGGCACCAGGCGCAAGGCATCGATCACCTGCTGCATCCCCGACACGCGTTGCGCGAGCATCAACGCCACTCGCTTGGCGGCCAGGGTGTGCACCTCGCCTTCCAGGCGCAGGCCCTCGCCGTGGCTCACCACGTTGATCGGAAAGCGGTGCAGGTCGATCCGCGGATCGACTTCGAGCGCCGCTCTCACTTCCTTGCTCACGTCGGTGTCCTGTGTGGCCATGAGGGTCCTCCGATGAAGTCCGTTGCACCGGCAACGGTCCCGGGGATCATCCGCCCGCGCGTGGTGGCGGTCATCCCAGCACCTCGGCCGGGGTAAGGGCATTCAGCGCAGCGCCTGCCGCACGACCAGCTTGAGGCCCGACCACACCTCGTCGACGGCGCACACCTTCACGTCGACCCAGCCCAGCGGCAGCGCGAGCTCGCGGATCGTGTCCTCCGTGATGTCGGTGGGGCGCCGCGAGGCTTTCTTCGGCCACGAGATCCAGAGCACCGCATCGGAGGCCAGGATCTTGCGCAGGCGTTGCAGTTGCCGGCCGAGCTCGCCGGCCTCGGTGACGAACAGGTGCACCAGCGCGGTCGATGCGTCGGGCCGGGGATGCAGCTGTGCGCCTTCGGGCCAGGGGACCGCCAGGGCGCGGTAGTCGGTCGGCGCGCCGACGGCACAGACCCGCATGCCGGCCTTCAGGCCGAGCTTCTTTGCCAAAGGCGTCCCGGAATAGCCTGCCGCGCTCATGACCGGCGATCCTAAACTCGCTGCCATGTCCGAATGCACCTCCTGTGGCGCCTGTTGCGCCAGCTTTCGCGTCGACTTCGCGCGCGAGGAGCTCGACGAGGAAGGCGGCTGCGTGCCGGGCGGCCTGGCGGTGCCGGTCCATGCGACGCTGTGCCGCATGCGCGGCACCGACCACGCATCGCCGCGCTGCGCTGCGCTGGTGGGACGGGTCGGCGTGCAGGCGACCTGCGCGGTCTACGAATGGCGTCCGTCGCCCTGCCGCGAGTTCGATGCGGGCAGCGATGCCTGCACCCGCGCCCGAAAGCGGCATGGCTTGGCGCCGTTGTAATGCAAGGCACGCGCCCGTAGCCCGGGTGCAACCCGGGAGTCACGACGGTCGCATCGTCCCGGGTTGCACCCGGGCTACGTGCTCCACAGCGTCCACACCGTCCCCAGCAACGCGGCCAGCGCGACTGCGATGCTCGACAAGCGCATGGGATGCAGCCTCGACCACAGCAGCAGCCCCGTCACCGACAACACGATGGCCGCGCCCGCGACGGTGTCCGACAGCAGCACCCAGAACACGCCGGCCCCGGCGGCCTGGTGCAACCGCGTCAGTGTGCCGATCGGCGTCGCATCCTGCGTCTCCAGCTTCACGAAGCGATTGCCGACGATGTACTCGGCGTTCACCCCGCGCCGCGGCGACTGCCAGTTGAACATCCAGCGCTCGGGCTGCTGCACTTCCCGCTCGCCCCAGGTCACGCGCCGCGACGGCTCGACGCGCACGCGGCTGGCCGGCACGTCGCCGACCGGCAGCTCGGCCTGCAGCCACTGCGCCATCTCGTCGGCCGACGCGAAGCGCCGCTGTGACGGATCCGGCAGCGCGAGCTGCGCGCTCCTCTGCACCACCTTCTCCACCGGCATCTTCATCACCGCGCGGTGATTGAGCAGGATGCCGGTCACGCCGAACAGCAGGCCCAGCGCGGCGCCCCACAAGCCGACGTAGAGATGCGTCTTGCGCAGCCAGCGCACGAACAGCGCCGCGCGGCGATGCCGGCGCTGGATGGCCGACGGCGATTCGGTGATCACGGCGCTCATGGCGGAGGTCTCTTTCCCTTCAAGGCTGCGCCCACATGCGCAGCAGGTTGTGATAGCAGCCCGTGAGCTGCAGGCGCACCGCCTCGTCGGCGCCGGTCTGCGCGAGGCGCTGGATCGAGGTGTCCAGGTCGAGCAGGAGCGAGCGCTGGGCCACGTCGCGCACCATGCTTTGCACCCAGAAGAAGCAGCCCAGGCGCACGCCGCGCGTCACCGGCTCGACGCGATGCAGGCTGCTCGCGGGGTACAGCACGAGATGCCCCGCAGGCAGCTTCACCGCGTGCGCGCCGTAGGTGTCGTCGATCAGCAGCTCGCCGCCGTCGTAGTGGGACGGATCGGCGAGAAACAGCGTCGCCGACAGGTCGGTGCGCAGCCGCTGTGCGCTGCCCGGCAGCAGCCGCACCGCGTTGTCGACATGGTTGCCGAAGGCCTCGCCGCCCTCGTAGCGGTTGAACATCGGCGGATAGACGCAGGCCGGCAGCGCGGCGCTGATGAACAGCGGATGGCGCTCCAGCGCCGCCAGCACCATGTCGCCCAGCTCGCGCGCGAGGGTCGAGCCTTCTGCGAGCTGGCGGTTGTGCTTGACACGCGCGCCCTGGTGGCCGGCGGTGGCGCGGCCGTCGATCCAGTCGGCGGCGAACAGCTTCGCGCGTGCGGCGTGGAGCTGTTCGGCGCTCAGCACATCGGGAATCTGGACGATCATCGCGGCCTCGCTCTCAGAAGCGATACAGCAGGCTCGCCAGGGCCGTGCGCCCGCGCACCGGCGTCGCGCGACCCGCGCTGCTGGCCTCGAAGTAGAGGCGGTCGGCGAGGTTCTGCAGGTTCAGCCGCAGCTCCCAGGTCTTCTGCAGCCAGGCCACGCTCGCGTCGACGCGGGTGTAGCCGTCGAGCATCGCGGTCTCGTAGTTGTTGAGGGTGCGCGACGAGGCCTTGATCACGCCGCCGCCGAGCTCCCACTGCGGCGTGACGCGCCAGGTGGTCCACACGGTGGCGTTGTGGCGCGGCGTGTTGGGCGCGCGCTTGCCCTCGGCCGGGATGCCCAGGTCGACGCCGGTGCCGAGCTCCGGCGACTGCACGATCCGGCCGTCGAGGTAGGTGTACCCGCCGAAGACCTGCCAGGTCGGCGTGATGCGCCCGGTCACGCCCAGCTCCACGCCCTGCACGCGGACGCGGCCGGCGGTCACGGTGGCGCCGTCGAGGTCGCGCATGCGGGCGTTGGTCTTCTCGGTGCGGAACAGCGCGCCGTTGAGCGTGAGCTCGCCGCCGAGCACGTCCCACTTCAGGCCGGCTTCGATCGAGCGGTTCTTCTCCGCTTCCAGCTGGGACGTCGCGGCGCTGGCCGAGAGCGTCTCCGCCGAGGGGTTGAATGAAGTGCCGTAGGACACGTACCACGACTGCGCGTCGTCGGGCTGGTACAGCACGCCGGCGCGCGGGCTCCACACGGTCTCCGACTTGGCCGATGCGGGCAGCGTGGCGTCCGCCGGGAAGCCGGCAGGCAGGGCGTGCTTCTGAAGCTCGCTGGTCGCCTTGAAGCGCTCGCCGCGCAGGCCGCCCACGACCTTCCAGTGCGCGCCGACGTCGACCTGGTCGTTGACGTAGACCGCCAGCGTGTCGGCCTGGGCGTCGACAGTGCGGCTCAGCGCGCGCTGGCCCTGCCGGGTGCCGATGAGCGGACTGCCGAGGTTGACGCTCGCATCGGCCGCCGCGGTGTTCCACACGTAGCGGTCCTCGCGGCTCTGCTCGCGCCCCAGCTCGATGCCGGTGGTGAGGGTGTGCTGCAGCCCCGCGCCGCCGAGCTTGACCACCAGGTCGGTCTGGTTGATGAAGCTCCTGTCGCGGATCACGCGGTCGCGATCCTGGCGCGGCGCGCTGAGCAGCGCGAGCGGGTCGCTCATCGAGGGCACGCCGCCGCCGGCACGCACCACCGTGCCGAGCGGCGATGGCGAAGCCTCGGTGGTGTTGTGGCTCACCAGCGTGCGGTTGCGCAGCAGCATGGTCGGCGTGAGCTTGTGCTGCACGGTCGCGCCGAGCACGTTGACCGACTGGTCGAACTTGTCGTCGGTGTAGCCGTAGAACATGTTCGCCGCCGCCGCGATGGGCTTGCGCACCGTGCCGGCGCCGGCCGTGGTGACGAAGGGAAAGCCGTAGTCCGGCAGGTCGTGGTTGCGCTGGATCAGCGCGGCGAGGGTCACCTCGGTGGGCGTGTCGATGCCCAAGCGCAGCGACGGCGCGATGCCCGCGTCGCGCATCCGCTCCACGTCGCGCGTGGAGCGGATGTCCTGGCCGAAGAGGGCGACGCGCACCGCCGAGGTGTCGGACAGCTTGCGATTGACGTCGGCCGTGACGCGGTGGTAGTCGTCGGTGCCGATCGTCACGCCCACTTCGCCGCGGTCGCGCAGGTCCGGCTTCTTGCTCACCTGGTTGATCACGCCGCCGGTCGATCCGCGGCCGAAGAGCATCGACGCCGGCCCCTTCAGCACCTCCACCGCCTCGAGCGAGAACACGTCGCGTGCGTACTGGCCGCGGTCGCGCAGGCCGTCGAGGTAGACGTCGGTGCGCGCCGAGAAGCCGCGCAGGTTGATGTTGTCGCCGATCACCCCGCCCTCGCCCGCGCCCAGGGTGATGCCGGGCACGTTGCGCAGCGAGTCCTTGAGCGAGGCCGCCGCCTGCGAGTCGAGCATCTTGCGGTCGATCACCGTGATCGTCTGCGGGATGTCGCGCACCGGCGTGTCGGACTTGGCCCCGGTGCTGGCCACGCCGTCGCGCTCGCGCGTGGCCGTGGCCTTGATCTCGGGCAGCGCCGCGTCCTGGGCCTGGGCGCCGCCGAAGGCCAGGGCCAGCGCGGCGGCGCGCAGGCTCAGCGGGACGGCGGCGGGACGGCGGGTGTCGTGGTTGGTCATGGTGTGCTCGTGGTTCGTGAGGCGTGGTGCGGCCCCGACCTCTCTCGCAGGAGGCCGCGTGGATGACGGGACTCGGGTGCGAAGGCGCTAGCGGCTCATGGCGCGGCGCTCTCGGGCGTGCTGACGAAGCCCACCTTGGTGAGCCCCGCCTTCGACGCGTCGGCCAGCGTCTGTGCGACGACGCGGTAGGCGACGTCCTGGTCGGCGCGCAGGTGCACCTCGGGCTGCGGCTGCTTCGCGCTCTCGGCGGCGAAGCGGCGCGCGGCTTCGGCGCGCGTCAGCCGCTCGCCGTTCCAGAACAGCGTGCCCTGCGCGTCGATGGCGAACTCGATCTTGGCCGGCGGCGCCACGTCGACGCTCGAGCTCGCCTGCGGCAGCTCGAGCTTCACCGCATGGGTGAGCAGCGGCGCCGTGATGATGAAGATGACCAGCAGCACCAGCATCACGTCGATCAGCGGGACCATGTTGATCTCGGCGACCGGCGCGCTGGCGCTCTTCGAGTCGAAGCTGGCGAAGGCCATGGCGCGCTCCTCAGGCGGTGGCCGGCTGGCTGCGTGGCGCCAGCGGCCGCACGTTGGGCGCGGTCACCGCATCGGCGCCCAGCGGCTGGCCCATGGCGACGAAGGTGTGCAGCTCGTAGGCGAAGGCGTCGAGCTTGGCCACCATCACCCGGTTGGCGCGGGTCAGCCAGTTGTAGCCCATGACCGCGGGGATGGCGACCGCCAGGCCCAGGCCGGTCATGATCAGCGCCTCGCCCACGGGGCCCGCCACCTTGTCCAGCGTGCCGGCGCCGCTCATGCCGATGGCCACCAGCGCGTGGTACACGCCCCAGACCGTGCCGAAGAGTCCGACGAAGGGCGCGGTGGCGCCGACGGTGGCCAGCAGCGTGAGGCCGTTCTCCAGGCGCATGGTCTCTTCGTCAAGCACCTTCTTGATGGTGCGGGTGACGAAGTCGCTCGCGCTGCCCGCTTCCTCCAGCTTGGCCGCGCCGTAGCGGGCGTGGTGCGCCTGGGCGTGCATGGCGTGGCTGGTGAGATGCGAGAACGGATCGGTCGCGCCGTGGGTCGCGATCTCGGCCGCGACGGCGTCGAGCGAGCGGGCGTTCCAGAACAGGCTCAGGAAAGCTTCGCTGCGGCGGCGGCGCACCACCAGCGTCAGGCCCTTGAGCGCGAGGATGGCCCACGACAGCAGCGACATCGCGAGCAGCACCACCAGCAGCGTCTTGCCCACCGCATCGGCTTGCCCGATGAAGTGGCCTATCCCCAGTGTGCCCAGTGCGGTTTCGTTGTTCATCCTATTTCTCCAGATCGAAAGTCAGCGGCACGAGGGCCCAGCCGGCGGTGGGCCGGCCGTTCTCGCTGTAGGGCTTGAAGCGCGCCTTCTGCACGGCGGCGACTGCCGCCTCGTCGAGGCGGAGGAAGCCCGCCGACTGCTGCACCAGCACCTGGCGCGGCAGCCCGGCTTCGTCCACCCACACGCGCAGCAGCACGCGCCCCGCCTCGCCGGCGCGGCGCGATGCACGCGGGTACACGGGCGCAGGGGGCTCGAGGTACTGCACGGCGGACGCGGGGATGTTCCTCGGCGGGGCGGGCGGCGCCTCGACCGCGGCGGGTGCGGCCACCGCGACCGGCGCCGGCGCGGGCTCCGGCGGCGTTGCGGCAGGCGCGACGAACGGTGCCGGCGCGGGGGTCGGTGCGGCCGCGATGACCGGCTTGGGCGGCCGCGGCGGCGCGGGCCTGGGCGGCGCGAGCACGGGCGGGGGCGGCGCCGTGGGCGTCGGCGCGGCAGTCACCAGGCTGACGAACAACGGGGCCGCTTCGGCGACCGCTTCGCGCACCTCGCGCACCTGCAGGAGCGCGGCCACGACGCCGGCGTGCAGCGCCACGGTCACGCCCACCATGACGCGGCGTTGCGCGGGCGTCAGGTCGGCGCGCGTGCCCGCATGCGGCGGGCGCGACGCGGCGCGAGGCGAATCCGGGGCGAGGTCGGCGGCAGGCAGCATGGGGGTGGGTCCGAATCGGGGCGAACTATAACGCAAGTGAGAACGATTCCTATTTGAATCTTAGACCCTGGTGGTGGCATGCGATCGCAGATCGCCCGCAGACTCGCCCGGATCGCATCCGACCCGGAGACGGCCATGCAACTCCAAGGTTCCTGCCACTGCGCCAGCGTGCGCTTCAGCGTCGAGTCGCCGCAGCCCGTGCCCTTCATGCGCTGCTACTGCTCGATCTGCCGCAAGACGGCCGGCAGCGGCGGCTATGCGATCAATCTCGGAGCGCGCTTCGACACCCTGAAGGTCGAGGGCAAGCGCCACCTGCGCGTGTACCAGGCGCAGATCAGCGAGGGCGACGCCGTGCACACCAGCAGCGCGCGCCGCCATTTCTGCGGCCGCTGCGGCAGCCCGTTGTGGCTGTGGGACCCGGGCTGGCCCGAGCTGGTCCATCCGCATGCCGGCGCGATCGACACGCCGCTGCCGACCCCACCCGAGCATGTGCACATCATGCTGGGCTCGCGGGCGGCGTGGGTCGAGCCGGAGGGGCGGCGTGGCGATCCGCGCTTCGAAACTTTTCCGGACGTGTCGCTGTCCGAGTGGCACGAGCGGCACGGGTTGACGTCGACGTAGCGGGCACGTCGCCTGCTCGCTGGGAGGCGATGTGGCCTCTCCAGGAGCATGCGATGAAGGAAGACAAACCCGTTGCCGAGGGCGAACCGAAACCTGTCGTCGAAAAGGTCGGCACTCACGGCCTCGGAATGGCCGCCGGCGCAGTCGGTGGCGCTGTGGCCGGTGCCGTCGGTGGCTTGGCCGCGGGGCCGGTCGGCAGCTTGGCCGGGGCCGTGGGAGGTGCAGTGCTCGGCGCGACGCTCGGCGGCTCGACCGGCGAAGGGCCGGTGACCGACCTGAGCGCCGAGGAAGCGTGGTGGCGCGAGAACTACGCCGGGCGCGACTATGTGTCCGAAGGCGCGCCGTTCTCGGCGTACGAGTCGGCGTATCGCTACGGGATGCGTGCGTACATCCGCTCGGACCGGCCGCGGGAATGGGACGAGGTCGAGGCGGAGCTGGCGGCGGGATGGGACGAGGCGCGTGAAGGATCCGACCTCGCGTGGGACGAGGCCCGACCTGCGGTGCGAGACGCCTGGAACCGCCTGCGGACTCCGTAGCCCGGGTGCAACCCGGGGTGCGCGTTGACGGTCTTGTTCAACACAGCCTTTCGATCACAAGCCGCTGCCGGGTTCCACCCGGGCTACCTTCGCCTGCGGATCCACAGCGCGTAGATCGCCGCGTTGAACCCCAGCAGCACCATCCCCAGCGTCTGCTGCAAGCCTCGCCCCGCATCGCCCTGCACGACATCCGGATAGATCAGCGGCAGCAGGTACCGCTCGATGAACGAAATGTCGTACCCCGCCTCCCCACCCGCCACGCGCAGATGCACCTCCAGCGGCGTCAGCGGACAGATGTCTCCGGCGAGCACGACATACGCCCCCCAGACAAGCGCCGGCAGGTGCAGCCAGGCGACCGATGGCCATCGCCACACCGCCAGCGCGCCGAGCAGCGCGAACAGCACGAAGCCCAGGTGAACGACGAGGACCGCGTCGGCCAGCCAGCGCCAGAGCATGGCCACGATGTCCTCATGCGGGCTGGGCCCGGCCGAAGGTCAGGTGCCAACCGCGGCGCGCCAGGCGCCACACCAGCCTCAGCAGCAGCAGGGTCGCGATCGCCTCCAGCAGCGTCGCGACGAAGGCCAGGCCGACGTTCCAGCGCGCGGCCCGCGCGCGCAGCTTGGCCAGCGCGCGGTCGTGCGCGATCTCGATGCTGTCGTAGAAGCTCGGGATCACCAGCAGCGTGAGCAGCGTGGAGGTGATGGTGCCGCCGATGATGGCCACCGCCATCGGCCGGTAGAACTCGCCGCCCTCGCCCAGCCCGATGGCCACCGGCAGCATGCCGGCGATCAGCGCGAAGGTCGTCATCAGGATGGGCCGCAGGCGCTTGCGGCCCGCCGCCATCAGCGCCTCCTCGCGCGGCATGCCCTCGGCCTCGCGCACCCGCGCGGCGTCGAGCAGCAGGATGGCGTTCTTGGCGACCAGGCCCATCAGCATGATCACGCCGATGAAGCTCATCAGGTTGAGCGTGCCGCCGGTCAGCAGCAGCGCGATCACCACGCCGATGAGCGACAGCGGCAGCGACAGCATCACCGGCAGCGGCGCGGTGAAGGAGCCGAACTGCACGACCAGGATGAGGTACATGAGCGCCACGCCCATCACCAGCGCGATGCCCATCTGGGTGAACACCACCTGCTGGTCCTTGGAGGCACCGGCCAGCTCCACGCCGTAGCCGACCGGGTACTTCGTCTCCTGGGCGATCTTCAGCGCCTGGGCCGTCACCTCGCCGGGCGAGCGGCCCTGCACGTTGGCCGAGACCGCGATCATCCGCTTGCCGTCGGCGTGCTGGATCTGCGACGGGCCCTTGCCCATGCTCACCCTGGCGATCTGGTCCAGCGGCACCATCATCCCGCTGCTGCCCACGGCCACCGGCAGGCGCTCGATGTTGCCCGCGTCGACGCGGTCCTGCGGGTGCAGCCGCACCGCGACATCGCGGGTCTCGCCGGTCGGGTCGACCCAGTCGCCCACCTCCACGCCGGCGAAGGCCACGCGCAGCGCCTGCGCGGCGTCGTTGACCGAGATGCCCAGCGAGTTGGCCAGCCCGCGGTCGAGCTCGATCTTCAGCTCGTCCTGCGGGTCCTGTTCGGACAGGCCGACGTCGACCGCGCCCGGCACCTTGCGCAGCCGGTCCATGAACTCGGAGGTGATCGCGCCCAGGCGGCGCGCGTCGACGCCGTGGAAGCGGATCTGCACCGGCTTCTGCACGCCGTTGTTGAGGTCGTCGAGCACCGTGTACTCGGCGCCGACCAGCCGCGCCACCAGCGTGCGCAGATGGGTCGCGATCTCGATCGCCGAGCGCTTGCGCTGGGTGCTCTTGCCGATGTCGACGTAGATGCGCCCGCCGCCGGCGTTCACGTTGCTGTTGGTCGCCACCGTCTCGGGCAGCGTGCGCGCCAGCGCGGCCGCCGCCTCGATCTTGAGCCGCGTGTACTCCAGGCTGCTGCTCGAAGGCGTGCGCACCTCGACGGCCAGGAAGCCCGCGTCGGAGGCCGGCAGGAAGCTCGAGCCGCCCACCGTCGCCTGCAGGGCCAGCGCGCCCACGAAGCTGGCGACCGCGAAGGCCACCATCCAGCGCCGGTGGTGCAGCGCCCAGGCGATCACGTGGCCGTAACGGTCGGCCTGGTGGTCGAACCAGGTGTTGAAGCGCGCCAGCAGCAGGCTCACGCCGGTCTTGGGCGCCTGGTGGTGCCCCGGCGGGTCGCCCCAGAAGGCCGACAGCATGGGGTCGAGCGTGAACGAGATGAACAGGCTCACCATCACCGACGCCACCACCGTCAGCGCGAACGGCCGGAACCATTCGCCGGGCACGCCCGGCATGAAGGCCACCGGCACGAACACCGCCACGATGGAGAAGGTGGTGGCGGCCACCGCCAGCCCGATCTCCGCGGTGCCGCGCAGCGCCGCCGTGCGGCGGTCCTCGCCGTGCTCCATGTGGCGCACGATGTTCTCGCGCACCACGATCGCGTCGTCGATCAGCACGCCGATGGCCAGCGACAGCCCCAGCAGGCTCATGAAGTTGAGCGAGAAGCCGCACAGCCACACCGCGATGAAGGCGGCGATCACCGAGGTCGGCAGCGACAGCGCGGTGATGAGCGTCGAGCGCCAGGAGTTCAGGAAGATGTAGACGACGAAGATGGTCAGGCCCGCGCCGAACACCAGCGCGTGGATCACGTTGTCCAGGCTGTTCTGCGCATCCTCGCCGCCGTCTTCGGTGATCTCGAGCTTGGTGCCCTGCGGCACGGTCTTGTTGATCTCCGAGGCGAGCTTGCGCACCTGGTCGGCCACCGACACCGTGCTCGCGTCGCGTGACCGGGTGATCGACAGGCCGACATTGGGGCGCCCGTTGCGCACCGAGAATCCGGTGAGCTCGGCGAAGCCATCCTGCACGGTGGCGACCTGCCCGAGGCGCACGATCTCGTTGCCGCGCCGCTTGATCACGATCTGCTCGAACTCGGCCGGCGACTCCAGGCGGCCGACCAGGCGGATGCTCTGGTCCTCGAGCGTGCCGCGCACCTTGCCCACCGGCGCGGTGGCGTTCTGGTTGCGCACCGCGTTCACCACCTCGGTGATCGACACGCCGAACTCGCGCAGCTTCTCGGCCCGCAGCAGCACCGACAGCTCGCGCTTGAGCGAACCGTTGACGTTGACCACCGCCACGCCCGGGATGGCGCGGAAGCGGTCGGCGAGCTGGTCTTCGGCGAGCTGCGAGATCTCGGCATGGGTCTGCCGCGTGGACGACAGGGCCAGCTGCATGATCGGCCGCGCCGACGGGTCGACCCGCTGCAACACGGGCTCGCGCATCTCGACGGGCAGCTTGTGGCGCACCGTGCCGATGGCGTTGCGCACCTCGTCGGCGGCCTCGATCATGTTCTTCTGGAACTTGAAGACCATGACGATGCGGGCCTGGCTCTCGGCCGCCGTGGAGCGCACCTCGTCCACGCCGGTGATGCTCTGCAGCGCCTTCTCGATGCGGTTGACGATCTCGCGCTCGACCGTGTCGGGCGAGGCGCCGGGGTAGTTGATGGTCACCACCAGCACCGGCTGTTCCACGTCGGGGATCTGGTTGACGCGCAGCTTGTTGAGCGCCATCAGCCCCAGGGCCATCAGCGCGATGATGATCACGACCGTGGCGACCGGCCGCTTGATGCTGAAGTCGGACAGGAACATGGCTCAGCTCCCCGTGGAAGCGGCAGGCGCGGCGCCGTTGGCAGCTGCGCTCGCGAACTCGAAGCGCTGGCCGTCGACCAGCGTGCCGCCGGGATTGCGCAGGATGCGGTCGCCCTCGGTCAGCCCGCTTTGCAGCGCGTATTCGCCGCGCCGCGCGTCGCGCTCGCCGAGTTGCACCGGCACCTTGGCCAGCGTCTTGTCCTTCGCATTGACGCGCCACACGAAGGGCTTGTCGCCCACCCGCGTCACCGACGCCTCGGGCAGGGTCAGCGCGGCCTTGCCGCCGGAGGCGATGCGGCCTTCGGCATACAGGCCCGCCACGCGCGGCGCGCCGGCCGGCTCGACGAAATCGACCAGCACCTCGACCTGGCGGGTGGTGCTGTTGGCCGCCGCGTCGACGCGCCTGACCTTGCCGGCGAACTCGGTCGTGGCGTAGCCGTTGACGCGAAAGCGCACCTCCTGGCCGATGCGGATCTCGTGCATGCGGTCGGCCGAGACCAGGCCCTCGAAGCGCATGCTGCGCGGGTCGATGACCTTGAGCAGCTCCTTGCCGATCTGCGCGGTGTCGCCGGCCGACACCTTGCGGTCGCTGACCACGCCGTCGAAGGGCGCGCGCACCTCGGTGCGGCGCAGCTGCTGGCGCGCCGCGACCACCCGCGCCCGCGCCGCGACCAGGTCGCTTTGTGCGTTGTTGCGGCGGACCTCGGCGTCTTCGAGCGCCTGCATCGAGGTCATGCCCTGGGCCTGCAGCGTCTTCAGGCGCTGCACCTGGCGCTCGGCCTGCTCGAAGGCCTGGCCCGACGCGCGCGCCGACTCGTCGGCGGAGGCCAGCGTGTCGCGGATGGAGGTGTCGTCCAGGCGCACCAGCAGCTCGCCGCCCTTCACCGGCTCGCCGTTCTCCTTGAACACCTGCAGCACCACCGCGGACACCTCGGCGCGCAGGTCGGCACGGCGCTCGGGCTGGACCGTGCCGGTGATGACCGCGCCCGCGGCCGCGTCGGCGGCGCCGACGGTGCGCAGGTCTTCCGGCGCCAGCAGCAGCACGGCGCCGCGTCCGGATTCGCCGGCCTTGGCGGTGGCGTCGCTGGGTGCGCCGCCCTTCCCGCAGGCGGCGAGCAGGCAGGCGATGACGGCGGCGACGAGGAGGTGGCGCATGGAGAGGTTCCCTGGGGGTGGCGTCATGGTGTTCTCGGGGGGTCTGCAAGCTTAAATCCAGCGCGCATGGTCGGGATCCCCCATGGAGCGGGCAAGGCGCTTGCGACGAACGTCGGAAAAGCCGGGATCAGATGCCGGATGGCGGCGCGGGCCGGCGTCCGTAGCCCGGGTGCAACCCGGGTTGCACCCGGGCTACGCGAACCAAGTGGCCAGCACGTGTTGGGTGTCGAGGTACTCCCGCACCTCGCGGATCTTCCCGTCGCGCACCACCATGAGGAAGTGGTACTCCTGCTCGTACACCCGCCCGTTGCGCAGCTCCCCGCGCGAGACCGCCTCGACCGCGACCTTGTCGCCTTCGGCCACCATGCCGGTCGGCGTCATCTTCAGCCCGCTCTTCAGTTGCGCGTCCATGTTGCGAAACAGCTTGCCGATCCGGGCCTTGTCGAACACGCCGACCACCGGCATCTGCCCCGGCTTGCCGGGCAGCCGCCAGGTGGCGTCGTCACTGAGGGTGGCCAGGGCACCGTCGATGTCGCCGGCGGTGAAGCGGGCGAGGAAGTCGGTCGCGAGTTGCTTGTTCTGCTCGGCGGGCATGGCAGGTCTCCGGTTTTCATGAAGAGGGGCATTTGACGACCTCGAGCCCACTCGATGTCAAGCTTCGGCGTCTAATCGAACAGCGCTTTTCAACCGGGAGCTCCCATGGCCGACGACGCACCGAACACTCTCGCGAGCCGCCAGCACCAGATGTTCCCGGCGCTCACCGAGGCGGAGATCGAGCGCATCGGCCGCTTCGGCAGCCTGCGTGGCTACCCCCGCGGCACCTGCCTGTTCGAGGCCGGCGAGTCCGGTCCCGGCATGTTCGTGGTGCTCAAGGGCTCGGTGGCGATCAGCCAGCGCGACGGCCTGGGCCGGGTGGTGCCCATCGTCAAGCAGGGGCCCGGCCAGTTCCTCGCCGAGGTCGGCCAGCTCTCGGGCCGGCCGGCCCTGGTCGACGGCCACGCCGAGGAGGACGTCGAGACGCTGCTGGTGCCGCCGGGCCAGCTGCGCGCGCTGATCATCGCCGAGGCCGACCTGGGCGAGCGCATCGTGCGGGCCCTGATCCTGCGGCGGGTGGCCTTGATCGAGGCCGGCGCGAGCGGCGCCGTGCTGATCGGCGACCCGCGCTCGGCCGACGTGCTGCGCCTGCAGAACTTCCTGCGCCGCAACGGCCAGCCGCACCACGTGGTCGATGCCGCCGAAGACACCGACGCCGCCGCGCTGCTGGAGCAATACGGCGCCGCCGCCGAGGAAGTGCTCGCGGTGTGCCCGGACGGCGCGGTGCTGCGCAACCCCAGCGAGGACGAGCTCGCGCGCTGCCTGGGCATGGTCGACACCGGCGAGCGCGACGAGTTGTTCGACGTCGCCGTCGTGGGCGCGGGCCCGGCCGGCCTCGCCACCGCCGTCTATGCCGCCTCGGAAGGACTGCACGTCATCGTGCTCGACTGCCGCGCCTTCGGCGGGCAGGCCGGGGCCAGCGCGCGCATCGAGAACTACCTCGGCTTTCCGACCGGCATCTCGGGCCAGGCGCTGGCCGGGCGTGCCTTCGTCCAGGCCCAGAAGTTCGGCGCCGAGGTGATGATCCCGGCCCAGGTCAAGTCGATGGACTGCAGCCGCAAGGGCCCGGATGGCGAGCTCGCGCTGCGCCTGGCCGACGGCCGGCGGCTGCGGGCGCGCACCGTGGTCATCGCGAGCGGCGCGCGCTACCGGCGCCCCGCCGTGCCGCGCCTGGCCGAGTTCGAGGGCCGGGGCGTGTGGTACTGGGCCTCGGCCATCGAGGCCAAGATGTGCGCGCACAGCGAGGTCGTGCTGGTGGGCGGCGGCAACTCGGCGGGACAGGCGGCGGTGTTCCTGTCGCAGCATGCCTCGCGGGTCCACATCCTCGTGCGCGGCCCCGGCCTGGCGGCCAGCATGTCGCGCTACCTGATCGACCGCATCGCCGCCGCGCCCAACATCAGCCTGCGCCCGCACACCGAGATCACCGGCCTGCGAGGCGAGCTGCCGGGCGGGCTGGCCGGGCTGACGTGGCGCGACCATGCCAGCGGCGTCGAGAACCACTGCGACACCCGCAACGTCTTCCTGTTCGTCGGCGCCGAGCCCGAGACCGGCTGGCTCGACGGCTGCGGCGTGGCCGTCGACGCGCACGGCTTCGTGCTGACCGGCGCCGCCACCGCGTCGGGCGGCGGCGCGCGGGCGCCGCTCGAATCGAGCGTGCCCGGCGTGTTCGCGGTGGGCGACGTGCGCTCGGGGTCGGTCAAGCGGGTCGGCGGCGCGATCGGCGAAGGCGCGGCCGCGGTCGCGATGATCCACCAGCACCTGGCCGCCGCGATCCGATGAGGCGTGCGGCGCCCTGATTGCATCTGTAATCGGCGCCCGCGCACGCCGACACGATGGCGGCGCCGCGCGGCCCGAGACTGCGCCGCATGGAACGACTCACCTACCGCGGCACTGTCTACCCGTGGCATTGCGACCACATGGGCCACATGAACGTCATGTGGTACACGGGCAAGTTCGACGAGGCGACCTGGCAGCTGTTCGGCTCGCTCGGCCTCACACCGGCGTGGCTGCGCGCCGCCGGTCGCGGCATGGCCGCGGTCGAGCAGCTCACCGAGTACAAGCGCGAGCTGCAGGCCGGCGACCTGGTGTCCGTCCACACCCAGCTGATCGAGGTCAAGTCGAAGGTCTTGCGCTTTCGCCACGCGATGCGACGCGACGACGACGGCGAGCTCGCCGCGGTGAGCACGCTCACCGCTGTCTTCCTCGACACCGCCTTGCGCAAGGCAAGCGCCTTTCCGGCCGACATGGAGGCGCGCTTTCGCGCACTGCTGGCCGCATCGCCCCCCGAGGCCGCGCTGAAGGCCGCCGCATGACGCCGCCGCGCCGCTTCGGGCGCAGCGCCACGCCCGCGGCGCTCGACGATGCGCTGCGCAGCGCGATCCGCCACCGCGACCTGTACCTCGAGTACCAGCCGCAGGTCACCGCCCGCGGCGAGGTGCGCGGCTTCGAGGCGCTGGTGCGCTGGCAGCGCGAGCGCTTCGCGGCGGTCCCGCCGGCCGACGTGGTCGCGCTGGCTCACCGGCTGAGCCTGGCCGACGCGCTCACCGAGTTCGTGCTCGACCAGGTCTGCCTGGACATCCTGGACTGGCGCGATCAGGGCGCCACGGTGCCGCGCATCGCCGTCAACCTGACCGCCATGGACCTGGCCCGCGACGACCTCGCGGCGCGTGTCCTGCGACGGCTGCATCACCACCGCATCGACCCCGCCCGGCTCGACCTGGAACTGACCGAAACCGCCCTGGCGCTGGGCAGCGGCGCCGCGCGCCGCCAGCTCTCCCTGCTGCGCGCCGAGGGCGTGCGCGTGGCCATCGACGACTTCGGCACCGGCCATTCGTCGCTCGCCGAGCTGGTCGTGCTGCCGCTGGACACGCTGAAGATCGATCGCGGCTTCCTCACCGACGTGCCGGGCGATGCGCGGCGCGAGCATGTGCTGCGGCACGTGGTGGAGCTTGCCGACGATCTCGAGTTGCGGGTGGTGGCCGAGGGCGTCGAGCGCCCCGAGCAGCTCGCCTGGCTGGCCCACCACGGTGTCGCTCGTTTCCAGGGGCACCTCTTCCATCGGGCGGCGCCGGCGGCGTTCTGGACCGCGACGCTGTGCCGGGAACGTCCCACGCTGACCGGCTGGGAGACGACCGAGCTGGCCGGCTGTTCGTAGGGTGGGCTTCAGCCCACGCGCTGGTGGGCTGAAGCCCACGCTACAAGACGACAGACTCAAGCCCGCCCGCGAACCGTCGATATCCCCGGTTCCGCTTCCTGTCTCCTCCCATGCCCTCCTCCCTCAGCCACCTGCGCATCGGCGCACGCCTGGCGCTGTGCTTCAGCGTCGTCATCGCCCTCATCCTCGTCCTCACGACCTTCACCCTCTTCCAGATCGGGCAGATCCGGCAGGTGACGGCCGAGGCCAGCGGCGCGCAGGCCGAGCGGCTGTCGCTGGCGCAGGAATGGCGGCAGAACATCGCCGTCAACGCACAGCGCGCGCTGGCGGTCGGCCTGAGCAGCGACATGGGCCTGGTCAACCATTTCGCCGACGACGTGAAGCGCGTGTCGGCGCGCACCACCGAGATCCAGAAGCGCTTCCAGGAGCTCGAGACCACGCCGCAGGGCATCGCCCTGCAGGACAAGCTGGCCGCCGTGCGCAAGCGCTACCTGGTCCAGCGCGACACCATGATGAAGGCCAACGATGCGGGCGACGTCGACACCGCCGTGCGCGAGGCCGCGGCCTTCAAGCCGCTGGTGGCGGAGTACATCGGCGTGGCCACCGAGATGGTCGAGCACCAGCAGGCGCGCGATCAGGCCCTGGGACGCAGCATCGAATCGACCATGTCGTCCACCCGCGACGCGATGATCGCGACCGCGGCCGGCTGCGCCGCCGTGGCGGCGCTGCTGGGCTGGCTGCTGAACCGCAGCATCGTGCGGCCGCTGGCGCAGGCGCAGGCGATCGCCGACCGCATCGCCGCAGGCAACCTGGGCGTCGACCTGCCGCCGGCCGGACGCGACGAGGTGGGCCGGTTGATGGGCTCGCTCGCGCACATGCAGGACGCGTTGCGCACGCTGGTCGGACACATCCGCCGCTCGGTCGACAACATCGGCGTGGCGAGCAGCGAAGTCGCCACCGGCAACCAGGACCTGAGCGCGCGCACCGAGCAGGCCGCCGCCAACCTGCAGCAGACCGCCAGCTCGGTGGAGCAGATGGCGGTGACGGTGCGCCAGAGCGCGGAGTCGGCGTCGCAGGCCAACCAGCTCGCGGTCTCGGCCTCGCAGGTCGCCGGCCGCGGCGGCGCGCTGGTGGGCGAGGTGGTGCGGACCATGAGCGGGATCAACGACAGCTCGCGGCGCATCGCCGACATCATCGGCGTCATCGACGGCATCGCGTTCCAGACCAACATCCTGGCGCTCAACGCCGCGGTGGAAGCGGCCCGCGCCGGCGAGCAGGGCCGCGGCTTCGCGGTGGTGGCCGGCGAGGTGCGCTCGCTGGCGCAGCGCAGTGCGTCGGCCGCCAAGGAGATCAAGGTCCTGATCGGCGACAGCGTGGGCAAGGTGGAAGCCGGCGCCGCGCAGGTCCAGCGCGCGGGCGACACGATGCGCGAGATCGTGGCCAGCGTGCAGCGCGTGTCGGACATCGTCGGCGAGATCTCGGCCGCGGCGACGGAGCAGGCCAAGGGCATCGGCGAGGTGAACAAGGCCGTCGTGCAGCTGGACCAGGCGACGCAGCAGAACGCGGCCTTGGTGGAGGAGTCGGCGGCGGCCGCGCAGAGCCTGAAGGAGCAGGCGGTGGGGTTGTCGGGGGCGGTCCAGCGCTTCCAGCTGTCGTAGCCCGGGTGCAACCCGGGTCCTAGCTCGACCGACGAACCCCGGGTTGCACCCGGGCTACTCAATCCGCCTCGATCTTCGACGCCTTCACCACCTGCGCCCAGCGCACCAGCTCCGACTTGACCAGGTCACCGAGCTGCTGCGGATTCATGTAGTCCGCCGCCGCGCCCTGCTCCGCCGCCTTCTGCTTGAACGCCGGCGTGGCCATCACCTTGGCGATCTCCGCGCTCAGCTTGTCGACCACCGGCTTGGGCGTGGCGGCCGGCGCGAAGACCGCGAACCACGAGGTCGCGTCGAGCTTGGGCATGCCGGCCTCGGCCGCCGTGGGCACGTCGGGCAGGCTGGCCAGCCGCGACTTGCCCGTCACCGCCAGCGCGCGCAGCTTGCCGGACTGGATGTGGGCCATGTACGGCGGCGGCGTCCCGAAGGTGACGTCGACCTGGCTGCCGAGCAGGTCCTGCAAGGCCGGGCCGGTGCCCTTGTACGGGATGTGGGTCATCTGGATGCCGGCCTGCTGCTCGATCATCGCGCCGGTGACGTGCTGCAGCGAGCCGTTGCCCGAGGACGCGTAGGTCAGTTTGCCGGGGTTGGCCTTCGCATACTGGATCAGCTCGGCCATGGTCTTGATGGGCAGCCCCGCGCGCACCACGATCACCTGCGGCGCGCTCAGCACGTTGGCCACCGGCTGGAGGTCCCTGGCCTCCCATCCCAGCGGCTGCTTGCTCACCGCCGGCGTGATGACGTGGTAGCCGGAGTACTGCATCAGCAGCGTGTGGCCGTCGCCCTCGGCGCGCTTGACGGCGATGGCCGCGATGCTGCCGCTCGCGCCGCCCTTGTTGTCGACCACCAGGGTCTGGCCCAGGGCCTTGCCGAGCGGATCGGCCAGCATGCGGGCGGCGATGTCGGTGGTGCCGCCGGGCGCGGTCGGCACGATCAGCGTCACCGGCTTGGTGGGGTAGGTCTGCGCCTGGGCGCCGCCGAACAGCAGGGCCAGGGTGATTGCGCCAAGGGTTTGTCTCATGAACAGCTTTCTGGTGGAGGTGAATCAGGAGGAGCGGGCCAGCGCCCGCTCGCGGATCGCGTCGAAATCGGCCGGCCGCGCATGCAGGTCCAGCCGGCGGCCGGCCTTGACGATCTGGCTGGGGATGTCGTGGCCGATCAGCGCAGGCAGGCGCCGCGCGGCCGCGATCAACGCCGCCAGGTCGACGCCGGTGTCGTAGCCCATGAGGTCGAGCGCATGCACGATCTCTTCGCTGCACACGTTGCCGCTCGCGCCCGGCGCGTACGGACAGCCGCCGATGCCGCCCAGCGACGCGTCGAAGCGGTCGGCGCCGGCGTCGATGGCGGCCAGCACGTTGGCCAGGCCCATGCCGCGCGTGTTGTGAAAGTGCAGGGTGAGCTCCGTGTCCGCCCAGCACTCGCGGAAGTCTCGCGTCAGCGCCGCCACGGGGCCGGGCCAGGCCATGCCGGTGGTGTCGCACAGGGTGACGCCGCAGGCGCCGATCTCGTCGACGAATCGGCGGGACCACTCGAGCACGCCGGCCTCGGCCACATCGCCTTCCATCGGGCAGCCGAAGGCGCACGACAGCGACACATTGACCGCCACGCCGGCACCGTGCGCCAGCGCCGCGACCTCGGACAGCGCGGCAAAGGACTGCTCGCGCGTCATGCGCAGGTTGGCCAGGTTGTGCGACTCGCTGGCCGACATCACCAGGTTGAACTCGTCCGCGCGCGACTCGATCGCGCGCTCGGCGCCGCGCAGGTTGGGCACCAGCGCGCTGTACACGACACCGGGACGGCGCTCGATCTCGCGCATCACGATCTCGGCGTCGCGCAGCGCGGGAATCGCCTGCGGCGACACGAAGGATGTCACCTCGATCTTGGCCAGGCCCGTGCGCGACAAGGCGTCGACCAGCGCGATCTTGTCGATCGTCGGCACGAAGGCGGCCTCGGCCTGCAGGCCGTCGCGCGTGCCGACCTCCTGCAGGTGGATGCGACGTCCGTCGGCGTTCCAAAGGGGTTTGGAAACCTCCGCCCTGCGGGCTGCGGTGCGAGCGCCTTCGGGCGGCCGGGCGGCGATCACTGGTGCACCCTACACACTTCGTGTGATCCCTCCGAGAGGGAATTCGCGCCCAGGGCGGCCTGGGCGCTCATGCGACCACTCCCTTGGCGCGCAACGCCGCGATGTCCTGCGCGGAGAAACCCGCCTTCGCCAGCACGCCTTCGGTGTCGTCGCCGAGGCCCGGCGCCGCGCTGCGCACGCCGCCCGGCGTGACCGAGAGCTTGGGCACGATGCCGGGCACGTCCAGCTCGTGCCCGTCGCGGGTGCGCTGGCGAAGAATCATGTCGCGGGCCCGGTAGTGCGGGTCTTCGTGGATGTCGCGCGCGGTGTAGACACGACCGGCCGGCACGCGTGCGGCGCCCAGCGTGTCGAGCACGTCGCTCACGCTGCGTGACTGCGTCCAGGCTTCGATGGCGGCATCGATCTCCGCCACCCGGGCGACGCGGCCGGCGTTGCTCGCCAGGTCGCTCGCGCCGCCCAGGTCGGGCCGGCCGATCACGTCCATCAGGCGCTTGAAGATGCTGTCGCCGTTGCCCGCCACCAGGACGACGCCGTCGGTGCAGCGATAGGCATTCGACGGCGCGATGCCGGGCAGCGCGCTGCCGGCGGGGCCGCGCACCGCGCCGAAGGCGCTGTACTCGGGGATCAGGCTTTCCATCACGTTGAACACCGCCTCGTGCAAGGCGACGTCGACCACCTGGCCGCGGCCGCCGTTGACCTTGCGGTGGTACAGGGCCGTCAGCACGCCGATCGTGCCGTGCAGCGCCGCGAGCGTGTCGCCGATCGACACGCCCACGCGCACGGGCACACGACCCGGCTCGCCGGTGAGGTGGCGCAGGCCGCCCATGGCCTCGCCGATGGCGCCGAAGCCGGGCAGGTCGCGGTAGGGGCCGGTCTGGCCGTAGCCCGAGATGCGCAGCATCACCAGGCCGGGGTTGAGCGCGGAGAGTGCGTCCCAGCCGAGGCCCCAGTCCTCGAGGGTGCCGGGGCGGAAGTTCTCGATCAGCACGTCGGCCTCGGCGATCAGGCGGCGGGCGATGTCCTGGCCCTTGGACGTGCGCAGGTCGAGCGCGATCGAGCGCTTGTTGCGCGAGGACACCTGCCACCACACCGAGGTGCCGTCTTGCAGCATGCGCCAGTTGCGCAGCGGATCGCCGCTGCCGGGCGGCTCGATCTTGACGACCTCGGCGCCGAACTCGCCCAGCGTCTTGCCGGCGAACGGACCGGCGATGAGCTGGCCCATTTCGATCACGCGCACGCCGTCGAGGGCGGGCAAGGAGGCGGTGTCGGTCATGGCGGGTCCCTCTGAAGCGGACCGCATGATCGCGCCGCGAGGAACTCCGGTAAACCAGTCTCTGACGAGGCCGCCATCGCGGATCGCGATGGCAGGTGGCCCGGGTGCAACCCGGGACGTGGCCACCGAGAGACCCCGGGTTGCACCCGGGCTACGAGCGCAGGTGATCGACGAGCAGCCGGGCGGCGGCCGGAAGCGCCTCGTAGCTGCGCACGCAGATCGTCAGCTGCCGCCGGGTCCAGTCCTCGTCGAGCCGGATGACGACAATGCCCAGCGAGCGCGCGAGCGGCTGCGCCACCGCCTTGGGCATCACGCCGATGCCCAGCCCCGCCTCGACCATGCGGGCCAGCGCGTCGTAGCTGGTCACCTGGATGCGCAGGCGCAGCGGTCGGCCCGCCTCGAGCGAGGCGCGGGCGAGCTGCTGGTTGATGGAGCTGCCGGTGTGCAGGCCCACGACATCGTGGTCGAGCGCGTCGGCAAACCGCATCCGCCGCCGGCGCGCGAGCGCATGGCCGCGCGGCACGATGAGCACCAGCTCGTCGTCGTGGTAGGGCAGCACCTCGATGCCGGGCGGCGGCACGCTCGCCACGCAGATGCCGACATCCGCCTCGTTGTCCAGCACCGCCTTGATCACCGCCGAGCTGATGCGCTCCTGCAGGTGCACGTCGACCTCCGGGTAGCGGGCCAGGAAGTCGCCGATCTCGCGCGGCAGGAACTGGGTGATGGCCGAGATGTTGGCGAAGACACGCACCTGCCCGCGCGTGCCGCCGGACCAGTCGCGCATCTGCACGGCGATGTCGTCCAGGTCGACCAGCAGGCGCCGCGCCAGATGCAGAAGTGCCATGCCCGCCGGGGTCGGGCTCACGCCCTTGTTGGTGCGGCTGAGCAGCGGCGTGCGCAGCGCGGCTTCCAGCTCGCTGATGCGCTTGCTGACCGCCGCGGAGGCGATGTGGTTGGACTGCGCGGCAGCGGCGATCGAGCCCTGCTCGACGATGGCGACGAAGAGCTTGAGGGAGAGGGGATCGATGCGCATGGATGGCAGTAGCCCGGGTGCAACCCGGGGCAGGAGTCCCGGGTTGCACCCGGGCTACGTCAAGCGGTCAGACCCATCTCGGCGGATGATCCTCCGGCACCACTGCCGTCACCTCGATCTCGACCTTCGCGCGGTCCTCGATCAGCGCGCTCACCTGCACCGCGGTCATCGCCGCGTTGTAGCTGCCGATGAGCTCGCGGAACACCGCGCCCACCTCGCGACCGCGGGCCAGGTACTCGCGCTTGTCGACCACGTACCAGGTCATGCGCGTGATGTGCTCCGGCGTCGCCCCGGCCTCGGCCAGCACCGCGCGCACATTGAGCAAGGCCTGCCGCACCTGCTCGACGAAGTCGTCGCTGTCGAACTCGCACTGCGCGTTCCAGCCGATCTGCCCCGCCACGAACACCGTCGTGCCCGACGCCGCCACGCCATTGGAATAGCCGCGCGGCGCCTTCCATCCCGCCGGTTGAAGCACCTTCATCGTCCATCCTCCTCGCGCAGCCGAAAGCGCTGCAGCTTGCCGGTCTCGGTGCGCGGCAGCGCCTCGCGGAACACGATGCGACGCGGGTATTTGTACGGCGCGATCGTCTGCTTCACGTGGTCCTGCAAGGCCTTGGCCATCGCCTCGTCGCCGACCTGGCCGGCGCGCAGCACGACGTAGGCGGTGACCCGCTGCCCGCGCTCCTCGTCGGGCACGCCGATCACGCCGCACTCGGCCACGGCCGGGTGGGCGAGCAGCACGCTCTCGACCTCGGGGCCGGCAATGTTGTAGCCGCCGCTCACGATCATGTCGTCGGTGCGCGCCTGGTAGACGTACCAGCCTTCGGCGTCGACGAGGTAGGCGTCGCCGGTGAGGTTCCAGCCGTCGCGCACGTACTGGCGCTGGCGCTCGTCGGCCAGGTAGCGGCAGCCGGTCGGCCCCTTGATCGCCAGGCGCCCCACCGTGCCGGGCGGCACCGGACGCATGGCCTCGTCGAGGATGGCGGCGATGTAGCCGGGGACCGGCTTGCCGGTCGCGCCCGGCTTCGCGTCGTCGTCGGTGTGCGAGATGAAGATGTGCAGCAGCTCGGTGGAGCCGATGCCGTCGATCAGCTCGATGCCGGTCGCGTCCTTCCACAGCTTGCGCGTCGCCGCCGGCAGCGCCTCGCCAGCGCTGGCGCACTTGCGCAGCGACGACAGGTCGTGCTGCGCGGCGCTCGCAGCCATCGCCCGGTAGGCGGTGGGCGAGGTGACGCACACGGTGGCACGGTGGCGCGCGATCGCGGCCGGCAGGACGTCGGGCGTGGCCTTTTCCAGCAGCACGCTGGACGCGCCGATGGACAGCGGGAACAGCAGCAGCCCGCCCAGCCCGAAGGTGAAGGCCAGCGGCGGGCTGCCGATGAAGACATCGTCGCGGGTCGCGCGCAGGTGGTGGCGCGGCCAGCATGCGCAGGCGGCCAGCACGTCGCGATGGAAATGCATCGCCGCCTTGGGTGTGCCGGTGGTGCCGGAGGTGAAGGCCATCAGGCAGGTGTCGTCGGCGGCGGTGTCGACGTTGACGAAGCGCGCCGGCTTGGCCCGCGCGCGCGCCTCCAGGCCGTCGGGCGCATCGCCGTGAAAGTGCAGCACCTGCTTCAGCGTCGGGCACTGCGGCGCCGCGCGCCGCAGCTCGTCGGCCAGCCGCTCGTCGCACAGCGCATGGCTGATCTCGGCCTTGGCCACGATCTGCGTGAGCTCCCTCGCGCGCAGCAGCGGCATGCTGCCCACCGCCACGCCGCCCGCCTTGACCACCGCGAACCAGCAGGCGGCCAGCATCGGCGAGTTGGCGCCGCGCAGCAGGACACGGTTGCCCGGCACCAGGCCCAGGTCCTCGACCAGCACATGAGCGATGCGGTTGGCCTGCGCCTGCAGCTCGGCGTAGGTCCAGCGCTGGTCGTTGCCGACGAGGCAGGGGCGCTCGCTCTCGCCCGCATCGACCCATCGATCGAGCAGGTCGTGGGCGCAGTTCAGGCGCTCGGGGAATTGCAGCTCGGGCAGGTCGAAGCGGAACTCGGGCTGCAGCTCGGGAGGCGGCAGGTTGCGCGCGCAGAAGTCGTCGACATGGGCGGAACGGGTCATCACACGGATCCCTCTTTCAACAGCTCGCGGGCAATGATCAATTGCTGCACTTCGGTGGCGCCTTCATAGATGCGCAGTGCCCGGATCTCGCGGTACAGCGACTCCACCACCTGTCCGCGGCGCACGCCCTCCCCGCCGAACAGCTGGACCGCCGCGTCGATGACCTGCTGTGCGCCCTCGGTCGCCGCCATCTTGGCCATCGCGGCGGCGCGGGTGACGTTGCGGCCCTGGTCGCGCTCCCAGGCCGCGCGGTAGGTGAGCAGGGCCGCGCCGTCGACCGTGGTCGCCATCTGCGCGAGCTTGGCCTGCGCGAGCTGGAAGTCGGCCAGGCGCTGGCCGAACATCTCGCGCGAGCGGGCGCGCTGCAGGCCCTCGTGCAGCGCGCGCCGCGCGAAGCCGAGTGCCGCCGCGGCCACCGAGGTGCGGAAGATGTCCAGGGTCTGCATGGCGATCTTGAAGCCCTGCCCCGGCGCGCCCAGCAACTGAGTCTTCGGGATGCGGCAGCCGCTGAAGCGCAGGCGCGCCAGCGGATGCGGCGCGACGACCTCGATGCGCTCGGCGATCTCGAAGCCCGGCGTCCCGGCATCGACGATGAAGGCCGAAACGCCGCGCGCGCCGGGCGCCTCGCCGGTGCGCGCGAACAGCACGTAGACATCGGCGATGCCGCCGTTGGAGATCCAGGTCTTCTCGCCGTCGACGACGTAGGCATCGCCGTCGTCGCGCGCCGCGCAGGCCATGGCCGCCACGTCGGAGCCGGCGTTCGGCTCCGACAGCGCGAACGCCGCGATCGCCTCGCCGCGCGCCACCCGCGGCAGGTAACGCTCCTGCTGCGCCGGCGTGCCGTGCAGCGAGATCGCGCCCGAGCCCAGGCCCTGCATCGCGAAGGCGAAGTCGGCCAGGCCGTGGTGCCAGGCCAGCGTCTCGCGCAGCAGGCAGATCGAGCGGGTGTCGATGGCGTCGGCAGCGCCGCCATGGGCGATGCCCGCGACGGCGTGGCGCAGCAGGCCGGCCTCGCCGAGCTGGCGCACCAAGGCGCGGCATTGCGCGTCGACATCGCCGTCGCCGTGGTGCAGGTTCGCCGCGGCCCAATCGTCGAGGTGATTGGCGAGCGATCGATGACGCTCGTCGAAGAAAGGCCATGCCAGGTGCGATCGGTCCACCGTTCAGTCTCCTTCGAACGCCGGCTTGGCCTTGGCCGCGAAGGCCTGGTAGGCGCGGTGGAAGTCCTGGGTCATCATGCAGATGGCCTGCGCCTGCGCCTCCGACTCGATGGCCTCGTCCACGCCCATGGCCCACTCCTGGTGAAGCATGCGCTTGGTCATCGCATGGCCGAAGGCGGGACCCGCGGCGATCTCGGCGGCCCAGCCGATCGCCTGCGCGCCAAGATCCTCCGGCGTGGCGACGCGGTTGTAGAAGCCCCAGGCCAGCGCCTCGTCGCCGCTCATCGAGCGGCCGGTGAACAGCAGCTCCGACGCCCGCCCCTGCCCGATGAGCCGCGGCAGGATGCTGCAGGCGCCCATGTCGCAGCCGGCCAGGCCCACGCGCGAGAACAGGAAGGCGACCTTGCTGCGGGCCGTGCCGACGCGCAGGTCGGAAGCCATCGCGACGATGGCGCCGGCGCCGGCACACACGCCGTCGATGGCCGACACGATGGGCTGCGGGCAGGCGCGCATGGCCTTGACCAGGTCGCCCGTCATGCGGGTGAAGGTGAGCAGATCCGGCATGCTCATCGCCGTGAGCGGGCCGATGATCTCGTGCACGTCGCCGCCGGAGCAGAAGTTGCCGCCGGCGCCCTGGATCACGATGGCGCGCACGTCGTCGGCCTGCGCCAGGGTGCGGAAGAGGTCGCGAAGCTCGGCGTAGGAGTCGAAGGTGAGCGGGTTCTTGCGCTCGGGGCGATCGAGGGTGATGACGCCGACGCGGCCGTCGACATGCCAGCGCACGTGCGTGGGTGTCAGCGCGGCGGCATCGCGCCGGTTGCCGCCCACCAGGTGCGGGTCCATCGCTCGGCTCATGTCGTCTTCTCCTTGGATTTGCCGCGCCGCGCGGGCTGCGCATCGACCGTGGCGAGGTGGGTCTTGAGCCCGGCGAGCAGCTCGTACACCCGCGTCTTCTCGTCGGCGCTCCAGCCCGCGAACAGCTCGATCACCCACTGCTCGTGCACCGCGGCCATGCGGCGGAACTGGCGGCGCCCGGCCGGCGTGAGCTGCACCGCGAAGGCCCGGCGGTCGCTGGGATGCGGCGCGCGGCGCACCAGGCCTTCGGCCTCGAGCTGGTCGGTGATGCCGGTGACGTTGCCGCCGGTGACCATCATCCGTTGCGACAGCTCGCCCATGGTCAGGCCCTCGGGCTCGCGCTCGAGCTGGGCGAGCAGGTCGAAGCGCGGCAAGGTGGTGGCGAACTCGCCGCGCAGGCGGTTGCGCACCACCGACTCGACGCGGTTCGTGCAGGCCAGCAGGCGCAGCCAGAGCTTGATGGCCTGGTGGTGGTCGTCGAAGACGCGCGATTCGAGGTCGATGGCGAGGCTCACATCACCTCCCCGCCCGCCACGGCGATCGCCTGGCCGGTGATGGCTGCCGATTCGCGCCGGCACAGCCACAGCACCGCCTGCGCGACCTCGTCGGGCTGCACCAGGCGGCCTTGCGGATTGACGGCGGCGAGCTGCGCGCGCGCATCGTCGCTGCTGCCGCCGGTCTTGCTCGAAATGATCTGCGCGGCACGCTCGACGATGGCGGTGTCGGTGTAGCCGGGGCATACCGCGTTGACGGTCACGCCCTTCTTCGCCACCTCCAGCGCGAGAGCGCGCGTGAGGCCCAGCACCCCGTGCTTGGCGGCGCAGTACGCGGCGACGTAGGCATAGCCCTTGAGCGCCGCGGTGCTCGCGACGTTGACGATGCGGCCGAAGCGGCGGTCGAGCATGCCGGGGAGGACCTGCTGCGTGCAGAGGAAGGCGCCGGTGAGGTTGACGTTCAAGGTGCGCTGCCAGAGGTCGAGCGAGGTGCGTTGGAAGGGTTGGCTTTCGACGGCGCCGGCGTTGTTGACGAGGATGTCGACGTCGGGAAGTTCGCGGAAGGCAGAAGCCACGCTGGCGGGGTCGGCGACATCCACCGCCGCAACCCGGGTTGCACCCGGGCTACGGGCCTGCAGCCCGGGTGCAACCCGGGAAATCATCGCCTCGCACTGCGCCCGCAACCGTTCCTCATGGCGACCCATCAAGGTCACGTCGAAACCCTCGCCATGCAACGCGACCGCAATCGCCGCCCCGATCCCGCTGCCACCCCCCGTCACCACCGCATGCATCGTCAGACCCCCTGCGCCAGGTTCGCCTGCTCCTGCGGCGTGAGTCCGGCGTTCTGCGCCGCCAGCTGCCGCTCGCGCTCCAGGTTGCGCTCGAGCTGCGACTTGCCCGACAGGTACTGCCGCGGCCAGTCGGCGCCGACGCCGCTGGTGTGGCCGATGCGCGCCGCCTCGAGCAGCGTCCAGGCCGGATTGGCGAGGTGCGGCCGGGCGATGGCGCACAGGTCGGCGCGGCCGGCCGCGATGATGCTGTTGACATGGTCGGCCTCGGAGATGGCGCCCACCGCCATCGTCGCGATGCCGACTTCGTTGCGGATGGCCTCGGCGAAGGGCGTCTGGTACATGCGGCCGTAGACCGGCTTCTGCGCCTTGCTCACCTGGCCGGAGGACACGTCGATCAGGTCGGCGCCCGCCTCCTTGAAGGCGCGGGCGATGGCGATCGCATCGTCCGGCGTGTTGCCGCCCTCGACCCAGTCGTGCGCCGAGATGCGCACCGACATCGGCCGGTCGTCGGGCCACGCGGCGCGCATCGCGCTGAATACCTCCAGCGGCCAGCGCAGGCGATCTTCCAGCGAGCCGCCGTACTCGTCGGTGCGCTGGTTGGTGAGCGGCGACAGGAAGGCCGACAGCAGGTAGCCGTGGGCGCAGTGCAGCTCCAGCCAGTCGAAGCCGGCCTCGATGCCGCGCTCGGTGGCGGCGACGAACTCGGCGGTGATGCGCTGCATGTCGGCGCGGGTCATCGCATGCGACCAGTCGCTCACGCCGTCGATGTACTGCTGCGG
The DNA here is from genome assembly GCA_036377015.1 of Piscinibacter sp. GTDB lineage: Bacteria > Pseudomonadota > Gammaproteobacteria > Burkholderiales > Burkholderiaceae_C > Albitalea. The sequence continues at coordinate 25,851 of DASUZE010000011.1, read as the reverse complement.
CGAGGCCGACAGCAGCGTCCAGTTGCCCGATTCCAGCGGCAGGTCCTCGCCTTCCCAGGGCACGCGCGTCGACCCCTTGGCGCCCGAGTGGCCCAGCTGCAAGGCGACCTTGGCGGTGCTGCCGGTGTGCACGAAGTCGACGATGCGCTTCCAGGCCGCCGTCTGCGCGTCGTTCCACAGCCCGGTGCAGGCCGGGGTGATGCGGGCCTCGGGCGAGGGGCAGGTCATCTCGGTGAACACCAGCGCCGCGCCGCCCAGCGCACGCGCGCCCAGGTGGACGAGGTGGTGGTCGGTGGGGAGTCCCTCGACGGCGCTGTACTGCGCCATGGGCGAGACCACGATGCGGTTCTTCAGCGTGAGGCCGCGCAGGCGGAAGGGCGTGAACATGGGCGGCACGCTGCCGTGGGCGGCCAGCCCGGCGCGCTCGGCCACCCACTGCTCGAAGCCGCCCAGGTAGCCGGCGTCGCGCTGGCGCAGGTTCTCGTGCGAGATGCGCTGCGAGCGGGTGAGCAGCGAGTAGGCGAACTGCTCGGGCGCGAGGCGTGCATGGCGCTCGACGTTCTCGAACCACTCGGTGGAGTTGCGGGCCGCGTTCTGGATCTTGAGGACCTCGACGCTGCGGCGGGCTTCGTAAGCGGCGAGCGCCGCGACAATGGCCATCCGATCGCCCTGAGCCTGTCCAAGGGCGGGCTGCGCGGCCAGGTCCGACGCGAGCTCGATCGCGTCTTCCAGCGCGAGCTTGGTGCCCGAGCCGATCGAGAAGTGCGCGGTGTGCGCCGCGTCGCCCATCAGCACCACCGGCGTGCGCCCATCGGCACCGCCGTGCGGATGGATCCAGGTCTTGCACACGACGCGCGGGAAGCGGATCCACTGCGCCGAGCCGCGCAGGTGGGCCGCGTTCGACATCAGCGCATGCCCGTCGAGGTATTTCGCGAACAGTCGCTCGCAGAAGGCGATGCCCTCCTCCTTCGACATGTCGTCCAGGCCGGCCGCGCGCCACACCGACTCGGGCGTCTCGACGATGAAGGTGGAGGTGTCGGCGTCGAAGCGATAGGCGTGGGCCTGGAACCAGCCCCACTGCGTCTTCTCGAAGGCGAAGGTGAAGGCCTCGAAGCATTTGTGCGTGCCCAGCCAGACGAAGCGGCACTTGCGCAGGTCGACGTCGGGCTCGAAGCTGGCGGCGTACTTGCTGCGGATGCGGCTGTTCAGGCCGTCGGCGGCGACGATGAGGTCGGCGTCGATCTGCGCGTCGTCGCTCACGTCGGTCTCGAAGCGCAGGACCACGCCCAGCTCCTCGCAGCGGCGCTGCAGGATGTCGAGCAGGCGGCGCCGGCCGATGCCGCAGAAGCCGTGCCCCGACGAGCGGATGCGCCGGCCCTCGAAGTTCACCTCGATGTCGTCCCAGTGGTTGAAGGCGTCGAGGATCTGGGTGGCGCTGCGGATGTCGGCACGCTGCAGCGCGGCCAGCGTCTGGTCGGAGAAGACCACGCCCCAGCCGAAGGTGTCGCCGGCGCGGTTGCGCTCCAGCACGGTCACTTCATGCGAAGGATCGTGCTTCTTCATCAGCAACGCGAGGTACAGGCCGGCCGGGCCGGCGCCGATGCAGGTGATGCGCATCGCTGCACTTTAGGTGGCAATATTTGAGATGTCAAATAAATGCAAACCCCGAGGCGGGTGTTTGGAATAACCGACACCACGCGGCCAAACGCGGTGCTAAGGTCCGATCGATCATGAAGAAGCTCTGGGACATCTCGCCGCCCATCGCGCCCGATTCGCCGCTGTTTCCCGGCGACGAGCCGTACTCGCAGCGCTGGACCGCGCGCATCGGCCCCGACTGCCCGGTGAACCTGAGCGCCATCACCATGTCGCCGCACATCGGCGCACACGCCGACGCGCCGCTGCACTATGGCGACGGCGAGCGGCCGATCGGCGAGGTCGATCTCGCGCCCTACCTCGGCCCGTGCCGCGTCATCCATGCCATCGACCGCGGGCCGCTGGTCCGGCCCGAGCACCTCGCGCATGCCGTCGACCGCTTGCCGCCGCGCGTGCTGGTGCGCACCTGCATCGCCGCGCCCACCGCCTGGTCGCCGCAGTTCGCCTCCTTCGCGCCCGAGACCATCATCTGGCTGGCCGGCCTGGGCGTGAAGCTGATCGGCATCGACAGCCAGTCGGTCGACCCGGCCGACAGCAAGACCCTGGACAGCCACCAGGAGCTGCGCCTGCACGACCTGCGCGTGCTGGAGAACCTGGTGCTCGACGCCGTGCCGGCCGGCGACTACGAGCTCATCGCCTTGCCGCTGAAGCTGTCGCAGGCCTGCGCCAGCCCCGTGCGCGCCGTGCTGCGCGAACTCTGAGAAGCTGTGAACGAATCCGCCACGCCCGCTCAGGCCGCCAGAACGCGACCACTCGTCGTTGCAAATGCTCGCCATAGCCCGAGCTATGGCTGCGCTTTGCGCCTAGATTGGCCGCGTTCTGGCGACCTGCTCGGGCGCGCCGGATTCATTCACAGCTTCTGAGAAACCCATGAACCGACAACGCTGCCTGGCCCTCGACGCCGAAGACCCGCTCGCCCCGCTGCGCGCGCAGTTCGAGCTGCCCGAGGGCGTGATCTACCTCGACGGCAATTCGCTGGGCGTGCTGCCGCGCGCCACCGCATCGCGGGTGCAGCAGGTGGTCGCCGAGGAATGGGGCCGCGACCTCATCCGCAGCTGGAACACCGCCGGCTGGATCCACATGCCGCAGCGCCTGGGCGACAAGATCGCCGCGCTGATCGGCGCGAACGCCGGCGAGGTGGTGGTCGCCGACTCGACCTCGGTCAACCTGTTCAAGGTGCTGTCGGCGGCGCTGAACCTGGTGCGCGAGCGCGCGCCGCAGCGCACTGTCATCGTCTCGGAGCGCCACAACTTTCCGACCGACCTGTACATCGCGGAAAGCCTGGCGCGCGAGCGCGGCCTGGAGCTGCGCCTGGTGGATGCCGACGCCATCGCCGGCCAGCTCGACGACACGCTGGCGGTGCTGATGCTCACGCACGTCAACTACCGCACCGGGCGCATGCACGCCATGGACGAGCTCACCGCCGCCGCTCATGCCGCCGGCGCGCTCGTGGTGTGGGACCTGGCCCATTCGGCGGGGGCGGTGCCGGTGAGCCTGGGTGCGGCCGACTTCGCGGTCGGCTGCGGCTACAAGTACCTGAACGGAGGACCGGGCGCGCCCGCCTTCGCCTGGGCCCATCCGCGCCACACCGCGCACATGGACACGAAGCAGCTGTGGCAGCCGCTGTCGGGCTGGATGGGCCATGCGGCGCCGTTCGAGTTCGTGCCGCACTACCAGCCGGCCGCCGGCGTGTCGCGCTTCGTCTGCGGCACGCCGCCGGTGCTGGCCATGGCGGCCCTCGAATGCGGCATCGACAGCGTGCTCGCGGCCGAGCCGCTGGGCGGCATGGCGGCGCTGCGGCGCAAGTCGCTGGCGCTGACGGAGCTGTTCATCCAGCTGGTCGAGGAGCGCTGCGCGGGCCAGGGGCTGGCGCTGCAGACGCCGCGCGATCTGCAATGGCGCGGCAGCCAGGTGAGCTTCTCGCGCGAGGACGGCGGCTACGCCATCGTCCAGGCCTTGATCGAGCGCGGCGTGATCGGCGACTTCCGCGCGCCCGACCTGCTGCGCTTCGGGTTCACGCCGCTGTACACGCGATTCGTCGACGTGTGGGATGCGGTGGAGCACCTGGTGCAGGTGATGAAAAGCGGCGAGTGGCGAGAAGCGCGCTTCAACCAAAGGGCGGCCGTGACGTAGCCCGGGTGCAACCCGGGAGCGCCGCCGCCAATCCCCGGGTTGCACCCGGGCTACGAGGACACCGAATGACCACCCGCCACCACACTGAAAAGATCGTCGCCGACGAAGGCGCCCAGCTCGACTTCAGCCGCGACATGAGCTACGCGGACTACCTGCACCTCGACCAGGTGCTCACCGCCCAGCACCCGCTCTCGCCCGATCACAACGAGATGCTGTTCATCGTGCAGCACCAGACCAGCGAGCTGTGGATGAAGCTGATGCTGCACGAGCTGGCCGCGGCCGTCGGCTGCGTGTCGCGCGACCAGCTCGGCACGGCCTTCAAGATGCTGGCGCGGGTCAGCCGCATCATGGAGCAGCTGGTGCACGCCTGGGACGTGTTGGCCACCATGACGCCGCCCGAGTACTCGGCGATTCGCCCGTACCTCAGCAACAGCAGCGGCTTCCAGAGCTGGCAGTACCGCTGCGTCGAGTTCATGCTGGGCAACAAGAATGCCGCCATGCTCAAGCCGCATTCGCATCGCCCCGAGATCCTGCAACGGGTCGAGGCGGCATGGCGTGCGCCCTCGCTGTACGACGAGTCGCTGCGCCTGCTCGCGCGCCGCGGCCTGGCCATCCCGGCCGATCACCTCGAGCGCGACTGGACCCAGCCTTACGTCGCCAGCGACGAGGTCGAGCAGGCCTGGCTGGTCGCCTACCGCGATCCCGAGCGCCACTGGGAGCTGTACCAGCTCGGCGAGGAGCTCACCGACCTGGAAGACGCGTTCCGCCTCTGGCGCTTTCGCCACGTGACCACGGTCGAGCGGGTGATCGGCTTCAAGCGCGGCACCGGCGGCACCAGCGGCGTGGGCTACCTGCGCAAGATGCTCGACGTGGTGCTGTTCCCCGAGATCTGGAAGCTGCGCACCGACCTGTAGCCGGCACCATGCTGCTGCGCCACACGCCCTCCTTGCCGCTGCAGCCCTTCGTCGACTGCATCTGGTTCAGCGAGCGCGGGCCCTTGCCGCACACGCGCGAGCGTTCGCTGCCCACGGGCTGCGCCGACATCGTCATTCCCTTGCTGCAGGACGCGGTGCTGCGCTACGACCGGCTCGAGGAGGCGACGGCGCGGCGCCTGCGCGGCGCGGTGATCCAGGGGCCGCAGGACCGCTTCACGCTGCGCGGCACGGAAGGCCCGTCGCGCGTGGTGGGGGTGCACTTCCGCCCGGGCGGCGCGGCGGCGCTGCTCGGGCCGGCGGTGGGCGAGCTGGTCAACCGCACCGAGCTGCTGGAGGACCTGTGGGGCGCCGCCGCGCGCGAGCTGCGCGAGCGGCTGCAGGCCTGCGGGTCGCCGGCCGAGGCGCTGGCCATCGTCGAGGCGCAGCTGCTGCAGCGGCTGCGCGGGGCGCGGCCGCTGGATGCGATGGTGATCTTCGCGTTGCGGCAGTTCCGCCGCGATCCGTCGGCGTGCACGGTCGAGCCGGTGCAGCGGGCGAGCGGGTGCAGCCCGCAGCAGTTCATCCGGCGCTTTCATGGAGAGGTGGGGCTGACGCCGAAGCGGTATGGGCGCGTGCTGCGCTTCAACGCAGTGATCGAGGGATTGGCGGCGGGTGGCGAGCGCGATTGGGCGCAAGTGGCGCTGGCGGGCGGGTTCTACGACCAGGCGCATCTGGTGCACGAGTTTCGCGAGATGGCCGGGTTGACGCCGGGAGCGTATCGGCCGGTGTCGGCGCAGATGCCGACACACGTCGCCCTGTAGCCCGGGTGCAACCCGGGGATGCGTTGGTGGCGTCGCGTCCCGGGTTGCACCCGGGCTACGGCTGGCTGAGAGGGTTAGACAAAAGCATCTGGATTCCTCTGTGTTCTCTGTGGCTCCGTGTCCTCTGTGTTGAAAGGAAGCTTCCGCGGGCACACGCACGTCATCGCAGTCCCGGTGCAGGCCATCGCCCATCCTCAACACAGAGGACACGGAGCCACAGAGGACACGGAGAAGAATCCTTTCGGGGAAAAATTTCCAATACACGCCACGCCTGCGCGCCTACGCTGACGGGACCGAACCAGGAGCCCTCCATGACCATCCACGAACTGTTCCCCTACCTGCGCGTGAAAGACGCTGCCGCCGCAGTCGACTTCTACATCCGCGCCTTCGGCGTCACCGAGAAGTTCCGCCTCGTCGAGCCCTCCGGCCGCATCGGCCATGTCGAGCTGCAGTTCGGCCCCGCCGTCCTCATGCTGTGCGACGAGTTTCCCGAGTTCGGCTGCCTCGCCCCGCGGGGCGACGCCGAGACCGGCGTGACGCTGCACCTGCACGTGGACAACGCCGACGCGGTGGCCGAGCGCGCGGTGGCCGCCGGCGCCACGCTGCTGTCGGAGCCGAGCGACGAGTTCTACGGCGAGCGCGGCTGCCGCTTGCGCGATCCCTTCGGCCACACCTGGCTCATCGGGCATTCGATCGAGGACGTGACGCCCGAAGAGATGCAGCGCCGCTACACGGCACTGATGACGTCGTAGCCCGGGTGCAACCCGGGCTTGTGTCCCCCTTGTCGAAGGGACAGGTAGCCGGGTCAGTCGCCGGCGAAGGACAGCACGGCGCGCGCCGAGCCGTTGCCGCTCACGCTGACGTCCTTGGCGAGCGTGCGCCCGTTGAGCGTCGCCTCCACCCGGTAGTCGCCCGGCGGCAGGCGCACCAGCATGAACGGGCCCTCGGCGCGTGCCGACAGGAGCACGTCACCCGAGCGCCGCGTGATCTGCACCTGCGCGCCGTTGGTGTACTCGTTGCGCCCGGCCTGGTTGCGCACCACCTCGATGGTGAGCGGATAGGCCGGCGCGGCCTGCTTGAAGGCGGTCGCCTCGTCGTCGCCCACGCCGCCGGTCACGTAGCCGACCTCGCCGGCGCGCTGCTCGGGCGGCAGCGCGCCGGTCTGGGCCAGCGCCGCGGCCGACGCGAGGACGGCCGCAGCGGGAAAGATCGCCCATGCGTGCATCCTCATCGCCACTCCTTTCGTCAGCCCAGGTTCACCGGCACGAAGATCTTCTCGCCGTCGCGCTGCACCAGCAGGGCGACGCTCTTCGGCTTGCCCTGCAGCACGCCGCGCACCTCCTCGGGCGACTGCACCGGCTTGCCGTTGATCGCCAGCAGCACGTCGCCCGGCTCGATGCCGGCCCGCGCCGCGGCGCCCGCGGCGCGCTCCACCAGCAAGCCGCCCTGGTCGACCTTGGCCAACTGCCGCTCCTCGCGCGTCAGCGCACGCAGCGCCAAGCCGAGCTGACCGCCCGGCGCCGCACTGTCTGCATCGGCAATCGGCTTGCCCGGCTCCTCGGCCGTGCCCAGCTTGGCATCGATGTCGCGCCAGGCATGGTCGCGCCAGACCTTGAGCTTGACCTTCTCGCCGGGCGCCGACATGCCGATGATGGACGACAGCTCGCCCGAGCGGCCGATGGGCTGGCCGTTCACCTCGGTGATCACGTCGCCCGTCTTCAGGCCGGCCGCGGCGGCGGCGCTCCTGGGCGCGACGTTGGCGACCAGCGCACCGTCGGGCTTGGGCAGGCCGAAGGACTGGGCCAGCGACTGGTTCAGCTCCTGCACCGTCACGCCCAGCCGGGCGTGGCTCGCCTTGCCGGTCTTGACGATCTGGTCCTTGACCTTGAGCGCCACGTCGATCGGGATCGCGAACGACAGGCCCATGTAGCCGCCCGACTGCGAGTAGATCTGCGCATTGATGCCGACCACCGAGCCGCTGCCGTCGAACAGCGGACCGCCGGAGTTGCCGGGGTTGACCGCGGCGTCGGTCTGGATGAACGGCACCACCGCGTCGCCCGGCAGCGAGCGGCCCTTGGCGCTCACGATGCCCTGGGTCGCGGTCTGCTCCAGGCCGAAGGGCGAGCCGATGGCCAGCACCGGGTCGCCCACCTCGAGCTGCTGCGGATTGCCCAGGCGCACCACCGGCAGGTCCTTGGCGTCGATCTTCAGCACCGCGATGTCGGTGGCGGGGTCCAGGCCCAGCACCTTGGCCGTGAACTCGCGCCGGTCGCTCAGCTTGACGGTCACGTCCTTGGCGCCGCGCACGACGTGCGCATTGGTGAGGATCTGGCCGTCGGCGCTGATGATGAAGCCCGAGCCCAGCCCGCGGAACGGCACGGCCGGCGCATCGCGCCCGCGCTGGCCGAAGCCGGGGATGCCGTGGAAGAACTGGAAGAACGGGTCGTTCTCCATGCCGGGCGGCATGCCGCCTTCCTCGGCCGAGGCCTTCTGCATGCCTTCCACGGTCACGCCGACCACGGCCGGCCCGGCCTGCTTGACGATGGCACGGTAGTTGGGCACGTTGGGCGCCGCCATCGGGACCGGCGCGGCGGGCACCACGGCCGCGGCGGCGGTGGTGGACGGCGCTGCGGCCGTGGTGCTGGGCGCGACGGTGGCGGCGGCCACCTTGCGGTCCTCGCCCTTGAACCAGGCCGGGCGCAGGCTGAACGCGCCGGCGGTGCTGGCGAGCACGCCGCCGGCAATCAGGGTGGCGGCGAGGGGCTTGAGCTTGAGTGTCACTGCGGACTCCTTGTCTTCTGGATGAAACCGAAGATAAGGACGGCCGGTTAGGGCTTGGTTAGGGTTGGGTTAGGCCAAGGTTAATGACGTGGGTGCGTCCCGGGTTGCACCCGGGCTACGGCGCCGATGGAAAGCGAACCACCACCCGCAGGCCGCCGAGGGGTGCATCGGCCAGGGCCACGTTCGCGCCGTGCAGCGCGGCGACGCTCTTGACGATCGCCAGCCCGAGTCCGGTCCCGGCCTCGTCTGCCGACGCGGCGCGGCGATAGAAGCGATCGAACACCCGCTCGCGCTCGCCCGGCGGGATGCCCGGTCCCGCGTCGTCGACGTGCAGTACCGCGCCGCCGCCGTCCCGGCGCACGGTGATCTGCACCTTCGAGCCCGCCGGCGCATAGCGCAGGGCGTTGTCGGCCAGGTTGCGCGCGAGCACGGACAGCAGGGTGCGGTCGCCGCGCACCGGCACCGGCGCATCGGCCTCGAGCTCGAGCTCGCTGCCGCGTGCCAGCGCGAAGGGCACGGTGTCGGCGACGGCCTGGCGCACCACCTCGGACAGGTCCAGCGCTTCCATGGTCGCGGGCGGCGCGCCCGGCTCGCTGCGTGCCAGCGTCAGCAGCTGCTCGACCAGGCGCACCGCGCGCTCGATGCCGTCGCCCAGTGCCGCGATCGCCTCGCCGCGCGCCGCGTCGTCCGGGGCGCGGCGCAGCAGCTGCAGCTGCAGCTTCAGCGCCGTGAGCGGCGAGCGCAGCTCGTGGGCGGCGTCGGAGACGAAGGCGCGCTGCGCATCGAGCGAGCGCGACAGGCGCTGCAGCAGCTGGTTGAAGGCGGTCACCAGCGGCGACACCTCCTCGGGCAGGTCTTCGGTGGGCAGCGGCGCGAGCGACTGCTCGTCGCGCCGGCGCACGTCGGCCGCCACCGAGCGCAGCGGCCGCAGGGTGAGCGCGGCCACGCGCCACATCACCAGGGCCATCACGGGCGCGATGAGCAGCAGCGGCGTCACGCTGCGCCAGGCGGCGTCGGCCGCCAGGCGCTGGCGGATCACCACCGGCTGCGCCACCTGGATCACCCGCTGGGGCGTGGCGACGCTGAAGGTGCGCCAGGTCTGGGCCCCGGCCTGCACGTCGGCGAAGCCCAGCAGCGCGCGCGCCGGCAGGTCGCTGTGGGCGCGCGACGCATAGATGCTGCGGCCGTCGACGGTCCAGATCTGGATCACGAAGTCGAGCTGCTCGTCGGCGAAGGCGCGAGCCTGGTCGGGCGCGATCTCGCCCTGGTCACGCAGCGACAACGCCATCTGGCGCAGCTGGTAGTCGAACAGCGACTCCGTCTCGGCCAGCACGTTGCGGTAGGTGAGGCCGCCCATGATGGCGGCGGCGACCGCGAGCATCAGCAGCAGCGCGAACAACAGCCGAACACGCAACGAATTCATGGCTTGGGCGTGCCGCCGCCCACGAAATACCCCACGCCGCGTACGTTCTGGATGAAGTCGGCCCCCAGCTTGCGTCGCAGCTGGTGGATGTACACCGACACCGCGTTGCTCTCGATCTCCTCGCCCCAGCCGTACAGCCGGTCCTCGAGCTGCGCACGCGACAGCAGCGCACCGGGCCGCGCCATCAAGGCCTCGAGCACCGCGAACTCGCGTGCCGACAGCAGCACCGGCTCGCCGTCGCGCGTGACCTGCCGCGTGGCCGGGTCCAGCGTGACGGCGCCGTGGCGCAACAGCGGCTCGGCCCGACCTTCGTGGCGGCGCAGCACGGCGCGGATTCGCGCATTGAGCTCGTCGAGCTCGAAAGGCTTGACCAGGTAGTCGTCGGCGCCGGCATCGAGGCCGGCCACGCGATCGCCGAGGCCGTCGCGCGCGGTCAGCACGATGGCCGGCGTGCGATCGCCGCGCTGCCGCAGGCCGCGCAGAACGTCGAGGCCGTCGCCCTTGGGCAGGCCGAGGTCGAGCAGGACGATGTCGAAGCGCTCGCTCGACAGCGTGGCCTCGGCGGCGGCGGCGTCGCGCACCCAGTCGACGGCATGGCCCTCCAGGCGAAGCGCGCTGCGCAGGCTGTCGCCGATCATGCGGTCGTCTTCGACGAGGAGCAGGCGCATCGGTGAAAGCTGGAACGTGAAGGTGAGCTGCCAATGTAGCGCCGCCGGTTTCCACGTCTCACGTTTGACATTTCACGTTTCACGTATCGTCACGCCATGCCGAAAGTCCTGCGCAACACCCTGCTGTCGGTCCGCGACCTCGCCATCACCGCCGGCCCGTTCATCCTCGTCGCCGTGGTGCTGCTGGTCGTCGCCTACTTCGCCCTCGATCCCAACCCGCCGCGCAAGGTCGTGCTGGCCACCGGTCCCGAGCAGGGCGCCTATGCCGAGTTCGGCAAGCGCTATGCGGCGGCGCTGAAGCAGAAGGGCATCCAGGTGGAGCTGCGCAACACGCAGGGCGCCGGCGAGAACCTGCGGCTGCTGCTCGACCCGAAATCGGGTGTGGACCTGGCCTTCCTGCAAGGCGGCGCCGGCGAGAAGACGCGCAGCCAGGTCGAGGCCGACGCGCTGACCTCGCTGGGCAGCCTGTTCTACGAGCCGGTGTGGCTGTTCTACCGGGAAGACTCGGCGCAGCGCCTGCTGAAGGCCGACACACTGACGAATCTGGTGCAGCTGGCGGGGTGGAAGGTCAACATCGGCGCGCGCGGCAGCGGCTCGGCCGGCCTGATGCGCAAGATGCTCGAGGCCAACCGGATCGACCCCGCGACCATCACCCAGCTTCGGCTGGAGCAGACGCCCGCGGTCGTGGGCTTTCTCGGCGGCGAGATCGACGCGCTGGTGTTCGTCTCGGCACCCGAGTCGCTGATGGTCCAGATGCTGCTGCAGACACCGGGCGTCAAGCTGTTCGACTTCGCCCAGGCCGAGGCCTACTCGCGCCGCTTCGCCTTCATGAGCCCGGTCACGTTGCCGCGCGGCGTGGTCGATCTGGCCAAGGACATGCCGCCGGCCGACGTGCGCCTGGTGGCGCCGACGGCCTCGCTGGCCGCCCAGCCCGACACCCATCCGGCGCTGATCCAGCTGTTCGTGCAGGCCGCGAGTGCCATCCACAGCGAAGCCGGCTGGTTCCAGCGCAAGGGCGAGTTCCCGAGCGGCAAGAACACCGAGTGGCCGCTGTCGAAGGAGGCCGAGCGCTTCTTCCGCAACGGGCCGCCGCTGCTGCAGCACTACCTGCCGTTCTGGCTCGCCAACCTGATCGACCGCATGTGGGTGGCGCTGGTGTCGATCATCGCCATCCTGATCCCCTTGTCGCGCGTGGTGCCGCCGCTGTACGAGTTCCGCATCCGCTCGCGCATCTTCCGCTGGTACGGCCAGCTGCGCGCGGTCGAGGACGCACAGGGCAAGCGCCCGGCCGACGAGCTGGTGCGCGACCTCGACGCGATCGAGACCAAGGTGGGGAACGTCACCGTCCCGCTGAGCTATGCGGATGAGCTGTACGCGCTGCGCAGCCACATCAACCTGGTGCGCCGGCGATTGATGGCGGCGCCCGCGGAGGTCGAAGCATGAACGCAAGCAAGCCGCATGTGATCGTCGTGGGATGCGGGTTCGGCGGGCTCGAAGCCGTGCGCGCCCTGTCGAAGGCCGAAGTCGAGATCACCCTCATCGACCGCACCAACCACCACCTGTTCCAGCCGCTGCTCTACCAGGTCGCGACCGCGGGCCTGAGCGCCCCGGCCGTCAGCGCCCCCATCCGCCACACGCTGCGCCGCGAGATGAAGCGCGGCAACCTCACCATCCTGCAGGCCGAGGTCACCGACATCGACGCCGCGATGCGCCGGGTGACCCTCGACGGCCGCGACAAGCTCGCCTACGACCACCTCATCGTCGCCTCGGGCGCCACCCACAGCTACTTCGGCCACGACGAATGGGCCGCGCATGCGCCGGGGCTGAAGACGCTGGCCGACGCGTTCAGCATCCGCGCCCGCGTCATCGGCGCCTTCGAGCGCGCCGAGCGCACGCTGGACGCCACCGCCCGCGAAGCCTGGATGACCTTCGTGGTCATCGGCGCCGGGCCCACCGGCGTGGAGATGGCCGGCACGATGACCGAGATCGCCCAGCACACGCTGCCCATGGAATTCCGCCGCATCGACTCCAGGCGCACCCGCGTCGTGCTGCTGGAGGGCTCCGAGCGCGTGCTGGGCAGCTTCGTGCCGCAGCTGTCGGAGCGGGCGCGCGAGCAGCTGCTCAAGCTGGGCGTCGACGTGCGCACCGGCAGCAAGGTGACCGGCATCGACGCCGAGGGCGTGACCTACGAGACCCGCGAGGGCGAGACGGTGCAGGCCCATCGCCTGCCCAGCCGCACGGTGATCTGGGCCGCCGGCGTCGCCGGCTCGGCGCTCGGGCGCAGCCTGGCCGCGACCGCGGGCGCCACGCTGGACCGCGCCGGGCGCGTCGTGGTCCAGCCCGACCTCAGCCTGCCCGGCCATCCGGAGATCTCGGTCATCGGCGACCTGGCGGCGGCGCTGAGCCACGGGCGCGGCGAGCCCAAGCCGGTGCCCGGCGTCAGCCCGGGCGCCAAGCAGATGGGTCGCAGCGTGGCGGCCAATCTGCGGCGGCGCCTGCACGGCGAGCCGACGCAGGCCTTCCGCTACATCGACTACGGCAGCCTGGCCACCGTCGGCCGCAAGGCCGCGGTGGTCGACCTCACCGTGCCGGCCATCGGCGCCATCCGCTTCTGGGGGCTGTTCGCCTGGCTGTTCTGGCTGTTCGCGCACATCTACTTCCTGATCGGCTTTCGCAACCGGCTGACGGTGATGATCGACTGGGCCTGGGCCTACTGGACCTACGAGCGCAATGCCCGCGTCGTGGCCGAGCCGCCCTCGGCAGCCGTGATGCCCGCGCCTGCCCTTGCCCCACCGACCCTGCCGCGGGTGGAGCCACAGGCCGAGGACGCTGAAAGCATCAGCACTCCCTCCTAGAATCGATCACCTCCCTTCTCAGCGGCAGCGCGCGCCCCACCCGGGCGCGGCCGCTCCGCCTCAACGGACCCCACCCATGGACACCCGCACCTCGCCGTTTCGCATTCGCATCGAGCAAGTCCAGGAAGCCCTGAAGCGCCGCGGCCTCGCGGCCCTGCTGGTGCCCTCGTCCGACCCGCACTTGTCCGAGTACCTGCCCGAGCGCTGGCAGGGGCGGCAGTGGCTGTCGGGCTTCACCGGCTCCATGGGCACGCTGGTGGTCGCGCAAGAGGCCGCGGCGGTGTTCGCCGACAGCCGCTACTGGGTGCAGGCCGAGCGCGAGCTGGCCGGCAGCGGCATCGAGCTGGTCAAGATCCCCACCGGCACCGCGACCCACCATGTCGACTGGCTGGTGCAGCGCCTGCAGCCGGGCAGCATCGTCGGCGTCGACGGCGACGTGCTGGGCCTGGCCGCGGCCTACTACCTGCGCGCCGCGCTCGACCGGGCCGGCATCCGGCTGGACACCGGCGTCGACCTGCTCGACGAGGTCTGGTCCGACCGTCCCGAGCTGCCCGCCGCGGCGATCTACGAGCACCGCGCGCCGCAGGCGCCGCTGCCGCGCGCGGCCAAGCTGCAGGGCGTGCGCGAGGCCTTCCTGCGCCAGGGCGCCACCCACCACTTCATTTCCACCGTCGACGACATCGCGTGGCTGTTCAACCTGCGCGGATCCGACGTCAGCTACAACCCGGTGTTCCTGGCCCATGCGCTGATCGACGCCCATGGCGCGACGCTGTTCGTCGGCGACGCCAAGGTCGGCACCGAGCTGCAAGCCCTGCTCGAGGCCGACGGCGTGAAGCTCGCGCCCTATGCGCAGGCGCGCACCGCGCTGGCGACGCTGCCGCCCAAGGCCGCTCTGATGATTGATCCGCGCCGCGTCACCCTGGGCCTGCGCCAGGCGGTGCCCGAGGGCGTGAAGCTGGTCGAGGCCATCAACCCGAGCACGCTGTTCAAGAGCCGCAAGAGCGAGGCCGAGGCGCGGCACATCCGCGAGGCGATGGCCGAGGACGGCGCCGCGATGTGCGAGTTCTATGCCTGGCTGGAGCAGGCGCTCGGCCGCGAGCCCATCACCGAGCTCACCATCGACGAGCATCTCAGCGCCGCGCGGGCACGGCGCGCCGGCTTCGTCGGCCTGAGCTTCAACACCATCGCCGCCTTCAACGCCAACGGCGCGATGCCGCACTACCACGCCACGGCCGAGTCGCATGCCGCGATCGAGGGCGACGGCCTGCTGCTGATCGACTCGGGCGGCCAGTACCTGGGCGGCACGACCGACATCACCCGGGTGTGGCCGGTCGGCACCATCACCGCCGCGCACCGGCGCGACTACACCCTGGTGCTCAAGGGCACGATCGCGCTCAGCCGCACCCGCTTTCCGCGCGGCACGCTGTCGCCCATGCTCGACGCCATCGCACGCGCGCCGCTGTGGGAGCACGGGGTCGACTACGGCCACGGCACCGGCCATGGCGTGGGCTACTTCCTCAACGTGCACGAGGGCCCGCAAAGCATCAGCAAGGTCATCCCGGACCCGCACATGGCGATGGAGCCCGGCATGATCACCAGCATCGAGCCGGGCCTGTACCGGCCGGGGCAGTGGGGCATCCGCATCGAGAACCTGGTGATGAACGTGCCATCGGCCACGCCCGAGAACGGCACGTTCGGCGAGTTCCTCGAGTTCGAGACGCTCACGCTGTGCCCGATCGACACCCGCTGCATCGATCGCGGCCTGATGCGCGCCGACGAGATCGACTGGCTCAACCGCTACCACGCCTGGGTGCGCCAGCGGCTCGCGCCGCGGGTGAGCGGGGATGCGCTGGCCTGGCTGCAGCAGCGCACCGAGCCGCTGTAGCCCAGGTGCAACCCGGGGTTCTCCGCTCGCGATGGTGATCCCGGGTTGCACCCGGGCTACCAGGCGTCCGCCATCCACGCAGTTCATCCGCGCCTTCCCGCAGTTCATCGCAATCGCGTTTCGCGGCCCCGCGCCGGCTCCTAAAGTTCGTTCCATCGCAGCACGCAACGAACCCAGGAGCCCACCATGATCAGCCGCCTCAGCGCCTTCGCCGCCCTCTTCGCCGTCATCACCACCGCCTCGCTGGCCTACGCCGCGAACGTGCAGCAGCAGCAGCGCGCGGCCGCCAACTGCGAGCCGACCCCGGTGGTGCAGCTCGAGCGCGTCATGGTCACCGCCAGCCGCGCCAACCTCGACCTCTGAACGCACTGCCGATCCGGGCCCCGTCCCGGACCGGTCATCCCGCCCGAGGCCGTTCCGATCTCCAGGCCTCGGGCTTTTTTTCGCCTGTTCTGGGGGGCGCGGCGCCCCCGACGCGGTGCCAAAATCGCCGCCATGAACCCCGTCGCCACGGCCAGCCGCCGCGCCTTCGTGTGCGCCCTCGCCGGCTTGGCAGCCGGGTCGTCCACGGCGCTGGAGGCACCGGCCGGGCGCGTGGTGCTCACCATCAGCGGCGAGATCGAAGTGCGAAATTCCCCCGAGGGCGCCCACTTCGACATGGCCATGCTCGAGAAGCTGCCGCAGCACAGCTTCTCGACCCGCACCCCCTGGTTCCCCGAGCCGCGCAAGTTCACCGGCGTGCTGCTGCGCGACCTGCTCGCCAGCGTGGGCGCGCACGGCCGCACGGCCAAGGCGGTGGCGCTGAACGACTACCGCGTCGACATCCCCGTCGACGAGGCCGCCCGCCACGAGGTGATGGTCGCGTACCGGCTCGACGACAAGCCCATGGCGGTGCGCGACAAGGGCCCGCTGGTGGTCATCTACCCCTTCGACAGCCAGCCCGGGCTGCGCAGCGCCGTCCATTACGGCCGCGCAGCGTGGCAACTCCGACAGATCGAGCTGCGGTGAGCATCCCCTCCACCCCCGAGACCGGCGCCCGCGATCGGGCGCGGCGCCTGTGGCTGCTGGGGGTCGGCCTGGCGCTGGCGCTGGCCCTCGTCGGCACGGCCTACGTCCAGTGGCGCCAGTACGACCTGCTCGACGGCACCGCGCAGTTCCAGAACGACGCGCTCGGCTGGAGCTTCTTCCAGCTCGAGGCCGAGCACCTGCGCCTGCGCAACGACGTGCAGGAGGCGCTCGCCGAGCCCGCCGCGCCGGCGCGGCAGCGCCTGCAGCTGCGCTACGACATCTTCGTCAGCCGCCTCGGCCTGGTCGACCACGAGCGCGCGGCGCGCATCATGAGCGCACAGGCCGCCTATGCGCCCACCATGGCGCAGGTGCGCGAGTTCGTTTCGCGCGCCGACCGCTTCTTCGGCGAGACGCCGCAAGCCGCGCTCTCGCCCGAGGACTTGCGCATGCTGCTCGGCGAGCTCGACGCGCTGAGCGTGCCGCTGCACGACCTGTCGCTGGGCGCGTCGCACCTGCTCTACGAACGCGTGACCCAGCGCAACAACGCGGTGCGCACCCTGAGCCGCAACGGCATCGCGCTCACGCTGTTCCAGTGCCTGCTCCTGCTGGTCTTCGCCTACATCGTGCTGCGCCAGTTCCGTGCCCTGCTGCAGCGGCGCGAGCGGCTCGAGCTGCTGGCCGAGCGGCTGGGCGCCGCGCGAATCGACGCCGAGGCGGCCAGCCGTGCCAAGAGCGTCTTCCTGGCCAACATGAGCCACGAGATCCGCACGCCCTTCCACGGCCTGCTGGGCATGATGTCGCTGCTCCAGGAGACGCCGCTCACGCCGCAGCAAGGCGGCTACCTGCACACCGCCAAGGAATCGGCGCACCACCTGCTGGCCATCCTCAACGACATCCTCGACATCTCCAAGCTGGAGTCGGGCAACCTGCAGGTCGTGCCCGAGGCGGTCGACCTGGCGCGGCTGGTGCGCGAGGTCGAGGCGCTGATGCGGGTGCAGGCGCAGTCCAAGGGGCTGGCGCTGTCGGTCGCGATGGACGCCGACGTGCCGCGCTGGGTGCGCGCCGACCCCACGCGGCTCAAGCAGATCCTGTTCAACCTGCTCAGCAACGGCGTCAAGTTCACCGCCGCCGGCCAGGTGCAGCTGCGCGTCGAAGCCGGCACCGGCAGTGCCGCCGGCCACGTGGTGCTGCGGGTCACCGACACCGGCATCGGCATGGACGCCGCCACCCAGCGCCGCGTGTTCCAGCGCTTCGTGCAGGGCGACGACACCACCTCGCGCAGCCACGGCGGCGCGGGGCTGGGGCTGGAGATCTCGCGCAGCCTGGCCCGGCTCATGGGCGGCGACATCACCGTCAAGAGCGCGCCGGGTGAAGGCAGCAGCTTCATCGTGACGCTGCCGCTGCCGCGCATCGGGCCGCCCGCGGCCGGCGCGAGCACCCTGCCGACCCACGGCGACGGCAGCGGGCGCATGCTCAAGGTGCTGGTGGCCGAAGACCATCCGGTGAACCGGCTCTACCTCGAGGCGGTGCTCGACAAGCTCGGCCACCAGGCGGTGTTCGCCGAGAACGGCGAGGAGGCCGTGCGCGCCGCCCAGCAGGAGGACTTCGACGTCGTCCTGATGGACCTGCACATGCCGGTGCTCGACGGCTTCGCGGCCGCGCGCGCCATCCGCGCGCTGCCGCTGCCGCGCGGCGCCATGCCCATCGTCGCGCTCACCGCCGACGCCTTCCAGGACTCGCAGGAACAGGCCCGCCAGGCCGGCATGGACGAGATGCTGACCAAGCCGGCGCACCTGCCGCAGCTGCGCGAGCTGCTGGCGCGCTACGGCGGGGGCACGCCGCTGGCCGCGACCATGCCGGTGCCGCCGGCACCCGACAGCGGCGCCGACATCGTCGACCGTGCCACCGTCGAGCAATTCCAGGCCTCGCTGTCGCCGCAGAAGTACGCCAGCCTCCTGGCGAGCTTCTTCGAGTCGCACGCCCACACCCTGGAGCGCCTGCGCAGCATGGCCGCCATCGCCGACCGCAGCGGCGTCTGGGGCCAGGCGCATGCGCTGAAAGGCGCGGCGCTGAGCCTGGGCCTGCGCGCCGTGGTCGACCATGCGGAGGCGGTGAAGCAGGCGGCCAGCGACTCGAGCCGCCCGGACCTGGCGCCGGCCTTGAACGCCCTGGAGCGCCACCTGCAGATCACGCGCGACCTGTGCCAGAGCCTCGGCTGGCTGCCGGCGTCGGCGCCGGGACCGGGCCGGACGGTTTCGTAGCCCGGGTGCAACCCGGGTCGGACCTCGGCGGCCGCTCCCCGGGTTGCACCCGGGCTACCTAGTCCCCACCCCCGCAGCTGCTGCATCCGCTGCTGCTGCACCCGTCGCTGCTCCCGCCATCACCGCTGCTCCCGCACGACGACCCGCAGCCGAAGCCCGCCGCGCAGTGCGTGTCGCCGCGACCGCTTCCCAGCAGCTTGCAATCCGGCACGTACTTGTAGCCACCCGCGATCGCCAGCGTGGTGTCGAGCGCGAACAGCAGCGGCAGCCGATCCGGCTTGCGCGGGTCGATCCCTTCCTCGCGGCAGCTCCAGTACCAGGCGCGGCGCAGGCCGGCGCGACGCGACTCGTACTGCTTGCCGTCCGGCGGCATGACCTCGGCCGGCGTGTGGTGCAGCAGCCGGCCGAAGGCCCTGCGGCAGAACGCCTCGTAGCCGCGGGTGTGCAGGATGAACTCGTGCCACAGCGCGTCGACCACCTTCGAGGGCATGGCGACGAACTTGCCGCCGGCCGCGGCGCTGGCGGCGAAGAACTGGCGCAGGGCGCGTTCGACATCGCGCACCTGGGCGTCGTCGAGCTGCGGATAGCGGGCCCGCAGCTTGTCGCGCAGGAACGCGGGCAGCGGGTAGGTCGCGACCACCTTGCGCGCCGATGCGCGCCACCAGGCCGCATGCGCCTTCCAGGCCGCGACGACGACGAGCACCGAGACGAAGGCGAGCCCGACGCGCCCGCGCGGCAACGCGACGATCCAGATCGCGGCCAGGGTGAGCAGCAGCAGGCCGCGGACGAGGACCAGCGGATGCAGCTGCATGCCTACACCACCACCGGCTCGGTCTCGAGCCGGATGCCGAAGCGACCGTAGACGCTCTCCTGGATGGCCCGCGCCAGCGTCATCACCTCGGAGCCGATGGCGCCCCCGCGGTTGACCAGCACCAGCGCCTGTTTCTCGTAGACGCCCGCCTGGCCCACCGATTTGCCCTTCCAGCCGCAGGCGTCGATCATCCAGCCGGCCGCCAGCTTCACGGTGCCGTCGGGCATGGGGTAGTGCACGATCTCGGGGTCGCGGCCGATGATGTCGCGGCACTGCTCGGGCGTGACCACCGGGTTCTTGAAGAAGCTGCCGGCGTTGCCGATCTGCGCCGGGTCGGGCAGCTTGGCGCGGCGGATGGCGATGATCCAGTCGGCCACCTGCTGCGCGCTCGGCCGGGCGATGCCGGTCTCGGCCACCTTGCGCTCCAGCTCGAGGTAGCCGAGCACCGGCTGCCAGGGCTTGGGCAGGCGAAAGCGCACGCGGGTGATGAGCGTGCGGCCGGCCAGCGAATGCTTGAACTCGCTGTCGCGATAGCCGAAGGCGCAAATCGGCGCGCGCAGGGTCACGCTGCGGCCGGTGACCAGGTCTACCGCGTCGAGCGAGTCGAAGCGGTCCTTCAGCTCGATGCCGTACGCACCGATGTTCTGCACCGGCGCTGCGCCCACGGTGCCGGGGATGAGGGCCAGGTTCTCCAGGCCCGGGTATCCCTGGGCCAGCGTCCACATGACGAGCTGGTGCCAGTTCTCGCCGGCGCCGGCCTCGACGATCCACGCATCGGCCCGCTCCTCGACCAGCCGGTGCCCCATGACCTCGACCTTCACCACCACCTGCGGCATGTCGCGGGTGAGCACGATGTTGCTGCCGCCGCCCAGGATGAACTTGGGCGCCCGCCCGAGCTGCGGGTGGTCGACCACCTGGCGCACGTCGGCGTCGCCCTTCACGCGCACGAGGGTGTGCGCGACGGCCGGCAGACCGAAGGTGTTGTAGGGTTTCAGGCTCACACCCGACTCGACATGCATGAGAGAATTTTCGCCGATCCGCGCGGGCTCTCGCGCGCATGTCCCGGCTTGCCACAAGACATCACAATGCCCAGCTTCGATACCGTGCTCGAGCCCAACCTCGTCGAGGTGAAAAACGCCGTCGACCAGACCGCCAAGGAGATCGGCACCCGCTTCGACTTCAAGGGCTCGTCGGCACGCATCGAGCAGAAGGACAAGGAGGTCACCCTTTTCGCCGACAGCGACTTCCAGATCGGCCAGGTGATGGACATCCTGCTGGCCAAGCTCACCAAGCGCAGCGTCGACGTGCGCTACCTCGACCGCAGCGCCAAGATCGAGAAGATCGGCGGCGACAAGGTCAAGCAGCTGCTGACCGTGAAAAACGGCATCGACAGCGACACCGCCAAGAAGATCCAATCGCTGGTCAAGCAGAGCAAGCTCAAGGTGCAGGCCGCCATCCAGGGCGACACCGTCCGCGTCACCGGCACCAAGCGCGACGACCTGCAAGCGGCCATGGCGCTGATTCGCAAGGACATCGCCGACGCGCCGCTCACGTTCACCAATTTCAGGGACTGAGGGAATGCGTTTCTGGCTCGCGCCGTGCCTGGCGCTGATGTGCTTCGCTGCGGCTGCGCAGACCGTCACCATGAGCGGCAGCATGGGCGACAAGGCGCTGCTGGTCATCAACGGCACGCCCCGCACCCTGGCGGTGGGAAGCGCGATCCACGGCGTCAAGCTGGTGAGCGTCACGCCCAATGAATCGGTGGTCGAGCTCGACGGCAAGCGGGTGCTGGTGCCCATGGGCGGCGCGCCGGTCAACCTGGGCGGCGCGGCCAGCGAAGGCGGCGGCTCGCAGATCGTGCTCACCGCGGGCCCGGGCGGCCACTTCATGACCAGCGGCAGCATCAACGGCCGCACGGTGCAGTTCGTGGTCGACACCGGCGCGACCTACGTGGCGCTGAGCCAGGCCGAGGCCGATCGCATCGGCCTGAACTACAAGGCCGGCCGGCGCGGCATGATGGCCACCGCCAACGGGCAGGTGCCGGCGTACATCACCTCGCTCAACGTCGTCCGCGTGGGCGACGTGCAGGTCTACAACGTCGATGCGGTGGTCGTGCCCGCGAGCATGGACATCATCCTGCTGGGCAACAGCTTTCTCACGCGTTTCCAGATGAAGCGCGAGAACGATCGGATGACGCTCGATCGTCGTCCCTGACACTACGTCAATTACACCGTCGCAGCGGGTGGATGAGGGCTAGCATGCGAGTTTTCGCCTGCCGTCCCCATGAGCGCCGACAACCCTGACTTCGTTCCTGCGTGGGCTCGCCACGCCGTCTGGTACCAGATCCTTCCCGAGCGCTTCGCCAACGGCGATCCGGGCAACGACCCGACGGCCGACAGCCTGGCCGGCGGACGCCTGGCCGGCGGCCCCGGCGACGCCTGGCAGACCAGCCGCTGGACGTCCGACTGGTACGAGATGCAGCCCTGGGAGACCGCCAACGGCAAGGACAAGTGGCTCAACATCCACGACCGCCGCTACGGCGGCGACCTCGCCGGCATCATCGCCCGCCTGCCCTACCTGAAGGACCTGGGCGTCAACGCGATCTACCTCAACCCGGTGTTCGACGCGCCCTCGCACCACAAGTACGACGGCGCGACGCTGCACCACATCGACCCGCACTTCGGCCCCGACCCGCAGGGCGACCGCGCCCTCATGGCCAGCGAGACGCCCGACGACCCGGCCACCTGGACCTGGACCGCGGCCGACCTGCTGATGCTCAAGCTGATCGACGAGGTGCACGCCTATGGCATGCGCGTCGTCTTCGACGGCGTGTTCAACCACGTCGGCGTCAATCACTGGGCCTTCCGCGACCTGGTGGACAAGCAGCAGGCCTCGCGCTTCGCCGATTGGTTCACCGTGCACCAGTGGCGCGACGACGCCGCCGGCAAGCCCTTCATCTACGAGGCCTGGCGCGGCTACGACACCCTGCCCGAGCTGCGCAAGGTGGGCGACCAGCTCGCGCCGGGGCCGCGCGCGTACATCCACGCGGTCACGCGGCGCTGGCTGGCGCCCAACGACAACGTGCGCCAGGGCATCGACGGCTGGCGGCTCGACGTCGCGCCCTGGGTGCCGCACGGCTTCTGGAAGGACTGGCGCGGGCTGGTGAAGTCCATCAACCCCGACGCCTACCTGGTGGCCGAGAACATCCGCGACGTCGCCTTCAACGTGCCCTACCTCGAGGGCGACGAGTTCGACGCGGTGATGAACTACAACTTCGCCTTCGCCTGCGACGAGTTCTTCTTCCGCGATACCACGCGCATCAAGACCACCCGCTTCGACGCCTTGCTCAAGGAGCTGCGCGAGGCCTATCCGGCCTGCGTGGCGCCGGTGATGCAGAACCTGTTCGACAGCCACGACACCGCTCGCCTCGCCTCGCACCCGGTCAACCGCGACCGGCTCGACTTCCGCGCCTTCGACGAGACCTACCACCCGCGCGATTCGCGGGCGCCCTTGTTCGACACGCGCAAGCCCAACGCCCATGAGCGGTCGCTGCACAAGCTGTTCGCGCTGTTCCAGATGACCTACCTGGGTGCGCCGGTGATCTTCTACGGCGACGAGGCGGGCTTGTGGGGGGCCAACGATCCGTGCTGCCGCAAGCCGATGCTGTGGCCGGAGCTGACCTATGACGACGAGGCGATGGGGCCCGACGGCGTGCCGCGCGCCATGCCCGACAAGGTGGCGTTCGACAGCGAGCTGCATGCCGTGTACCGGAAGCTGATCGCGTTGCGGCATGCGGTGCCGGCGCTGCGCACGGGGGGCGTGAGGACGCTGTTGGCCGACGACGCGCGCCAGGTGCTGGTGCATTTGCGTGAAGACGGCGACCAGCGCGCGCTGGTCGCGATCAATCGCAGCGAGGAGCCGCAGGAGATCGAGATCGACTGGCAGGCGCCTTCCGGGTGGCGGGACCGGCTCAACGGCGATGCCGTCGTCGAGTCGAAAGGCGGGCGCACGAAGCTGCGGTTGGCGCCCCTGTGGGGAGCGGTTCTCTCGTAGCCCGGGTGGAACCCGGGTTGCACCCGGGCCACCTTGTCGCAACAGGGACAGAAATCAAAAGCACGCTCGTGCTAAAACGCAGGTTGACATCGTGCCGCGCCCGCGGCCATGGAGACGACGATGGACCTCAATTTCACGCCCGAAGAACAGGCCTTCCGCGCCGAGATCCGCGCCTGGGTGGCGGAGAACCTGCCCAAGGACATCAGCCACAAGGTGCACAATGCGCTGCGCCTGACCAAGGACGATAGCCAGCGCTGGACCCAGATCCTCGGCAAGAAGGGCTGGCACGGCTGGGGCTGGCCCAAGGAGTTCGGCGGCCCCGGCTGGAACGCCATCCAGCGCCACCTGTTCGAAGAGGAATGCGCCCTGGCCGGCGCGCCGCGCGTCGCGCCCTTCGGGCCGGTGATGGTGGCGCCGGTGATCATGGCCTTCGGCTCGCCCGAGCA
The DNA here is from genome assembly GCA_036377015.1 of Piscinibacter sp. GTDB lineage: Bacteria > Pseudomonadota > Gammaproteobacteria > Burkholderiales > Burkholderiaceae_C > Albitalea. The sequence continues at coordinate 2,139 of DASUZE010000011.1, read as the reverse complement.
GCAGAAGAAGCACCTGCCCGGCATCATGAGCGGCGAGGTGTGGTGGAGCCAGGGCTACAGCGAGCCGGGCTCCGGCTCCGACCTGGCATCGCTCAAGACACGCGCCGAACACAAGGGCGACAAGTACATCGTCAACGGCCAGAAGACCTGGACCACCCTGGGCCAGTACGGCGACTGGATCTTCTGCCTGGTGCGCACCAGCAACGACGGCAAGCCGCAGACGGGCATCAGCTTCCTGCTGATCGACATGAAGAGCCCCGGCATCACCGTGCGGCCCATCATCACGCTGGACGGCGAGCACGAGGTCAACGAGGTGTTCTTCGACAACGTCGAAGTGCCCGTCGAGAACCTCGTGGGCGAGGAGAACAAGGGCTGGACCTACGCCAAGTACCTGCTGGCCCACGAGCGCACCAACATCGCCGACGTGAACCGCGGCAAGCGCGAGCTGGAGCGCCTCAAGCGCATCGCCAGGGCCGAGGGCGTGTACGACGACCCGCGCTTTCGCGACCAGGTCGCGCTGCTCGAGGTCGACATCGTCGCGCTCGAGATGATGGTGCTGCGCGTGCTGTCGGCCGAGAAGAGCGGCAAGCAGTCGCTCGACGTGGCGGGCCTGCTCAAGATCCGCGGCAGCGAGATCCAGCAGCGCTACACCGAGCTGATGATGCTGGCCGGGGGGCCGTTCAGCATCCCGTTCATCCACGAGGCGATGGAGGCGGGCTGGCAAGGTGACTATGTGGGCGCGGCCCATGTGGCGCCGCTGGCCGGAACCTACTTCAACTACCGCAAGACGACGATCTACGGCGGATCCAACGAGGTCCAGCGCAACATCGTCTCGCAGACAGTACTGGGCAGTTGATCGCCGCCCGTTCGGGCTGAGCCTGTCGAAGCCCTGTTGCCACTCGCACGGGCCCTTCGACAAGCTCAGGGCGAACGGAGCTGGGTGACTCGCGACGGAACAAAGGAACGATCATGGACTTCGACTTCACCGACGACCAGGAAATGCTGCGCGACTCCGTGCGCAAATGGGTCGGCAAGGGCTACGACTTCGAGCGCCGCAAGGGCATCGTCAAGCAGGGCGGCTTCTCGCGCGAGGCCTGGACCGAGATCGCCGACCTGGGCCTCGCGGGCGTGTACGTGCCCGAGGCGCACGGCGGCATGGGCTTCGGCCCGGTCGACGCGATGGTGGTGATGGAGGAGCTGGGCCGCGGCCTGGTGCTGGAGCCCTATGCGCAAGGCGCACTCATCGCCGGCGGCGTGCTCGCCGGCCATGCACCCGAGGCGGTGAAGAGCGCGTGGCTGCCGAAGGTCGCATCCGGCGATGCGCTGATCGTCCTGGCGCATCAGGAGCGTGCAGCGCGCTATCGGCTGAACCACGTGAGCACCGCGGCCAAGGCGAACGGCAGCAGCTGGACCGTGTCCGGTGCCAAGAGCATCGTGCCGGTGGGCGACCAGGCCGATGCCTTCATCGTGCCGGCCCGCGTGTCGGGTGCGGTCGACGATCCGGCCGGCATCGCGCTGTTCCTCGTCGAGCGCGGCGCGAAGGGCGTGAGCACGCGCGGCTATCCCACGCAAGACGGCGGCCGCGCCGCCGAGCTCACGTTGACCGATGCGACGGCGACGCTGATCGCTCCCGCCGGCGCCGGCTTCGCGGCACTGGAGCATGCGGTCGACATCGGCATCGCGGCACTGTGCGCCGAAGCCGTCGGCGTGATGGACACGCTGGTCGCGATGACCGTGGAGTACATGAACACCCGCAAGCAGTTCGGCGTGCCCATCTCGACCTTCCAGGCCCTGCGCCACCGCATCGCCGACGTGAAGATGCAGCTCGAGCTGGGCCGCTCGATGAGCTACTTCGCGAGCCTCAAGCTGAACGAGGCGCCCGAGCAGCGCCGCCGCGCGCTGTCGCAGGCCAAGCTGCAACTGGGCACCTCGATGCGCTTCGTGGGCCAGCAGTGCATCCAGCTGCACGGCGGCATCGGCGTCACCGACGAGTACGTCGGCAGCCATTACTTCAAGCGCCTGACGGTGATGGAGATGAGCTTCGGCGACAGCATGCACCACCTGGGCGAGGTGTCGGCGCGCATGCAGGATGGGGCGGGGGTGTTTGCGTAGGCCCACGCCGTCCTTCGGACGGCATGC
>DASUZE010000010.1:0-52170 GCA_036377015.1 Piscinibacter sp. | reverse complement strand
CCCATAGCGTTAACAGGCCCTACCCTTGTCGCGGGTCTAGTGCGTCCCTGAGCCCGTCGCCCAACAGGTTGAACCCTAGCACCAGCAGGAAGATCGACACGCCCGGCCACACTGCCATCCATGGCGCGTTGTCGACATAGTTCTTCGCGGTGTTCAGCATGCTGCCCCAGCTCGGCGCCGGCGGCTGCTGCCCGAGCCCGAGGAAGGACAGGCTGGCCTCGGCGATCACGGCGGCAGCGATCGCGAGGGTGGCCTGCACGATCAGCGGCGCGATGACGTTCGGCAGCACGTGGCGCAGCGCGATGCGCCAGGGCGGGTTGCCGATGGCGCGCGCCGCCTCGATGTAGTCCTCGACCTTCACGTTGAGCACCTGCGCCCGCGTCAGGCGAACGAAGATGGGCGTGGCCGACACGCCGATGGCAATCATCGCGTTGGTGAGGCTGGGGCCGAGGAAGGCCGCGAGCGCGATCGCGAGGATGAGGAAGGGGCAGGCCAGGAACGCATCGGTGATGCGCGAGATCAGCGCATCGACCGCGCCACCGAGGAAGCCCGCGACCATCCCGATGGGCACGCCCAGCAGCAGCGAGATCGAGACCGACACCGCGCCGGCCAGCAGCGACGCTTGCGTGCCCCAGACCACGCGCGACAGCACGTCGCGGCCGATCTCGTCGGTGCCGAACCAATGCTCGCCCGAAGGCGCCTGGCGGATCGCGCCCCAGCTCGTGGCGACCGGGTCCTGCGGCGCGATCCATGGCGCGAAGATCGCGAGGACGACGAAGGCCAGCACCAGCGCGAGTCCGAACAAGGTCACGCGGCGCTGGCGCAGCCGCCGCCAGGCGCGTCGCCAGGGCCCGGCCTGCGTTGCCGCGGCGACCTCGGGTGGAAGCGGCAAGACGGCCGTCATGCTCAGTGCCGCAGCCGCGGGTTGGCCGCCATGTAGGCCAGGTCGGCCAGCAGGTTGAGCGCGATGTAGGCGCTGGCGGTGACGAGCACCACGCCCTGCACCACCGCGTAGTCGCGGTTGAACACCGCGTCGACGATCAGCTTGCCGAAGCCCGGGATGGTGAACACCTGCTCGGTGAGCACCGCCCCCGACAGCAAGGTGCCCAGCTCCAGCGCGCCCAGCGTGATCACCGGCGTGAGCGCGTTGCGCAGCGCGTGCTTGAGCACCACCACGCGCTCGCGCAGGCCCTTGGCGCGCGCGGTGCGCACGTAGTCGGTGGCCAGCACCTGCAGCATGGCGCTGCGGGTGTGGCGCATGAGCACCGCGGCGATGGCGTTGCCCAGCACGAAGGCCGGCATGATCATCGCCGCCAGGTTGGCCCGCAGGTCCTCGAACGGGCTCACGTAGCCCGAGGCCGGAAGCCAGCCGAGCTGCACCGAGAACAGCAGGATCATCAGGATGCCGAGCCAGAAGTTGGGCGTGGAGATGCCCCACAGCGCGAAGCCGTTGGCCAGGGTGTCCCACACCGTGCCGCGCGCGAAGGCCGACACGATGCCGGCCGGGATGCCGATGACCAGCGCGATCAGCATGGCCAGCGCCGCCAGCTCCAGCGTCACCGGCAGCTTCTGCAGCACCAGCTCGCCCACCGGCTGCTGGTTGCGCACCGACTCGCCCAGGTCGCCACGCAGCACGCCGCCCACCCAGTAGGCGTAGCGCACCGGCAGCGGCTCGTCCAGGTGCAGCTTTGCGTGCAGGTGGGCGATGACGTTCGGGTCCTGCTCCTCGCCGGCGAGGATCTTCGCCGGGTCGCCCGGCAGCAGCTGCTGCAGCCCGAAGATCAGCATCGAGACGAACAGCAGTGTCGGCAGCGTGACCGCCAGGCGCTTGAGGAGGAAGTCCAGCATGGTCGTGTGTTGGTTGTATTCGTAGGGTGGGCTTCAGCCCACGCGGTGCGTGGCAGTAGCGCGACCCACCGCGTGGGCTGAAGCCCACCCTACGAAGACCATCACGGCGCCGCCATCTTCAAGCCGGACACACGCAGCAACCCGTCCGGCACGCTGCGCACGCCGGTCAGCCGCGGGCTGTAGGCCCAGAGCCAGTTGCGGTGGTACAGGTAGATGATGGGCCGGTCCTTGAGGATGCGCGCGGCGATCTGCTCGTAGACCTTCTTGCGCTCGGCCGGGTCGCGCGCGCTGCGCGACTGGTTGAGCAGCGCGTCCATCTCGGCGTTGCAGTAGCCGGCGTAGTTGAGCGGCTGCTTGCAGCCATGGAAGCTGAAGGCGTTGCCGTCGGGATCGGCGCGGCCGCTCCAGGCGAGCACGTAGGCCTCGTACTCGCCCTTGTCGGCCATGTTGATCGAGGTCGCGAACTCGGTCGACTGGATCTTCACGTCGAAGCCGGCCTCGCGCGTCATCGCCTGCACGACCAGCGCCAGGCGCTGTGCGTCGGAGGTAGTGGGCGTCATCAGCGTGATGCCCGGGTTGGGCACGCCGGCCTCCTTCAGCAAGGCCTTGGCGCGCGCCACGTCGCGCTTCGGGATGGGCATGTTCTTCGCGTAGTACGGGTTGGTCGGGGCGACCCACTGGTTGCCGACCACCGCCTCGTTGTCCATCACCACCTGCACCAGCCCGCGACGGTCGAGCGCCAGCTCGAAGGCCTCGCGCACCCTCGGGTCGCGGCCCAGCGGCGACTTCTGCGCCTGCTCGCTCTTGCCCACGTTGACGGTGATGCCCTGGTAGCCGATCTCGGTGATGCGCGCGAGCTTGAACTTCTTCTCGTTCTGCAGCTTCTCCATGTCGGAGCTGGCCACGCGCTCGATGAAGTCGAGCTGGCCCGACTTCAGGTTGGCCAGGCGCACGGTGGCATCGGGGATGGGCGTGTAGGTGATGCGGTCGAGGTGCACGTCGGCCTTGTTCCAGTAGCCGTCGAAGCGCTCGACCACGATGCGGTCCTGGGCCACGCGCTCGACGAACTTGAACGGCCCCGAGCACACCGGCTTGAGCCCGAAGTTCGCTCCGGCCGCCTGCGCGGCCTTGGGCGAGACCATCATGCCGGCGCGATCGGCCAGCGCCGCGAGCAGCGGCGAGAACGGCGCGCTGAGGTTGAGCCGCACGGTGTTGGCATCGACCACGTCGACGCCCGCGAGCGGCGCCAGCTCGCCGCGCCGGTTCGATCCCGGCAGGGTCTTGTGCCGCTCGAGGTTGAACTTGACCGCCGCCGCGTCGAGCTTCTCGCCGTCGTGAAAGAGCACGCCGGGACGCAGCTTCATGGTCAGCGCCTTGCTGTCGGCCGACCACTCCCAGCTCTGCGCGAGCTGCGGGACGATGTTGAGCTTCTCGTCGACGTCGAGCAGCTTGTCGCACAGCGCGGCGAAGACGATGCGGCCGACGAAGGTGCGGGCCAGCGTCGGATCGAGCACGTCGGGGTCTTCGGCCAGCCCGACGCGCAGGGTCTGCGACGACGCGGCACCCGCGGCTGCGGCGAGCAGCGCGGCCAGCAGGAATCGGCGGAGGGACTTCATGGCGGGCTCTCCTTTTCGGGCCGGATCAAGAGACGAAGGCAGCTTGCAGGCGCTGCAGCCGGGCATCGGCAGCTTCTGCGGCGGCCGGCAGCGCGGGCGCCGGGATCTCGCGCCAGCGGTGGCAGGCGACGGCATGGCCGCGCTCGTCGACCAGCGGAGGCACCGCCTGCACGCACTGCGTCGTGGCATGCGGGCAGCGGGTGTGGAAATGGCAGCCCGGCGGAGGCGACAGCGGATTGGGCACGTCGCCGCTCACCAGCGCGCGCGTTCGCGAGCGTCGGGGCTGCGGCTTCGGGATCGCCGCCAGCAGCGCCTGGGTGTAGGGATGGCGCGGCGACTCGAACAGCGCGCGCGTGTCGGCGAGCTCGACGATGCGGCCGAGGTACATCACCGCGACCCGCGTCGAGATGTGGCGCACCACCGCCAGGTTGTGGGCGATGAAGACGTAGGCGAGGCCGAAGCGCTGCTGCAGGTCCTGCAGCAGGTTGACGACCTGCGCCTGCACCGACACGTCGAGCGCCGAGACCGCCTCGTCGCACACGATGAGCCGCGGCTCCACGGCCAGCGCCCGCGCGATGCCGATGCGCTGGCGCTGGCCGCCGGAGAACTCGTGCGGAAAGCGCTTCGCATGCTCGGGCGCGAGTCCGACGGTGTGCAGCAGCTCGCCCACGCGCTCGCCCCGGCGTCCGGCGTGCAGGCCGTGCAGCTGCAGCGGCTCGGCGAGGATCTGGCCGACGGTCATGCGCGGGTTGAGCGAGGAGAACGGGTCCTGGAAGATGATCTGCATGGAGCGCCGCCGCTCGCGCAGCGCGGCCGCGTCGAGCGTGGCGAGGTCGGTCCCGTCGAACACCACGCGGCCGGCGGTGGGCTCGATGAGGCGCAGCAGCAGTCGGCCCAGCGTCGACTTGCCGCAGCCGGATTCACCGACCACGCCCAGCGTCTGGCCGGCCTCGAGCGAGAGGTCGACGCCGTCGACCGCATGCACGACGCTGGTCGGACGGCCGAGCAGGCTGCGCCGCACGGGGAAGTGCTTGACCAGGCCTTCGGCGCGCAGCAGCGGATGCGTCATGAGGTCAACGCCTCCACCTCCAGCGGCGCCTTCCAGCACGCCGAGCGATGTCCGCCGCCCATCTCGCGCAACGGCGGCGACGCGCTGCGGCAGTGCGCATCGGCGAACGGGCAGCGCTCGGCGAAGCGGCAACCGGGCGGCATGCGCCACGGACTGGGCACCTGCCCTTCGATGGCCGCCAGCCGCCGCTGCCCGCCATGCAGCTGCGGAATCGACCCGAGCAGCCCCACGGTGTACGGATGCTGCGGCTCGGCGAACAGCGCCTGCACCGGCGCCCTCTCGACGATGCGCCCGGCATACATCACGACCACCTCGTCGGCCACCTCGGCCACCACGCCCAGGTCGTGCGTGATCAGCACGATGGCGGTGCCGGTCTCTTCCTGCAGCCGGTGCATCAGGTCGAGGATCTGGGCCTGGATGGTCACGTCCAGCGCGGTGGTGGGCTCGTCGGCGATCAAAAGGCGCGGCTCGCAGGCCAGCGCCATCGCGATCATGGCGCGCTGGCGCATGCCGCCCGAGAGCTGGTGCGGGTACTCGTGGAAACGCTGCGCCGCAGCCGGGATGCGCACCTTGTCGAGCATCGCCACCGCGCGCTCGGCGGCTTCGGCGCGCGTGAGCGGCCAGTGCCTGCGCAGCCCTTCGACGATCTGCTCGCCGATGGTGAAGGCCGGGTTCAACGACGACATGGGCTCCTGGAACACCATGGCCATGCGGTCGCCGCGCAGGTCCTGCAGCTCGCGCGTCGCCAGTCCCACCAGCTCGCGACCCTCGAAGCGGATCGAGCCGCGCACCTGCTGCGCCGGCCTCGGCACCAGGCCCATGATGGACAGCGCGGTGACGCTCTTGCCGCAGCCCGACTCGCCGACGATGGCCAGCGTCGCGCCGGCCTCGACATCGAAGCCGATGCCGTCGACCGCGGCGAACTCGCCCTCGTCGCTGCTGAACGTGGTGCGCAGCCCGCGCACTTCGAGCAGCGCCATGTCAGGTGCCGCGCTGCGCGTGGAAGGCCGCGATGCGCGCCTCGATGCGGCTGCGGTCGAGCTCGCCCACCGGGTCGTGCCGGCCCGCGAGGCAGGCGACGAAGGGCTGGAAGCGCTCGAGGCTCACGTCGTACAGCCGACGCAGCTCGGCGACCGGCTCGGCGTGGTCGTCGACGCGGATGTCGAGTTCGGGGCGGTCCTCGTCGCCCTGGATGCGCAGCGCGGCGGATTGCTTGCCGCGCTTGTCGCCGCCGGCGTCGTCGCCCGCCTGGAGGGCGGCGACCAGGCGCTCGGCCAAGGGGCGGCCGGCGGCGGCGACGAAGGCGTCGGCGCTCGCCTGCAACACGGCCTCGCCGGCCAGCATGTTGCCCGCCACGCTGAAGTCGTCGAACAGGCGATGACCGCACCAGTCGACGCAGGCATCGCCGGTGTGCGCCGCGCCGCTTGCGCGGGCGCCCAGCACATGGACCTGCCGCTGCGCGCGGCCCGCGTCGGCCGCGACGAGCGCGGCCACGACCTCCTGCGGCGTGTGCCCTTCGGCCAGCAAGGCGATGCCGGCCGGCCCGTACAGCGGGTTCATGAGGGCCTGCGTGCACAGCGCCCCGACCCCGCGCCGCGTGTGCACGCACAGCGCGCCGACAGCGAAGAAGCGGCTGGCGATGGCCACACCGAAGCGCCCGTCGCCGTCTCGGGCGAGGATCGACCAGGTCATCGAATCATCCTAGGGCCTGTTGACGCATAAGTCACGGCCCTAGCAGCGCGAACCGGCTTGCGGCACCGTGCCCCTGCCCTCGGATTCCCTACTCAGCCGCCTCGATAGACCGCCGCCTCGCCTTCGAGCCAATCGCGCAGTGCCGCCAGCGCCGGGCTTTCCGCCTTGCGCTGCGGATAGATCAGGTAGTACGACCGGTCGCTCACGAAGGTGTGCGCCAGCAGCAGCACCAGCCTGCCGTCGCCCAGCTCGTCCTCGACCAGGAAGCGCGGGATGAGCGCCGCGCCCAGCCCATGCACCGCCGCCTCGGTGAGCATGGAGAACAGCTCCATGCGCGGACCGGCGAGGTCGTGGTCGACCGCCAGGCCCAGCGAGCCGAACCACTGGCGCCACGCGTACGGCCGCGTGCTCGCCTGCAGCAGCGGCAGGCGCGCGACCTGCGCCGGCTGGAGCGTGCGGCGCGGCGCGATCAGGTGCGGGCTCGCGACCGCAATCAGGTCCTCGGGCATCAGGAAGCGAGCCTCGGTCCCGGGCCATCCGGCTTCGCCGGCGTAGACCGCCGCATCGAGCGCCGTCTCGTCGAACAGGAAGGGCCGGGTACGCGGCGTGAGGTGCACGGTGATGCCCCGATGCGCGCGCTGGAATCCGGCGAGGCGCGGGATCAGCCACTTGCTCGCGAAGGTGGGCACCACGCCGAGCTCGATCGCCCCGCCCTCGCCGCCCTTGGCCATGAGCTCCAGCGTGTCGCGCTCGACCTCGTCCAGGCGCAAGCGCACGTTGCGGCCATAGGCGATGCCGGCATCGGTGAGCAGCACGCCGCGCTTGGTGCGGCGAAACAGCTTCACGCCGACGAACTCCTCGAGCCCGGCCACCTGCCGGCAGATGGCGCTCTGGGTCACCGCCAGCTCGTCGGCGGCCCGGGTGAAGCTCTGGTGACGCGCGGCCGACTCGAAGGCCGCGAGCGCCGCGGTGGAGGGGATCTTGCGTCGCATGGCGGTCTCCTTGGAGTTCCATTTGAGCACGAACGGATGCGAACAACTCGGTTGTAGCGGCCCCATTCTCCTCCTAGATTTCGTCGTCATGCTCAGCCCACAGGGGACCGAAAAGTGCACTCCACGCAACTCAAGGCGGCCAGCCTCCATCGCTTCCGACCGGTGGCGCAATTGGCGAGCGGGTTGGCGCGTTCTGCGTTGACCCCCCTGCCCGCCGTTCCTAAGGTGGTGGCCATGAAAGACCTGGGCGAGTGCAAGGTTCCCGTGGGCATGGCGCAAGCGCTGTGCGACGTGGGGCTGTCCCCCGCGGCCGTGCTGAGGTCCGCAGGCTTGCCCATGCGCGTGCTGCAGCTGCCTGCGCCGCGCGTGCCGGTGGCCGACTACTTCGCCTTGTGGCGATCGATGGCGGCGCACAGCGGCGACGTCAATATCGGGATCCGCCTGGCCACCGCGGTGAAGTCCGACCTCACCGAGCCGCTGTTCCTCGCAATGACCAGCTCGCGCAGTGCCGCCGACGCGCTGTCGGTGTTGTGTGCCTACAAACGGCTGCTCAGCCCGGAAGACATGGTGCTCACGCGCGACGGCGAACGGGTTCGCCTCGCCATCCACTGGCCGGCGGCAGTCGACGCCGCACCGCGCGAGCTCGTCGACGCCGAGCTGGCCTTCATCGTCGAGGTGCTGCGCCGCGGCACCGCACGGCCCGCGCTGGCGCCGCGCGAGCTGCACCTTCGCGTGACCGCGCTCGACGCCGGTGCGCTGCATGCCGCCCACTTCCGCTGCCCGATACGCACCGGTGCCGAGCACGACGCCATCGTCTTCGATGCCGCCGACCTGGCCCAGGGCTTCGTCACCTTCAACCCGCAGCTGCAGGACGCCTTGCTGCCCTACCTGAACGAGACGCTGCCGCGGCCGGCCTCGCCGGTGGGACGGGTGCGCATGGCCATCGCCGAGCGCCTGCGCGGCCAACGTCCGGCGATCCGGCAGGTGGCGCGCGAGCTGGCGATGAGCACCCGCGGCATGCAACGCCTGCTGCATCTGCACGGGACCTCGTTTCGCCGCCTGCTCGACGAGGTCCGGCGCGAGCACGCCCAGGGCTTGCTCGGCTCGACGGCGTTCAGCGACAGCGAGGTGTCCTTCCTGCTCGGCTTCGAGGAACCGAGCTCCTTCTACCGCGCCTTCCGCACCTGGACCGGCATGTCGCCGAGCGAGTTCAGGCAGGGCGCGCTGACCACCCTGAGGATCCCCACATGAAGCTGACCGTCAACCGCGAGGTTCGCGACCTCCCCGACGACCGCGTCGACCCGCAGATGCCTTTGCTGTGGGCATTGCGTGACGTGCTGGAGCTCACCGGCACCAAGTACGGCTGCGGCATCGCGGCCTGCGGCGCCTGCACCGTGCATGTCGACGGACAGGCCCGCCGATCCTGCGTGACGCCTCTGGGCAGCGTGCAGGCCGGCCAGGCGATCCGCACCATCGAAGGCCTGGCCGATGCAGCTCAGCCGCATCCCTTGCAGCGGGCCTGGGTCCTGCACCAGGTCCCGCAGTGCGGCTACTGTCAGAGCGGCATGCTGATGGCCGCCGCGGCCTTGCTGCAGGCGAACCGCCGGCCCAGCGATGCGGACATCGACGCAGCCGTCACCAACCTTTGCCGTTGTGGCAGCTACCCACGGGTGCGCGAGGCGATCAAGACCGCAGCCGCGGCCTTGCGCGGCGAAAGCGCGCCCGCGGCGGGGGTGCAGCCGTGAAGCGCCGCACCCTGCTGCTCAGCGGCCTGGGCGCGGCCGGTGCGCTCATCGTCGGATGGAGCGCCCTGCCGCCGCGCAGCCGGCTCGGCGATGCCTCGGCGCTGCCGCGGGTCGAAGGCGAAATCGCGCTCAACGGCTGGATCAAGATCGCCGCCGACGGCACGGCGCTGCTGGTCATGCCGCGTTGCGAGATGGGCCAGGGCGTGCACACCGCGCTGGCCATGCTGGTCGCCGAGGAGCTGGAGCTGCCTTTGCGACGCGTGCGCCTGCTCGAGGCCGGACAGGACAGCCTGTACGGCAACGTCGCCGCCTTCCTGGCCACCTTGCCGCTGCACCCGCGTGACACGGAGCCCGGCCGCACCACGATGACGGTGCGGGTCGCGCACTGGATGGTGAGCAAGGTCGCGCGCGAGCTCGGCATCTCGGCCACCGGCGGCTCGTCCAGCGTCGCCGATGCGTGGGAGCCGCTGCGTCTGGCGGCGGCCACGGCCCGCGCGCAACTGGTGGCGGCGGCGGTCAAGGCGTGGCAGGTGGCCGCCACCGAGCTCGCGGTGCACGACGGCATGGTGCGCCATCGGGACGGCCGCCAGGCGCACTTCGGCGAGCTCGCCCTGCCGGCCAGCACGGCGTCGCCCGGCGCGGTCCATCTCAAGGACCCGTCGCGCTGGACGCTGATCGGGCGCGCCGAGCCGCGCGTCGACGTGCCGGCCAAGAGCGACGGCAGTGCCCGCTTCGGCATCGACGTGCGCCCGGCCGGGCTGCTGTACGCCACGGTGCGTCACGCGCCGGCACTCGGCGGCGGCGTCGGCCGGATCGACGCGGATGCGGTGCTCAAGATGCCCGGCGTGCTCCGCGTGGTTCGGCTGCCGGCCTATGCGGGTGGCACGCCGGCCGTGGCGGTCGTGGCGACCAGCTCGTGGCATGCCTTGCGCGCCGCCGACGCGCTCGACGTGCAGTGGCTGCCGCGACCGGGCGGCGCGCTCGACTCGCGCTCGGCCATGTTCGCGCTCGAGCAGGCGGCGCGGGCGGCCGCGGACAGCGGCGCGGGCACGGTCTTCCACCGGCGAGGAGATGCCGATTCGGGCGGGCCGGCCCCGGCGACGCGCATCGAAGCGATGTACAGCGCACCCTACCTCGCGCACGCCACCATGGAGCCGATGAACTGCACGGCCCGCATCGCAGGCGGCCGCGTCGAGCTGTGGGCACCCACGCAGGTGCCCAGCCTGGCGCGCGCCCTCGCGGCGCAAGTGGCCGGCGTTCCCGAAGAGGCGGTGACACTGCACGTGCCCTACCTCGGCGGCGGATTCGGCCGGCGCCTGGACATCGACTACGTCGGCCAGGCCGTGCGCGTCGCGCAGGAGACTGCGGGTGCGCCGGTGCAATTGCTCTGGTCGCGCGAGGAAGACATGACGCACGACTTCTACCGCCCGGCGGGCGCGGCGCTGCTGCGCGGCACGCTCGATGCGCGCGGCCGTGTCGCGTCGCTGGTCATCGCCAGCGCGGGCGACGCCATCATGCCGCGCTCGTTCGAGCGCACCTTGCCCGCTTTCGCCGGACCGCTGGACCTGCCGGACAAGACGACCAGCGAAGGGCTGTTCGATCTCGCCTACGACGTGCCTCACCAGCGCATGGCGCACGTGGCGACGCACATCGGCATTCCGGTCGGCTCATGGCGCTCGGTGGGCCATTCGCACAATGCCTTCTTCAGCGAGGGATTCATCGACGAGCTGGCACATGCGGCCCGCCAGGATCCGTTGGCGTTTCGCCTGGCCATGCTGGACGACATGCCGCGCCACGCCGCCGTGCTGAGGCTGGCGGCGCAGAAGGCCGGATGGGGCGCGCCCTTGCCGGCCGGCCGGGCGCGCGGGGTGGCGCTGCACGAGAGCTTCGGCAGTATCGTCGCGCAGGTGATGGAGGTCTCGCTGTCGGGCGACGGGCCACGCGTGCATCGCGTGGTGTGCGCGATCGACTGCGGCGTCGCGGTCAACCCGGGAATCGTCGCGCAGCAGATGGAGTCGAGCATCGTGTTCGGGCTGGGCGCGGCGCTGCACGGGCGCATCGACATCGAGGACGGCGTCGTCAAGCAGCGCAGCTTCCCCGACTATCCGCTGCTCACGCTGGCCGCCACGCCGCACATCGAGACGCATGTGCTGACCAGCACGCGGGCGCCGGGCGGTGTGGGCGAGCCGGGGCTGCCGCCGGTCGCGCCGGCGCTGGCCAACGCACTGTTCGCGCTGACCGGCAGGCGGCTGCGGGAGTTGCCGCTCAGGCCGGTTGCCACCGCCGGCCTTTGACCTGGGCCTCCTCAATCTTCATGAAGACGCCATCTTCGAACCTCACCATGCTCGGCCTCACGCCAACTGCCGGGGAGAACCGTGGGACATCTTCTGCGTGCACAAGCGTTCTGCAACAGCGAAGTCGCGTTCATCGCGTGGGCGGCCGACGGGCCCATCGACGGCTGCCTCGGCTTCATGGTGACCCGCGTGCACCTCGATGCGAACGGCATGGAGATCGAGCGTCGCGTGCTTCCCACCTGGGTCGCATTCAAGACGCAGTCCAACCCCGATTGGGAGCCGCAGGATGCCAGCGTCTGGCCGATCCAGAAGTTCAGCTGGCGCGACCTGACGCTGCGACGCAGTCGCGACAAGCTCGCCATCCGCCCGCTGGAGTTCAGCGTGAAGTACGAGATCGCGCCGGTGGGCCTTGCCGGCCCAGGCCGCGCGCCGGTCCCTGCGTCGGCGACGGCCCAGCCCGGCAAGTACAAGGGCACCCCCATCCCGCTGCACTTCTGCGGCGCGCCGATCGAAACCAACACGATCACGGTGACGCAACGGTGCGGCGATGTGGCCGTCGCGTTCACGAACGGCATCCTGTCGACCCAGAACCTACGCAAGCAGCTGAAGACGCCGGCCGGCAAGGCGCCGACGAAGGGCCAGATCGACAAGCACATCTCGAAGCCCGGCGACGCGATCCGCGAGTTCCTCGCGGGCGACGTCCTGCCGACGCTGCGCCTGCTGTTCCAGCGCGCCGCCGACATCGACGGCAAGATCCATCTCGCCCTGTACGAGCTCGAGGACGCGGAACTGGTCGACCTCCTGCTCCAGAACCAGGCCCGCCTCGAGCTCATCCTCACGACGGCGGGAAGCACCAAGCCGAAGAAGGGCTCCGGCGACCCGGTGCGCTGGGACGTGACCAACCAGGATGCGCGCGCAAAGCTGGCGCAGGTGATGGGCAAGCGCCTGCACAACCGCTGGTTCAACAACTCGGCGCACATCGGGCACAACAAGTTCGCGATCCTCGTGTCGAGCGACGGCGTTCCCGAAGTGGTCTGGACCGGCAGCACCAACTGGACGAAGACGGGCCTGTGCGCCCAGACGAACAACACGATCATCGTCAATTCGAGCAGCGTCGCCGCGGAGTACATGACGTACTGGAATCGCTTGCTGAACGACAAGCTGCCCATTCCCAACCCCCAGTCGGCAGGCCTCGCGTGCAACCAGGGAGCCGCCATGCGCTCGCACAACGCCACGCGGGTGGACCTGGTGCTCGACGGAGCCGCCACGGGCAGCATCTGGTTCTCGCCCAACACGGAGAAGGTCGGCACGCCGGCGACGCGCAGGGTTCCCGCGGACCTGGCTGAAGTCTTCCAGCTCATGAAGCGGGCGCAGCAGGCCATCTTCTTTCTCGTGTTCAATCCCGGCCGCACGAGCGACGCCGAAGAAGCGGACATCAACACCGTCGTCGCCGCCGGCATCGACTTTGGCCGGCTCGACCCCCAGCTGCTGGTGAGCGGCGCGATCAGCGATCCGACGGCCGTCCCGGGCTACACCGCGCCCCCGCAGGGAGAACCCAAGCCCAAGGTCAGGATCCCGCAGCTGGCGATCTTCAGGCCGCCTGGTGCGAGCAACGTGCTGGTGATCCGGGCCGCGGCGATCAACGACCTCGTGGGCGACTTCGATCGCGAGCTCCTGAGCGCCGGCCACGCCATCATCCACGACAAGATCGTCGTCATCGACCCGATGTCCGAAACGGACTGCGCGGTCATCACCGGCAGCCACAACCTCGGCTTCAAGGCCTCTTACGCGAATGACGAGAACATGCTCGTCATCCGCGGCAATCGGCCCCTGGCACTGGCCTACGCGGCGCACGTGCTCGACGTCTACGAGCACTACAAGTTCCGCGCCGCGCTCGAGCAGCAGGTCCGCGAGGCCCTGCTCGCCGGCAAGAAGGCACCCAAGCGCGACGTCGGAAAAGGTTTCCTGAACACCGATCCGGGCTGGCAGGACCCCTACTTCTCGGGCGACAAGGGCCGCGAAGGCCAGTACTTCCTGAGCGCGGCGCTGTAGCGCTCGTGCGGGTCGCTCACTTCTTCGCGGCGCGCTCCGCAGCGATGCGCAGCGAGGTGTCGACCTCCTTGCGGAAGGTCGCCATGTCGATCGCGTTGCCGTTGAGCACGGTGCTCCAGTGGCGCGAGATCGCGGCCAGCGCGACCGCCTCCTTGATCTCGTCGGGCGTCGCGCCGTAGGCCTTCGCCACCTCGGTGTGAAAGTAGACGCAGTAGGCGCACGGCACCTGCGCTGACACCGCCAGGCCGATGAGCTGCTTGACCTTCGGGTTCAGGGCGCTGCTCTCGCTCACCTGCACCTGCTTGAACGATGCCCAGGCGCCGGGCAGGCCGGCCTCCGGGAAGGCGCGGAAGAAGCTCGGCACGACGCCGAGGGTGGCCTGGATGTCGCGATAGGTCTCCTCGGCGGCCCTGCGGCTGTCCTGGGCGACGGCGCTGCCGCAGGCGGCGGCGATGGCGACGGCGGCGATGGCGAGTGCAAACGGACGGGTGTTCATGACGATTCTCCTAGGCAAATGCCTGTGCTAACGTGAACGGGCCGGTGGCGATTGCTCCTGGTCCCGGGTGCGACGATCCGCCACGACCGTTGGAATGACGATGGGAGCGAGCGTGGTAGTCCGAGACCTTGCGCCCGACCTGCTTCACCTGCGACTGCTCGGCGACCTCGAGCTGCGCCGTGGCGGCGTGCTGCTGCCGCTGCCACCGTCGCGCCGCACGCGCGCGCTGCTCGGCTATCTCGTCTCCACCGCATCGCCTCAATCACGCTCGACCCTGTGCGACCTGCTCTGGGAGGGCTCCGACGACCCGCGCGCCTCGCTTCGCTGGAGCCTCACCAAGCTTCGTGCCGTCGTCGACGACGAGCAGGCGCAACGGCTGACGGCCGACCGCGAGCGGGTCGCGTTCGAGCCGCTGCACTGCGAGGTCGACACGGCGCGCGTGCATGCACTGCTCGCCGGCGGCATCGAGGCCGCGTCGCTGGCCACGCTCGAAGAGGCGGCGCGCCTGCTGCAAGGCGAATTCCTCGACGCGCTCGACCTGCCCGCGTGCTATCGCTTCCACCACTGGTGCATGGCCGAGCGCGAGCGCCACGGGGCGATGCGCCGCCGCGTGCTGGACGCGCTCGTGACACGCCTGGCGAATGCGCCCGAGCGGGCGCTGCCGCACGGCCACGCGATGGTCGCGTCCGATCCGCTGGCCGAGTCCGCGCACGCCGCGCTGGTGCGCTTGCTCGCCGCCGCCGGTCGCTATCCCGATGCCGAGCGGCACTACGCCTGGGCGCGAGAGCTGCTGCAACGCGAGGTCGCGATGCCGGCCGGCGGTCCGCTCGACGACGCGATCCATCGTGTCCGACGCGAGCGTCGGGAGGCCGGCGCCGCCGTGCCGTCCACGCCCCCGGCGCAGCCGGTGGTGGAGGCCGCGCAGCCGCCGCGCATCGCCCACGTCCAGGCCTTGCTCGGCCGCGACGCCGAGCGCGACGCGATCGCGCAGGCGATCGCCGGCCGCGGCGGTCCGCGGCTGCTGCTGTTCGCCGGCGAACCGGGGATCGGCAAGACACGCCTGCTCGACCACATCGCCGAGAGCGCGGCTGGCAGCGGACGCCGGGTGATCCGCGGCCGCTGCTTCCAGGCCGAGATGGTGCGGCCCTACGGCATGTGGCTGGACGCCTTGCGCGGCGTGTCCACCACCGGTGTCGCGGGCGACACGCTCGCGCAGGCAGCGCCGCTGCTGGCCGGGCCGGCGGCCGAAGGCGGCAACCGCGAGCGCCTGTTCGATGCCGCCGCGGCGCTGCTGCGCAGCCTCGCCGGCGTGCAGCCGCTGGCGCTGCTGCTGGATGACCTGCAATGGATCGACGAAGGCTCGGCGGCACTGCTGCACTTCGTCGCCCGCACGCTCGATGCGAGCTCCGCGGTCCTGCTGGCCGGCGCCGCGCGCGCCGGCGAGGTCGACGACAACCCCTGGGCCAAGGCGCTGCTGCAGTCGCTGGCGCGCGGAGGCGGCCTGCAGCGGATGGACCTCGGCCCGCTCGGCGAGACCGACGCGCGTGCGCTGCTTGGCGACGTGCCCATCGCCACCGCCGACGCATTGCGCCAGACGGGGGGCAACCCGCTGTACCTGATCGAGCTGGCCGACGCGGCGCATCGCGGTGCGGACGGCACCGGACGCAGCCTCGACGCGCTGATCGCCGAGCGACTGCGCTCGCTCGACGACGGCGCGCGCGACCTGCTGGCCTGGGCCGCAGCGATGGGCCGCGAGCTGAGGCCCGACCTGCTCGCGGCCGCGGTCGGCCTGCCGGTGGCCGGGCTGCTCGCACGCCTCGAGCGCTTCGAGCGGCACGGCTTGCTCGCGCCGACCGGCCAGGGGCACTTCGACTTCGTGCACGACCTGGCCCGCCAGACGATCTACCGCTCGCTGTCGCAGCCGCGCCGGCGCGCGATCCATCGGCAGATCGCCCAGGCCCTCATCGCGGCGAGCGCCGACGATCCGTGGCTGCACGGCGAGATCGTGCGCCATGCCGGCCTGGCCAACGAGACGCTCGCCGCCGCGCGCGCGTGCCTGGCGGCCGGCGAGCATTGCCTGCGCATGTTCGCCAACCCGCAAGCGGCCGCCGTGGCCGAGCACGGACTGGCGCACGTCGGCGCGCTCGCGCCGGGCGCCGAGCGGGTGCGCCTCGAGATCGGCCTGCTGCGCCTTCGCGTCGCCGCCGCGGCCAGCCCCGGCGGCCGGCGGCTGCCGGCGCTGGTCGAGCGGATCGAGCGCACCATCGAGGCCGCGGAGGCGCTGGCCCTGCATTCCGAGGCGGCTTCCGGCTGGGAGATCCTGGCGTTCTGGCAGCAGCAGGCCAGCGACACCGAGCGCACGCAGCAGGCCACGCTCGCCGCGCAGCGCATGACGCGGCGCGCCGACGCCCCGACCCATTGCCTGCAGCTGGCCAACAGCGGGCGCTGCCTGCTGGAGATCGAGGCCGACCTTGGACGCGGCCGTGCGCTGCTCGACGAGGCCGCGACACTGGCCGCCGGGCTCGAGCTCAAGGTGATGGAAATCGAGTGGGGGCGCGGCCTGATTGCACGAGCGCAAGGCGATCTCGGCGCCGCCTGCGCCGCGCTGGGACGCGCCGTCGCGCTCGCCCGGCTGGCCGACAACCACTGGCGCGAGTACGAATGCATGGTGTGGCTCGCGACCGCGGAGCTGGAGGACGGCCGCTGCGACGCGGTGCTCGCGCACGTCGACGAGATCGTGGACGCCGCCGCCCGCATGGGCGAGCCGCAGGCGCCCTTCGCGCAGGTCCTGGGCGCGCTGGCGCGGCTGCGCCGGGGCGACGACAGCGCGTACGCCGTGCTCCAGGCGAGCATCGCCACGCTTCGCGAGTTCGACGACAAGGCGCACCTGGCCTATGCGCTCAATGAACAGGCGGCACTGGCGCTGGCGGCCGATCGCCCCGACGACGCCGCGGCCTGTGCCGGCGAGGCGCTGGCCGATGCGCTGGCGGTGCGCCGCCTCACCGAAGTCGCGGTCGCCACCGCGCGCTTGGCAGCTTCCACGCGCGACGCCGCGCGCGCGGCCGAGCTGCTCGCGACCCTGCCCGAAGGAGGCCACAGCGCCCGCGCCGCGGCCGCACTCGACGCGGCGGCCCGAACGATTTCAACGCTGGCTCCAACGGCGGCGACCTAGGCTGCCGTTGCGCTTCACCTGGAGACCGCCATGGCACGCATCGTCGTCGAACGCAATTTCGAGACCCCGCAGTCGGATGCCGACATGAAGGCCGTCGCCGACCGCGAGCGGCCCTGCCTGGCGGCCTACCAGGTGACCTGGAAGCGCAGCCTCATCTCGGCCGACCACAAGCGCATGGTGTGTGAATACGAAGCATCCGATGCGGAGACGCTGCGCCGCATCCAGCGCGAGGCGGGAGCGCAGTTCGACCGGGTGTGGGTCGGCGAGGTGATCGAGTAGCCCGGATGCAATCCGGGGACGTGATCAGTCGCGCGGCAGCACGTCGACGAACATCTCCATCCGCTTCCACTTCGGCACCGGCGGCGTGGACCCTTCCCGCGGCACATATGGCGAGGGCTCCATCGCCGCCGTGCGGTGGATGTAGCGCGGGCAGTTCGGAAAGATGCGCTCGGCGCGCACCCGCACCACCAGCTGCGCCCCGACGAAGGTCGCGAGCAGCTCGTCGTCGTCGGCAATCGAGGCCCGCCCATTCACCCGCAGCCGGCTCGGCTTGTCGAAGTCGATGAACAGCAGCCCCACCGACGGGTTGACCAGCACGTTGCCGAGGCTGCGGAACATGCCGTTGCCGTCGTAGCTGGGGAACGCGAGCTCGTTGTCGGCGGTCACGCGAACGAAGCCCGGATCGCCGCCCTTGTACGAGCAATCGGGACAGCCTTGGGCGTCGGCCGTGGCGAGGAAGAACAGCGACCGGCTCTCGATGAACGCGCGGTCCTCGGCCGTGAACGCGCTGCGCCCGAGCTTCTCGTCGAGCCGGTCGGCCAGGCGTCGCGTGTCGAAGCGGTCCTGCAGCTGCCGCATTCCGTCGTGATAGGCGCTCGTCTGCATGGCTCACTCCTGGTGGAAGACCACCGGCCGCGCGGCGCCGGTGTTGACGTGCAGTTGGAAGACGTCCGGCCGCGCGCTGTGGCCGGCCACGTCGAGGTTGCGCCGCGCCATGCCGATGCGCTCGAGGTCGACCTCGGCGCAGAGGATGCCCAGCGCCTCGTGCAGCGGCCCGGCGACGATCTTGCCGCCCGGTGCGACGACCACCGAGTCGCCGGCGTTGATCCATTCGTCGGGATCGGGATACATCCGGGCCTTGCCCGGAAGGTCGTCCGGCAGGTCGCGCGCCTGGAAGGCGCAGCCGCTGGAGACCACCCAGCAGCCGCCTTCGCGCGCGATGTGCTGCATGGTCGCAATGCAACGCGGCCCGCTGTCGTAGGTCGGGGCGACGTAGAGGTCCACGCCTTGAGCGTACAGCGCGCAGCGCGCCAGCGGCATGTAGCTCTCCCAGCAGATCAGCACCCCGACACGGCCGCAGGGCGTGTCGACCGCCTTCAGGCCGGCGGCGTCGCCGAACCCCCAGACCATGCGCTCGGGGCCGCTGGGCATGAGCTTGCGATGGCGGTTGAGCAGGGTGCCGCCGGGGCCGATCACGACGACCGTGTTGTACAGCGTGCCGCGGCTGAACTCGCTCTCGCGCTCGTGCACACCGCAGACCACCGTGACGCCATGCCGCTTCGCTGCCTCGCGCAGTGGGGCCAGGTCGTCGCCGGCGAGGTCGACCGCGTTGGCGCGCAGGCGCGCGTGCAGTTCCTCGGTCAGGCCCATGTCGCTGCCGGGGCGAAGCCGCCAGATCCAGGCGGGGTAGCCGGGCACGAAGGCTTCCGGGAAGATGACCAGCTGGGCACCGGAACCGGCGGCTTCGTCGACGGCGCTCGCGGCCTGGGCCAGCGTGGCAGCGCGATCGAGGAAGGCCGGTGCGTGCTGGACGATGGCGACGCGGTCCATGGTCACACCTGCCCGGCAAGAATCCACTTCTCGCCGATCGCGACGCCGTCGCGCATCATCGTCAGCGTGGCGTCCATCCTCGGCCCGCGCACGACACCCCACCACAGCAGCTTGCCGTACTTGGGGCTTTCCGTCTCGCACGAGAAGGAGACCTCGTCGCCCAGGACCGTGGCGGTGTAGGGCCCGTCGCCATAGTCGTAGCGGTCGCAGGCCGACGAGCGGAAGCGGCCGCCTTCGAAGGTCAGCGTGTCGGCGTCGCCCGCCGTCTTGCCGCGCTCGAGCACGACGCCGTCGAAGCGCTTGCCGTCGAGGGCATGGTTGAGGGACTGGGGACGCGTTTCAAGGGTGGACACGGCGGCCATGGTGAACTCCTGTCGGTGGTGGGACGCTTGCGCAGTGACTGCGTGCCCACACTGTGTTCACCGACCGTTGGAGCCTGCGTTGGCGCCGCCGTTGTCAGCCGCATCCTCCGCGCAACCGTCGCCGATCAGGGCGACTGGCGCAGCCGATACAAGGTGTCCAGCGTGATGTGCCGCACCTCCAGCTTGCTTTGCTCGATGTGCGCCCGCAGCAGCCGCTGGGCCTCGTCGGCGCGGCGCCGTGTGATGGCGCGCAGGATGCGCGCGTGCTCGTCGTAGGTGGCTTCCACCCGCGCGCCTTTGGTGAAGTCGAGCCGCCGGATGATGCGGATGCGCTCGGTGATCTCGCGGTGCACGCGCACCATTTCCCGATTGCCGCTGCCTTGCACCAGCGACGCATGGAAGGCCTCGTCCAGCGCGCCCACCTCCGTTCCGTCGGCGATGCGCTCGGCGGCAGGAACCAGCCACACCTCCGCCAGGGCCGTGAGTTGCGGCCGCTCCTCGCGGGTCGCGAGCTGCTGCACGGCATGGCACTCGATGAGCACGCGCAGGTCGTACAGCGCATCGAAGGTGTCGAAGTCCAGCGGCGCCACCTGCCAGCCGAGCTTGGGAAAAACCTGCAGGAAGCCCTCGCGCTCCAGGCGCTGCAGCGCCTGGCGCAAGGGCGTGCGGCTGACTTGCACCCGCTGCGCCAGCTCCGACTCGGAGAAGCGGTCGCCGGGCAGCAGGGCGAAGTCGAAGATCATCCCCTTGACCTCGGCATAGGCCTGGTCGGCCAGCGTGGCGGGCTCGCTCCCGGGCGGCCACTGCGCGGCAGCCGAGGCGACGATCAGCGAGGGTCGGGCGGCTTTCATGGTCACTGCAAACAGCTCATTCGGCGAAAGGAGTCATGCTGACATGGGCAGCGACGATCTTCCAGCCCTCGGCGAACCGGACCCAGGTCTGGGACTGGAAGCCGTGCAGCGCCGTGTCGCTGCGCACGAACTCGACCTGCACGACCGCCATGTCGCGTCCGAAACCGGTGATGCGCGGATGCTGCAGCACGCGGGTGTAGGTCGGCGGCGGCACGGTGGCCCGGTACGCCGCGAGCTCGGCCATGCCCCACTGCCGGTCGGCGATGCCGTAGCGCGTCGTGCGTGGATCGTCCCAGAACCACGCGTTGAGCGCAGCGACGTCATTGGCCATCAAGGCCTGCTCGTAGTCGTCGAGCACGCGCCGGATTTCGGCGAGCACCTCGGGGCGGTCGATGTCGAGGCTCATTGGTGCACCCTACACACTTCGTGTGATCCCTCCGAGAGGGAATTCGCGCCCAGGGCGGCCTGGGCGCTCATGCCGCCGCGTGTCGACGGTAGGCGCGCCAGCCACCGAACTCGCTCACGTCGGGCGCTCCGGCCAGCGCATGCGGCTCGCAGATGAAGCCCTTGACCCAGCGTCCCCAGGGCCCGCAGGGCGCCTCCAGCTCGATCGAGCCGAGCCCGAGCGGCGGCGGGATGAGCGCGAGGAACGAGCCGACCCGATCCAGCGGCATCTCGTAGACCTCGACCTCGATCGCCACCCCGCCGTCGGCGACCCGCGCGAGACCCGGCTTGGGCGGCGTCGTGCCGGGCAAGGCGTGCAGCCGATAGTGCGGCGCGGTCCGCGTGGCGGCGAGGAGCCGACAACCGCGTTCGACGAGCTGCCCGTGCAGGGGCATGCCCGACAGGTGCGCGCCGACGACCGCGATCGGCAGCGTGGGCGCCGCGGCAGGCAGCGTCCGCAGGCGACGATCCTCGGCCGTGGCGCCACGCAGCCGCGCGCCGAGCGGCAGTGCCTGTGCGCCCTCCCACTCCAGCCCCAGCGCCACCAGCGCCGCATCGCAGCCGCCGGGCGCGATGAAGGTGATGCCGAACGGCAGCCCATCGGCCGTGAAACCGGCCGGCACGGCCAGGGCGGACTGACCGAGCAGGTTCACGAAGTTGGTGAAGCGACCCAGCTCGCTGTTGCGCCCCACCGGGTCGGCCGCGACCGCGGCACGCGTCGGACAGGTGATGGCCGTGGGCACCATCAGCACGTCGAACGAATCCCAGCACGAGGCGATGCGCGCGCGTGCTTCCTCGAGGCGATAGCGTGCCTGGAACGCGCTCGTCGCGTCGAAGCGGCGCGCCTGGCGGATGACTTCGCGCACCGTCGGGTCGAAGGCCTCGGGCGATGATTCGAGCAGCGACTGCACCACCGCATGCCGCTCGGCCACCCACGGTCCGTCGTAGAGCAGCTGCGCCACTTCGAACAGCGGCGCCATGTCGATCGGAACGGGGTGCGCGCCCAGCGCATCGAGGCGCTCGACCGCCGCGCCCCAGGCCCGCGCGTACCCGATCGCTTCGTCGCAATCGGACTCGCGCGGGAGTCCCACGCGCAGCGGCGAACCGGTCCGGCCCAGCCACGGCGGGCGGCAAGGCGGCATGTTGAACACCGGCTCGTCGGGCAGCGCAGCGCCGATCAACGCTGCGACCTCGGCGGCGTCGGCCACCGTCAACGCGAACACGGAGACCACGTCGAGGGTGCGACAGGCCGGCACCACGCCGCCCATCGGCACCCGCCCCGGCGTGGGCTTGAGGCCGACGAGGTTGTTGAAGCCGGCGGGGACGCGCCCGGAGCCGGCGGTGTCGGTGCCCAGCGCGAAGGGCACCAGCCCGCGCGCCACCACCGAGGCCGAGCCGGAGCTGGAGCCGCCGCTCACGCGTGCCGGATCGAATGCATTGGGCACCTCGCCGTAGGGCGATCGGGTGCCGACCAGCCCGGTCGCGAACTGGTCGAGGTTGGTCTTGCCCACGAGCACCGCGCCGGCATCGAGCAGCCGCTGCACCGCCGTCGCGTGCGATTGCGGCACCTGCGTGAAGGCAGGACAGGCCGCCGTGGTCGGCAGGCCCGCCACGTCGATGTTGTCCTTGACCGCGAAGGGAACGCCCCACAGCGGCAGCGTGCGGGGCAGCGTGTCCAGGCGCGCGACCTGCGCCTCGACGAAGGCGCGCCCGCAGCGATGGATCCACGCGGTGTCGTCGGCGACGATGCGCGCCAGCACCGCATCGATCAGCGTCGCGGGCGTCGCGCCGTCGTCGTAGGCGCGACGCCATTCGGCCAGGGTGACCGGGCTCATTCGACCAGGCTCCCGATGACGCTCTCGGCCTGCGCAGTCCAGCCGACGATCGCGCCTTGCGCGGTGAGCATCGCCAGCGTCGCGGCCTTGAAGGCGGGGAAGTAGCTCTCCGTGGCGTCTTCGATCAGCAGGCAATCGAAGCCGCGGTCGTTGGCCTCGCGCATCGTCGTCTGCACGCAGACCTCGGTGGTCACGCCCATGAACAGCAGGTGCGTGACGTGCTGCCGCCGCAGCAGCCATTCCAGGCGCGTCGCATGGAACGCGCCCTTGCCGGGCTTGTCGACCACCAGCTCGCCCTCGCGCGGCGCGAGCTCGGGAACGATCTGGCTGCCCGGCTCGCCGCGGACGAGGATGCGTCCCATCGGTCCGGCGTCGCCGATGCGCAGGCGCGGCTGGCCGCGCAAGCGCTTGCTGGGCGGGCAGTCGGACAGGTCAGGCGCATGCGCCTCGCGGGTGTGCACGACCCAGCCGCCGGCGGCGCGCCACGCTTCCAGCACGCGGCGCGCGGTGGGCACGATGTCCTGCAGCCGCGTGACGTCGTTGCCCAGCGTCTCGCCGAAGCCGCCGGGCTCGATGAAGTCGCGCTGCATGTCGATGATGACGAGCGCGGTGTGGGCGAGCTCGAAGCGGTAGGTGAACGGCTGTGCGTCGATGGTGAGCATCAGGCGGCCTCCCGATGCACATGCGCCCGCCCGCCCATGAACGCACCCAGCGCGTGCCGATCGGCCTGCGCCGCCGGCACGTCGTGGACGATGCGGCCTTCGCTCATCACGACGATCCGGTCGGCCAGCAGCAGCAGCTCGTCGAGGTCTTCGCTCACCAGCAGGATCGCCGCGCCGCGGTTGCGCGCCGCCATGAGGCGGCCGTGGATCTCGGCCACGGCGGCGAAGTCGAGGCCGAACACCGGGTTGGAGACCAGCAGCAGATCGGCTTCGTCGGACAGCTCGCGCGCCAGCACCGCGCGCTGCACGTTGCCGCCCGACAGCGAGCGCATGGGCGCCCGCTCGCTGGTCGTCTTGACCCCGTACTCGGCGATCCAGTCGCGCGCACGCCGGCGCAGCGCCGACCAGCGCACCCAGCCGGCGCGCGCGCCGGGCGGCTCGTCGAAGCTGCGCAGCGCCATGTTGTGCGCCACGCTCATCTCGCCGACGCATGCGTTGGCCAGCGGCTCCTCGGGCAGGCTGCGCACCTTCAGCACCCGGTTCTGGCGGCGCGTGGCATGGAAGGCCGTACCGCTCACCGTCACCGCGCCCGCGTCTCGCGCACGCTGGCCCGTAAGCGCCTGCATCAGCTCGCGCTGGCCATTGCCCGACACGCCGGCCACGCCGACGATCTCGCCGCTGCGCACCGACAGCGTCAGCGAACGCACCGCCGGCTCGCCGCGGTCACCGGTCACCTCGAGCGCATCGATGGCGAGCCGGACCGGGCTCGCCGGCCGCTCGTCGCGGCGCAGCGGCCCGCTGGCCACGGGGCGCGATTCGCCCACCATCGCGAGCGCCAGCCGTTGCGGCGTCGCCTCGGCGACCGGCCGGCTCTCGACCAGGTGACCGCGGCGCAGCACGCTCACGTCGTCCGCATGCTGCGTGACCTCGCGGAACTTGTGGGTGATGAGGATGACCGAGCAGTCGCCGGCATGCGCCCGTGCGCGCAGGGCGCCCAGCACCTCGTCGGCCTCCTGCGGCGTCAGCACCGAGGTCGGCTCGTCGAGGATCAGCAGGCGCGGCTGCAGGAAGAGCTGCTTGAGGATCTCGAGCTTCTGCTTCTCGCCGGCCGACAGGTCCAGCGGCGTGGCATCGAGGTCGAGCTCGAACGGCGCCGTGCGCATGAAGTCCGCGAGCTCCGCGCGGGCGGCCCGCCAGTCGACCACCATCGGCACGCGGCCACGCGCAAGAAGCAGGTTCTCTGCCACGGTCATCCCCGGCACCACGGTGAAGTGCTGGTAGACCATGCCGATGCCGAGCGAGCGAGCCACCGTGGGCGCGTGGATGTCGTGCTCGCGCCCGTCGACCAGCACGGCGCCGTCGTCGGGCCGGTGGTAGCCGACGATGCACTTGACCAGCGTGCTCTTGCCGGCGCCGTTCTCGCCCAGCACGGCGTGCACGGTGCCGGGACGCACCACGAGCGACACGCCGTCGAGGGCGGTGAAGGCGCCGAAGCGCTTGCCGAGCTGGAAGGTCTCGAGGGCGGCGGCGTGCATTGCCATCAGGCTGTCATCTCCCGCCGGAACACGTCGAGCGTGTGCGACTTGACGCGCACGAACTCTGCGTCCGACACCGCCTCGGGCGTGCGCGGCCGCGGCATGTCGAAAGGCACGATCTCGGCGATGCGGGTCGGCCGGCGCGTGAGCAGCAGGATGCAGTCGGCGAGAAAGACCGCGTCCTCCAGGTCGTGGGAGACGATCAGCATGGTGGTGCCGGTCGCGATCTGCGCCTCCTGCAGCTTGGCGCGGATGAACAGCGTCATCTCGAAGTCGAGCGCGGAGAAGGGCTCGTCGAGGAACAGCACCTCCGGGCGCGTGGCCAGCGATCGCATGATGCACACCGTCTGCATCTGGCCGCCCGACAGCTCGTACGGATATCGCTTCAGGTCGAAGCGGATCTCGAACAGCGCCGCCAGCTCGTCGACCCGGGCACGCAGCTCGGCCGGCTTCATGCCGCGGCGCCTGAGCGGGTAGGCGATGTTGTCCCAGGCGCTGAGCCAGGGGAAGAGCGCATCGCGGTAGTTCTGGAACACGTAGCCGATCTGGGTGTCGGCGAGCGACTTGCCGTCGAACAGGATCTCGCCGGCGTCCGGCTTCACCAGGCCGGCGACCATGTTCATCAGCGTGGACTTGCCGCAGCCGTTGGGCCCGAAGATGGACACGATGCGCCCGCGCGGCAGGTCGAGGTTGAAGTTGCTGTAAAGCGGCACGCCGGCGAAGGACTTGCACAGGCCTCGCACGGTGACGTGGGTCGCGGGCGCCGGGCGCAAGGTGAGGACGGTGTCGGTCTCGGGCACGCGAAGCGCCTCCACGGCGGCGAGCGGCAAGGAGGACGTCATGCTTTTCCGCTCCAGTGGATGAGGCGTTTCTCGGTCAGCAGGAAACCGAGGTTGAGCAAGTAGCCGAGCGCACCCGTCACCAGGATCGACGTGTACATGTCCTTGACGTTGAACACCTGCTGCGCGTCGATGATGCGGTGGCCCAGTCCGGTCTCGGAGCCGATGAACATCTCGGCCACGATGACGATGACCAGCGCCATCGACACCGCGCTGCGCAGGCCGACGAAGGTCTGCGGAAGGCTCTCCATCAGCATCACGTCCTTGAAGACATGCAGCCGGGGCACGCCCATGATCTGCGCGGCCATCACCCGCGTCTTCTTGGCGTGCATCACGCCGTAGGCGCTGTTGAACAGCACGATCAGCATCGCGCCGAAGCTCGCGATGGCGATCTTGTTGATGTCGGTGATGCCGAAGATCAGCAGGAACAGCGGGATCAGCGCCGAGCTGGGCGTGGAGCGGAAGAAGTCGATGACGAACTCGACGCTTCGATAGGCCGCCTCGGACGCGCCCAGCATCACGCCCAGCGGCACGCCGATCAGCACCGCGATGCCGAAGGAGGCGAGCGTGCGGTACACCGTGGCCCACAGGTCGGGCAGGATGGCGCCGCTGGCGAACACCGCGCCGAGGTGCGCGAGCGTGTCGCCCGGCGGCGGCAGCAGCACGGGCTTGACCCATTGCGCCGAGATGGTCAGCTGCCACAGCGCGAGCATGAGCAACGGGCCGACGAGCGGCAGCCAGCGACGGTCGAACAGGCGCAGCATGGCGCGTCAGCCCGCGTACAGCAGCGACTTGACGTCGAGCCGGCGGCTGAAGATCTTGCGCTCGGTGAAGACGTCGAAGAACTTCTGGAAGTACTCGATGTCGCTGGGCTTGAACTCGTTGTAGAGCGTGAATCCCGCGAGCGGCACCTCCTTCACCAGCGAGGCGTCGATGGCCGTGAAACCGTCCATGTGGGTGCGCGACTCGTCAGGGTATTTGCGCACCCAGTCGACCGCCTTGGCATAGGCCGCGATGTAGCGCCGGGCCAGCTCCGGCTTCTCGGCGAGGAAGGCGCTGGTCACGCTGGCCGAACCGCCGAACCACGGCGCGTCGGCATTGCCGAGCACGTACTTCGAGATCACGCCGGGCTCGAGCACCCGCGTGAGGCCCTTCAGGCGGCCCGCGGTGCCCGTGGGCTCCAGCGTGTACACCGCATCGAGCTGGCCGGCCGCCAGCGCGGGCACGTGCTGGCCGATCGGCAGCTCGGTGACCTGCGCATTGGCGATGCCGTTCTTCTCGAGGATGACCTTGGCCAGCGTGACGTTCTGGATGCCGGGACCCGAGGCGATCTTCTTGCCGGCCAGGTCGGCGATGCTCTTGACCGGCGAGTCCTTGGGCACGACGAACTCGTCGAGCACCAGGTGGCGGTTGCTGGGATTGCTGCAGATGATCTTGAACAGGCCCGGGCTCGTGATCTCGGCCAGGCCCAGCGCCGCCGACGCGGTGCCGTTGGCCGACCCCTGGACACGCCCCGCGATCATCGCCTCGGCCACCTGCTGCGCGCTGGCGAACTTGGCGCCTTCGACCTGCAGCCCGGCGTCCTTGAAGATGCCGCGCTCCAGCCCGACGTACAGCGGCAGGCCGGAAGCGATCGGCCAGAAGCCGATGACGATCTTGTCGTCGGCCGCGACCGACTTGCGCGACAAGCCGATCAGCGCGGCGCAGCCCGCGCCGGCCTGGAGCAGGCGGCGGCGCGTCAGCGAGTCGTGGTGGTGGCCCATGGTTTCCCCTTCCGTGTTGTTCGTGAGTGGTCAGAGCGCGCTCAGCGCCTCGATGGCGGCGGCCGAGCTCGACACGGCGCCGAACACGCCGCCTTGCATCTGGATCATCTTCAGCGCCGCCTCGTGGTTGCCGCGATCGGTGGCACCGGTGCAGTCGGCCAGCATCACGCACTCGAAGCCGCGGTCGTTGGCTTCGCGCATGGTCGTGTGCACGCACACGTCGGTGGTGATGCCGGTGAGGATGAGGTTGCGGATGCCGCGCGTGTGCAGCACCAGTTCCAGGTCGGTGGCGCAGAACGAGCCCTTGCCCGGCTTGTCGATGACGGGCTCGCCGTCGATGGGCGCCAGCTCGGGGATGATCTCCCAGCCGGGTTCGCCGCGGACCAGGATGCGGCCACACGGGCCGGCGTCGCCGATGCCCGCGCCGATGCGCTGCGAGCGCCAGCGCTTGTTGTCGGGCAGGTCCGACAGGTCGGGCCGATGGCCTTCGCGGGTGTGGATGACATGCAGGCCCACGCGCCGCGCCACCTCCAGCAGCGCGCGGATCGGCTCGATCGGCGCGCGCGTGAGCGACAGGTCGTAGCCCATGGTGTCGACATAGCCGCCGACGCCGCAGAAGTCGGTCTGCATGTCGATGATCACCAGCGCGGTGTTGCGCGGGGTGAGCTGGCCGTCGTAGGGCCAGGCATAGGGTTCGGCACGCAAGGTGGGCATGGCGCGAAGTTCCTTCATCGAGACAGCGTCAGCTCGACCGGCGCGCCCTTGAGCGCACGCCGCGGCGAGCAGGTGGCGACCAGGATCGCCAGGGTCAGCACGTAGGGCACGGCGTTGAAAAGGTGGTGGTAGCCCCCGCTCAGGCCGACCGACTGCAGCGCCGGACCGATGGCGCCCGCGCCGCCGAAGAGCAGCGCGGCGCCCAGGCAGGCCAGCGGTCGCCAGCGCGCGAAGATCACCAGCGCGACCGCGATCAGCCCCTGCCCGCTCGACAGGCCCTCGTTCCAGCTGCCCGGGTAGTGCAGCGACAGCGAGGCGCCGCCCAGTCCGGCGATGAAGCCGCCGGCCGTGGTCGCGGCAATGCGCACGCGGTTCACCGAGTAGCCGAGCGCGCGCGCCGCATCGGTGGAGTCGCCGGCCATTCGCAGCACCAGGCCGAAGCGGGTGTTGGTGAAGCCCCAGGCGAGCAGCGCGGCCAGCGCGAGGCCGATGGGAAACAGCGCATTGACGGCAAGCGCGGACTGCACCTGGGCCGAATCGCTCCACGCGCCCAGCGGCAATGCGGGAATCTGCGGCGCCTGCGGCTGGATCAGCGGCTTGCCGAGGTAGAACGCGAGGCCGGCGCCCAGCAGCATGAGCGCGATGCCGGTCGCGATGTCGGACGCGCGAGGCAGCGAGCACAGCAGGCCGTGCAGCAAGGCCAGCGCGGCACCGCTCGCGCCGGCCAGGAGCACGCCCAGCCACGGCGAGCCGGTCGCCCAGGCGCCGCCGAATCCGGCCATGGCGGAGAAGACGAGCACGCCTTCGAGGCCCAGGTTCACGCGGCCGGACTTTTCCGTCAGGCACTCCCCCAGGCTGACGAACAGGAACGGCGTGCCGACGCGGATCGCGCCTCCCACGATCGCCAGCGCGAGATGCGCCCACAGGGTCGGATCGCCCAGGCTCACGCGACTGCTCCTCGCCGCACGGCGAGCCGCGGCCGGGACGGCAGCGCAAGCCGCAGTCCGAACAGCCGCCCGCGCAGGGCCTCGACGGCCAGCACCATCACGAACGCGAAGCCTTGCAGCACCAGCACCGACGCGTCGGGCAGGCCCATGCGCCGCTGCAGCAGGCTGCCCGCCGCCGCGAATCCGCCGAACAGCAAGGCCACCGGCGGGATGGCCCACGGGTTGTGGCGTGCCACGAAGGACACCAGGATGCCGGTGTAGCCCAGTCCGGCGAGCACCGATGCGCTGGCCGCGCCGTGCACCGCCGCCACCTCGACCGCGCCGGCCAGCCCGGCGCAGGCTCCACCTGCCGCGCAGGCCAGGAGGATCAGTCGGCTGGCCGGCAATCCGACCTGGCGAGCCGCACGCACGTTGCCCCCGACCACGCGCAGGGCAAAGCCCGCGCTGCTGAAGCTCAGCCACACGCCGGCGGCCGCGCAAGCGACGAGCCCCAGGACCAGCCCCCAGTGGACGTCGCCGAGCAGGCCCTGCGGCGCGATCGCGCCGATGCGCAGGCTGTCTTCGAGCGACGGCGTCGACGGCTTGTTGAGGCTGGCGGGGTCGCGCAGCGGTCCTTCGACGACATGGCGGAACAGCGCCAGCGCGATGTAGCCCAGCAGCAGGCTCGAGATCGTCTCGTTGACACCCCGCCATTGGCGCAGCGCCCCGGCCAGCGCCACCCAGCCCGCGCCGAGCACCGCCCCTGCGAGCAGCACCAGCGTGCTGCCGGCGATGCCCGATGGCATCGGCAGCAAGGCGGGCCCTGCAGCGCAGCCGAGCGCGCCGAGTGCCAGCGCGCCCTCCCCGCCGATCACGATGAGCCCGGCGCGCGCCGGCAGCGCCACCGCCAGGCCGGTGAGCATCAGCGGCGCCGCCCGCAGCAGGCTGTTCTGCCACGAGAAGCTGTCGCCGAATGCGCCGCGAAACAGCAGCGCCCAAGCCTCGAGCGGGCTGTGACCGCCCAGCCACACGAACACGCCGAAGCCCAGCAGTGCCGCCGCCAGGGCGAGGACGGGCAGCAGCACCGCCTCGGCGGGCGCGTGCCAGGAGCGCGGCGCAAGGCTCATCGCGTTAGACCGAGCCGACGACGCCTTCGACCAGGTAGTTCATCGACTCGAGCTCGATGTCGGTCTGCTTGAGCACCTTGCCGGCGGGGATCACGACCTTGCCGGTGTTGTCCTTGAGCGCGCCCTTGAAGATGTCGAACTGGCCCGCGACCATTTGCGCGCGCACCGCGTCGGCCTGCTTGCGCGCGGCCTCGCTCACCGTCGGGCCGTAAGGCGAGTTCTTGACGAAGCCGTCCTTGAGGCCGCCGCGCACGAAGTTCGGATGCGGCTTGCCGCTGCGCGCCGCCTCGACGATCTGCTTGTACGCCGTCGCCCAGTTCCACTCGGCGCCCGTCAGGTAGGCGGCGGGCGCGAGCTTGGCCTGGCTGGCGTGGTAGCCGCACACCAGCTTGCCGCGCTTGGCCGCCGTCTCGACGATGACCTTGGGGCCGTCGACGTGCATGGTGAACACGTCGATGCCCTGGTCGGCCAGGCTGTTGGTGGCCTCGGCCTCCTTGACGGCCATCGACCAGTCGCCGGTGAAGATGACCGTGGTCGTGAGGTCGGGCTTGACCGAGCGTGCGCCGAGGGTGAAGGCGTTGATGTTGCGCAGCACCTGGGGAATCGGCTTGGCGGCGATGAAGCCCAGCTTCTTCGACTGCGTCATGTGGCCGGCGACCACGCCGTTGAGGTATTGGGCCTCGTCGATGTAGCCGAAGAAGCTGCCGACGTTCTTCGGGTGCTTGGCCTCGTTCCACAGGCCGCCGCAGTGCGCGAAGCGGATGTTGGGCTGCTTGGGCGCGACCGCCAGCACGTGCGGGTCGAAGTAGCCGAAGGAAGTGGGAAACAGCAGCGTCGCGCCGTCCTGCACGATCATGCCCTGCATGGCCTTCTGCACGGCCACCGTCTCGGGAACGTTCTCCTCCTCGACGATCTTGATGCCCGGCATCGCCTTGACCACCGCGGCGCCCTCGGCGTGGGCCTGGTTGTAGCCGTAGTCGTCGCGCGGGCCGACGTAGATGAAGCCGACCGTCAGCGGCTTGGCTTGCGCGTGCGCTGCGCTCCCCCAGGCCCAGGTGGCCGCGCCGGCGCCGGCCGCCGCCGCACGCTTGAGCCACTCACGTCGATCCCAGTGCTTGCCTGACATGAATCCCTCCTGTTCGCAGATGGGCCGCGCGGCCGCGCCGTTGCGGTGCGCTGGCTGGTGTTCCGGCTGGTATACAAGCAACGAACAGGCCAGCCCCTGCCGGGCCTTTTAGGCATCCTGACGGGACTTTCGCGGGGCGAACTGCCCTCAATGAGGGCGCATTGCGCTGACGCGCACAACGGCAGTGCGGCTCGGGAGCTCATCGCGACCAGCCTCCGCCTAGGGCACTTGTCCTAACTTTCTCCCCTTCCTAGCTTTCGATGCCTAGGCCATGCCGCCGAAGATGCCGGCGTTCCACACTCAACTGAACGGAGATCCCATGTCCACCACCTTGAACTCGATCGCCATCGACGTCGTCGGCCAGTACGGCGAAGCCGCCAAGCACCTGGTCCAGGCCTACCGCACCGGCACCGAGCGCGCCGTGACGGGCCTGGGCGGCCGCTACGAGAAGCTGCTGGAAAGCCGCTCGCTGCCGCTGGTCACCGACAGCGTGAAGGCCGGCATCATCGGCGCCGAGCAGCGCCTGTCGGGCCTCGTCGTGGACACCGTCGGCCGCGTCTCCGACGGCGCCGGCAACGCGGTCGACCGCGTCTCCAGTCGCGCCATCGAAGGGATGCAGGCCTTCGGCGAGAAGACCGCCTGGGCCAACGACCTGATGGTCGTCAACGCCCTGCGCACCATCAACCTGCCCGCCGCCAAGCTGTCGCTGGAGATCGCCACGCAGATCAACAAGGCCACGCGCAGCCTGTCCGAGCGCATCGCCGGCGTGCCGGCCGCCCCGGCGCCCAAGGCCAAGTCCGCCGCCAAGCGCGTGCGTCGCACCGCCCGCAAGGCCGCCTGACGCAGCGTCGAAACGCACCGCGCGCCGGCGGCAACGCCGGCGCGCGGTGCTATTCTGGTTTTGCACCACGGGAGGCAGCGCATGGCGGGCAAGACCGGCACCCACGACAGCAAGCAAGCGCCACGCAAGCAGGCGGCGAAATCGGCGCCCCGCAAGCGGCTTCCCAAGGCGCCCGCGGACCAGGCCGAGGTCGCCGCCGCGCCGCCCGCCGAGGACAGCAAGGGCGCGCGCGCCCTCATCCGCGCCGGCCTCAAGGCCCTGGGCGAAGTCCGCGGCGACATGGTCGCGCGCCAGACCCGGATCTTCGAGCTGCTGCTGGGCATCGGCCAGTCGCCCGCCTGGCGTCCGCCGGCCAAGGCGGAAGAAGCGGCCGATCCCTTCGGCAAGTTCGAGGACGTGTTCGACCAGCGCGTCGCCCGCTCGCTCGAGCGACTGGGCATGCCTTCGCCCCAGGCCCTGAACGCCCTGAGCGAGCGCGTCGAGGCGCTCTCCGCCCAGCTGCGCAGCCTCGAGACCAAGCCGCGCCGGCGCTGACCCGTCGCCGACCATGAAGGCCGTCGCCA
Source organism: Piscinibacter sp. (assembly GCA_036377015.1). GTDB lineage: Bacteria > Pseudomonadota > Gammaproteobacteria > Burkholderiales > Burkholderiaceae_C > Albitalea. The sequence goes on along the minus strand of DASUZE010000010.1, from coordinate 19,776 downwards.
CGAGCACGCGCGACCGCATCCTGGACGCCAGCCTGAGGCTGTTCAACGACGAGGGCGTGGCGGCGGTGTCGACCCACCGCATCGCCGCCGAGCTGGGCATCAGCCCCGGCAACCTGCACTATCACTTCAAGACCAAGCAGCTCATCGTCACCTGGCTGTTCCGCCGCTTCGAGGACCGCGTCACGCCGTGCATCGACGCGGCCGCGACAGTCACCGCGCTCGACGACCTGTGGCTGTCGCTGCACATGACCTTCGAGGCGGTGAGCGACTACCGCTTCGTGTACCGCGACATCGACTACCTGCTCAACGAGTTCCCGCCGCTCGAGGCGCGCGCTCAGGCGCTCACCGCGCGCAACCTGCTCGCCGCGCAGTCGCTGTGTGCGGGCCTGGCCGCGGCACGCGTGATCGAGGCCACGCCGGAGGACGTGGAGGTGCTGGCGCTGCAGCTGGTGTTCACCACGACCTGCTGGTTTTCCTTCAAGCGCCTCACGCCGCGCAACCACACCAGCCGGCACGCGGAGGCGGCGCTGGCGGCGTACTACACGCTGACCATCCTGTCGCCTTATGTGGTCGGCGAAGCGCGCGACTATCTGAACTACCTGCGCGCCAAGTACGTGAGGTAGGCGTCAGGTCGAGCCCGGGCGCAACCCCATGAACGCCGACCACTCGGTGTCGGTGAGCTCGTCGAGTCCGGTGTCCGGCGGCACCTCCACGCGGACGGCCATCGGCGGTGGGGCCGGGTCGTCGCCGGATGGACCGCATGGCAACTCGTTGTCCGGCTCCATCGGCTTGACGATCGGGCGCAGGTAGACGCGTCGGTGCTTGTTCATGTGGGCGTTACCGGAAGTCGGGCGGCGATGCCGGCCTCCTCCTTGGCGGAGAAGAAGTACGGATACAGCGAGCGCTCCCCGTCGGGCACGGGCCGGCCCGCCAGGCGTTCGATCTGCTGTCGTGCATGGGCGAAGTCGAGCCGCATCAGCACCGCGGGGGCGTCGACCCGGCGATTGAGGCGCTCGGGCCCGACGACGGTGAAGTCGAGCATGCGCTGGTAGTAGCGCACGTGGCGCGGGTTGACCTCGATGACCACGTCGTCGAAGCCCAGCCGCAGGTGCGCCCAGATGTACGCCGCGTGGAACAGCGATGCCAGCACGCGCCTGGACTTGACGACGTGGTCCATCGCCAGCTTGGTGAATTCGCACAGCCTGCGACCCTGGACACGCAGCGCGTTGAGCTCGGCGAGGAACAGGTCGTCGGCGAGCAGCCCGCGCGCCGAGTCGAAGCTGACCGAGATCGTGCCGATGGTCTCGCCCTGATCGCAGGCGATGAGCGTCACGACGTTGGCCGCCGGCGCAGGCGCGTCGGTGGAGGTCTTGTAGCCGCGCGTGGCGTACATGCGGTGCACGAGGATGTTGGCCGACGATCGGTGACCGCCGGTGTCGGCGGCGCGCAGCGTGACCACGCGCGCACCGATCGCGTCGTCGGCCACTTCGGCCAGGTCGAAGTGCTCGCTCAGGTGCGACCGAAGCGCGCCGGTGGACGCGGCTGCGGGCGTTGCGGGGGTGTGGGGGGCCATGGACTTGTACTCCCTGATGCCAGGCTCTCGGACGCAGCACTATCGCAGTTGCCGGGGGGCGATGGTGCAGCGATTTCGGTACGAATTCGCCAAGTTGGGCGATGCGGTTTTTGCGAGAGCGCGACGGGCCGTCGCGCCGTGAAGCGGATGGTTACGGTTGCCGTGATCAGCGGTTCGTGCAGGCTGGTCGCTCAGGCCACCGCGGCGATCATCTGCCGCCGCGGCAGCCGCGTGAACGCAAGCGCGGACAGGAAGGCGCCGATGCCCAGCGAGAACGCGCCGACGAAGAGCCATGCATAGCTGGAAAACGTGTCGTAGATCAGCCCGCCCAGCACGGGCCCCAGCGCCATGCCGAGGCTGCTGGCCATCGTGGTGCCGCCGATCACCGTGCCCATCATGCGCAGCGGAAAATTCTCGCGCGCCATCACGGCAAACAACGGCATCACGCCGGCATAGGTGAAGCCGAACAACGCAGCGACGGTGTAGAACGTTCCCAGCTCGCGCGCGTACACATAGCCCAGCGCCACGATCGCCTGCGCGAGCAGCGCCAGCACCAGAACGCGCGCTGCCCCGAAGCGGTCGCCCAGGAGCCCGAACACGAGGCGGCCGCCCATGCCCGCGAGCCCTTCCAGGCTGTAGATCGACACGGCAGCCATCAGCGGAATGCCGCACGTGACGGCGTAGCTCACCGTGTGAAAGATGGGTCCCGAGTGGGTGGCGCAGCTCAGAAAGCTCGTCAGCACCAGGATCAGGAACGGCGCAGAGCGCATGGCTTGCCCGAGGGACATGGCGGGCTCGTGCGCCGCGCCGGGCGCCGCTGCGGACGGGGCCTCGGCGAGCGCCGGAGGGCGGCGCACCAGCAACGCCACGGGCACCATGATGGCTGCCGCCAAGGCCGCGATGACCTGCAGCGAGGTTCGCCAGTCGTGGGCCTGCACCAGCCACGCGGCGAGCGGCGACATGGTCATCGGCGCCATGCCCATGCCGGCCGACACCAGTGACACCGCCAGGCTGCGCCGCGTGTCGAACCATCCGGTGACGCACGCCATCATCGGCGCAAAGATCGCCGCCGCGCTGATGCCGACGACCACGCCGAACAACAGCTGGAACGCCACGAGTGATGTCGCCAGGCTGGCCAGCGCGAGACCGGCGGTCAGCAGCAAGGAGCCGGCCAGGACCACGATGCGCGGGCCCACGCGGTCGGACAGGTAGCCCCAGGCGATGCTGCCGAGCGCGAGCGCCACGAAGGCCAGGGTCATCGCGGTGGAGATCCCCGTGGTCGACCAACCCGTGTCCTGCGCGATCGGCCGCAGGAACACCGGCAGGGAAAACAGTCCGCCGATCGCCACGCAGCCGAGCGTGCCGCCCGCGGCCACGATGATCCAGCGGTAGTGCGCGCGCAGCGCATTTGTCCAAGCAAGCATGGTGAGGTCCTTTGTCGATTCGATGTGATCTGAAGGTCAGGCTAGCGCCGCCCGCCCGACGGTGCGAGTAACAAAAGCGGCGTGATTGCCGGCATCAGGGCTTGCAGCCGAGCTCCGGCCCGTCGAGCTGGCGCACTTCGCACTCGACGTCCCAATCGGTGCCGTGCACCTCGAGGAAGCGCCGGGTCAGGTCGACGGCCTCCTCTTTCGACTGAACCTCGAGAATCGCGTAGCCCCCGATCACCTCCTTGGTCTCGGTGAACGGGCCATCCAGCACCGTGAGCCTGCCGCCGCGGCGCAGCCGCACGCGCACGCCTTCGGAGGTAGGTCGAAGTCCGGTGGTGCTCACCAGCTGCCCGGTGCGGGTGAGCTCCTCGATCAGCTTGCCCATGTCGGCCATCAGCTGCTCGCTGGGCACCTGGCCGGTGGTTTCGTCGATCCGGATCATCGAAAGGAATCGCATGGTCAGGTCTCCTGCGTCGTCGCGCGGCGGAACGATTCCACCGCCTCATCCCCACGACGAACGAAGACCCGCCGAATCGACAATCGTGGTGCTCACGGGACTGAAACAATTCAGGCGCAGCGGTGATCGCACCGCGTTGACGCAGCAAGGGCCGCTCGCTAAGATCGCGCCCCTTCACAGCCCGAGCACGACTCCCATGCGGATGTAAGCCTTCCCCGAATGCCGTTCCACGCTCCCCTGCGGCGTGGCATGTCTTCGTTCGAACGGAAAGCTTGCAATGTCATCGTTCTCGACGGGCCGCACCGCGCCCGAGGCGCCTGCGCCTGCTTCATCGGGTCTCCCTTCTTTTCAGCTCCTCGACGTCCAGTGGCATCTGCCCGACGGAAGGCCGCTGTGGCAACAGCCGCTGCACTTGTCCATCGGCCGCGAGCGCCTGGGCATCGTCGGCCGCAACGGCGTGGGCAAGAGCGTGCTCGCCCAGATACTTGCGGGCCGCAGGCCCTCGGCCGGCAGGGCATGGCGCAGCGGCCGCGTTCACGTCGTCGCCCCGCCTCTGCTGCCGCAGGACAGCCGCAGTGTCGGCGAGGCGATGGGCCTCGGCCGGCTGCTCGAAGCCGTGGACCGGCTCGCCGCCGGTCTGGCAACGCCGGACGACCTGATCCTGGCCGATGGCCATTGGGACCTTCGCGCCCGCGTGGCGCAGGCCCTGGCCGAAGCGGGCCTGCCTGGCTTGCATCCCGACGACGCGGTCGCCGGCCTGAGCGGCGGTGAGCGAATGCGCGTGGCCCTGGCAGGCGCCATGGCGGCCGACGCTCACAGCGTCATCCTCGACGAGCCCAGCAACCACCTCGACGTCGAGGCCCGCGCCTGGCTGCTGTGCTGGCTGCAGGCCGCCAAGCACACTGTGGTGGTCGTGAGCCATGATCGGCAGCTGTTGCGCTGCGTGGACCGCATTGCCGAACTGAGCCCGCGCGGGCTGGCCCTGTATGGCGGCAACTACGCGCTGTACCGCGCCCAGCGAGACAGCCATGCGTCTGCCGCCCAAGCGGCCTTGCAGCATGCCCTCACGGAGCGCGACGCGGCGCTCGCCAGACAGAGGCGCGAACAACACGCACGCGAGCGGCGGCAGGCACGCGGCCGTCGCAGGGCACGCACGGCCAATCTGCCCGCGATGACGATCAACTTCCTTCGCGAAGCCGCCGAAGCCACTGCCGCGCGCGACGCACGGCGCGATGCCGGTCAGCGCCGATCGCTGGACGGCGCCGTGCGCGCCGCCGCCGAGCGGGCGGAGCAGCCGCCGGCCCTCTTTCTGGCACTGCCCACCAGTCGCGTGCCGGCCGACAAGCCGGTGCTGCAGCTGCAGGGACTGCGCCTGCCGTACGTCGGTGGCCCGATCATCGATGCGACGCTCGTCGGTCCGGTGCGTGTTGCCGTGACCGGCTCGAACGGCTGCGGCAAGAGCACGCTGCTGCGCGTGATCGCAGGCGCGCTCGCGCCGCAGCAAGGGAGCGCGACGACACAGGTCCGGACCGCCGCGCTCGACCAGGACGGTGGCGACGCATTGCCGTCCCACCACACGCTGCTCGAATGCCTGCGCGCGCTCGACTGCCCGCTGCCCGGCAGCGAGCTGAGAACCCGCCTGGCCCAGCTGCGTCTCGACGCGGCGCGCGTGTTGCTGCCCATGAACATGCTCAGCGCAGGCGAACGCCTGAAGGCGGCACTGGCCTGTGCACTGTGGCGAAAGGAACCGGCCCGGATGCTGTTGCTCGATGAGCCGACCAATCACCTCGATCTGGACACGACCCTGGTGCTGCAGGGTGCGCTGCAAGGTTTCGGAGGGGCGCTCATCGTCGCGTCGCACGATGTGGAGTTCATCGAGGCGTTGCGCCCCACGCATCGATGGGAGTGGCGAGACGGTCGGCTGGTGATGCGGCAATCCTCGATGGCCAGGGTGGCTCGGGAGTCCGGGCGGGTGGGTCTGCTTCGGTGACTCGATGTTCGTCGACCAACCAATCGGCAAGCTGTCTCTCGGGATGGCGATTCGCCTCCTGTGGGACAGCTATGCTCTGCAGCAGTTGCAGTCCTGGTGGCGGGCCGCTCCTCGCCACCCACTCCGTTCGGCGTCAGCCCACCACCTTTGCCGTTCATGATCGAGAAGCTGGAACTCAACCATCTGCGGATGCTCAGCGCCCTCTATGAGCAGGGGACGGTGTCGGCGGCGGCCGAGGCGCTCGACGTCTCGCAGCAAGCCGTGAGCCTTCAGCTCAAGCGGATCAGGGAGATCCTCGGCGATCCCCTGTTCGTGCGCACCGGCCACGGCATGGTGCCGACGGTCTATGGTCAGCTGATCCAGCCGCATGTGCGTCAGTTGCTGGCGCTGATCCATGCGCTGCCGATGCCGACGTCGATCCCGCTGGAGGACATCGAGCGCACCTTGAGCATCTCTGCCACGGACCATGCGCAACGCATCATCGTCGGCGACCTGGTTCGCGAGCTGCGTCGCGCGGCACCGCGGGTCAAGGTGAAGATCTCCAACATCGAGAGCGCCGGCCTGGTTCGCCGCATGCAGGAGGGTGAGATCGGCGTGGCCTTCACATCGAACGGCTATGTGCCCGAGGGCCTGCTGTCGATCCCGCTCTTCACGGAGAGGTATGTGTGCGTCGCCGCCCGGCCGCTGACCGAAGGGCCAGGCGCACTGCCCTTGGAGGCGCTCGTGGCACATGACTTCCTCGTGGTGTCTCCGGCGGTGCCCAGCTTCGACGGCTCGGCGGGAAGCTGGTTCGAGCAGCAGGGGCTGCGGCGCCGCGTCGTGGCGTCGGTGCCCTCGTTCTTCATGGCGCTCGAGTACCTTCGGCAGTCCGACATGGTGGCCTTCATGCCGTCGCGGCTGCTGCCCTGCGAAGGGTTGTTCGAGGTGCCGCTCGAGAAGTACCCGCCTGGCTTCCAGGTGGTCGCGGCCTGCCATCCGTCGGCAATGTCCGACTCGCTGCTGACCTGGGTGCTCGACCACGTACGGACCAGGTTCGCTACAGCAAGATAGCGCCGCTTGTGACCGCTACAAGCGTGCCGACATGGTGCGCAACGCAAGCCGTTCCTAAGCTGTCGAGCATCGCAACTCGGCAATTGGACGGAATATGAACACGAAGCTGGTCAACCCCGCGGGCCTCTATGACGGCACACCCGTCGGCATGTCGCAGGCCAAGGTGGACCTGGAGTCCGGACTCGTCCTGGTCTCGGGCCAGGTGGATTGGGACCGCGACTCGCGTGTCCGGCATGCCACGCTGGAAGGTCAGGCCGAAGGTGCGATCGAGCACTTGGTCATGGTGCTGAACGAAGCCGGCTCCTCGCTCGAAGGTGTGCTGCAGCTGCGGGTGTATGTCCGCGGCGAGCTCGCGGAAGGCATGTCGCAGCTCGTGCCGGTGCTCGCCCGTCACTTTGGTGCAGTTCGTCCTGCCTTGACGGGCATCGGCGTGGCTTCCCTGGCATCGCGCGACACGCTCATCGAGATCGAAGCGTTGGCCAAATTGACCGGACGCCCGTGATGGTTCTCGCCATCGGCCACGGCACGCTCTGCTGCGTCAAGACCAAGACGCCATTGATGTGAAAGGCACGCCATGGGCTCGATGAGCGCAAGATGGCAACCACGCCGGGAGACCTTGCGAGGAGAGACTCATGTGCTTTCTATCCCACGTTCTTCGCCGCATGTTCGCCGCGCTCGTCTTGCTCGCCGCTGGCGCAGCAGCTCACGCCCAACTTGCCGATGGGCATTTCAGGCTCCTTCGCACGGGAGGCGACCTGACGGATCCGGAAATCCTCGGACACGTCGTGATCGAGGGCACCAGTCCCATTCCCGACGGCACCTACGAATGGTTCTATGACAGGCCGGGCGCGGCAACAGCGCCGGATGGGACGCCCATCACCGCTGCGCACGCGGCAGGCGCCTTCGTCAACATCGGTCACGCTCGCGTCGACTCTTTGCCGGGAGCGCCGTTCAATGGCATGACGTTCGCGGCCTCGGTGCGCAACAACCGTCTGGTCAACTTGGGCCTGTGTGCCAATGTGGTTGATCAAAGGACATTCGACGCCGGGGGCCAACCGCTGTACACCGTTTACGCGACGTTGTGCCTTCAATCCAGCCACTATGGCTATTCCGAGACATTGGTTGCGTTGTCCCCTGACAGCCCGTTCCAGACCGGATCGCTCGAGTCATCGGGCATGGTCGTCTACGGCATTCCCGAGCCGGCGACCTTCGCACTTCTCCTGACTGGGATGGCCCTCATGGTGGCTTTGCGCGTGACGCACAGAGCCGCTCGCAGCGGCGCTCGCACCTGGCCCGGACGGCTGCGGGCACTCAATCCGTAGATGCCGGCGGCGGTCCCTCGCGTCTTCTACCGCTGGACGTGGGCGCATGTTGTCGGTCACGGCCTGACCCCGCTCAGTTGACCGTGTCGTTCTGGCGCAGATCCAGGCATTGCGGGTGCTGCAGGAACTGCGGCCGCTTGCATTGGGTCTGCATGCAGTAGTAAAGCGAGAAGTTCGTGCGCGGCCCGCAGACAGCGCGCGGGTTGTTGGGCTCCGCGGGTGCGGCCTTGGCCTGGGTGCGCTTCATGTCCGGCACGGGCTCGGCTTCGCTGCTCGACGTGGCGACGCTGGTGGCGATCTCTGCCGGAGCGGGCAACGCGACCGGCAGCATCTGCACTGCGCTGGATGCGGGCACGGCGGCGGGCGCCGGTTCAATGGCAGGCGCAGGCGGCGACTCGCTCACCCTCGCAACGGGCGGCGGCGCGGCATGCGTCTGCACCCGCCACCAGCCGGCGGCCGCGCCCAGCACTGCCAGGCCCAGGGCCGCCGCCCAGAGCAGCCGGCCACGCCCCGGCTGCGCCGCCATCGATGGCATCGCGGCGGCGGGTGCGGTCTGCGAAGGCCGTGCTGTCGTCCCGGACGGGGCGGAATCCCTTTGCGGCACCTTTGGCACGCGGTCCAGCCGCCGCCGAAACTCGGCCACGCTGGTCAGGCGACGCCGCGGATTGTCCGACAGCGCCGCGTCGACGCACGCAAGGAACGCGGCGCTGTAGTTCAAGCCGGGGAACCGTGCATGCAGGTCGAGCGCGGTGTCGACGAACGAAGGGGGTCGATGATCAACGGCACCCCTCGCGGCGCCCACGGCCCCGCCTCCGATGGCCAGGTGCAGCACGCGGGCCAGCGCATTCAGATCGGTCCAGGGGCCTGCGGGCCGCGACTGCGGATCTGCCAGGCGCCTGGCTGCACCCAGGCCCAGCAACACGGGCGAGCCATCGGCCTGCACGAGGATGTTGTCGGCCGAGATGCCGCAGTGGGTGCACTGCGAGGCGTGCAGCAGTTCCAGCGCACCCAGCAGCGGCGCCAGAAGGGCGCGCAGCCAGGCTTCGTCGGGCGGTTCCGGCATCTCGCTCAGCACGGCTGCCAGGCTCTGTCCTTCGCGGTACGCCATCGTCATGTAGGCGGTCTGGTTCTCTTGCCAGAACCCGTGCACGCGAGGAAGCGCCGGGTGGTCCAGCCGCTCCAGGACCTTGGCACGCTGCAGGAAGGTGCTCACACCCTCCGCAAAGCGGGCCGCGTCGGCGCCTCGCTTGAGCGACACCGGCAGGCCCTCGCCCCGCTCGGCGAGATCGGCGGGCAGGTACTCCTTGATTGCCACCTGCCGCTGCAAGGACGAATCGAGTGCGAGGTAGACGATGCTGGAGCTTCCGCGACCCAGCACCTCCACCACCCGGAAGCCGCCCAGGTTCGTGCCGGGGGGAAGCGCCTCACGCGCCCGTGCGGAATCGAGCTGCTGTGTGGTCGGGCCGAAATCTGCCTGATCCATGGGTCCTGCGGGTTTGTTGGGTCCGGGGAAGTGTTCTACGTCTGGGCTCCCCCGGAACCGGGCTCGATCGGGGATGGCGCACATGCGTGAAAAAATCCCGCTGTTTCGGTACCCGTGGCGGCCTGATGCCCTTCAGTCGCCAACCTGTCCAGCCGTCGGCGGCGACCCGTCGCCTTCCCGATGCGCCTGTCCCTGCCTCGGATCTCCGAACGCTTTGTGAAGCGCATGCATCGCCGGTTCAGCCCGCGGGGGTGCGCGAGTGCAACTGCTCCCATTCCCGCCTGAGAAGCCCGTAGACCCAGGAATCCGATACCTCGCCATCCACGATGCAGTCTTCTCGCAGCGTGCCTTCGCGGACAAACCGGAGCTTTTCCAGCACGCGGCTCGATGCGGTGTTGCGCGTGTCGGTCTCAGCCTGAACCCGGTTCAGGTCCAGCGTGCCGAACGCCCACTGCAACAAGGCAGCTGCGGCTTCGGTGGCAAAGCCTTGGCCCCACATCGCGTCATCGAAGCAGTAGCCCATCGTCGCACTGCGAAAGTCTCGATTCCAGTTGACCAGACAGCACCAACCGATGAACACGCCGTCGGCGGCACGCTCGATGGCCAGCCGCGCGCCGGTGCCTTCCTGCTCGATCTGTCTGCAAGTCGCGATGAAGCGCTCCGCTTGTGCGCGCTCCTTCCAGGGTGGAGCGTCCCAATAGCGCAACACGCGCGGGCTGCTTTGCAGCACGAACATCGCGTCGGTATCGGCTTGCGTGAACGGCCGCAACAGCAGGCGAGCGGTGTGCAAGGTCGGAGTTGGCAAGGGCATGTGAGCAGTGTGTCCTGGTCAGGCTCGGTGTGCACATGGGGCGAGCACTGCCGCTAGCGCCGCGGCTTCTTTGGCACACGCTTGCTCGCACGATGGGGCGATTCTTCGGTCATCGGCTTGGTGGCTGGCTGCCGCTTCCTCAGCAGAGAAGCATTCAGGGCGACGGCCATGGCGGCGTCGCCGCTCAAGAGATCACGCCAGCGCAGCTCGACTTCGGGCGTTCTCTTGCCTTTGCCAGTCAATCGCAAGCCATCGGGGTCGACAGCAACGGTATAGGCCACGCCGTCGACGACGATTTGCCGCTTGAGTTCTTTGTCGAGGACTGTGGCCACTTGAGGAGTACTCCGCGAACAGGGCGAGCCCGCGCCTGCTTATGGCACACGCCTGGGCAGGAAGGTAACCCACTCGTTGCCGTCGCGGCCCGCGACCGGTGCCGGACCCGATCTCCAGCACGGACCCACCGAGCGGCAGGCACTGCACCAGGCGCCGCAGCGCATCCTCGATGTGCGGCGGGCGGCGCCCGTTGACCAGCGTGTCGTACTGGCGCGCGAACCCTTCGCAGGACTGCACGGTTCGCCGCGTGTTCGCCAAGGCACTTGCGCCAGCTTCGTCATCGGTTCGTCTCCAGCGATCGATGCGCCCAGCATAGTCCCAAGGTGTAGCGACGCCCATGGTTTGAATTGCCTGAGCGGCGTGCTGCGCGGGCTGGGCGAAAGCCCGTGTGGCGTGGGCGATGGCGATCGGGTTAGCGTCTTGCGAGTCAAAGATGGTCACGGAAGGCGATCCCCACGCGGGCCTGACGCGACGAGCCGGCCATGCTCGCGTCTTTCTCGATGCCAGTTTGCGCGACTGCAAGAGCCGAAGGGTCGGACGGTTGCGTGGCAGCTGACAGGCAGGTCAAGACTGAACTGAGACAGTCGCCCTCAAGCTGTCAACGACCGGTTTCAGCGAAAACAGACGTAGCTCATCTGTCACGCTGCCCCTGGAATCAACAGCCCGCCGGCCCTAGAGAACCACCGATTCACAAGGGCCTTATCCCAAGTCGTCCAGGAACCGACGGCCGCTCGGTGTCCGTGATCAGCACCAGTCGAGGTGTCTCTGGTCGCTTTATCCCCTCAAACGTCCTCCTCGCGGGGCCGTCGCCTCCACGATCACGTGGCCATCAGAGTCAGTCCGAATCTCGATGTCCGTGAAGCCTCCAAGTTCCGGCTCGTGGCGCCGCATGTCGACGCGCAGATCCTCGACGTCGACACGCTCGCCCAAGAGATCCTCGAGGACGGTGCCGGCGAGAGCGGGCGATTGGGCGAGCGTCCAGCCCAGCGCAGCCGCCGCGCTGTTCTCCTCGTAGCCGCTGCCGCCGAAGACGGCGCGAGCTCGCCGCCTCTCCAAAAGGCCCTCATACGAGCTCCTCTCCCTGCTGGATCACGCCTTGGGGGCGGGTTGCGGCTGCCCGGCCGCGGGCGGCTGCGGCGGATTCAGCTCCTGCTCGAGAGCATTCCCGAGGAACAGCCGCTTGATCAACTTGGACAGGCGCTCGGATCCCGGCGTCTGGTCGTTGGCGATCGCGCGGCACGCCTCCACAAAACGCTCCGTGGCGTGGCCGAAATGCGGATCGTAGCTCCCCCTCTGCAGCCGCATTTGGATCATTCGGCGCATGAACTTGCGCAGGTCCTCGACGTCCATGTTCCGGATGGCCGACTGGAAGTCGGCCGCAGTCGCCATCTTCATCGCGACTTCCTGCATCGTGCCCCATCCGCTGTGCTCGATGATGTAATTGCAGGCCTCTACCACCGTCGCCTGGCCCTGCTGTTGCGCCACGGCGGCGTCGAAGACAGCCTTGATGTCAGGATGCAGCGGATTGCCGAACGGGTTGTCGTCCGGGGCGGGCGCTCCGGCAGCTTGATAGGCCGCGATCCAAGACTGGATAACCTGGTCCGCCAAGGCCTGGCCGTCAGCTAGCTCGCCCAAAACGCCATGCAGCTCCGTGGCGACATGAGGATCGAGCTGCCCTGCGATCGCCGGAAACCCGGCGGCGGCGGCGACTAGCTCTGCGTCCGTCGCGCGGTGGTCCCAGATGGCCCGTTTGATGAACGCGTGGACGTTTTCGCGGGCTTCGATGGTCTGCGCTTCGTTGACGTAGCGGTCGATGATGGCCTGGACCTTGTCGCCCTCGAACAGCCCGGATTCCAAGAACTCGACGAGAACCTTCTCGAACTCGTCGCAGCCATTGATGCCGAGTTCGCTCATGAGCATGCGCCAACGATCCTCGCGCTTCTCTTCTTCGGTCGGCTCCTCCTTCTTGTCGCGGTGGAACCGCGACCAATCCGGGTTAGCCACGTTGAGTGCGAACTGGAAGTCCGGACCGTCCTCCAGGCGCGGTAATGAATGGCAGAGAAGAGCACGATGGAAGGAACGACCCTTGCCTGAATTGGGTCGGTGAGGTCCCTGTTGGCCAGGATCTGATTGGCCGCCTTGACCACCTTCCCGATGATCCGAATGTTCGTCAGGCCGCATGCGAGCACGGCTCGCTTAAGCGTCGCCTCGTACTTCGGGGAAGGCCTCAGCTTGATGGCGATGGCGAACGCTTCCGCGGGCGTCGTCGACAGCCTGATCTCCTGATAGATCACCTTCTCTCGGAACGTGGTCCACAGCGTTCGCTGCTCCCCCTCGGTTCCCAGCTGGTCGTCATTGAGCACAAGCACGAAGCGGGCTTCGAACTTCTTCGAATACTCGTCAATGAATCCGAGCACCTCGTCGATCCCAAGCTTCACATGCTTGCGCTCGATGTCGTCGATCACGATCACCCTCTTGCGAAGGGCGATTGGCGCCATCAGCAGCAGGTTGAGGTCGTTGATGGCCGCCAGCGCCTTGTAGTGGGCGGCCCCTGCGTTCACGCCGGTCTTAAGCAAGTTCTTGACGATGTCGAGCTTGCCGCCGCCCACCGCCGCGTCCGGAAGCGCCCCCTCCAACAATTTGCGCTTCACTTGGTCCATGGTGGAGAGCCCGAAGAGCGAGACGTAGAGCGCCTTCATGACCTTTTCGTCCTTAGCCTCTTTCTGGACCTCGTCCCACAGGTGCGTCTTGCCTGAGCCCCACTTCCCCGAGAGCGCGATCACGCTGTTGTCGGAATCGGCAAGCAGCTCAACCAACTGCTTCTTCGTCTTTTCGAGCGACAAGGTCTCACCCTCCTGGCGTTGGCTGGCAGGCACCGGGTCGAATTGGGCGGCACGCGTCAGCATGTAAGCTCATCAGCATTATCGGAGCAGGCTTCAGGTGCGAACCGCCGCCTTGCGACGCATGGACGATCGCAGGACGTACGCGATCGGATGGGAAGAGGGACGGCGACGAGATTGGCGCGCGGCCGCGCTCGCTTAAGACTGAACTCAGTCACCTGCGCTCACGGGCTGAACGGCAGCGGTCTTCCAAACCGGCCGTTCGGTGCTGCACCGTGTGCGTCCAGCACGAATCAATCGTCGGGTTTACTCGTCGAGACCGAAACCGGCTTCTCGGATTTCGAAGGAAAAGCCAGCTCGGAGTGGTCGTCCGTCCGCGCGGCGTTGATGCGCACAATGGTTTAGGTATCGAGATCGGCGATGCGGAGGACACATGAATGACGGTGGCCGTTTCGATGGTGCCGCTCCCCTATACCCAGCGGTCGAGATAGATCCTCGAGATTCGAGTTCGATCCGGAATCGAGCTAATCCTGCCGACTGACGTGGCGCCGAAGCCAGTGCGGACATCACTTGACCAGGGTGAGCATCGTGAGGATCGTGGCGTCGGGCAGTTTCATGGATTGCGATTCCACAGTGAGCCGATAGGCGCCGCCCCCCGATAGCCAGCGGTCGGCGGCCTCCTTTCGCGGTCGCTGCACCCCGTTGCCTCGATTGAAGGCCAGATTGAATGCCTCGGTGTCTTGATGGAGTTCCTGCAAGACGTAGAAGTCTGTCGAGAACGCCGCATTGCGCTGGTGCCACACCAACCGCTTTTGGTTGTGGCAAACGATGCAGGCCGGTAAGGCGGTTCTCTTCGCGAGCTTAATTGCGGCCGCGGTCAGGCTGGCGTTGAAGTCTTGCGCCAGCGACTTTGCCACGTCTAAGTTGGCGCGCTTTCCCGCTGCCCACGGGATAACCAAGTAGTCCGGCAGCACAAGTTGGCTTGCATAGCCGTTGGCGTGGGCCTCAACGGACTTAGCCTCTGCGTTTTGCGGGCCGATGACTTCCTTAGCGCACAGGAACGACCCGGTCTTTCGGTCGCATAGCCAGTGGGCCAGCTCGTGGGCCAGTGAGAAGCGTTGGCGTCCCTCGTAGGGGCTCAGGTTGACGCTGATAACCGCCCGGTCGGGGCCTGCCACCAGCCGCGCCTCGCAGCCGCATAGCGCGCGATAGACGACCCGCGCGTTGTTGTCGGCGGCGATGCCCTCCAAATCGATGTGCTCGGGAGCCGTGACGCCGTAGCTCCACAGCAGGCGCTCGGGAGGGGAGAGCGCACCCGGATCAACGCCCATCGTCTTCCGGCTTTATCAGGCCCATGCTCACCAAGTCGTCGTAGGCCGTCTGCCAATCCTCGTCGCTCTGGCTCTTGCCGTCTCTGAATGCGAATCCGACCTGGGGATCGCGTTGTGTCAGCTCCCGAATCAACTCTTTGATGCGGTTCACCGGGGGCCGCAGAAACGCCGGCAGGGCGATGGGGGCGGCCTGCTGCTGCCTGGCCTTCGACTCGTACATGCGGGCGCGTAGCGCCGCAGAGGCCGAGTCGCGCAGAGATGCGCGCAGTTGGACCGCGCGCGACCTGATGTCGGTCCCCTCCTCGAACGCCTCTTTGCGGAGCTCGGCGTCGGACGTTGCGGCCAAGTCTTCGAGCGCGGCGTCGCGCACGGCTGCGAGCTCTTGCTTGATTTGGTCGTCGGTCATCGCGCGCTCCTTCCAGGGAACAGTTTTTCCAAGCCGCGTCGCATGCGTTTTCGTATCGTTTCGTATTGGGTTTGCGTGAGGCCAGCGGCGATCCGCGCCTTGCTGGGCGCCTTCTCCTCTCGCAGGCACATTACGAGCCAGGCGACTTCCTGGTCGCTGGCGAAATGCTTGTCGATCCGGTCCGCGTCCGCGCGGGCCGAGGCTTGGCGCTTGGCGACGCGCGTGTCCTCCTCGGCCTCGTCCTCGGCGTCGATGAGCCGTTGCTCGACTCCGGCAGTGCGGTGGCCCAACCGGTCGAGCGTCCAGGACCCCGACCCGTCGTCGTTGGCCGCGTCGAAGTGGTCGGTCTTCGCCATGAGTTCCGAGTCGCGCGAGTCGCTGGCCAAGCCCCGCATCGCCATGGTCAAGAAGGCCACGAAGTCGACGCGCTCGATGGGCCAATGGCGGCCAGTCTTCTTGCCGCAGCCGTCAATCGCCCTCTTCACGGCCTCGTTCAACACCTCGTCGGCGTCTTGGAAGTCGCTGCCGGGAATGCAGGCGCGGGCCGCCTTGTCCAGGCGCATGAGCTCGTCGTCGGTCAGCGCCTCGATAGCCGCGCGAATCTCGTCTTCGGTGGCGAGCCTCTCCGCTGTCGCAACTGTGGTCTCCATGGCGGTTCCCTTCTCCGACGATGTGCGGACCCCCTCCATTTTCCGGACACCGACGCCGAGTGTCCGAGTTTTCGACTCGCTCCGCACATTAATGTGAGCGGCAATTTTGCAGCGACAAGGAAAAGCTCGATGAGCAACAGGCGCAATCAACACGTCGTGCCCCACGACGGAGGCTGGGCGGTCAAAGGCGCGGGCGCGCAGCGGGCCACGGAGGTCTTCGACACGAAGACGGAGGCGGTGGACCGGGGCCGCCAGATCGCCATCAACCAGGGCACCGAACTTCTCATCCACGGCAAGGACGGCCAGATCCAGTCGAAAGACAGCCACGGCCACGACCCGTTTCCGCCCAAGGGTTGACCGGGGTCGGTGCGATACACTACATGTAGTGTCAAATACCAAAAAACCGCCCAGATCTAGTGTCCACCCGCTGTCGGCACATCAAGCACGCCGGCCGAGCCACTCCGATGCAGTCCGCTGAAGCAAAGCCAACGCCCTCCCACGAGCGCTTTCAGGCGCTGGCACTGTCAGGTGGCGGCTTTCGCGGCCTGTACACCGCCAAAATCGTCGCCGACCTCGAGGCCTCCATGGGTGGCGCCGCCTTCGCAACGCGCTTCGAGCTGCTGGCCGGCACGTCCATCGGCGGCATCCTCGCCTTGGCCCTGGCACTCGAAATTCCGGCCAAGCGCATCGTCGAGCTCTTCGTCGAGCACGGCAACGAGATCTTCGCCAAGCGCTGGTCGCTGGGCGGCCTGCTGCGCTCGCCCTACAGCAGCGAGCCGCTGCGCAAGCTCTTGCAGGCCGACGATCTCTTCGGCGACCGTGTGCTGGGCGCCTGCAAGCATCCGGTCATCGTGCCGGCCATCAATTACACGACCGGCCAGGCGGTGGTCTTCAAGACCGCGCATCACCGGAACTTCAAACGCGACCACGATGTCCCGCTCGTGGACATCGCGCTGGCCACCAGCGCGGCACCGGCCTACTTCGCCCGCCACGTCTACGACAACTGCCAGTACGTGGACGGCGGCCTGTTCGCCAACGCCCCGGGCATGCTCGCACTGCACGAGGCGATGGTCTTCATGGGCAAGGATGTCGCCGATGTGCACATGTTGTCCATCGGAACCATGTCCTCGAGCTTCACGGTCGATCCGCGGCGCACGTCCACCGGCGGCGCCTTCGACTGGGGTGGCTGGAACCCGATGAACATGCCCAAGCGGCTGTTTGGTCTGTCGATCTCGGTGCAGGAGGGCGTGGCCGAGAACATGCTGAGCCACCTGCTGCCGGAGCGCTACGTCCTCGTCGACGACGAGCTTGCCGATGAGCGAGCTCGCGCCGTCCAGCTCGACAAGACCGACGCCGCGGCGCGCCAGGTGCTGCTCGGCACGGCCGGCCAACGCTCCAAGCGCTGCCTCGGTGATCCCCAGATTCAGGCCTTTCTGGAGCGCTCGCCCTCCGAAGCGGTCTTCTTCCATGGCGAGCATGCCCACAAAGGCCCGCCATGCTGAACCTCAGCCGCATCTTCTATTCCGAACTCGACAGCGACCGTTTCCACCATCGCATCAAACCTGCCCCTGAACGTCACGCGAGCCTGGTGCAGGCGAAGAACGACATCCGCGATCACTTGCGGCCGCGCATCAAGGCGGTGACCGTTTCGCTGCTGGGCATGTCGCACCCGGTCGAGCCACGCTTTCGCAGCCAAGGCTCGCAGCGCTACAAGGCCTGCCTCGATCCGGCGCATCTGCCGCCGCAAGAGATGGACTGGGATTACGGCGTGTACCTGCCGGTCACCGTATGGGAGGAGAACGGCCCACCGCACGCGATGGCCAAGGCGTACTTCGACCTCGTCGAGGGCCTGCTGAAGGACCTGTGCAAGCAGAAAGGCTGGACCCTGGTCAACGGCAAGGACAGCTGCGTACGCGTGCAGGTGGCCAGCTGGGGACACATCGACCTGCCGCTGTACGCTGCCTCGGAGCAGGAGTTCAGCCGCATCGTCGAGCGCGCCGCGCTCTCTGGCTCGTTGCGCAAGCGCGCCGGCGACAGCGCGCTGGAGGCCGCGGCCTCCGCCGGCGAGCTCGTCGACCAGGAGTGGGACGACATGGAGCACGTCATGCTGGCCACGCGCAGCGGCGAGTGGAAAGCAAGCGACCCCGAGGTCGTGACGCGCTGGATCCTGGACCGCGTGGCCGAGCACGGCGAGCAACTGCGCCGAGTCTGGTGCTACGTCAAGGCCTGGCGCGACCACCAATGGCCCACCGGCGGTCCCAGTTCGGTCTCGATGATGATCGCCGTCGCGCAGGAGTACCAGGGCCGCTTGCGTCGCGACGACCTCGCGCTCGAGCACGCGGCGCGCACGCTGGCCGCGGCGCTGGCCGGATCTATCCGCGAGCCAGCCATCAACGAAGAAGACTTCAACCGGCTGGACCCTGAGCAACGTGCCGGGGCGGCCGCCAAGGCCGCGGTGCTGGCCGAGCGACTGCAACATGCGCGCATGCGCCGCGTCGGCGACGAGGCCCTGGCTCTGGGCTTCGTGACCGCGCAGTTCGGCCAGCGCATCCCGGACCGCCCCGACCTGGTCGAGCCCGACCGGGCGGAGGAGAGCGTGCGCTCGGTGCCCGCCCGTCAGGTCGTCGCGCCCCTGGTGCCGAGCTCGCGGGCCGGCTGAGGCATCCTGGTGCTCGCAGACACGCGGCTCGGCGAAGCCCTGCGCGAGTTGCGCGCGTGGGGTTTCGAGCCCAGCGGCAACCGCGGCGGCGTGCGTGGCTTTGTGGGGGACCTGCACTGCCGCAGCCAAGCCGTTCGCGTCGAGCTGCACATCAGCGACTGGGACTTCCTGAGCTATCCGCCCATCAAGGTGCTGGAGGGCATCGACAAGAGCGTGCTCGCACCGCACATCGACCCGCAGGGGTGGCTGTGCTACCTGCAGCACGGCAGCGTCGTCCTCGATCGCTTCGCGCCGGCGACGGCAATCTCGCAATGCCTGGAACAGGCGCGCCGCGTCCTGGAGGCGATCAAGTTCGACCCGGCCTACCGCACGCGCGACATCCAGGACGAGTTCCTCTCGCACTGGCTGTACGGGCCCTCCACGCGCATCCACCAAGTGCTGATGGGCACGATCAAGCCGGACGGCAAGTCGACGCATTACTGGGTGCTCGAGTGCCCCGATGGGCCGCAGGCCATGTTGGGCGACGACCGGGACGAGGTTTCGGCGATCGCGCATGCGCTGGGGGGCCAGACGGCCGCGCGCGAGACCGCATGCCCATGCTGGCTGTTTCGCAGCGACGTGCCGCCGGCGGTGCCCGAGCGCATGCCTGGGACGGTCAAGGAACTGTTCCGCTGGCTGCAGGCGTGGGATCCGAAGGTCTACCAGTTGCTGCAGCGCGTGTTGGACCACGAGAAGAGCTACCTAGAGTTCAAGCACGCCAGCTTCGCCGTGCACACGCGCGCCGGCTGGCTCGGGTTTGCCTTTGAGCTCGATCCGCTGCATCGGCAAGGAGCGAAGCGGCGCCCCAGCCTGTATCGCCAGCACCTGCACGGCAAAGGTGGCGCACGCGGGCTCATGCGCCTGGTGATCTACGAGCTCGGGTCGGAGTTCGTCCACAGCCGCAACTTGCGCTTTCCGGATCTGCGCGGTAAGCGCATCCAGCTCGTCGGCTGCGGCGCGATCGGCTCCCACGTTGCCGAAGGGCTTGTGCGCCTGGGCGCCGGCTCGGGTGGCGGGCGGCTCACGCTCGTCGACCCCGAGACGCTGGGCCCGGAAAACCTGGGGCGCCACGCCCTGGGCTATCCGTCGCTGTTCAAGGGCAAGGCGGTGGCGATGCGCGATGAGCTCAAGCGACAGTTCCCGCTGAGCAGCTTGGAGGCGATCGACAAGAACGCGCAGGACGTTGGGGCGCTGTTTCGCGCGGACCTCGTCGTGGACGCGACGGGCGAAGAGGCCCTGAGCGAGCAGCTCAACGCGCGCAGGCTCGACAGCGGAACCAAGACGCCCGTGCTGCACACTTGGATCCTGGGAAACGGGGAGGGCATCCAGTCGCTGTGGTGCCAGGGCCGGGCATACGCTTGCTATCGCTGCGGCTTGCTCCTGCCGCGCGCCGACGGAACAC
>DASUZE010000009.1:0-3211 GCA_036377015.1 Piscinibacter sp. | reverse complement strand
CGTAGCCCGGGTGCAACCCGGGACCCGCGTCGGTTCACGCGTCCCGGGTTGCACCCGGGCTACCGTCCGTTCCCGCGCGCAAACGCCGCGACCATCGCCTCGACGAAGGCCTGCACGCGGGCCGACACCTGATGGCGCTGGGCATATACCGCGTAGATGTCGGCGTCGGGGGTCTGGTGGTTCTGCAACACCTGCACCAGCCGGCCGCTGCGCAGGTAGCGCGCGACATCCCACTCGGCGCGCATGAGGATGCCGTGCCCGTCGAGCGCCCAGCTCACCGCGATCTCGCCGTCGTTGGTCGCGAGGTTGCCGCGCGTCTTCACCGCCTCGCCGTTCGGCTGCCGGCCGCGCACGCTGGCCAGCCGCCACACCCCGTAGGCCTCGTCGCCCTGGCGGATGCCGATGCAGTTGTGCCGGGTCAGGTCGTGCGGCACCTTGGGCTCGCCGTGGCGCGCCAGGTAGGCCGGCGAGGCGCACAGGATGCGCCGGTTGGGGGCGATCAGGCGCGCGATCACGCGCGCGTCGGGCGGCGCACCGAAGCGGATGCAGACGTCGAAGGCGTCCTCGCTGAAGGGCGGTGGATGGACCGACAGCTGCAGCTGCACCTGGACCGCGGGATGCCTGCGCACGAAGCGCGAGATCACCGGCGCCACGTGGCTGCGCCCGAAGCCGAGGGTGGCGTTGACGCGCAGCAAGCCTTGCGGCGTGCCCTTGGCGCTGCCCATCAGGCGCTCGAGGTCGTCGATCTCGCCGAGGATGCGCCGCGCATGCTCGAGGTAGGTCTCGCCCTCGGCGGTGAGGCTCATGCGCCGGGTCGTGCGACTGACCAGCGAGACGCCCAGGCGCGCCTCCATCTGCGCCAGGCGTTTGCTCACGGCGGCCGTCGACAGGCCCAGCTCGCGGGCGGCCGCGCTCAGGCTGCCGGCGGCGGCCAGGGTCGAGAAGAAGCCGAGCTCGGCGGGCTGGATGGCAGCGGCCATTGTTGAAGCCAGGTTGAAGATGGATTCACTTCGGGCACGACAGTGCACCGCGTGCGGATCGTACAGTCGTCTGCGACCCGCCACTCATTTGGAGATCCCGCATGAAGACTTATCGCATCGCCGCCATCCCGGGCGACGGCATCGGCAAGGAAGTGATCCCCGCCGGGCAGCGCGTGCTGGAGGCGCTGGCGGCCTCGGATGCGTCGCTGAGCTTCGAGTTCGAGACCTTCGGCTGGGGCGGCGACTGGTTCCGCGCGCACGGCGTGATGATGCCCGACGACGGCCTGCAGGCGCTGCGCCACAAGGACGCCATCCTGTTCGGCTCGGCCGGCGATCCGCACATCCCCGACCACGTCACGCTGTGGGGCCTGCGGCTGAAGATCTGCCAGGGCTTCGACCAGTACGCCAACGTGCGGCCGACCCGCATCCTGCCCGGCATCGAGACGCCGCTCGCGCGCTGCGCGCCGGGCCAGCTCGACTGGGTCATCGTGCGCGAGAACTCCGAGGGCGAGTACTCGGGCGTCGGCGGCCGGGTGCACCAAGGCCATCCGATCGAGGCCGCGACCGACGTGTCGGTGATGACGCGCGCCGGCGTCGAGCGCATCATGCGATTCGCCTTCCGGCTCGCGCAGTCGCGGCCGCGCAAGCAGCTCACGGTGATCACCAAGTCGAATGCGCAGCGCCACGCGATGGTGATGTGGGACGCGATCGCCGCCGAGGTGGCGACCGAGTTCCCCGATGTCGCCTGGGACAAGGAGCTGGTCGACGCCGCGACGGCACGCATGGTCAACCGGCCGGCTTCGCTGGACACCGTCGTCGCGACCAACCTGCATGCCGACATCCTCAGCGACCTGGCGGCGGCGCTGGCCGGCAGCCTGGGCATCGCGCCCACCGGCAACATCGATCCCGAGCGCCGCTATCCGTCGATGTTCGAGCCCATCCACGGCTCGGCCTTCGACATCATGGGCAAGGGCCTGGCCAATCCCATCGGCACCTTCTGGTCGGCCGTGATGCTGCTGGAGCACCTCGGCGAAGCGGCTGGCGCGCGCCGGCTGATGCAGGCCATCGAGGAGGTCACCGCCGACCCGGCGCTGCACACCCGCGACCTCGGCGGCACCGCCACCACCGAGCAGGTGACGCGGGCGGTGTGCGAGCGCATCGCTGCCGCCACGGGCAAGCGGCGCGCGGCCTGAGCCTTTCTTCATTCCATCGCCTTCCAGGAGACAACCCGATGCCGACCCTCACCCTGCGAGCGAGCCTGCTCGCCCTGGCCTTCGTCGCCGGCGCCGCCACGGCGCAGACCTGGCCTGCCAAGCCCATCACCCTGGTCGTTCCCTTCCCGCCGGGCGGCACCACCGACGTGCTGGCGCGCGCACTGGCCGAAAGGGTCGGGGCCGGCCTGGGCCAGACGGTGATCGTGGAGAACAAGCCGGGCGCCGGCGCCACGCTGGGCGCCGACGTCGTCGCCAAGGCCAAGCCCGACGGCTACACGCTCCTGATGGGCGCGGTGCACCACACCATCGCCAGCAGCGTGTACCGCAAGCTGCCGTACGACTTCCAGAAGAGCTTCGCGCCGATCACCACCGTCGCGCTCGTGCCCAACGTGCTGGTCGTGAATGCCGCGCTCACGCCGGCGCGCAACGTGCAGGAGCTGGTGACGCTGGCCAAGTCGCAGCCCGATGCGCCGAGCTTCGGCTCCAACGGCAACGGCACCGCGCAGCACCTGATCGGCATGCAGTTCCAGAACAGCACCGGCGTGCGGCTGCTGCATGTGCCCTACAAGGGCAGCGGCCCGCTGACCACCGACCTGCTGGGCGGACAGATCGCGCTGTCGTTCGACACCGTGACGCCGGTGCTGCAGCACATCAACAGCGGCAAGCTGCGCGCGCTGGCGGTGACGACGGCGCGGCGTTCGTCCGTCTTGCCCAACGTGCCGACGCTCGATGAAGCGGGCCTCAAGGGCTTCGACATCGGAACCTGGTTCGGCGTGCTGGCGCCGGCGGCCACGCCGAAGGACATCGTTGCGCGGCTGCATGCGGAGATGACGAAGGCCATCCAGTCGGCGGAGTTCCGCAAGCGCATGGAAGAGATCGGCGCCGAGCCGGTGGGCAACACGCCGGAGCAGATGGCGAAGCAGATCACGGACGAGACGGAGAAGTTCGCGCGCTTGGTGAAGGAGGCGAAAGTCTCGATCGAGTGACCGATGAATCCCGGGTTGCACCCGGGCTACG
>DASUZE010000008.1:0-112788 GCA_036377015.1 Piscinibacter sp. | reverse complement strand
TCGCCGGGGTGCAACCCGGGGTCATGCCAACCGCAGCGGCGCGCGACCCGCCGGCGCGGCCCAGACAGGCCCCGGCTTCGCATGCCGCGCCAACCAGTCCTCGATCACCGAGGCCTCCACCGGCACGCTGTACAGATACCCCTGCGCGCAATCGCACCCCAGCGACATCAGGAAGTCGCGCTGCGCCTCCGTTTCCACCCCCTCGGCCACCACCTTCAACCCCAGGCTGCGCGCCATCGACACCACCGCACGCGCGATCGCCGCATCGTCGGCATCGTCGGGCAGGTCCTTCACGAAGGTGCGGTCGAGCTTCAGCTTGTTGATCGGCAGGCGCTTGAGGTAGGCCAGCGACGACAGCCCGGTGCCGAAGTCGTCGACCGCCACCTGCACGCCGAGCTCGCGCAGCGCGGCCAGCTGGGCGACGTTGGACTCGATGTCCTCGACCATCGAATGCTCGGTGATCTCGACCTCGATGCAGCGCGGATCCGCGCCGCTCGCGGCCAACGCCGCATCGACCTGGCCGCGCAACCCGCGCCGGATCTGCCGTGCCGACACGTTGATCGCGACCACCGGCGGCACATGCCCCGCGTCGGCCCAGGCCTTGACCTGGCGGCAGGCGGTGTCCAGCACCCATTGCCCCAGCTCGACGATGAGCCCGCTGCGCTCGGCCAGCGAAATGAACTCGGCCGGCGACACCAGGCCGAACTCCGGATGCATCCAGCGCAGCAGGGCCTCGACGCCGACCATGCGCTGCTGCGCCAGGTCGACGATCGGCTGGTAGAGCAGGCGCAGCTCGTCGCGCTCGATCGCGCGGCGCAGGTCGTTGTCGAGCCGGATGCGCGCGCGGGCGCCGCGCTCCATGTCGGCGTGGAAGATGGTGAAGGTGTTCTTGCCCTGGCCCTTGGCCTCGTACATCGCGGTGTCGGCCGCGCGCACCAGGCTGGCCGCGTCGCTCGCGTCAGCCGGGTACTGGGCCACGCCGATGCTGGCGCGCGCACGGATCTCGTGCCCGGCCACCTCCACCGGCGACTCCAGCGCCAGCAGGGCCGCCTTGCCCAGCACCTCGAGCTGCACCCGACCGCTGACGCGCGGCGCGAGGATCACGAACTCGTCGCCGCCGAAGCGGAAGGCCACGTCGGCCGGTCGCATGTAGTGCGTGAGGCGCGCCGCGAGCGCACGCAGCAGCTGGTCGCCGACGTCGTGTCCGAGGGTGTCGTTGACGATCTTGAAATCGTCCAGGTCCAGCAGCATGAGTGCGAAGCCGTCGCTGCTGTGACCCACCGTGCCGATCAGCCGCTCGATCTGCTCGTTGGCCGCATGGCGGTTGGGCAGGCCGGTCACCGGGTCGAAGTAGGCGAGGTAGTCCAGGCGCGCCTCGGTGGCATCGATGTCGCGGCGGATGCGCAGCACCAGCACGAAGGCGAAGCCGAAAGCCACCACGCTCGCGAGCACGGTGATCGCGATGTGCATGGCCACGCGCCGGTACAGCGGGTCCAGGCTCGCGACCAGGTCGACCCAGCCGACCACGCGGCCGGCCTCGCGCACCGGCTGGCGCACGATGACGCAGTTGCCGACGAAGGCATGGCCGCCCTCGATCGCGATGATCTCGTCGCCCTCGGGCACGCCGAGCTCCGCCGCCCGCGGGCCGTAGCGACCGATGACGCGGCCTTGCAGGTCGTGCATGTCGGCCTGCACGATGGCCGGCGCGCCCGCCAGGCCGGCCAGCATCTGAGAGGCCGCCTGGCCGTCGTCGAACAGGATGGCGGCGGAGCTGTTCTCGGCCACGATGCGCGCCTGCACGGTGAGATCGTCGACCATGGCCTCGCGCAGCGAGACGTAGACGAAGCCGTCGAAGATCAGGCCCGCGACGAGCAAGGCCGCGCCGGCGGTGGTGACCAGCGCCTTGGCCAGGCGGCTGCCGAGCCGCGGTCCTTGCTGGACGCGGAAGCGATCCTGCCTTCGCTCCCGGATCATTCGCGCACCACCCGCGCCAGCCGCATCAGCTTCGAGCTGAGCTGCAAGCCCGCCTGACGCAGCGGTCTCAGGTTCACGTCGAACACGATCTTGCTGCCCACGCGGTGCAGCACGATGGCCGTGCTGTCCGCAGGCGCCTCGAGGTCGTCGCTGATGACCAGCGCACCCGACAGGCGCTGTGCCTTGAGGCTGGCGGCCAGCCGATGGCGATCGGCCGCGTCGATCACGACGGCATGGCACGGCTTGGCGGCGTCGGCGCCGGCGAGCTCGCGCAGGGCCAGCACGAAGCCGCGCAGCTCGCTGCGGTCGATCGCCTGCAGCGCCTCGCGCATGGCGGCATGCGGCGCGATGCACAGCGAGAGCGCGCCGCCGGGCGCGGGCAGCGCCGACTCGGGCCATTCCACGAACAGCAGGATGTTGTAGACGATGGCCGCCTTCAGGACCATCTCCTCCACCGCGTCCGCCGGCCGCGGGGCCAGCGCCAGGCACAGCGCGAGCGCCGCGAACAGGTGGGAGCGCCGACCGGCCTTCA
This sequence comes from Piscinibacter sp., assembly GCA_036377015.1. Lineage (GTDB taxonomy): Bacteria > Pseudomonadota > Gammaproteobacteria > Burkholderiales > Burkholderiaceae_C > Albitalea. Next base: position 110,282 of record DASUZE010000008.1, on the reverse strand, counting down.
TCCAGGGCCTGTTGACGCTATGGGAGGCCTCGCGCCGGTGTCTGGCGGGGCACAGGGGCGTGTCGGACGTGAGGCCGTGTGCCTTCGGCACACAACGAGCGGCCGGCGCGCCCCTGGGCCCCGCCAGACACCGGCCCTTCGGGTGACCCAGCAAAGCGGCGCTCGCCGCGTTGCAAATGCTCGCCGTAGACACCGCTACGGCTGCGCTTTGCGCCTTGCGGGCGCCGCTTTGCTGGGTCACGCGAGGCCTCCCATAGCGTCAACAGGCCCTAGAAGCGCAGCTCGACTTGCGCCCGCAGCGTGCGCCCGTCCTGCGGCGCCACCGGCTGCAGCACCGAGTCGCCGCCGGGATCGTCGCCGTGCCGGTCGAAGACATCGCGCACGCTGAACGACCAGCGCGGCCCGGTGCGCGACGACGCGCCCGACAGCGTCAGGTTCAGCAGCCCGTAGCCGGGCACCTCGCCGCGCCGGCCGATCGCCACCGCCTCGGCACCGACGTTCCATCCGGCGAGCACCGGCAGCACCGCCACGCCCTTGGCCATGCGCCACGCCGCCAGCTCGGCCAGCCCCTGCCCCGACGGATCGCGCACCTGCTGCACGCTGGCGTTGGCGCGCAGGTGGACGCCGTTGTGCAAGGCCTCTTCGGCCTCCAGCTCGAGCCCGCGCGCGCTCAGCTCGCCGGTGTTGCGGAACACCAGCATGCCGTCGGCCGGATCGATGGTCTGCACGATGAGGCTGCGCGCCCGGTTCACATAGGCCGACGCGGTCCAGCGGCTGGCCGCGCTGGGCCGGATCTCCAGCGACAGCTCGTCGCCGCGCACCCGCTCCTCGCGCAAGGCCGGGTTGGCCTTGTACCCGCCGGTGGTGTCGGTGGCGTACCAGCTCTCGTACGCGTTGGGCAGGCGGTAGGCGCTGCCGTGGATGAGCTTCCAGACCAGGTCGGCGCGCGGGCGCCACACCAGGGCGAGGCGCGGATGGAACTGCGCCGCGCTGTCGGACACGCGGTCCCAGCGCGCGCCCGCCGTCAGCGACAGGGCCGGCGTCAGGGTCCACTGGTCCTCGGCGTACAGCGACTGGCGACGGCTCTCGCGGTGGTCGGCCAGGTAGGTGGCCGGCACCGGATAGACGTCGATGTTGCCCTGGTCGCGCCGCGGCGAGAACTGCAGGTCGGCACCGACCACCACGCGGTGCGCGTCGAAGCGCTCGGTGAACAGGCTGGTCTCCATGCCCCACCAGCGCGACTCGGCGGTGTCGCGGTTCAGCGTGGGCGTGGCGTCGACCAGGTAGTCGCCGCGGTAGGAGTAGTGCCCGACGTAGGCGCGCAGCTTCCACAGGCTCAGGCCGTCGACGCGGCGCTGCAGCGTGAGGTCGCCCAGCGTGTGCCGGTCGCGGTAGAGGCTGCGCGGATCGCCGAAGACGGTGTCCGGGATCGCCGACAGGCCCTTGGTGCGATCGGAGTGGATCAGCGTCGCCGACAGCTCGCCCCAGGCGATGCGCGCGAACAGCTGGTCGCCGCGCTCATGGTCGGTCCGGTGGCTGGGCTCGTCGTGCCCGGCGTAGCGCGCGTCGCGCCCGGCCTCGCGCAGCACCGTCGCCGACAGCAGCACGCTGGCCGCGCCCACGTTGCGGCTGTCGGTCAGGCGCAGCTTGCGCGAATCGCCGCTGGCCAGCGCGAGCGCCGCCTCGCTCCCCTGGCCGGTGGCCACTCGGGTGACCACGTTGACCACGCCGAACAAGGCATTGCCGCCGTGCACCGCCGAGCCTTGTCCCGGGATGAACTCGATGCGCTCGACCAGGTCCAGGTCCAGCGGCAGCTCGCTGCCAAGGAAGGCCTGGTCGAACACCGTGTCGTTGACGCGGTTGCCGTCGATCAGCAGCAGGATGCGGGTGTTGTAGTCGCCGCGCACCGCGAAGCCGCGCACGCCCAGGTAGCTGTACGTGCGGTCCGACGACACCACCACGCCGCGGATCGAGCACAGCGCGTCGGCCAGGGTGCGGTGGCCGAGCGCGCGCATCTGGTCGGAGGTGATCACGGTCACCGAGGACGCCGACTCGCTCATGCGCAGCGAGAACTTCGATGCGCCCGAGACGTCCAGGTCGAGCAGCGCATCGAGACCCGCGGCGGCGAGCTCGGGCGGTGCGGACTGCGCACGCACGAGTGCCGCCGCGACGACCAGGGTCGCGGCAACGGCGGCGCGCCGGGCTCGGGGGAGTTTCATCACGGAGGAGGTGCGGGAGCTCCTCCTGATATCGGCCAGGGCGACCCGAGCTGTAGCGGACGCAAGGAGCGTGACGTACGCCACGACCAACAGGCGATGCGGTTTGTAGAATCTGCCGCGCTCGTCGCAGAACGAGCGTTCACCGGGAGGAGCCCATGCCCTTGATCGCCCTGGTCCACCTGGCGCTGGCCGCCTTCTTCGGCGTGCACGCCGTGCGCACCGGCCGCCCGTACTGGTGGCTGTTCGTGCTGCTGTCGGCGCCCATGCTCGGCAGCGTCGTCTACTTCTTCGCCGAGTACCTGCCCAGCGTGCGCCACACCCGTGGCGGCATGAAGGCCGCCCGGGCAATCAACAACATCCTCGATCCGAACCGCGAGCTGCGCGAAGCGACGCTGGAGTTCGATCGCACGCCCACCGCCTACAACCGCGCCCGCCTGGCCGCGGCGCTGCTGGCCAAGGGCGAGCTCGACGAGGCCATCGCCCACTACCAGGTCGCGGCCAGCGGGCCTTATGCGCGCGACGCGTCCTTCCTGCGCGGCCTCGCGGCGGCGCAGGTGCAGGCGGGCCGCCATGCCGACGCGATCGGCACCTTCGAGCGCCTCTTCGACGCCCATCCCGACCAGCGCACCGGTGCGGCGGCACTGGGGCATGCCGAGGCACTCGCCGGCGCGGGAAGGCCGGAAGCGCGCCAGGCCTTCGAGGCGGTGCTGGCCGCCGACGGATCGGTCGAAGCGCAGAGCAAGTACGGCCTGTTCCTGCTCGATCGCGGCGACAAGCCGGCGGCGCGGCGCGTGCTCGAGGCTGCGCTGAAGGATGCGCAGCGCGGCCACCACCATTCGCGCGAGCTCAACAGCGAATGGATCGCCAAGGCCTCGGCCGCCCTCAGGATGCTGGACCCGCCCGCGAGCGCGGGTTGATGCCCCTGCACCGGCGCCGCGGGGCGGGCCTTCCTACAATTCGCCGGTGACCCTGTTGTCCTCTCATCGGCTCAACGCCGACCTGCATTGCCATTCGGCCGTCTCCGACGGCACCCTGCAGCCCGAAGCGCTTGCAGCACGTGCCAAGTCGAACGGCGTCGAGCTGTGGGCCCTGACCGACCATGACGAAGTGGGCGGCCAGCAGCGCGCGATGGATGCCGCGCTCGCCCTGGGCCTGCCCTACCTCACCGGCACCGAGATCTCGGTGACCTTCGCCGGCACCACGGTGCACATCGTCGGCCTGGGCTTCGACATCCACGATGCCGCCCTGCAGGCGGGACTCGCCGCGACGCGCGGCGGGCGACGCGCGCGGGCGCTCGCGATGTCCGACGCGCTCGCGCAGGCCGGCATCGCGAATGCGTACGAAGGTGCGCTGCGCTACGTCGGCAACCCTGACCTGATCTCGCGCACGCACTTCGCGCGCCACCTGGTCGACAGCGGCGTGTGCGCCGACACCCAGGAGGTCTTCCGCCGCTTCCTGGTGAGCGGCAAGCCGGGCTACGTGCCGCACCGCTGGGCGAGCTTGCGCGACGCGGTGCACTGGATCTGCGATGCCGGCGGCATGGCGGTCATCGCCCATCCCGGGCGCTACAAGTTCACCGCCAACGAGGAGTTCGCGCTGTTCAGCGAGTTCAAGGCGCACGGCGGACGCGGGGTCGAGGTGATCACCGGCAGCCATGGCCTGGCCGACTTCGAGAAGTACGCCGACACGGCGCTCGAGTTCGGCCTGTTCGCGTCGCGGGGCGCCGACTTCCACAGCCCCGAGGAGAGCCGTACCGATCTGGGCGCGCTGCCCACCTTGCCGGCGGTGCTGACGCCGGTGTGGGAGCCGCTGGACGAGCGGGTGATGCGGCCGTGAGCGCGTCCCGGGTTGCACCCGGGTCCTCGTAGCCCGGGTGCAACCCGGGAGCCGCCCTCACGCACAATCGCGCCCCATGTCGCAGTACTTCGAGGTCCATCCCGACAACCCGCAGCCGCGCCTGCTCAAGCAAGCCGCCCAGATCCTCCACGCCGGCGGCATCGCGGCCGTCCCCACCGACTCCAGCTATGCACTGGTCTGCCACCTCGACGACAAGGACGCGGCCGAGAACCTGCGGCGCATCCGCGGCGTGGACGACAAGCACCACCTCACGCTGCTGTGCCGCGACCTGTCGGAGCTCGCGAGCTACGCACGGGTCGACAACCGGCAGTACCGCCTCCTGAAGTCCGGCACGCCGGGGCCGTTCACCTTCATCCTCGAAGCGACCAAGGAAGTGCCGCGCCGCGTGTCGCATCCCTCGCGCCGCACCATCGGCCTGCGCGTCCCGGATCACCGCGTGACGCAGGAGCTGCTCGCCCTGCTGGGCCAGCCGCTGCTCGCAACCACCCTGATCGCATCCGGCCAGACGCAGCCGATGAACGATCCGCACGAGATCCGCGAGCGCTACCAGAAGCGGCTGCAGGCGGTGGTCGACGCGGGCGCTTGTCCGGCCGAGCCCACGACGGTGATCGACCTCACCACCGACGAGCCGCGGCTGGTCCGCGCGGGCCGCGGCGACGCGCGGGCGCTGGGCGTCTCGCTCGACTGATCACCGCGGCTCGCGCGCGGCCAGCAGCGCCAGGGCCATCAGCACGACGCCGCCGATCTGCACCGCGCTCAGCGCGCGCCCGTACACCAGCCAGTCCATCGCGATGGCGGTGGCCGGGTAGACGAACTGCAGCACCGCGATGCGCCAGCTGGACAGCCGCGACATGCCGGCATACAGCAGCACATAGGCCAGGCCCGTGTGAACGACGCCCAGGCCCGCCAGCCAACCCCAGGCCGGGCCGAGCGCGGGCCAGCCGTGGGCGACGGGCCACCACGCGAGCGCGACGACGCCGACCATGCACTGCCCCCACGCCAGCGCGAACGAGCTGGCCGAACGCGAGGTCTTGGCGATCAGCGACACGCCGGTGTAGCAAAGCGACGCCGCCAGGCACATCGCGATGCCGGCCAGGTGCCCGGCGCCCAGGCGGCTCGTGCCGTCGTCGACCAGGCCGCTGGCCAGCGCCAGGCCGGCCAGCGCCATCGCGGCACCGCCGGCGCCGGCCTTGGAGACCGGCTCGCCCAGCCGCCACGCGCCCCAGGCCATCAGCCACAGCGGCTGCACGTGGAACACGACCGTGGCCAGGCCGATGGAGGTGCGCTCGATGGCGGCGAAGAAGAGCGCCCAGCTGCTGATCATCAGCACACCCGCCGTCACCACGGCGCGCCAGCCCTTCGCATCCAGTCGCAGCTCGCGCAGGCGTCCGCTGGCGGCGCCCCACGCGAGCAAGGCGGCGGCACCGAAGGCGCAGCGGAACCACACCGTGGTCAACGGGTGCTGGGCGGCTTCCTGGACGAAGACGCCCAGCGTGCCGAGCAGCAGGCCGGCCGCGGCCATGGCGGCCGCGCCGCTGCGCGGGCGGGCACCGGCGGCGGCGATCGAGGCGGTGTTCATGGCAGTGACTGTGGTCGGCGCCCAATGTCCCGTAAAGCGAATAGTTCTGACGCCTATCATTCGATTTTCGGATCCACGGAGATCTCGCCATGCCGCACGCCGACCTGCAGATCGACTGGCTGCGCGCCTTCGTCGCGGTCGTCGACGCCGGCTCGCTCACCGCCGCCGCGCCGCTGGTGCATCGCTCGCAGTCGGCGCTGAGCATGCAGCTCAAGAAGCTCGAGGACGCGGTCGGCGGCGAGGTGCTCGCGCGCGGGCCGCGCCACCTCGCCCTCACCCCCACCGGCACCGAGCTGCTGCGCCATGCACGCGCGCTGCTCGCGGCGCACCAGGACGCGCTCACCGCCCTGCACGGCCCCGAGGTGTCGGGGCGGGTGAGCCTGGGCGTGCCCGACGACTACGCCGGCCCGTATCTCACGCCTGTGCTTCGAAGCTTCGCGAGCCGCCATGCCGGCGTCGAGATCACGCTGGTGTGCGAGCAGTCGACGGCACTCATTCCCAAGGTCGGGCGCGGCGAGCTGGACCTCGCGGTCGTGAGTCGCGACCGCCCGCAGCGTGGCGAGCTGCTGTTCCGCGAGCCGCTGGCCTGGGTCGGCGCGCCGCCGCACGACACCTGGCGGCGCGATCCGCTGCCGGTCGCCGTCTACGAAGCCGGCAGCCGCGCACGGCAGGCGGCGCTGGCCGCACTCGCCGCGCACCGCAGGCGCCATCGCATCGTCTACAACAGCTCCAGCCTGGCCGGTCACATCGCCGCCGTCGAGAGCGGACTGGCCGTCGCGGTGCTGACGCGCTGCAGCGTGCCACCCGGGCTGCAGATCCTCGATGCGCGCCAGCGTCTGCCGCCGCTGGCGCCGGTGGAAGTGGCCGTCATCCGCAGCAAGGCATCGCTGCGGTCCGCGCCGGCCGAGGCGATGCACGCGCAGATCGTGCGCACCTTGAAGCGGTCCGCTTGACAGGCTCGATGCGTCGATACTAAAGTGATATCACTTTGCGATCACCTTCGGAGAACCCCATGAGCAAGCAAGCGGCCCAGGAACGTCCCGCGCTGTCAGCCAACGGCTTCGCGTACATCCTGTTCGGCCTGATCGCCGTCGCGCTGGGCGCCGGCATGCTGTGGTCGCGTGCCGGCGGCCTGGCGGTGACGGCAGCGGTGCTGGCGGTGCTGGCGATGCTGGCGGCCGCCTGGTGCTTCACCGGCCTGTACATGCTGCAGCCGAACCAGGCGGCGCTGATGACCTTCTTCGGCGCCTACCGCGGCACCGACCGCAACGACGGCCTGCGATGGGCCAATCCGTTCTATGCCAAGACCAAGGTGTCGGTGCGCGCGCGCAACTTCAACAGCGAGAAGCTCAAGGTCAACGACCTGCGCGGCAACCCGATCGAGATCGCCGCCGCCATCGTCTGGCGCGTGGAGGACACCGCGCGTGCGAGCTTCGACGTCGAGGACTTCGAGGCCTACGTGCTGACCCAGGCCGAGGCGGCGGTGCGCCATCTCGCGTCCAGCTATGCCTACGACAACCTCGACGACCACGGCACCACGACCCGCGAGACCACGCTTCGATCCGGCACCGAGGAGGTGGGCACCGCCTTGCGGGCCGAGCTGCAGGCGCGCTTCGCGCAGGCCGGCATCGTGGTGGTCGACGCCAAGCTCACCCACCTCGCCTACGCGCCGGAGATCGCCGGCACCATGCTGCGCCGCCAGCAGGCCGAGGCGGTCGTCGCGGCGCGGGCCAAGATCGTGCAGGGCGCGGTCGGCATGGTCGAGCTCGCGCTCAAGGGCCTGTCGGAGCGCGACCTGGTCGTGCTCGACGACGAGCGCAAGGCCGCCATGGTCAGCAACCTGCTGGTCGTGCTGTGCTCCGACCACGACGCGACGCCGGTGGTGAACGCCGGGACGCTGTACGCCTGATCCAGGACGCCCGCGACACGGCGCGATGGCCAGCCCCGGCAAGAAGTCCTTCCTGCTGCGCATCGACCCGGCGCTGTGGGCCGAGATCGAGCGATTGGCCGCGGCCGATTTGCGCAGCGCCAATGCGCAGGTCGAGTACCTGCTGCGCGAGGCCGTGAAAGCGCGCACCGGCAGGGCTGTTTCCGCGACCGGTCAGGCACCGAGACGCAAGGCGTCTTAGCCGTAGCCCGGGTGCAACCCGGGAACTGCGACCGTGGCCTCCCGGGTTGCACCCGGGCTACGGAGGCCTACTTCGCGCGGTGATGGTGCCGATGCTTCGGTGGATGCACCGCTGGTGGATGCGCATGCGCCTTCTGCCCCAGCTTGCTCTCGGTACCCGCCAGCAGCTTCTGGATGTTGGCCGCGTGCCGCCACACCAGCAGCAGGCCCATCAGCGCCACCACGCCGGCGACCGGACCGCCGCCCCAGATCAGCATTTGATAGAACGGCGCGAACACCGCCGACACGATGGACGCGAGCGAGGAGTAGCGGAAGAAGAAGGCGATGATGGCCCAGGTCGCGAGGGTGGCCAGCCCCAGCCAGGGCTCGAAGCCGAACAGCACGCCGGCCGCCGTGGCCACGCCCTTGCCGCCCTTGAAGTGGAAGAACACCGGCCACAGGTGGCCCAGGAAGGCGGCCAGCCCGACCAGCGCCAGCGTGCCGTCGCCCAGCCCGAGGCGGCCGCCGAACCAGCCGACCAGCGCCACCGGCACGTAGCCCTTGAGCGCATCGAGCAGCAGCGTGAGGATCGCGGCCTTCTTGCTGCCCGAGCGCAGCACGTTGGTCGCGCCCGGATTGCCCGAGCCGTAGGTGCGCGGATCGTTCAGGCCCATCAGCCGGCTCACGATCACCGCGAACGACAGCGAGCCGATCAGGTAGGCGGCGACGATGGCGCCCGCGGAAAAGACAGTCTCCATGCGGGAATTGTGCACCGTCGCGCGCTGCGCTCAGAGCGCGCAGGCCACCGGCTTCGCGCCGAGCAGCTCGACGATCACGCCCGGCGCAATCCCCACCAGGTAGCCGCGCCGGCCCCCGTTGATGCACACCGACGGCAGCGCGAGCACGCTTTCTTCCACGTACACCGGCATCGCCTTGCGCGTGCCGAAGGGCGAGGTGCCGCCGACCTGGTAGCCGCTGTGGCGCTGCGCCACCTCCGGCTTGCAGGGATCGATCGACTTGGCGCCGATCTGGCGGGCGAGGTTCTTGGTGCTGACCTGCTTGTCGCCGTGCATCAGCACGATGAGCGGCTGCGCCCGCTCGTCCTGCATGACCAGGGTCTTGATCACCTGGTGCTCGGGCACGCCGAGCTGGCGCGAGGACTCCTCGGTGCCGCCGTGCTCGATGTAGTCGTACACATGCTCGGTGAAGGCGATGCCGTGGCGACGCAGGAACTGCGTCGCGGGGGTTTCGCTGACGTGGGCTCCCTTCTTCGCCATGCTACGAAGCGCGCGATGCCGCGCGTTGCTCTTCCTGCAGGCGCAGGAGCCGCCGCTGAACCTTGCCGGTGGTTGTCATGGGAAGCGCGTCGATGAACTCGATCTCCTTCGGATACTCGTAGGGCGCCAGCTTGCCGCGCACGTGCTGCTGGAGCTCGTCGACCAGCGCCGCGTCGCCGGCGAAGCCCGGCGCGAGCACCACGTAGGCCTTGACCAGCGCGCCGCGCTCGGCGTCGGGCTTGGGCACCACCGCCGCGTTGGCCACGGCCGCGTGCTTGACCAGGCAGTTCTCGATCTCGCTCGGCCCGATGCGGTAGCCGGCGGCCTTGAAGACGTCGTCGCTGCGGCCCTGGTACCAGAGGTAGCCTTCGGCATCCATGACCGCGGTGTCGCCCGTGCGGCACCACGAGTCGTCGACCGGACCGGTGAACTTGCGCCGGGTCGCCTCTTCGTTGTGCCAGTAGCCGAGGAAGAACACCGGGTCGGGATGGCCATGGATGTCGCGCCGGTGGACCGCCACGTCGCCCGGCGTGCCGCGGGCGCACTCGCGACCGTCGTCGTCGATCACCGCCACCCGGTGGCCCGGATAGGGCCGCCCCATGCTGCCCGGGCGCGCCGGCCAGCGCGCGGCGCAGTTGCCGACGACGTAGTTCATCTCGGTCTGGCCGAACATCTCGTTGACGGTGACGCCGAGCTGCTTCTCGCAGTAGCCGAACACCGCGTCGCCCACCGCCTCGCCGGCGCTCATGACGGCGCGCAGGCTCAGGTGGTAGCGCGAGCGCGGCGACGGCACCGCCTTCATCATCGCCTTGAGGGCAGTCGGAAAGAGGAAGGTGTGGGTGACGCGGTGGCGCTGCATCAGCTCGAAGGCCTTCTCGGGCGAGAAGCGTCCGTGGTAGGCGACGACGGGCCGGCCGAAGTACAGCGTGGGCAGCAGCGCATCCATCAGCCCGCCGGTCCAGGCCCAGTCGGCGGGCGACCAGAACACCGCGTCGTCCTGCGGGAACCAGTTCTGGCTGCACACGAAGCCCGGCAGGTTGCCGATCAGCGCCCGATGCGGGATCAGCGCGCCCTTGGGCGGCCCGGTGGTGCCGCTGGTGTAGATGAGCACCGCGCCGTCGTCGGCGCGCGTGCCGACCGCGTCGAAGCGGTCGGGCGCATCGGCGAGGGCGGCGGCCCAGTCGGCATCGCCGCTGCCGCTGGCGCCGCCGACGCACAGCACCTGGCGCAGGCCGGGGCAGGCGGGCCGCGCGGCGACGAGGTTGGCGATGCTGCTCTCGTCCACGATCGCCACGCGCGCCTCGCTGTCGTTCAGCCGGTACTCCAGCGCGTCGGGGCCGAACAGCATGGACAGCGGCATCGCCACCGCGCCCAGCTGGTAGACCGCCATGTGCGCCACCGCCGTCTCGAAGCGCTGCGGCATGACGATCGCGACGCGGTCGCCGCGCGCGACGCCCATGCCCGCCAGCACATGGGACAGTCGATTCGCCTCGCGCTGCAGCTCGGCGTAGGTGCGGGCCACGGCGCCGCCGTTCTCGTGCTCGAAGCGCACGGCCACGGCGGTGGGGGTGTCGCGCGCCCAGCGCGCGCAGCAGGCCTGGGCGATGTTGAAGTCGGGCGGAACCTGCCAGCGGAACGAGGCGTGGAGCTCGGCGTAGCGATCGGTCAGGGGCATGGTCCGATCATAGGCAACCGGCTACGGGCTTCGGAAGTTCTGCAATGCGTCGCCGGTGATCCGGCAGATGCGCCAATCGGGCAGCAGCGTGGCGCCGAGCTTCTCGTAGAACCCGATCGCGTTCTCGTTCCAGTCGAGCACGCTCCACTCGAAGCGGCCGTAGTGGCGCTCGACCGCCAGCCGACCCAGCCGGGTGAACAGCGCGCGGCCGATGCCCAGGCCGCGGTGGTTGGCCTTGACGTAGAGGTCTTCGAGGTACAGGCCCGGCTGCGCGAGGAAGGTCGAGAAGTTGGTGAAGAACAGCGCGAACGCGACCACCGGGTGCTCGCCCTCTTCCAGCGCATCGGCCGGCAGCTCGGCCACCCAGGCCTCGACCACCGGCTTCTCGCCGAACAGGTGCGGGCGCAGCTTCTCGGGCGTGACGTGCAGCAGGTGGGTGAGCTTCTCGAATTCGGCGAGCTCGCGGATCAGGCTGACGATGGGCGCCACGTCGCGCAGCTCGGCGGGGCGCAGGGTGAAAGGGGCGGGCGCGGACATGCGGCCGATTCTGCGGCAGATTGCCGTGCCGCCGCATCCCCAGGGGCTCCCTCAGCTGCAACATCGCGTGTCGCCGCCCCGACAGCACGCCGCGCGCGAGACTTCTATAGTGGCCGGATGAGCCCGACCTCCCATGCCGTGCGGCGCCCCGCCACCAGCCGCTTCCTCGACGTGCGCGGCCTGCGCTGCCACCTGCTCCAGTGGGGCGATGCCGCGCTGGCGACGCCCGAGCGCCCGCCGCTGGTCATGCTGCACGGCTGGATGGACGTGGCCGCGTCGTTCCAGTTCGTGGTCGACGCCCTGCCCACCGACCGCCTGGTGCTCGCGCTCGACTGGCGCGGCTTCGGGCTGAGCGAGACGCCCGCCGCCGACTGCTACTGGTTCCCCGACTACCTGGGCGACCTCGAGGCGGTGCTGGACCACGTCGCGCCGGGGCAGCCGGTCGACCTGCTGGGGCACAGCATGGGCGCCAACGTGGCGATGATCTACGCCGGCGTGCGGCCCGAGCGCATCCGCCGCCTGGTCAACCTGGAGGGCTTCGGCCTGCCCGAATCGAAGCCGCACCACGCCCCCAAGCGTTACGCGCAATGGCTGGACGAGCTGAAGCAGCCGCAACAGCTCCGCCCCTACGACAGCGTGCAGGCGGTGGCCGATCGCCTGCGCAAGAACAACCCGCTGCTGCCGGCCGAGCGCGCCGAATGGCTGGCGGCGCACTGGGCACGGCGCGGCGACGACGGCCTGTTCCACGTGCTGGGCGACCCCGCCCACAAGCGCACGAACCCGGCGCTCTACCAGAAGGCCGAGGTGCTGGAGTGCTGGAAGCGCATCGAGGCGCCGGTGCTGTGGGTCGAGGGCGATCGCACCGACGTGACCAAGTGGTGGGGCGACCGCTATCCGCGCGCCGACTTCGAGGCGAGGCTGGCGGTGGTGGCGCGGGTCGAGCGGCATGTGCTGTCGCCGGCGGGGCACATGCTGCACCACGATCAGCCGGAGGCGCTGGCGGAGCTGATCGAGCGGTTCTTGTAGCCCGGGTGCAACCCGGGATCGCGGGGTCCCGGGTTGCACCCGGGCTACGTTCTGCCTGCGTTCGAGCCCGCCGCCATCTCTCTGCGGGCCACCGGCAGCTGGATGCACACGCGGTGGCGCCCCGCCGCACGGTCGGCCTGCGACCACATCTCGGCGCCGTGGCGCGCCAGCAGCTCGGCCAGCGCAGGACCCGGCTCGCCCGAGGGCATGGCGATCGGCTCGTCCTCCCAGTCGCGCAGCGTGTCGGGCTCCAGCGCCGTGCCGGCCCAGCACAGCGACAGCCGCAGGAAGCGGCCGGCCGCCGTCACTTCGAGCATCACCGAGCGGCTGCCCGAGGCGGCCACGATGCGCCCTGCGAGGTGGGTCAGGCCGTGCAGCAAGGCGTGGCTGTCCACGCTGAGCCACACCGGCTCGTCACCTCCCTGGCGACCCACCGTCACGTGCAGGCGCCGCTCGATGTGGCGCTGCAGCGCATAGGCGAAGTCGGCCGCCAGCATGTCCTCCAGCGGCCAGGGCGTGGCCGGCACGGCCGGGTCCGCGGCGGCGGCGGCATCGAGCCGGGCCGACAGGCGCTCGGCCTCGTCGAGGATCACGGCGGTGAAGCGCTCGCGCTGGTCGGCATCCATGTCGGGGTACTGCTGCACCGTCTCGGCCGCCGCGCGGATGTTGGCCAGCCCTGCGCGCGTGCCCTCGGTGAGCTGGCGCAGCAGCCGCTCGCGGCGGTTGTCGCTTTCGACGGAGCGAGTGATGTCGTCCAGCGTGAGCACGAAGCCGCCGATCTCGCCGCCGGCATCCAGCACGGGCGCCATCTGCACCCGCAGCAGCCGGTCGCCGCGCGCGGTCACGAAGCTCACGACCGGATGCGGCTCTTCCTGCTCCAGGCGGCGGCCGATGCGGTCCAGCGCATCCTCGATCTGGCTGCGCTCGATGAGGCCGAACACCGAGCCGCCCGGCTCCGGCGGGTCGTCGCCCAGCAGCCGAGCGGCGCGCGCGTTGACCAGCTGGATGCGGCCGCCGCGCTCGCACACCAGCACGCTGTGCGCCAGCTGCGACATCAGCGCGTCGAGCCGGTTGCGCTCCTCGTCCAGGCGCTGGCCGGCGGACGCGACGCGGGCGTCGACCTGCGACAGCAGGCGCGCCTGGGCCTGGGCAAAGGCGTTGACGGCATCGCCCAGCTGGCGCAGGTCGGCGGCCCCTGCCAGGCTCACGCGGTGGGTCGGATCGACGGTCTGGATGCGCGCCACGTCCAGGGCCATGCGCGCCGCCGCCAGCGGCCAGGCGCGCATCCAGGCTTGCAGGAGGCCGGCCAGCAGCAGCGGCAACAGCAGCGCCAGCCCCACCACCAGCGCCAGGCGATCCTGCACCGGGCTGGCCCACAGCACCCAGCCGCCCAGCACGACGAGCACCGCCGCCACACCGCACAGCAGTGCCAGCCAGAGCACGAAACGCACGCGCGCCGTCACTGCGCTAGTCCTTTGGGCCCAGCAGCCGGCGAAGCTGCACCAGCAGCTCCTGGGTCGAGAAGGGCTTGGTGACGTAGGCATCGGCACCCAGCGCCAGTCCCTTGCTGACTTCGGAGTCGCGCCCCTTGGCGGTGAGCATCACGATGCGCACATTCGCCCAGGCCGGGTTCTCGCGGATCTTCTGGCACACGTGGAAGCCGCTCATGCGCGGCATCATCACGTCGAGCAGGACCAGGTCGGGCGGGATCAGCTGCATGGTGTCCAGCGCCTCCTGGCCGTCGCGCGCGATCAGCACGTGGTAGCCGTCGCGCTTGAGCAGGTACTCGAGCGAGATCACGATGTTCGGCTCGTCGTCGGCGATGAGGATGGTCTTGGTCATGAGCGGGTCTCCCCGATCGGCTCCACGGAGCGCGTCACGCCGGCCGCCGCGGGCAACGGCACGGTGAACGAGAAGGTCGCGCCGCGACCGGGCGCACTGGTCACCCACAGCTTGCCGCCGAAGTGCTGCACGATGCGCCGGCTGATCGGCAGGCCCAGGCCGGTGCCCTGCGGCTTCTCGGTGAGCACGTCGCCGACCTGGCGGAACTTCTCGAAGATGATCTCGTGGTCGACCCGCGCAATGCCGATGCCGTTGTCGCGCACGTCGACCTGCAGCGCCTGCGGCAGCACCTGCAGCGTGATCGCGATGTGGCCCGAGCCCCGGCTGCAGAACTTCACCGCATTGGAGATCAGGTTGAGCATGACCTGCATCAGGCGGTCGCGATCGGCGCGCACGGGGGGCGCGGCATCGGGCAGCGCGAGCGCGAGCGTCAGGCCGTGCTCGCGCACCAGCTGGCTGGTGGTCGACACCGCATCGCGGATCACGTCGCGCAGGTCGAGCTCCGTGGCGTGCCATTCGGCGCTGCCCGACTCGATCTTGGACAGGTCCAGCACCTGGTTGATCATGCGGGTGAGACGCTCGCTCTCGCGCACGATGATCAGGATGAATTCCGCGCGCCGGGCCGGTTCCAGGTCCGGATGGTCGTTGAGGATCTCCGAGAAAGCCCGGATCGAGGTGAGCGGCGTGCGCAGCTCATGGGTGACGGTGGAGATGAAGTCGTCCTTGAGCCGGTCCAGCTCCTTCAGCCGCTCGTTGGCCGCGCGCAGCTCCACGGTCGCGGTCTCGAGCTCGAGCGACTTCTGCTCGAGCTTGTGGCTGTAGGCGATGAGCTGCGAGGCCTCGTCGAGGATGCTCAGCACCTCGTCCATGTCGAGCGGCTCCTCCTTCACGACCGAGGCGATCATCACCCGCGCCGACGACGCGCCGATCGCGCCTGCGAGCAGGTTCTCGGCGAAGTGCATCAGCTCGGCGTCCGACTTCAGGCCCTCGACCGCCACCAGGCCGCGGCGCGCGGCATGCGCGGCAAAGGCCTCGCGGGCACGCCGCGGGCCCAGGAAGCGCCCGACCAGGGCCATGACCTCGTCCACCGACGCGCTGCCGCGCCACAGGCTGGAGCTGCGCGAGGCGACGCGGAAGGCGTCGACGAAGAGCAGCGCCTGGGCATGCTCGCGGATGCCCTGGCGGCCCAGCAGCGACACCGCGGCATAGGCGCCCACGTTGACCAGCATGCTCCAGAACATCGAATGGCTGATCTCGTCCAGGCCGCGCAGCCCGAACAGCGCCAGCGGCTTGAGCGCCGCGATGCCGAACGGCCCCTGCTGGACGAACTCGATCGGCAGCCAGCCCGATTTCGCGAACGACGGCAGCAGCAGCGTGTAGGCCCACATCCCGAAGCCCAGGCTCAAGCCCGCCAGCGCGCCGGCGCGCGTGCCGTGGCGCCAGTACATGCCGCCCAGCATGGCGGGCGCGAACTGCGCGACGGCGGCAAACGACACCAGGCCGATGGCCACCAGCGCATAGGCCTCGCCGGCGACGCGGTAGTAGGCGTAGCCGCCCATCATCAGCAGCACGATGGCGCCGCGCCGGATGCGCAGCAGCCACTGCGGCAGGTCGCGCCGGGTCGACAGCGAGAGCGCCTTCCAGCGCAGCAGCACCGGCATCACCAGGTCGTTGCAGACCATGGTCGACAGCGCGATGGTCTCGACGATCACCATGCCGGTGGCCGCCGACAGCCCGCCGATGAACACCAGCAGCACCAGCGCCTCCTGGTGGTGGACCATGGGCAGCGTGAGCACGAAGGTGTCGGTGTCGACCTGTCCGGCCGGAAACTGCAGCAGGCCGGCGAAGGCGATCGGCAGCACGAACACGTTGATGGCCAGCAGGTAGGCGGGGAACAGCCAGATCGCCTTGGCCACGTGCTGCTCGTTGACGTTCTCGACCACGCTGACCTGGAACTGGCGCGGCAGGAACAGCACCGACATCATCGACAGGAAGATGAGCGAGGCCCAGGAGCCGTAGGTGCCCGCCGGCCCGCCGATGGTGAGCAGGCGCTCGATGTTCGGCAGCCGCTCCGCCTGCGCGAACACGTCGGCGAAGCCGCCGTACAGCCCGAAGGTGACGAAGGCGCCGACCGCGAGGAAGGCGAGCAGCTTGACGATGGACTCGACCGCGATCGCCGCGACCATGCCCTCGTGGCGCTCGGTGGCGTCGAGGTGACGGGTGCCGAACACGATGGTGAACGCCCCCAGCAGCAGGGCCACGTACAGCGCCGTGTCCTCGATCAGCGCGACGGCGCGCCCCTTGGCGGGCATGACCACCTCGGGGTACTGCAGCACGAGGATGAAGCTGTTCGAGACCGCCTTGAGCTGCAGCGCGATGTAGGGAATGACGCCGATCACCGCGATCACCGTGACCAGGCCGCCCAGCAGGCTGCTCTTGCCGTAGCGAGCGGCGATGAAGTCGGCGATCGAGGTGATGCGCTGGGCCTTGCTGATGTGGATCATCTTGCGCAGCAGCATCCACCACAGCGCGGCGACCAGGGTCGGACCCAGGTAGATCGGCAGGAAGCCCACGCCGCTGGCGGCCGCCCGGCCCACGCTGCCGTAGAAGGTCCAGGAGGTGGCATAGACCGCCATCGACAGCGCGTAGATCGTCGGGTTGGCGATGATGGAGCGGCCGGCATCGGCGCGCTTGTCGCCGTAGTAGGCGATGGCGAACAGCACGCCCAGGTAGGCGATGGAGCTCAGCAGGACCACACCACCGAGCGACATGGTGCAACTCGTCAGGACAATCGCTCGGCAACCAGGGTCAGCAGCGCGATGAAGCCGATCCAGGCGCCGAAGAGATACGCGTACAGCACCGGGATGCCGAAGGCGACGCCACCGGTGTCGAAGAGCGCGAGCAGCGGGTAGCTGAACAGCAGGCAACCGAGCACGAACAGCGCCACCAGCCGCTGCGCCTGGACCGCACGTTGTGCCATGGGTCCTCCGTCTCTCGATGCGATGCGGCCATGGTACCCAGCCGGGCATGCCCAGTCGATGGGCGGCGTCCCCTCGACCGCGCGGGCGTCGTGCCGCGTAAACCCCCTACCAGCCGGGCCCGGCTTTGAGATACAAGTTCTCACCAGGCGGGCCCACGGTCCGCCTCAGAAGCTGTTGTTTGGTTCTGTTTGAGCATCTCAACAGGAGACAACACATGGCTACTCCGTCTGGAGCGCTCCCGCTGCGTGCATCCGGGGTGAAGGAAGAGCGGCGCGTCATCTTCGCGTCCTCGCTCGGCACCGTGTTCGAGTGGTACGACTTCTACCTCTACGCCACCCTCGCGCCCTTCTTCGCCGCCCTCTTCTTCCCCAAGGGCAACGACACCGCCGCGCTGCTGTCGGCCTTCGCCACCTATGCCGCGGGCTTCCTGGTGCGGCCTTTCGGCGCGCTGGTGTTCGGCCGGGTGGGCGACCTGGTCGGGCGCAAGTACACCTTCCTGGTCACCATCGTCGTGATGGGCGGGGCGACCTTCGCCGTGGGCCTGCTGCCGACCTACCAGAGCATCGGCTGGTTCGCCCCCATCCTGCTGGTCACGCTGCGGCTGCTGCAAGGCCTCGCGCTGGGCGGCGAGTACGGCGGTGCGGCCACCTACGTGGCCGAGCACGCGCCGCAAGGCAAGCGCGGCTACGACACGAGCTGGATCCAGACCACCGCCACCCTGGGCTTCTTCATGGCGCTGGCGGTGATCGGCGCCTGCCGCGTCTGGATGGACGCCAAGATGTTCGCCGACTGGGGCTGGCGCATTCCGTTCCTGGTCTCGCTGATCCTGCTGGTCTTCTCGATCTACATCCGGCTGCGGCTGAACGAGTCGCCGATCTTCAAGAAGATGAAGGAGGAAGGCAAAGGATCGAAGGCGCCGCTGAGCGAGAGCTTCCTCAAGTACCCCAACAACAAGTACGTGCTGCTCGCGCTGCTGGGCGCCACCGCCGGCCAGGGCGTGGTCTGGTACACGGGCCAGTTCTACGCACTGTTCTTCCTGACGATCACGCTCAAGCTCGACTACCTCAGCGCCTACACGCTGGTGGGCGCCTCGCTGCTGCTGGGCACGCCGTTCTTCATCTTCTTCGGCTCGCTGTCCGACAAGATCGGACGGCTGAAGATCATCTTGCTGGGCTGCCTGATCGCGGCGGTCACCTACTTCCCGCTGTTCAAGGCGCTCACGCACTACGTGAACCCGGCGCTCGAGGCGTACTCCGAGAAGACGCCGATCACGGTGGCCGCCTCCGAATGCAACTTCCACATGTTCGTCGGCCCGTGGAGCAAGTTCACCGAGTGCGACAAGGCCAAGGACTTCCTCACCAAGCAGGGCCTGTCGTTCAAGTCGGTGCCGGCCGCCGGCGACGCCAAGGTGCTGACGAAGATCGGCGACGTCGAGATCGCCGGCTGGGACGAGGCCAAGTTCAAGGATGCGCTGACCAAGACCGGCTATCCGGGCCCGGCGGACAAGAACAAGGTCAACTACCCGATGACCCTGCTGATCCTGTTCGTGATGCTGATCTACGTCACCATGGTCTACGGGCCGATCGCGGCCTTCCTGGTGGAGCTGTTCCCGACCCGCATCCGCTACACCTCGATGTCGCTGCCGTATCACATCGGCAACGGCTGGTTCGGCGGCATGCTGCCGCTCCTGGCGACGGCGCTGGTGGCCGCCACGGGCGACATCTACTACGGGCTGTGGTATCCCATCATCGTGGCGCTGATCACGCTGGTGATCGGCTTCCTCTTCCTGAAGGACAACAAGGACCGCGACCTGAAGTACGACGATTGATGGGAAGGGGTACCCGGGACTCCCGGGTTGCACCCGGGCTACCGGTGCAACCCGGGACCCGTCACTCCGACTCGTCGACCCCGTGCTCGCGATCCAGCCTGTCCATCGCCCGCGCGTAGTACCAGGTGATCGCCACATAGACCACCAGCGCCCCCTGCGCCGCCACCCAGAAGCTGAACGGCCAGCCGAAGAAGCTGAAGCTCAGCTCGCGCGCGAAGAAGCCCACGCCGAAGGTGACCGCGAACCACACCATCAGCAGGATGGCCGTGAGGCGCAGGTTCCTGCGCCAGTAGAGGCCATGGCGCTCGTCGGGCTGCATGGCGGCAGTCTATGCGGGCGTCCGCACCCGTCGCGCCGACGCCGGCCCCGCAAAAACCCTTGGACGCCTGCGGCCGCGCGCGACCGCCCGCCCCGGCGGGCCGCGGTCCGCGTGCGAAAATGCGCCCCTTCACCCGGACCCATTTCCCATGGACATCGAACGCATCAACGCGATCGGCGCCAAGCTCGCCGATCTGACCCAGCGCACCGCAGCGCTAAGGGGGTATCTTTGACTACGACCGCAAATCCCTGCGGTTGAACGAAGTCAACGCCGCCCTCGAGAACCCCAACGTCTGGAACGAGCCCAAGCGGGCCCAGGAGCTGGGCCGCGAGAAGCGCTCGCTGGACACCGTGGTCGAGACCATCGACCACCTCACCAGCAACCTCTCCGACAACACCGAGCTGTACGAAATGTCCAAGGCCGACGCCGACCTGGCCGGCCTGGCCGCGATCGAGGCCGAGGCCGGCAAGCTCGAGGAGATCGTCGACGGCCTGGAGTTCCGTCGCATGTTCAACAACCCGGCGGACCCCTCCAACTGCTTCCTCGACATCCAGGCGGGCGCCGGCGGCACCGAAGCCTGCGACTGGGCCCAGATGCTGGAGCGCCAGTACCTGCGCTACTGCGAGCGCAAGGGCTTCAAGGCCGAGGTGATGGAAGAAAGCGAAGGCGACGTGGCGGGCATCCGCAGCGCCACCATCAAGATCGAGGGCGACTACGCCTTCGGCCTGCTGCGCACCGAGACCGGCGTGCACCGCCTGGTGCGCAAGAGCCCCTTCGATTCGTCGGGCGGCCGGCACACCTCCTTCGCCTCGGTCTTCGTCTACCCCGAGGTCGACGACTCGATCGAGATCGAGATCAACCCGGCAGACGTGCGCACCGACACCTTCCGCGCCTCGGGCGCGGGCGGCCAGCACATCAACAAGACCGACTCGGCGGTGCGCCTCACGCACATCCCCACCGGCATCGTCGTGCAGTGCCAGAACGACCGCTCGCAGCACCGCAACCGCGACGAGGCCTGGCAGATGCTGCGCTCGCGCCTGTACGAGCACGAGATGCGCAAGCAGATGGCCGAGCAGCAGAAGCTGGAAGACAGCAAGACCGACGTGGGCTGGGGGCACCAGATCCGCTCGTACGTGCTGGACCAGAGCCGGATCAAGGACCTGCGGACCAACGTCGAGATCTCGAACACGCAGAAGGTGCTCGACGGCGACCTCGATTCGTTCATCGAGGCCAGCCTGAAGCAGGGCGTGTGATGACCACGAGCGCCCTGCTCTTCGACCTCGACGGCACGCTGATCGACAGCATGCCGCACCACAACACCGCCTGGGAAGAGTGGCACCGCCGCCGCGACCTGCCCTTCGACGGCGATGCCTTCTTCGCCGCCACCGCCGGCCGCGCCAACGCCGAGATCATGCGCACCCTGGTCCCCGGCCGCACCGCCGAGGACTACACCGCCATGGCGGACGAGAAGGAGACGCTCTATCGCGAGATCGCCACGCGCTCGCTGGAGCTTATCCCGGGCTTCGAGGCCTTGCGCGCGGTCGCCCGCGCGGGCGGCATGAAGCTCGCGATCTGCACCGCATCGACGCCCGAGAACATGGCGCTGGCCTTCGAGCGCTTCGGCCTGGACAGCCACATGGACACGGTGGTGAGCCCGGCCGACGGCATGCGCGGCAAGCCCCATCCCGACATCTTCCTCGAGGCCGCACGGCGCCTGGGCGTGCCGCCGGCCGAGTGCATCGTGTTCGAGGACGCGCCGTTGGGCATCGAGGCCGCTCGCCGCGCCGGCATGCCTGCGGTGGCGCTCACCACCACCTTGCCGGCCGAGGAGTTCCAGGCCTTCGACAACGTCCTGACCATCGTTCCCGACTTCAGCTCGCTCGAGCTCGCGGCACTCGACCGCGCTGCCCACAAGAAGGAGACCCGCCATGCGTGAAGGCAACCCCGTCCCCATCCGCCGCGAGGACTACACCGCCCCACCGTTCTGGATCAAGTCGGTCGACCTCACCTTCGACCTCGACCCCGCGAAGACGCTGGTCATCAGCCGCATGCAGCTCGAGCGCAACGCCGACGTGCCGGCCCAGCCGCTCAAGCTGCACGGCGAGGACCTCAACCTCACGCGCGTGCTGGTCAACGGCGAGTCGGTGTCGTTCCGCCACGAAGACGGCATGCTGGTGATCGACTCGCTGCAAGGCGTGCCGCCCGGGCCCTTCTCGCTGGAGATCCGCAACACCTGCGCGCCCGAGAAGAACACCCACCTGTCGGGCCTGTACACCTCGGGCGGCGGCTTCTTCACCCAGTGCGAGGCCGAGGGCTTTCGCCGCATCACCTACTTCCTCGACCGGCCCGACGTGATGGCGGTCTACACCGTCACGCTGCGCGCCAACAAGCAGCTCTACCCGGTGCTGCTGTCCAACGGCAACCTGGTGGAGCAGGGCGAGCTCGACAACGGCCGCCACTTCGCCAAGTGGCACGACCCCTTCCCCAAGCCCAGCTACCTGTTCGCGCTGGTCGCGGCCGACCTGGTGGCGCGCGAGCAATGGGTCACCACCCGCTCGGGCAAGAACCACCTGCTGCAGGTGTACGTGCGCCGCGGCGACCTCGACAAGACCGAGCACGCGATGAACTCGCTCATCGCCTCTGTGGTCTGGGACGAGGCGCGCTTCAAGCTGCCGCTCGACCTGGAGCGCTTCATGATCGTCGCGGTGGGCGACTTCAACATGGGCGCGATGGAGAACAAGGGCCTGAACATCTTCAACACGAAGTTCGTCCTGGCCAATCCCGCCACCGCCACCGACGCCGACTACATGGCCATCGAGAGCGTGGTCGGTCACGAGTACTTCCACAACTGGACCGGCAACCGCATCACCTGCCGCGACTGGTTCCAGCTGAGCCTGAAGGAAGGCCTCACGGTCTTCCGCGACCAGGAGTTCAGCATGGACATGGCCGGCTCGCCCTCGGCGCGCGCGGTCAAGCGCATCGACGACGTGCGCATGCTGCGCCAGGCGCAGTTCCCCGAAGATGCGGGCCCGATGGCGCACCCGGTGCGTCCCGACAGCTACGTCGAGATCAACAACTTCTACACCGCCACCGTCTACGACAAGGGCGCCGAGGTGGTGCGCATGATGCAGACGCTGGTGGGCCGCGACGGCTTCGCGCGCGGCATGACGCTGTACTTCGAGCGCCACGACGGCCACGCCGTCACCTGCGACGACTTCGCGCAGGCGGTGGCCGATGCCAATCCGCAGTCGGAGCTGTCGCGCCTCCTGCCGCAATTCAAGCGCTGGTACAGCCAGGCCGGCACGCCGCGCGTCACCGCCCGCGGCCGCTACGACGCGCCCACCCGCACCTACACCCTGCTGCTGGAGCAAAGCTGCGCGCCATCGCCCGGCCAAGCCGACAAGCAGCCCTACGTCATCCCCCTGGCCATGGGCCTGATCGGCCGCGACGGCCGCTCGCTCGCCTTGCAGATCGAGGACGAGCCCGCGCCCGTCTCGGGCAGCTTCCCGACCGAGCGCGTGATGGTGCTGTCGGAGCAGCGCGAGTTCTTCACCTTCGTCAACGTCGACGAGGAGCCCGTGCCTTCGCTGCTGCGCGGCTTCTCGGCCCCGGTGACGCTGGCCGACGGCATGTCGGATGCCGACCTGCTCCTGCTGCTGCAGAACGACCCCGATCCCTTCAACCGCTGGGAAGCCGGCCAGCGCCTGGCGCTGGCGCGCCTGCTGCACGCGGTGAAGGGCGACGGCACGCTGGCCCTCGACGACGCCTTCGTCGACGCCATGCGCGGCGTGCTGCGCCACCCCACGCTCGACGCGGCGTTCAAGGAGCTGGTGCTGGCCCCGCCCAGCGAGATCTACGTGGCCGAGCAGCTCGAGCAGGTCGACCCGCAGCGCATCCACGCCGCGCGCGAGTCGATGCGGCTGCAGCTCGCGCAAGCCCTGCGCGAGGACTGGGCGCAGGCCTTCGAGTCGCACCAGGTCGTCGGCGGCTATTCGCCCGACCCGGTGTCGGCGGGCCGCCGCTCGCTGGCCAACCTGGCGCTGGGCATGCTGTGCCTCGACGCGGTCGCGCGCGGCGACAGCACGTGGCCGGGGCGTGCCTACCAGCGCTTCAAGGACGCGAGCAACATGACCGATCGCCAGGGTGCGCTCGGCGCGCTGATCGGCGCCCATTCACCGCTGGCCGAGCTGGCGCTCGCGAGCTTCCACGAGCTGTTCAAGAGCGAGCCGCTGGTCATCGACAAGTGGTTCACGATGCAGGTCACGGCGCCCGAGTCGAACGGCCGCGTGTTCCAGCGCGCGCGCACGCTGATGTCGCACCCCGACTTCAACATCCGCAACCCGAACCGCGCGCGCAGCCTGATCGCCGCGCTGTGCATGGCCAATCCGGCGGCCTTCCATCGGCCCGACGCGGCGGGCTATGTGTTCTGGGCGGATCGGGTGCTGGAGCTCGACTCGATCAACCCGCAACTCGCGGCGCGCATCGCGCGCGTGATGGATCGGTGGAGCCGGCTGGCCGAACCGTATCGCGGTGCGGCGCGAGAGGCGCTGCTGCGGGTGGCTGCGAAGGTTGATCTGTCGAACGACGTGCGCGAGATCGTGTCTCGGGCGTTGGCCGACACCTGACTGAACAGACCGACGACCCGGGTTGCACCCGGGCTACAAAAGCACATGACCCTCGTAGCCCGGGTGCAACCCGGGAGCTCTCCATGACCCGACGCATCTCCCTCACCCAATACCTCATCGAACAGCAACGCCAGCACGGCAAGATCCCCGCCGAGCTGCGCCTGCTCATCGAAGTCGTCGCCCGCGCCTGCAAGCGCATCAGCATCAGCGTCAACAAGGGCGCGCTGGGCGACGTGATGGGCAGCGCCGAGAGCGAGAACGTGCAGGGCGAGATCCAGAAGAAGCTGGACATCATCGCCAACGAGGTTCTCATCGAGGCCAACGAATGGGGCGGCCACCTCGCCGCCATGGCGTCGGAGGAGATGGAGGGCATCTACGTGGTGCCCAACCGCTTCCCGCAGGGCGAGTACCTGCTGCTGTTCGACCCGCTCGACGGCTCCAGCAACATCGACGTCAACGTGAGCATCGGCACCATCTTCTCGGTGCTCAAGAAAAGCGGCAGCCAGGAAGGCGTGAGCGAGAAGGACTTCCTCCAGCCGGGCACGCAGCAGGCGGCCGCCGGCTACTGCATCTACGGCCCGCAGACCACCCTCGTGATGACGGTGGGCGACGGCGTCGCGATGTTCACGCTGGACCGCGAGCAGGGCTCGTTCATGCTGACGCAGGAGAGCATGCGCATTCCCGAGGACACGAAGGAATTCGCGATCAACATGAGCAACCTGCGCCACTGGGCGCCGCCGGTGAAGCGCTACATCGACGAATGCCTGGCGGGCAAGACCGGCCCGCGCGGCAAGGACTTCAACATGCGCTGGATCGCCAGCATGGTCGCGGACGTGCACCGCATCCTCACGCGCGGGGGCGTGTTCATGTACCCGTGGGACCAGCGCGAGCCGGACAAGGCCGGCAAGCTGCGCCTGATGTACGAGGCCAATCCGATGAGCTTTCTCGTCGAGCAGGCAGGCGGGGCGGCGACCAACGGGGAGCGGCGCATTCTCGAGATGCAGCCGGGGAAGCTGCACGAGCGGGTGGCGGTGTTCCTGGGGTCGAGGAACGAGGTGGAGCGGGTGACGGGGTATCACCGGACCGTTTGATGTGATGGACGATTCCCGGGTTGCACCCGGGCTACGGTAGCCCGGGTGCAACCCGGGATCGCGCGACCCTTTGCCCTCCGGTAAAGAACCTTGGCTCGGTGGTAATCGGGCTCGCTACTTGCCTGCAATGACTGCAAGCTGTCGGGATTCGACAAGGAGCCGTCATGCCGAACAACAACAGCGGCGAGGCCACGCCGCCGCCGCGCCATCGCTGGCTGGGCAGCGTCATCGCGGTGCTCGTGCTCGCTGGCCTGGGCGGCCTGGCCTGGACCCTGACCCACCCGACAACCACCGCACAGGCGGGTCCCCCGGCCGGTCCAGGCGCTCGCAGCGGTCGCGGCGCACCCGCCACCACCGTCGGCGTGGCCGTCGCCGAGCGGGCCGACATCCCCGTCTGGCTCGACGCGCTGGGCACCGTCACGCCCTCGGCCACCGTCACCGTGCGCCCGCAGGTGTCGGGCGTGCTCAAGCAGGTGCTGTTCCGCGAAGGCCAGATGGTGCGTGCCGGCGAGCTGCTGGCCGTCATCGACGCCCGGCCCTTCGAGATGGCGCTGATGCAGGCCGAGGGCCAGCGCCTGCGCGACCAGGCCCAGCTCGACAACGCCAGGCTCACGCTGCAGCGCTACCAGACCCTGCTGCAGCAGGACTCCATCGCACGCCAGGACGTCGACACCCAGGCCGCGCTGGTCAAGCAGCTCGAAGGCACCGTGCTCACCGACAAGGCCAACGAAGGCACGGCACGCCTGAACCTGGGCTACACCCGCATCGTCGCGCCGGTGGGCGGCCGGCTCGGACTGCGCATCGTCGACCTCGGCAACGTGGTGTCTTCCGGCGACGCCGGCGGCATCGCCATCATCACGCAGCTCACGCCCATCGACGTGGAGTTCTCGGTGCCTCAGGACCGCGTGCCCGAGCTCGAGCGCAGCGTCGCGCAAGGCACGGCGCTTGCGGCCACCGCGCTCGACCGCACGCGCACGACCGAGCTGGGCAGCGGCCGCTTCCTGTCGATGAACAACCAGGTCGACACCCAGACCGGCACGGTGCGGGCCAAGGCGCGCTTCGCCAACGACAAGGGCACCCTGTTCCCGAGCCAGTTCGTCAACCTGCGGCTGCTGCTCGACACGGTGCGCGGTGCGGTCGTGGTGCCGGTGACGGCGCTGCGCCACGGGCCCGAGGGCGACTTCGTCTACACGCTCAACGACGACCGCACCGTGTCGCTGCGCAAGGTCACGACCGGCCAGGCCACGGTGGACAAGGTCGCCGTCACCGCCGGGTTGCAGGCCGGCGAGCGCGTCATCACCGAGGGCGGCGACCGCTTGAAGGACGGCGCACGTGTGCAGCTGCAAGGCGACCGGCCGGCGTCGGCGCCGGGCGGGCGCATGGGTCGCGGCGCGTCGTGGCCGCACGCGGCCAGCGGAGCCAGCGGCGCTTGGAGTGCGGATGCGGCCAGCCGGCCTCGCAGGCACCGCGCCAGCGAGGCCAGCTCGTGAGCCCATCGCGCCCTTTCATCCTCCGCCCGGTGGCGACCTCGCTGCTGATGGTCGCCATCGTCCTCGCCGGCATCGTCGCCTTCCGCTTCCTGCCGCTGTCGGCCCTGCCGCAGGTCGACTACCCGACCATCCAGGTGCAGACGCTCTACCCCGGCGCCAGCCCCGAGGTGATGAGCCGCACCGTCACCGCGCCGCTGGAGAAGCAGTTCGGCCAGATGTCGGGCCTGCAGCGCATCGCCTCCACCAGCGCGGCCGGCGTGTCGACGATCACGCTGCAGTTCAGCCTGGGCATCGCGCTCGACTCGGCCGAGCAGGAGGTCCAGGCCGCCATCAACGCCGGCAACGCCTCGCTCCCGGCCGACCTGCCGGCGCCGCCGGTCTACGCCAAGGTCAACCCGGCCGACGCGCCGGTGCTCACGCTCGCGGTGCGCTCCGACACCCTGCCCTTGCCCGAGGTGCAGAACCTGGTCAACACGCGGCTTGCGCAGAAGATCAGCCAGGTCAACGGCGTGGGGCTGGTGACGCTGGCCGGCGGCCAGCGGCCCGCCGTGCGCATCCAGGCCGACACGCAGGCGCTGGCCTCCTACGGCATCGACCTGGCCGCCGTGCGCAGCGCCATCAGCGCGGCCAACGCCAACAGCGCCAAGGGCAGCTTCGACGGGCCGACGCGCGCCTACACCATCAACGCCAACGACCAGCTGCTGACGGTGGCGGACTACCGCAACCTCATCGTGTCGTGGCGCAACGGCGCGCCGGTGCGGCTGGCCAATGTGGCGCAGGTGGTCGACAGCGCCGAGAACCTGCGCATCGGCGCATGGGCCAACGACAAGGCAGCCATCATCGTCAACGTGCAGCGCCAGCCGGGTGCCAACGTCATCCAGACCGTCGACGCGATCAAGGCCAGGCTGCCAGAACTGCAGGCCGGCCTGCCGGCGTCGCTCCAGGTCGAGATCCTGAGCGACCGCACGGCAGGCATCCGCGCCTCGGTCGCGCACGTCGAGATCGAGCTGGTGCTGGCGGTGGTGATGGTCGTGCTCGTCATCTTCGCCTTCCTGCACAGCGTGCGCGCCACCCTCATCGCCAGCCTCGCGGTGCCCATCTCGCTCATCGGCACCTGCGGGCTGATGTACCTGCTGGGCTACAGCCTCAACAACCTCAGCCTGATGGCGCTCACCATCGCGACCGGCTTCGTGGTCGACGACGCCATCGTGATGATCGAGAACATCTCGCGCCACCTGGAGCTCGCCCGCAAGGCGGCGCGCGAGGGCGGCGGGCCCGCGCCCGACCCGTGGGCCGTGGCGCTGAACGCCGCGATGGAAGGCGCCTCGCAGATCGGCTTCACCATCATCTCGCTCACCGTCTCGCTGATCGCGGTGCTGATCCCGCTGCTGTTCATGAGCGACGTGGTGGGGCGCCTGTTCCGCGAGTTCGCGGTCACGCTGGCCATCACCATCCTGCTGTCGGCGGTGGTCTCGCTGACGCTGGTGCCCATGATGAGCGGCCGCCTGCTGCGCGAGGACGAGGGCCAGCACGGCATCGGCCGGCGCATCCAGCGCGGCTTCGACCGCGTGGTCGAGCGCTACGACCAGGCGCTGCGCTGGGTGCTCGACCGCCAGGCCGCGACGCTGTGGGTCGCACTGGCCACCCTCGGCCTCACCGTCGTGCTGTACCTCGTCATCCCCAAGGGACTGTTCCCGACCCAGGACACCGGCCAGCTGCAGGCGCGTGTCGAGGCGTCGGAGTCGGTGAGCTTCGCGCGCATGGCCTCGCTGCAGCAGGACACCGCCCGCGCCCTGCTCGACGACCCGGCGGTCGAGAACATCGCCTCCTTCGTCGGCGTGGACGCCGCCAACAACACCATGTTGCACACCGGCAGCATGCTGATCAACCTGAAGCCGGGCCGCAGCGGCTCGGCCGAGGACATCATGGAGCGGCTGCGCTCGCGCGCGCGCCAGGTGGCCGGCGTGACGCTGTACCTGCAGCCCACGCAAGACCTGACCATCGACGCCGAGACCGGCCCGACGCAGTACCGGGTGTCGATCGAAGGCGCCGACACCGCCACCGTCGCCGAGTGGACGAACAAGCTCGTGCAGCGCCTGCACGACGTGAAGCAGGTGCGCAACGTCACCACCGACGTCGGCGCCACCGGCCCCGCGGTGCAGGTCGACATCGACCGCGACACCGCCTCGCGCCTGGGCATCAGCGCCTCGGCCATCGACGAGGCGCTGTACAGCGCCTTCGGCCAGCGCATCGTCTCGACCATCTTCACCCAGACCAACCAGTACCGAGTGATCCTGGAAGCGCGGCCCGACCTGGCCACCACGCCGCAGTCGCTGGGTGCCCTGCACCTGGCCACCAGCGGCGGCGATCCCACGCCGCTGGCCGCCGTCGCGCGCATCCGCGAGGTGCAGGCGCCGCTGCAGGTCACGCACGTCGCGCAATACCCCGCGGCGACCATCGGCTTCGACACGGCGCCGGGCGTGTCGCTCGGCACCTCGGTCGATGCCATCCGCGCCGCGGCGCGCGACATCGCGCTGCCCGACAGCGTGTCGCTCACCCTGCTGGGTGCGGCCGGCGCCTACCAGGCCTCGCTGTCCAACCAGCTGTGGCTCATCCTCGCCGCGGTGGTCTGCGTGTACATCGTGCTGGGCGTGCTCTATGAGAGTTACGTGCACCCGCTCACGATCCTGTCCACCCTGCCCTCGGCCGGCGTGGGCGCGCTGCTCGCGCTGATGCTGTCCGGCCACGAGCTCGACGTGATCGCCATCATCGGCATCATCCTGCTCATCGGCATCGTGAAGAAGAACGCGATCATGATGATCGACTTCGCCATCGACGCCGAGCGCACCGAGGGCAAGCCGCCGCGCGAGGCCATCCACCAGGCCGCCTTGCTGCGCCTGCGGCCCATCCTGATGACGACCATGGCGGCGCTGTTCGCTGCCTTGCCGCTGATGTTCGGCTGGGGCGAAGGCGCCGAGCTGCGGCGGCCGCTGGGCCTGTCCATCTTCGGCGGGCTGGTGCTGAGCCAGCTGCTCACGCTGTTCACCACGCCGGTCATCTACCTGGCCTTCGACCGGCTCGGACGGCGCCTGCGCGGGCGGCGCGAGCCGCTCTCGATCGAGGGCGAGGGCGCGCGATGAACCTGTCCTCGCCTTTCGTGCGCCGTCCCATCGCCACCGTGCTGCTCACGGCCGGCCTGGCGCTGGCCGGCATCGGCGCCTTCTTCGTGTTGCCGGTGTCGCCGCTGCCGCAGGTCGACTACCCGGTGATCTCGGTGTCGGCCAACATCCCGGGCGCCAGCCCCGAGACCATGGCCAGCAGCGTGGCCACGCCGCTGGAGCGGCGCCTGGGCGTGATTGCCGGCGTGAACGAGATGACGTCGAACAGCGGCAACGGATCGGCGCGCGTCACCCTGCAGTTCGACCTCAACCGCGACATCAACGGCGCCGCGCGCGAGGTGCAGGCTGCCATCAACGCGACCCGCGCCGACCTGCCCGCCACGCTGCGCAGCAACCCGACCTACCGCAAGATGAACCCGGCCGACGCGCCGGTGATGATCCTCGCCCTCACCTCGCCCACGCGCACCCCGGGCCAGATCTACGAGGCCGCGTCGAACATCGTGCAGCAGAAGGTCGCGCAGGTCGACGGCGTGGGCGACGTCGAGATCGGCGGCGGCTCGCTGCCCGCCGTGCGCGTCGACCTGAACCTGCTCGCGCTGAACAACTACAGCATCCCGCTCGAGGACGTGCGCGCCGCCATCCAGGCCTCGAACGCCAACCGGCCGCTGGGCAGCGTCGAAGGCGACGAGCGCCGGCTGCAGATCTACACCGACGCGCCGGGCCACCGTGCTGCCGACTACAAGGGCCTGGTGGTCGCCTGGCGCAGCGGCGCGGCGGTGCGGCTGTCGGACGTGGCGCGGGTCTACGAGGGGCCGGAAGACGTGCGCACCCTCGGCCTGTTCAACGGGCGCCCGGCCGTCATCGTCCTCATCACGCGCCAGCCCGGGGCCAACGTCATCGAGACGGTCGACGGCGTGCGCGCGCTGCTGCCGCAGCTGCGCGCCCAGCTGCCGGGCGATGTCGAGGTGCAGGTCGCCTCGGACAGCACGCACTCCATCCGCGCCTCGCTGCGCGAGATCGAGCTCACCTTGATCATCTCCATCGTGCTGGTGGTGCTGGTGGTGAGCGTGTTCCTGCGCAACCTGCGCGCGACCCTGGTGCCGGCGGTGGCCACCATCGTGTCGCTGCTGGGCACCTTCGGCGTCATGTACCTGCTGGGCTTCAGCCTCGACAACCTGAGCCTGATGGCGCTCACCGTGGCCACCGGCTTCGTGGTCGACGACGCCATCGTGGTGCTGGAGAACACCAGCCGCCACATCGAGCAGGGCATGGGCCGTTTCGAGGCCGCGTTGCAGGGTGCGCGCGAGGTCGGCTTCACTGTGCTGTCGATCAGCCTGTCGCTGGTGGCCGTGTTCATCCCGCTGCTGTTCATGGGTGGGCAGGCGGGCCGGCTGTTCCGCGAGTTCGCGGTGACGCTGTCGGTCGCGGTGCTGATCTCGCTGGTGGTCTCGCTCACCACCACGCCCATGATGTGCGCCTGGCTGCTCAAGCCGGACGCGTCGCACCGGCCGCCGGGCCGGCTGGCGCGCTGGGCCGAGGCCGGCTACGCGCGCACGCTGCGGGCCTACGAGGTCAGCCTGGACTGGGCGCTGCACTCGACGGCCCAGGTGATGCTGGTGCTGGTGGCGGTGATCGCGCTCAACGTGTGGCTGTTCGTCGCCGCGCCCAAGGGCTTCTTCCCGCAGCAGGACTCGGGCCAGATCAGCGGCGGCCTGCGCGCCGACCAGAGCATCTCGTTCCAGGCCATGCAAGGCAAGCTGCGCGAGCTGGTCGACACCATCCACCGCGATCCGGCGGTCGACACCGTGGTGGGCTTCACCGGCGGCGGACGCGCCGGCGGCGGCTTCATGTTCGTCAACCTCAAGCCGCGCAGCGAGCGCACCGAGAGCGGCCAGGCGGTGATCGCTCGGCTGCGGCCGCAGCTCGCGCGCATCACCGGCGTGAGCCTGTTCCTCAACCCGGTGCAGGACCTGCGCATGGGCGGGCGGCAGAGCAGCTCCACCTACCAGTACACGCTCAAGAGCGACAACGCGGCCGACCTGCGCGCCTGGGCGCGCCGCCTGGCCGACGCGATGAAGGAGCAGCCGGCCCTCACCGACGTCGACACCGACCAGCAGGAGAACGGCGTCGAGAGCTTCGTGCACATCGACCGCGACAGCGCGGCGCGGCTGGGCATCAGCAACAAGGACGTCGACAACGCGCTGTACGACGCCTTCGGCCAGCGCCAGGTGGCCACCGTCTACGACCAGCTCAACCAGTACCACGTGGTCATGCAGGTGGCCGCCGGCCTGGCGCAAAGCCCGAACGCCTTCGCCGACGTGCAGGTGCCGGCGAAGGCCGCGGCCGCCGCGAGCGCGGCATCGGGTGCATCGACGACGACCACCAGCGCGAATCCCGGCTTGCGCGACTCGTCCACCGGCTCGGCCGTCAACACCGCGGTGCGGCCGATGGCGCCGCTGGCCGCGATCGCGCGCTTCAGCGAGCAGGCCACGCGCAGCAGCGTCAACCACCAGGATGGCGAGCTCGCCACGACCGTCTCGTTCAACCTGGCCGACGGCGCCGCGCTCAGCGACGCGCGCAGCGCGATCGAGCAGGCCGCCGCCGACATCGGCCTGCCGACCAACGTGCGCGGCAGCATGCAGGGCACGGCCGCGGCGCAGCAGCAGAACCAGGCGCAGCAGCCCTTGCTCATCGCCGCCGCGCTGATCGTCATCTACATCGTGCTGGGCGTGCTGTACGAGAGCATGGTGCATCCGCTGACCGTGCTGTCGACGCTGCCCTCGGCCGGCGTGGGCGCGGTGCTGGCGCTGCTGATGTTCCGGATGGAGTTCTCGCTCATCGCGCTGATCGGCGTGTTCCTGCTCATCGGCATCGTGAAGAAGAACGCCATCCTCATCATCGACTTCGCCCTGGAGGCCGAGCGTGCGCGCGGCCTCACGGCCTTCGAGGCGGTGCGCGAAGCCTGCCTGCTGCGCTTTCGGCCGATCCTCATGACCACGCTGGCGGCCGCGCTCGGCGCGCTGCCGCTGGCCATCGGCTTCGGCGAAGGCGCCGAGCTGCGCCGGCCGCTGGGCATCGCCATCATCGGCGGCCTGGTCGCCAGCCAGCTGCTCACGCTGCTCACCACGCCGGTGGTCTACCTGCTGGTGGACCGTCTTCGCCGGCGCAGCCCGCACGAACGCCTGCTCAGCCACGGCAGCGCCGCGACCCAAGGGGAACTCTCATGATGACGACGCAGCGCCTCGCCACGCTGGTGACGCTCGCCGCGATGCTCGCCGCCTGCGCCCACGCGCCCTCCGCCGATGCGCCCTCGGCGCCGCTGTCGGCGCAGTTCAAGGAAACGCCGCCGGGCTGGATCGAGGCGGCGCCCGCCGACACGCTGGAGCGCGGGCCCTGGTGGTCGCTGTTCGGCGATCCCGTGCTCGATGCGCTGGCGCCCAAGGTGGAGGTGTCGAACCAGGACATCGCCGCGGCCGCCGCGGCCTATGCGCAGGCGCGCGCGCTGGTGCGAGAGCAGCGAGCCTCGCTCTTCCCATCGCTGTCGCTGTCGGGATCGGCGTCGCGCAGCGGCGGAGAGCGGGCCTCGACCTCGTCGGCCGGCGGCGGCGGCGCGTCCAACAACTTCCAGCTCGACCTCGGCGCGAGCTGGGAGCCCGACGTGTGGGGCCGCATCGGCGGCGCAGTGAGCGCGGCCGGCGCGCAAGCCCAGGCGAGCGCGGCCGACCTTGCCGCCGCGCGGCTGTCGGCCCAGGCCGAGTTCGTCACCGACTACCTGTCGCTGCGCGAGGCCGAGGCCGAGGCGACGCTGCTGCGCTCGACCATCGAGGGCTACAGCCGCTCGCTGCAGATCGCGAAGAACCGCTACGACGCCGGCGTGGCGCCGAAGAGCGACGTGCTGCAGGCGCAGACCCAGCTCGCCAACGCGCAGGCCGACCTGGCCGCGCTGGAGCGCCAGCGCGGCCAGCTCGAGCATGCGATGGCGGTGCTGTCGGGCCAGGCGCCCGCCGACTTCCGGCTGCCGCCGGGCGACTGGAACGCGACCGCTTTGCCCGGCGTGCCGCTGGGCCTGCCGTCAGCACTGCTGCAGCGCCGGCCGGACATCGCGGCGGCCGAGCGACGCGTCGCCGCGGCCAACGCGCAGATCGGCGTGGCCCGCGCGGCGTTCTTCCCCAGCCTCACCCTGAGCGGCAACGCCGGTCAAGGCGCGGCGCGCATCGGCGACCTCTTCAACGCTTCCGCCTTCACCTGGTCGCTGGGCGTCGCACTGGCGCAGACGCTGTTCGATGCCGGCGCGCGCAGCGCGCGCGTCGACCAGGCCCGCGCCGGTTGGGAGCAGAGCGTCGCGCAGTATCGGCAGACCGTGCTCGGCGCGCTGCAGAACGTCGAGGACCAGCTCGTCGCCGCACGCGTGCTGGAGCAGCAGCAGGCCCTGCGCCGGCAGGCCTCCGAGGCGGCCGACCAGACCGAGCAGCAGGTGATGAACCGCTACCGCGCCGGTCAGGTGGGCTACACCGACGTGGTCAGCGCGCAGGCGTCGGCCTTGTCGGCGCGGCGTGCGCTGATCCAGGCCGGTGCGGCACGCCAGGCGAGCGCGGTGGCGCTGATCCAGGCGCTGGGCGGCGGGTGGAATGCGCAGTCGCTCGCGTCGGCGCACTGAGCTCCAACCGTCCGCCCTTCGCGCTCAGGCCTTGGAATCGATCGCTCCGCGGAACGCCTTGCCCGCCGTCGAGGCCACGACGTTGGTCGGGTCGACGAGCCCGACGGTCGACTCCACCGCGGACTGCGCCACGTCCTTGCCCATCTTCACGGCCGCGCCCTTGACGTCGCCGCCTTGCAGCGCGGTGTCGGCAACGTCGAGCGAGCCGGCGATGGCCGTCGTGCCGACTTCGGCGAACTTGAAGATCTTGAACGGACCGGGCAGGCGGCCCAGCGTGCTCCCGAGAACCTGGCCCATGCTCGAGACGATGCCCGAGCCGGTCTTGAGCAGGCCGTGGCCCCACTCCTTGGCCGCCTGCTTCACGTTGCCGCCCGACACCGCCGCATCCGCGACGCCGAGCCCGCCCGACACGGCCTTGCTGAGCATGTTGATCGGGCCGCCGATGAACTTCAGCGGTCCGGGCAGCTTGTCCAGCACGCCGCCGATCCAGCCTGCCGCCTTCTTCAAGCCGCCGAGGATCTTGTGGCCCACGTACTGCGCGTTGCTCATGACGGTGCCGTCCTTGCGCACGTGCCCGTCATTGGTCTTCGCGAGGTTCGGATTGCCGAGGATGGCGCTGGCGTTCTTGTCCTGCTCCTCGCCCGTGCCCTTCAGCGAATCCTTCAGCGCCGCCATCTCGGTGCCGGCACGGATCTGGCCGCCCTTGGTGCAGCCCTCCAGCTTGCCGTTGGTCTCGACCTTGCCCCGGTCACCGCCTTCGTAGTCGTTCTTGTTCTTGCACATGCCCACGTGCCGCGAGGCGTTGTACGCGGCCTGCTTGCGCTCGGCGTCGCTGAGATTGGCGTTGTCCCAATCCCCGTAGCGCTGCTTGAGCTTGTCCTTCATGCCTTCCTGGTTGCCAAGGTGCCGCAGCACCCCGTGGTTGGCATCGAGATAGTCGTCCACCGACTTGGAGGGATCGGCAGGCTTGTCACTGCGCTTCGGCGCCGCGTCCGGTGCCCCGGGCACGCCCGACTTGGGGCCCGACGGCGTGGGCGGCGTGCCCTGCCCGTTCGCGGGCGCCGCCTGCGCCGCAGCGTTCTGCTGGTTCGGCTGGTTCGGCGCGGACGGCTTCGACGCAGCCGGCGCCTGCATGGGCTGCGGCGGCATCGCGAACGGCGACAGGCCGGCCTGGGAGGGCATGCCGAAGGGCGAGGCCGGCGGCTGCGCCATCGCGGCGCCCGCGCTGGGTGCCTGCCCGGGGATCATGCCGCTCAGCGCTGCGGCGATCTGACTCGCGCCCGCCGCCATCTGCAGTGCGCCCGCGGCCACTGCGCCGGCTGCGGCTCCCGGCCCACCCATCGGCATTCCGGCCGTCGGCGTGCCGGCCGCGGGCGGTCGGCTCATCGGTTGGCCGAAGGCCATCTGCAAGGCGCTCGGCAAGCTGCCCTGGGCACCGGCCTGCGGGCCTCCCTGGAGACCCGGCTCGGAGGCGGCCAGCGCCTGGCCGATCACCCGGACCAGCATCTTGCACAGCATCGCGTCGGGCAGCTTCGGCATCTGCGACTGGCCGTCCGTCGGGCGGGCCCCGCCCATGCACGCAAAGTTGATTCCGCCCAACGGGCTGTTGGACACAAGCATGTTCATGCGATTGGCTCCTGGTGGTCGACGCACACGCGGCGTCCGGACATCGAGAACAGTGTCCCGGCGCGTCGACCGCCGAAGCGACGGGACGCGAAGTCGCGACGGCGCAGACGAACGCCCCACGGCGAGGGCGAATCGTTTCGCGCGCAAGCACACAACCAGGGTCCTCGAAGCGATATTCCGCAGGCGCAATGCCAAGCTTGGATGAACGACCTCGATGCGGCGTACGGGCAGGCCAGCCTGCTGACGCACCCGGACCGTGGCGGTGTATGGACCAGCCGGTACCGCGACCTTCCGCCCGCATCGATGCGGGAGTCGTCCGCGAGTTCCCGGGGGTGAACGCGCAGCTGATGTGCGCCTATCGCGATCCCCAGGGCACGGTGTGGCTCGGAGGCCTTGGCGCGCTCTGGCGCATCGCCGGCGAGAAGATCGATCGCGTGCCGCTGCCTGCCGGGACGGCGCCGCCGGAGGTCCCGCAGGCGATGGTGATGGACCGCTAGTGCGCACTCTGGATCGCGATGCGCGGCTTGCAGCGCGGCTGGTACGGCGCCTACCGGTGGCGGCTGCACCTGATCAAGCTGCGCATGCAGGACAAGCTGCTGCGAGGGACGCGATCGCGTGCACGACCTGCGCATCTCCCGCATGCACCCCAACGGCCTGGCCGATGCGCTGAGCAAGGCCGGCCGCGCACTGGCGCAGGACCGATGCCCAGGTGATCGCCGCGGGCGGGCGGCCCGGGCATTGGGGCCTGGCCGGCATGAAGGGGGGGCCACCATCCCATGCTTCGTTCCGGCGCGCAGGACTTCGGCCGGCTGCGCGGGCGAAGGCGCTGAGACTCCAACATTCACCCGCTGTGCGTGAACGACTGCCTGAAGGGGCGGATGACAGTGGCGAGCCGCCGGTACCAGGCATCGGCAGCAGCGCTTGTACTTTTCAAACGGAGCCACCTTTATGTCAGGCCTTTCGAACGTTCGTGGCGTGTCCGCCTCGAGACCGATTGCGGGAGCAGGCTCTCCACAAGACCCGCCGGTGCGGGGATCATCGACGCCGCCGGAGCAGCTTCCGGTCCCGACTCGCACTTCGTCGGGTACCGCTCATCGCACGGCGGTACTGCCGGTCGGCCAAATCCCGCACACCACGGCCTCGGTTGCACTCGGCAAGAACGCCGACATCGAGGCGACCGTGACAACGCAGGAGCAGGCGTCCGCTCGAAAGACGAGGCTGAATGCGGGGCACCAGATGTTCGTGCTGGGCACGACCGAATTCCCGATCTCTCAGGAGCATGTCGACAACCTGAAGGCCATCAATACCAAGCTGCGCGGCATGGTCGACCACGTGGCGAGAAACAAGGCGGCCGAGAGGCACGTCGGCGACCTCTACGCGGCCTTCGGCAAGTCGAGATCGAGGGTCGGGTGGGAAGCGACGGCGGAGGTCATGCTCCTGCAACTGGCGTCGGCGCTGGTCGAGAACGCGTCCTTCGCCCCGGTGCTCATCTCGAACAAGACGCGGGGCGGGAAGGCCGCCGGCCTCGCCTTCGGGTTGTCGGTGCTGCTGTTCGCGGCCATGCCGTACCTGTCGCTGATGGTCTTCAACGCGGCCTTCTGGTCGTTCGATCCGCTGCGAAAGACGGGACAGCCTCGCCGAAGCCGGCAACTGGAATCGATCCAGCAGCCCGCGGAGCGCGGCGGCGGGAATCTGATCGAGACGCTCGAATCCGTCGTCCAGGCCAGCGACGACCTGCAGCGGGCCCTCACCACGCCGGGCGAGGACGTGGCAGCCGCACGCGGCGCCGGCAAGGCGGCGCTGGAGAAGCGCGAGAAGCGCGAGGCCTTCAACAACAGCTTCTACATCGGAAAGGCGACCCAGGCCGTCGTCTCCGGGCTCAAGCAGCTCCTCTTTTACCTCGCCCAGTGGGTGGTCTACGCGAAGAACGCGCATTGCAGTGCCGGCCAGCTCGGCTTCAACATACAACTGTATGCGTTGGAGGGCGGCCGGGCGCTCCAGGCGGGCCTTGCCGTCTACGACAAGCAGAAAGAGCTCAACGCGATGACGGCCGCCAACCTGGCCTACACCCACATCAACGGCGTCGAGGACATTCGCGACATGTGGAACGCCCACTTCGTCCAGCAGTCGTGGGCAGCGCAGGACGTCATCGAGAAGCGCATCGACGCGAAGCTCGACGACCTCGCGGGCCAGTTCCCCGGCGTCAACATCTCGCAGATGAGGCAGTTCGACGTCCAGGGCGGGTTCAACCACCGGAAGTACTGCGCGGCCCCGACGGCCGCGGACCGCCAACTCTGGAGCGAGTTCAGTTCGAAGTGCGAAGGAACGCCGGTTCCCGGGTGCAACGGCGCGATGGACGAACTGCAGCGGCTCGTGGTGCTCGAAGAACTCCACAAGCTGCACGTTCTCGAGAACTTCGACACGCTGCTTCCCGAAGCCCGCAAGGACCTCGAGAAGCTCGACATGCTGAGCACCCTGCAACACTGGCACGCGGAGGCGGAGGGGAGCCCCGAGGCGGAGGGCGAGCCGAGAGTGATCGACCTCGACGACCTCAAGCGGACGCTCGACGTCGGCGACAGGCAGGCGCAGGCCCTGCTCGATCGGCCGCTTCCCGAGGCCTTCGTTCGGCAGAAGGAGGGGCTGGAACGTTCCTTCGAGAACCTGCGGGTCACGTTCGGGATGCAGTCGGTGGACGAGGCGAAGGCGCTGCTGCGCCGCGAGGGCGGGTTGCCCCCGAACCTGGTGGCGGCACGAGATGCGCTGCAGAAGAAGTACGACGCCTCTTCGACGGAGGCGGGCAAGGAAGCGTCGTTCCGGGAACTTCGTGACGTGCTTGGGCTTCGCTCGGTCGATGCCGCGAAGGGCCTGCGGACGAAGGGCTTGGACGGCGCCCATCGCACGCAGCTCCATGCGCTACAGAACAAGTACGAGACCCGCACCGAACTGGCTCCCGAGACGATCCTCGACGTGCCGCGGGCGGGCTTCCTGAAGTATCCGGAGCTGGCGCGCGCGCTGGTGGACGACGAGACCGGCAACGCCAAGCCGCTGACCAAGACCGAAGAGGCGGTGCTCGGGCGGCTGAAGGCCAAGTCCTTCAAGAGTTCGCTCAACCACGAAGGCTGGGTGAGGCCGGTCGCGTCGGGTCATCCGGACGTCGACAAGGCGCGTCGGGACAAGTCGCTCACGCCGTTCGAGCACCTGCTGCTGCAGACCCTCGAGGTGCGCCCACGCGTGGATGCGAGGGCAAGCGCAGAGCAAGGGCGGACGGTCACCAATCACGACCTGCTCGACCAAAGGCTGAACGCGGTGCCGGCTTCCATGGCGCGGGTCCATGCCGGACTGGCGGAACTGCGGGACGTCCAGGTGGACAAGTTGATGCGGCCGTGGGACTGGTCGCAGCTGACCGAGCCGACCACCCAGGCGATCGAGAACATGCTGCTGCATCAGAAGGGCGTTCTCGGCAATCTGAAGGACATGGTCCCGGTGCGCTGGAACATGCCCGGCTACGTGGTCCCGCTGCTGACCGTGAACCTCGGGCGCGCCACCTTCATGGGGCCGGGCGGCTCGGGCTTCCAGTTCCTCCTCGGGACGGGCACCGCCCTCGCGCGGCGGCTCGCGACCGACACATTCCAATGCGATCGGCAGACGGGACCGAACAAGGCGTCCAACATCCTCACGTTCACGATCGGCGGCATCGCGACGGTCTGCCTGATTCCGCAGTTGCTGAACGCGATCGGGGCGCCGTTCCACGCCGAGTCCACGGCGCGGGTGCGCCTTGGCTACTTCACCCGGCCGGGCGGACGTCCGACCATGGGGGCGATGCTCAAGTCGGAGTACTGGTACGCGGCACGCCGGGTCGTGACCGATCCGGTCATGCAGTTGCGCTGGCGAGGTCCGAGCTCGACGGAGAAGACCCGGCTGAAGGGGCTCCTCACGCAGGCGGACGCGCATCTGGCCCGTCTCGCCCAACCGCCCACCGCAAGGACCGCCGCGGCGGCCCTCGCCGCTGCGCCGGAGCGGATCGAATCGACGACCCAGGCGGGGGACAACGTCGAGATGCAGGCGCCTCGAAAGCCGGGGACCGGCACGACGAACGTCAGCAGCAGCAACGTCTGACGGACCGTACCCGACTGTTCACATCGCACTGACTTTGATCGGAGATGCAAATGCCTGACACTCAACCGACCGCAACGCCCCCATCGGCGTTCGCGGCGTTCATCGGTTCCTTGAGCAACCAGATGGGCGTGCCGCTCGACCCCGAACCGGGCGTCGTGCAATTGAACTTCAACGGCGTGCAATTCATGCTGGCGCACGATCCCGAGCAGTGGGGCCAGGACAACGTGATGTTCGCCTGCGACTTCGGCGAGATGCCGACCGAGAACCGCGTCGGCGTCCTCGAGGCGCTGCTCGTGGCGAACCGCGAGGTCCACGGGCAGTGGTCGCCGGTCTTCACGATGGACCCGAAGTCGGGACGCGCGATGTCGATGCTGGCGCTGCCGCTCGAGGACTTCGATACCCAGCAGACGCTCGTGATGCTGGCGAGCCACGTGGCTGCCGTCGAACGCTGGCGGAAGGACTACTTCCTCGAGCCGGAGCTGCGGCCTGAGCGTCCGGACGCCCTCAAGGCTGCAGCGTCACGCGGGATGCCGCGGTTGGCGACCGCACGGCCGGCGGCTTCAAGAACTTGAGCAACGCGTCCAGATCTCGGCCAGCTGCGAACCGGTTTTTCCCCTCGACAAGAGTCCCGAAACCGTCACCGCCCTCCGCCATGAAGCTGTTCACGGTGACGCGGTACTCGTGGTCGGGGACCACGGCCTCTCCCTCGAGCTGCATGTCCCGTACGCGGTCACCCGCAACTGCACTCTTCCGAAACGCGTACATGAAGCCCGCGGAGGGCGACATGATCTTGAGATCGCCGCCTCTGTCTTGTGACTCGAGCAAGGCCTTGAGCTGTGCGCCCGTCAAGGTCATCACGACGAGGCTGTTGCCGAAGGGCTGCATGGCGAAGACCTGGCCGAAGGTCAGGGCGCACGGCGACGGCGCGGCTTCCCCGCATCCGAGGTCGCTGCGAATGCCGCCCTTGTTCGTGAAGGCGATCTGCGCGCCCCCTTGCGACGGCGCGCGAGTGGCCGCGAGTTGCGCGTCGGCGATGAGTCTTCCCGCAGCGCTGTCGGACTCGCCGGTGCGGCCGAAGTGGCCCTGCACGGTGCCGACCTGCCGATCCGCCGTTGCCGCGACCGCAGCCGCATAGCGTGCGACCTGCCTGGCAATGTCGGGGTCAGGCGTCGCCGTGCGCAGAACGGCTGCGTAGGGCGCCGGCGCATGGGCGGCGAGGCGTTCGCGGACGGCCGGATCGCTGCTGTCGTTCAGCACGGGCAGGTTGTAGCCCGTGGTCAGCGCCGGCATGATCCTGCGCGTCCTCGGATCGATCCGGACGTCGACGACCGAGATGCCGCGCCCGTACGAGGTCGCCGAAACGATCGTCCGGCCGCCCATGACGCAGCGGTAG
This sequence comes from Piscinibacter sp., assembly GCA_036377015.1. Classification (GTDB taxonomy): domain Bacteria; phylum Pseudomonadota; class Gammaproteobacteria; order Burkholderiales; family Burkholderiaceae_C; genus Albitalea. The sequence continues at coordinate 68,918 of DASUZE010000008.1, read as the reverse complement.
CCCTGGTGCGTGTGTCCTGAGAAGATCACGCTGATCTCCGGGACCAGGCGAGCCGCGATGCCGAAAATGGGGCCGGACCTTTCGAGGCAGTTCGCGTCGTTCCAATCGCCACGTCTTTGCGCGACGCCGAGTTCCCCCCCTTCGTGGACAAGGGCGATCATGGCCCTCACGCCTCGACGGCGCAGCTCGCGTGCGGCACGGTTGATGCCGTCGGCCTCGTCGGTGAAGCGCAGCCCCGCGACGCCCGATCGAATGACGATGTCCGGGGTCGCTTTCGTGACGGCCCCGATGATGCCGACCGGGATGCCCGCCACCCGCTTGATCACGTAGGGTGCCATCGCTGCCTGCCTGCGGGCGTCCAGCACGTTCGAGGCCAACATGGCGAACTTCGCGCCGGTGTACGGTTCCAGGCGGCACGAGCCGATCACGTCCTGCGCTTCGGTCGCGAGGCACCCACCCGATTGCAGGCGCCTCAGCTCCACGATGCCGGCATCGAACTCATGATTGCCGACCGCGGCTGCATCGAGCCCGATCGCGTTCATCACGCTGATCGTCGACTCGTGCCGGAAGAGCGTCGAGATCAGCGGTGCCGCGCCGACAAGGTCCCCGGCCGAGAGCGTCAGGGTGTGCGGCGCCGTCGCGCGCAGCGCGTGAACCATGCCGGCCAGTGCAGCGGCGCCTCCCGCCGGCACCTGAAGCGCAGCGCCGCCTCGGGGATCGTTCAGGACGAGACCCAGACCCGACGCCTCCAGGTTGCCGTGGAAATCGTTGATGCCGATGAGGCGCAGCTCGATGGGCCGGGCCGCGAACGCGGTGCCGCAGAAGGCGAGGACGCCCGCGAAGACGAGCGCGCGCAAAGCACGCCGCATCGGAGCGCGCACGACGCAGCGAGGTGTCATTTCCCGACGAAGCAGGTTCGAAAGTCAGCGCGAAGCCGTGACGCGTCGACGTCGACGCAGACCGACTGCTGCGGTCGTCCGGCCCAATCGATCGCCGGCACGGGGCTGTCGGGCATCGCCTGGATCGTCTGGCCCATGGCGATGCCACCCGTCACTGCGCGGACCGGCCCGCGGCGCAGCTTGAACGGCGAGGCATCGAGCGCACACGCCACGGCGCTCGCGTCGTGCGAGTAGATGCCGCCGCCTGTTTGCCGGTTGTAGAACTCCTCGTAGCCACGGGTGATGTCGCGGATGAACGCCCCCTCGGCTCCGCCATCGCGGCCCACCGCATCGAGGTAGGCAGTATCGAGCAGCACTTCGTGCGTGACGTCGAGGCCCACGATCGTCACCGGCCAGCGGGCGCTGAACACCTGATCGGCCGCATGCGGATCGTTGAAGACGTTGGCCTCCGCGACCGGTGAGACGTTGCCCGCGTGGCCGTTGACACCGAACGCCCCTCCCATCACGACGACGGCGCGGACGTGTTCCACGATGTCGGGATCGTGTTCGAGCGCCAGTGCGATGTTGGTCAGCGGTCCCACCGCGACAAGCACGAGGTCGCCCGAATGGCGTCGGGCCATCCGGGCAATGAACCGCTCGGCTCGGTGCGACTCCTCGCGTCGCGCAGCGGCCGGCGCAAGGGCGACATCACCCATTCCGTTGCGGCCGTGAACCATTTCGGGATAGGCCGCGACCGGCCGGACCAGTGCCTTCGCCGCACCGCGGGCCACCGGAACGTCGATCTTGAATCGCTCGCAAAGCGCCAGTGCGTTGGAGGTCGTCGTGTCGATCGATGCGTTGCCGTAGACCGTGGTGATGCCCACCAGCCGGGCGCGCGGGTCGCGTGCCAGCATCAGCAGCGCCATGGCATCGTCAACGCCTGGATCGGTGTCGAACAGAATCTTCATTCAGATTGATCGGTGTCGGAAATTTCACGCGTGCGAGCACTTCACTTCAGCGCTCCTTCACATAGGGGCGCCCGATCGCCGCCGGTGCGTCGGCGCGGCCAAGAAGTCCCGCCAGCAGGACGACGGTGAGCAGGTAAGGCAAGGCCTGGATCAGTTCGACCGGCACCTTGCCGATCCCCGGAACGCTGGCGCCCTGCAGATGGATGGCCACCGCGTCGAGAAAGCCGAACAGCAGGCACGCACGAAGCGCGCCGAAGGGATGCCACTTGCCGAACACCATCGCGGCCAGGGCCATGAAGCCTCGGCCCGCCGTCATGTTGGGCGTGAAGGACGCGTTCAGCGCCAGCGCGAGGTGCACGCCGGCCAGTCCGCACAGCACGCCGGAGATCATGGTCGCGCGGTAGCGCAGCGCGGCAACCGACAGGCCCGCCGCATCGACTGTCGCGGGGTTCTCGCCGACGGCGCGCAGGCGCAGCCCGAAGCGCGTACGGTAAAGCACCCACCACGTGCCGGCGATGCAGACGAAGGACAGCCACACCAGGGCGTCCTGGCGCAGCACGCCAGTGCCGATCAGCATGCCGACGCCGGGCCAGCCCCGCACGGCGGCCGCGGTCTGCGGGAAGAGCTCACCGATGCGCGCTGCGTCCACCACTTCGGGCGTGCGGCCGCTGCGATGGAACCACGCCAGGCCGAGCACCGCGGTCATGCCCGCTGCGATCAGGTTGACTGCCACGCCGGAGACGATTTGATCGCCGCGGTGCGTGATGCAGGCAAAGCCGTGCAGCAGCGACAAGGTCAATGCGACAGCCACCGCACCGGCCAGCGCAAGCGCCCATGGTGCGCCGATGGCGCCCAGGCTGGCGGCCGTGAATCCGGCGGCGAGCACCTTGCCTTCGAGGCCGATGTCGATCACGCCGGCCCGTTCGCTGAACAAGGCAGCAAGCGCGGCAAACACCAGCGGTGTCGAAATGCGCAGCGTGGCGCCGACCACGGCGGCAACCAAGTCCGTGAAATCGCTCATTGTCCCTTGGCGGCGGACCGCATCCAGCCATGCAGGCGCATCACCGCGGGGCGCAGCATGAAGGCCAGCGCGCCGCAGAACAGCACCACGAAACCCTGAACCGCCACCACGATGTCGCGCGTCAGCTTGGGCATCTCGAAGCTGAGCTCGCTGCCACCCTGGTAGAGCGCACCGAACAACAGGGCCGCCAGCACGATGCCCAGCGGATGCTTGCGGCCCATCAGCGCGACCGCGATGCCGGTGAAGCCTGCACCGCTGGTGAAGTCGAGCAGCAGTTTGTGGTGCACGCCTGCGATCTCGTTCAGGCCGAGCAGGGCCGCGAGGCCGCCCGAGATCGCCATCGCCAGCAGGGTCAGGCGCCGAGGGTCGAAGCCGGCATAACGCGCCGCGTCGGGCGCCTTGCCCAGCGTGCGCAACGCATAGCCCGCGCGGGTGTGCCACAGCAGCAGCCACACGCCGCCCGCGCACAGCAGCGCAAGCACGAAGCTCAGGTTCAGCGGCGTGGCCGGCACGGCGATGTTCAATCCCGCAAGCAGTGTCTGCGCGCTGGGCAGGGCAGCGGCGGCGGCGAAGGGCTGCGTCTCGACAGCCAGGCTGTTGCCGGGCATCAGGACGTTGACGAGCAGCCATACCGTCAACGCCGCCGCCAGAAAGTTGAACATGATGGTGGTGACGACGATGTGGCTGCCGCGCCAGGCCAGCAGCCATGCCGGCACGAGTGCCCAAGCCGCGCCGGCCGCGATGCTGGCGATCGCCGCCATGGGCAGCAGCAGCACGGCCGGCAATTGCTGGCCGAGCGTGATCATGACGATGCCGGTCGCGAGCCCGCCGAGCGCAGCCTGACCTTCAGCGCCGATGTTGAACAGACCTGCGTGCAGCCCGACCAGCACGGCGAGCCCGGTGAAGATGAAGTTGGTTGTGTAGTACAGGGTGTAGCCCCAGGCCACCGAACTGCCGAAGGCGCCCGAGAACAGCAGTTGGATCGCATCCCAGGGGCTCTCGCCCACAGCTGCAACCACGCCGGCTGCAACGCACAAGGCGAGCGCGACGTTGAGCACCGGCAGCAGGGCATGGTCGACCCAGCCCGGCAGATCGCCCGGCGCGACGTGGGGCACGGCGCGCAGTGCTTGGCTTGCGGCATGGCTGGCACCCGGAAGACTCACGCCACCTCCCGCACGACGCCGGCACCCATCATTTCACCGAGCCGTCGCTCGGTGGCCTCCAGGCGCGGTATCACGCCCGTCACGCGGCCTGCGCTCATGACCATCACGCGGTCGCTCAGCGCAAGGACTTCATCGAGCTCGGCCGATACGAGCAGCACCGCGCAGCCGTCGTCGCGCAGCTCGCGCAAGCGTGCGTGGATGAACTCGATGGCGCCGATATCGACGCCGCGTGTGGGCTGACCGATCAGCAGCACGCGCGGAGCGCGCGCAAACTCCCGCGCCAGCACGAGCTTCTGCTGGTTGCCGCCCGAGAACTTCGACGAGATCAGGTTCTCGTCCACTGGGCGCACGTCGAATTTCCGCATCAGTCCCTTGCAGCGCTCGCGCATTGCCGCGGCCGCCAGGAACGGGCCGCGCCGCAGGTCGGCATCGTCCTGGTAGCCGAGCGCAGCCGACTCCCAGGCTGAGAAGTCGAGCACCAGTGCGAACCGGTGGCGATGCTCGGGAACGTGCGCGATGCCCAGGCGACGCATCTCGCGCGGGCGGCAGGGATGCGCGGCAGTGACGACGCGCGACTTGCCGTCGGCACATTCGATGCGAAAGGAACCCTGCTGGGGACGTGACAATCCGGCCAGCAATTCGAGCAGTTCGCTCTGGCCGTTGCCCGAGACTCCGGCTACGCCGAGGATCTCGCCGGCATGCAGTGTGAACGACACGCCGTTCAGCCTCGTAACGCCATGTGCGTCGCGCCAGTGCAGGTCGTCGGCTCGCAGTCGCGGCGCGAGCGGGTGGGCCTGCGGAACCCGCAGGGGCACGACGGCACCCAGACGCCGGCCGATCATCAGTTCGGCGAGCTCGCCTGCGGTCGTCGCCGGCGTGTCGCGCGTCGCCACCACCGAGCCCGCCCGCATGACGGTGACCCGGTCGGTGAGATCCATGACCTCCTTGAGCTTGTGCGTGACGATGAGGATGGTGGCGCCGCGCGCGCGCAGCTCGAGCAGCATGCGAAACAGCTGCTGCGTCTCGTCCGGAGAGAGCACCGCCGTCGGTTCGTCGAGGATGAGCACGCGTGCGCCCTTGTAGAGCGCCTTGAGGATCTCGACCCGCTGCAGCACGCTCACCGGCAAATCGCGGATGCGTGCATCGCTATCGACGCCAAGGCCGAACTCGAGCGACAGGCGCGTGACCTCGGTGCGTGCGCGGTTCATGCCGCGCGCCAGCGTCAAGCCGCCCTCGGCGCCGAGCACGATGTTCTCGAGGACGGTGAAGCGATCGACCAGCATGAAGTGCTGGTGGACCATGCCGATGCCGTGCGCGATCGCGTCCTGAGGGCAGGTCAGCCTCAGTGGCTTGCCGTCGATCAGGATGCTGCCTTCGTCGGCTTCGTGAAAGCCGTACAGCACGCTCATCAGGGTCGACTTGCCGGCCCCGTTCTCGCCGACGATGCCGTGGATGCTGCCACGACGCACGGCGAGGTCGACTCCGCGATTTGCATGCACCTGCCCGAAGCGCTTGTGGATGTTGCGCATCTCGACCGCGCAATCGACGGCGACGGGATCTCCGGGCGCCGTCACGGCTTGCATGCGTTGTCGGCCATGTAATTGGCAACCTGGATCCGGCCCGCAACGATGTCGGCCTGCGCCGCCTCGAGCCGCTGCCGCATGACGGGGGTCACCAGCCTGGCGTTGTTCTCGTCCATCGCGAGGCCCACGCCCTGTTCCTTCAGACCGAGCACGGTGACCCCCGGCCTCCATGTGCCCTGGCGCACCGACATGGCAATGTTGAAGACCGCAACGTCGACGCGCTTCAACATCGAGCTGAGCATGGTGCCGGGGTGCATGCCGTTCTGGTTGCTGTCCACGCCGATGGCCAGGCGGCCCTCGTCCTTCGCCGCCTGGTAGACGCCGATGCCGGTGCCGCCGGCAGCCGCGAACACGACGTCCACGCCCCGCGAGAACTGCGCCTTCGCGAGCTCGGCGCCGCGCGTCGGGTCGCTCCATGCCGCCGGCGTGACGCCGGTCATGTTGCTGAGCACCTCTGACTTCGGATCGGCGTAGCGCGCCCCTTGCCGGTAGCCGCATTGAAAGCGCCGGATCACCGGCACGTCCATGCCTCCCACGAATCCCACCTTGCCGGACTTGCTCGCCATGGCGGCCAGCATCCCGGCGAGGAAAGAGCCTTCGTGGTCTTTGAACAGCACCGATTGCACGTTGGGCTGCTCGACAACCGTGTCGACGATCGCGAACCGCACTTTCGGAAATTCCTTGGCCACTTTTTCGAGCGCGGCCGCTTGCGTGAAGCCGACCGCAATCACCGGTTCGGCGCCCTTTTGCGCCATGCGGCGAAAGGCCTGCTCGCGCTGCGCATCGTTTGCGATCTCGAATTCGAGGTAGGACGCGCCGGTTTCCTTCTTGAAGCGCTCGATGCCGTTGTAGGCGGCTTCGTTGAAGGACTTGTCGAACTTGCCGCCGGCGTCGTAGACGAGCGCCGGTTGCGGCGTCGACTGCGCCATGGCAGTCGCGGTCGCGAACAGCGCAGCGGCGAAGACAGATGCGCGAGCCAGGGATACGACGGGTTCGATGGGCATGAGGTCTCCTCGATGTCGCGATGCGAGTCAGCGAAACGCCACCTCGGCGAAGCTGCGAAGCTTGCGGCTGTGCAGTTCGTCCAGCCGCAGCTGCCTCAACAAGTCGACGGCGCGAATGCCGATGCGCAAGTGCTGGTCGACCCGCTCGCGGTAGAAATGGTTGGCCATTCCGGGCAGCTTGATCTCGCCGTGCAGCGGCTTGTCCGAAACGCAAAGCAGCGTTCCATAGGGCACGCGCAGACGGAACCCGTTGGCCGCGATCGTGGCGCTTTCCATGTCCAGCGCCACGGCACGGCTCTGGCTGAAACGGCGCTCGGGGCCGGGGTGGGGCAGCAGCTCCCAGTTGCGGTTGTCGGTGGAAGCCACCGTCCCGGTGCGCAGGATCCTCTTCAGCTCGAAGCCCTCGAGCCGCGTCACGTCGGCCACGGCCTGCTCCAGCGCGACCTGCACCTCGGCCAAGGGCGGGATCGGAACGCCCAGCGGCAGGTCTTCGTCGAGCACATGATCTTCGCGCACGTAGCCGTGGGCCAGCACGTAGTCGCCCAGTTGCTGCGTGTTGCGCAAGCCGGCGCAGTGGCCCAGCATGATCCAGGCATGCGGGCGCAGCACGGCGATGTGGTCGGTGATGGTCTTGGCGTTGCTCGGCCCCACGCCGATGTTCACCATCGTGATGCCGGCGCGGCCCGGCCGCACCAGGTGGTAGGCCGGCATCTGCGGCAGCCTTGGCGGCGGGTGGCCGAGCTCGTCGCCCGCTTTGGCAGGCTCGCCGGCCGGGCGCGAGATGACGTTGCCCGGCTCGACGAAGCAGCTGTAGCCGTCCTCCTGCGAGCCGGCCATCAGCTCGTGCCCGAGCTGGATGAACTGGTCGATGTAGAACTGATAGTTGGTGAAGAGCACGAAGTTTTGAAAGTGCTCTGCGGCGGTGCCCGTGTAGTGGCGCAGCCGGTGCAGCGAGTAGTCGACCCGCGGCGCCTGGAACAGCGACAGCGGCGCTGCCTCGCCCGGCCTCGACTCATGGCTGCCATTGGCAATGCCGTCGTCCATCACGGCCAGGTCGGGCAGATCGAACTGGTCGCGCAGCTGCTGTCGTCTCTCGCGGGTGAGCGCACCTTCCAGGTGATCGTGCTCGGCCAGGCAGAAGTGCAGCGGGATCGGCGTCGTGCTGACGCCGACCTCCAGCGCGACGCCATGGTTGCGCAGCAGCAGCTCGAACTGCTCGCGATAGTAGTCCGCGAACAGGTCAGGCCGCGTCAGCGTCGTTTCGTACACGCCCGGCCCGGAGACGAAGCCGTAGGCCAGGCGTGAATCGGCACGCGCCACGGTGTCGGTGCGTGCGCGTACCTGTGGGTAGCACGCGCGCACGCGGCCCGCGCTCGGCTCGCCCGCCACGAAACGATGCAGTGAGTCGCGCAGACGCGAAATGGCGGTGTCGTAGAGGGTGCGGACTTCAGCCAGGGCCGCGTCGGCGTCTCGATGTTGCATGTGTCCTTCTTGGTGGGTGCGTTGATGAGGTGGCGGCCTCGGGTCACGGCTGGCGCTCAGCCACACTGCGACGGTCCGTCACGTACGCCACCGTGTCGCGCTCGTCGGCGTTGCGGGTGACGACCACCCGAAAGGCCCGACCGCCGGGCTCCACGCGCACGATGACGTGTCCCTCGGTGCTGCGGAGCTGGCGCATCAGCCGGCCGTTGGCAAGGACATTGGCCTCCATCACGTTGGTGGCGAACACGTCGCGCCTGCCGGAATAGAGCCGCTCGCTCAGCATCCGCTCCAGCTGCAGCATGTCGGGGTGCGCCAGGTGCCACGTCTGGATGACCCAGGCGCTCGGCCGCAGGGTGCGCACGACGCCGGCACTGAGCCCGTCGAACATGCCGTGATGGTCAGCGGTCGCGACATCGACAGGACCGGCCGCCCGTGCCGCCGCCCCCAGGATGTCTCTCCACGGTTGCTCGCCGTCGAAGGTGTAGCTGGTCAGGTCGCCGCCGGTGAAATAGCGAAACCGGCCATGATCGATGCGGATCGCCGCCGAGAGCATGTTTTCCGTCGGCTGGTCCTTTTCCGGAAGGGTGTCGGGCGACGGGAACAGTCGGATGGCTTTCTCGCCTCGACCGGTCCATACCTCACCGTTGGCCGCGATGTTGCGCACGATGGAGGTCGATCCCGACGCCGGGACCTCGATACACCTGAACTGGTCGTCGCGGCCAACGGCAAACCGCTGCACCGGCTCGCCGGCGCGCAAGCGCGACTGCACGAAGGCCACATAGTTGCGACCGAAGCCGCTGTTTCGCGCCAGCGGGAAGTCGTAGTCGGGATAGCAGCGATCCACCAGGGTCCCGATCGGGAGGGAATCGGCCACATCCATGATGCCGGTCAGGCGATATTCACCACGGGTCGAGGTCGGCTGGGCATCCGACACGTCGCCCAGGTGGTCAGGGTGAAGGTGCGTGATCAACGCGTAGTCGAGCCGAGCTCGGCCGGTGGGCGCGAGATGCCGCCTGGCGTAGCGAGCGATCCATTGCCCGGGGCGGTGGCTGCCGTCCGGGCGAGGCGATGCCGTGACGCCGGGGTTGGCACTGGCCGCCCCGGCGTCGATGAGAACGGAGGTGCCATCGGACATCACCGCGAGGATCGAATTGCCGCACCCCGTGGCAATGTGGTGGATGTCCAGCGTGCCGGGACGCCATGGTGTCAAGGGCTCGCCGACCCTGTCGCCGCCCTCGACGGCATCGGCAGTGCCTCGGCTGTCCGCCTTGCTGCCGACCCAGGGCACCGAGAGAACGGCCGACATGCTTGCGAGCACCAAGCGTCGTCTCGGCAGGTCATGGGTCGTCACGCGCACCGGCCGGTCAAAACTTCGCATCGATCGTGATCCCGTACGTGCGAGGTTCTCCGAGGTACTCCGATCTGACAACCTGTGTGGAGCGGGTCAGGATGTACTTGGTGTCCGCGGCGTTTCTCACCCAGGCCAGGATGCGAACACGGCGCTCCGTGAGGTCGATGCCGACACTGGCGTTGGCCAATCCGTAACCCGGCACGAGCAGATTCGGGTCCTTCGTCGCGCCGGTGTAGTACTCGTCGGTTCGCACATACGAAATCGTTCCCACCACCGATGCCCATGTGGCCACCGGTACGTTGACGTCCGCCGCAACAGAGTAGGTGTTGCGGGGTGCGGAGCCCAGCGGATTGCCGGTGTTGTTCACCGTGCCGGCCACGAACTGGTCGTAGGTGGCGTCGAGGTTTGCGTAGTTGAGGGAGACGTTCAGCCAGCGCACCGGACGAGCTGCGAGGTGGAGCTCGGCCCCTTTGACGGTGGCGGCGCTTGCATTGGTGATCGTCAGGATGCGGGTCGTCTGGTTGTTGACCAGTTCCTGCTTGTCCTTGTACTTCATGCGGAACACCGAAAGATTGAACCGCAGCCGGTTCTCGAGCCAATCGGTCTTCGTGCCGAGTTCGTAGTTCGTGACCTTCTCGGGATTGAACGGCGTCGCGAACGCAGCCGCCGAGGACGCGTCGGCGTTGAAGCCGCCGGCGGTGAAACCGCGCGTCATGCTCAGATAGGCGATGGCGTTGCGCGTCGCATGCCACGTCAGTGCGACGCGAGGCGTCCATTGGTGCCAGCGCTGGCGCAGGCCCTCCGTGTTGAATGTGTTGGCGGGCTGGACAAGGTCGGTGCGCAAGAGCGAAGCCGTCTTCTCGTCGAACGTGTAGCGCACCCCTGCACTGAGGTCGAGCGACGCCGGCAGGTGGACCGTGCCATCGGCAAAGACGGCATGGCTGACGGTGTCGACGCGCTGGTCGCCGAGCGTGGACGACGCAACGGCGCCGGTGATCGCAGCCAAGCCCTGCGTTCCGAGCTGGCGAGTGCCTTTTTCACTCAGGTAGTAGAACCCGACCACGAAGTTGCCCCGTGTCGAGTCGGGGCTTGCGTAGCGCAGCTCCTGGCTGAATGTTCCGAGGTGGTCGGCATCGTGCACGACACTTTGGCTTCCGGTCGTCAGGAACGAGAAGTTCGTTCCCACGCCCGAATAGTCCTCGGCCGACGCGGACCGCCGGTAGGCAGTGATGGACGTGAGCTCGCCCCCGCCGATGGCCCATGCAAGGCGCGCCGAGGCGCCGGAGATGGTGCGTGCGAAGCCTTGCTTCACGCCCAGCTCGGAGGTCCGCCTGTCGCCGTCGTCGCCGAGACTTGTCGACGACAGTGTGCGTCCCCCGTTCGCGTCACGGCTGTGGTCGACGCTCAACAGTGCCTCCAGCGTTGCCGAGGGCATCAGCCGCAGCTGAGCGCGGTAGTTCTGGCTGTCGATGTCATCCTGCTCGCTTCCGGTCAGCCGGTCGCGCCCGTAGCCGTCGCGCACGCGGCGCGACGCGGAGATCTTGATCGCGGCGCTGTCATTGATGGGCACACCGCCATAGGCGTCGAGGCGCCGCTCGTTGAAGTTGCCGATGGTTGCCCGAGCCTGCAATTCGCGCTTGTCGAAGGACGGCTTGTGGGTATCGATCACGATCGCCCCGCCCGTCACGTTTCGACCGAACAGCGTTCCCTGCGGCCCCTTGAGAACCACGATCGAATCGAGGTCGAAGAGGTCGAAGCTCGCCGCGCTGTTGCGCGGGATGAAAACGTCGTCGACGACGAGCGCCACCGGCTTGCTGACCCCGATCTGCGAGAACGTGTTGCTGACGCCGCGGATGGCGATCGTCGGGTTGTTCTGGCTGAACGCGGAGACCAGCAGGCCGGGCGTGAGGCGCGACACGTCTTTCAGATTTCGGACCTGGTAGTCCTCGAGCGTCTTCGAGGACAACGCGGTCAGCGAGATCGGCACGTCTTGCGACGCCTCGGGGCGCTTCTGGGCAGTGATCATGACGGTTTCCAGCGAAACCGGCACGTCGCCCTTGGCAACGCTGCGAATCGTGAAGTGGGCGCCATCGTCGGAACTGCCCACGAGGCCCGTGCCGCCCAGCAAGCGCCCGAGTCCTTCACCGACGGGGAAAACCCCGCTCAAGCCTTCGGTCCGCCGGCCGGACACCACATCGGAGGGGGCGTCGACCGCAACCCCCGCCTGGGTCGCGAATGCATTCAGCGCCGATCCAGCCTCTTGTGGCGGAATGTTGAAGCTCACCGCCCGAAAGACAACCACCGCGTTGGTGGTGTCACGCTTGGAATGCAGGGGCGTCCCTCGCAGCAGGATGGTCAGCGCCTCCTCGGGCGTCGCCGCTCCCTGGAAGCCCGAGGTCGCAAGCCCCTCCAGTTCTTCCACGCGGTAGACCACTTGAACGCCTGATTGCGCCGCATAGGCATCGAGCGACGCCTTCAAATCGCCGCCCGGCAAGTTGAACGGCCGCGGTTGTGCCGAAGCAGTCCATGTCAATGCCGCCAGCGCAAGCGCCGCCACGACCCGCCGAAGCGGGACCCCCGGATGTTTGTCCACGTCATTCGCTCCTCGCACGCTCCCCCGCGTGCCGTATCAGCTAAGACGAACGACGCGTCAGGATCCGGTACGTCCTCCCGACAAAATAATCCGGTCGCCTTCGCGGCGGACCTGCACGCCGAATCCGACTTGCAGCAGCCTGGCGAACCCGTCGACGTTGGTGACCTCGAACCGGCCGCCTATGCGGATCCGCGCCGTCTCGGCGTCTGCAATGACCAGTTGACGGACGTTGCTGCGATTGAACACGCGCGCTGCGTCCTCCAGGGTCATGTGGTCGAACACCACCTGGCCGATGCGCCAACTGAGCTCGTCGCCCACCTGCGCAGCGGTCTGCGCGCGCCGCACCACGTGATTGGCGGCCACGACGGCGGAATCGTAGGCCATCAGGACGGCGGACGAGTCGGGGACGGAAGCCTCTGCGGCGGGGCGCCCGCCGACAGCATCGACCCGGACACTGCCATCGACGACAGTGACGACCACCTGGCCGTCCTCGCGCCTGACCGCGAACTTCGTACCGAGAACGGTGATTCGTGAAGCTCCGGTGTCGACCACGAACGGGTGCTCCGCGTCGTGCGCCACCTCGAAGTACGCCTCGCCTCGATCGAGCCAGACGGTCCGGCGCCACGCCAGAACGCTGGTGCGAAGTCGGGTATCGGTGTTCATCTGGACATGGGAACCGTCGGAAAGCGTGACCTCCTGCTGGCGACCCACCGCGGTGACGTAGTCCTTTGTGAACAAGAGCCCCGGCACCGTCGCTGCCCCGATGGCGACCGACAGGACGACTGCCGCCGCCGCCGCCCATTTCCACTGCCGAAAGCGCGGCAGCACAGGCCTTGGGGCCGATGCCGTTGCGACGGGCCGAAGCGCTCCTGTCCTCGTCGAGAGTGCGTCGGCGAGTTCCCAGGTTCGGCTCATCCGGAGATAGGCCACGCGGTGTGCGGTCGACTCCTCGATCCATGCATCCAAGTCGCGCTGCTCGGCGTCGGTCCAGTCCGTGGCGTCACGCCGTGCCACCCATGACGCGGCGCGCGCCTCGATCTCCTCGTGGGTGCTCACTCGAGCGGTCATGCGCATTGCCTCGAAGAGGTGGTTGCTCGCGTCGGCGAGGGATGCCTACGACTCTTCATCCGATCCTCCCGAGCGCCTCCCGCCGGGCTTGAACGACAGATCCGCGCCCATTTTGCAGAGAGACGTTGCCATCGCACGGACACCCTTCATGATCTGCTTCTGCACCGTCTCCTCCGAGATTCCCATTCTCAGCGCAACTTCGCGCTGTGACAGGCCCTCGATTTTGCGCAGTTCGACAACTTCTCTGCAACGTGGCGGCAATGCGTCCAGCGCCTGCTCCAGCATGTGCAGTTCCTGCCTCGCACAAGCATGCTGTTCCGGAGAGGGATCCAGCGATGCGATGTCGAGCGATTCAAGCTCACTCATTGCCTCAATGGAAACCACCCGGGCCCGGCGTGCCTTGTCGATCAGCAGATTGCGAACGATGGCCAGGACGAATGCCTTGGTCGAGTCCGGCCGATTGCCACGTCCTGCCTCATAAATGCGCACGAAGACATCCTGGCGAAGGTCGGTGATTTCGCTCGGATCGTGCCAGTGGCGCCTGATCACCGCGAGAACCAACCCTTCGAGCGGCAGGACTTCACGCACGAACCAAGCGTCCATCTCTGCCTTGGCGCAGTCAGAGGGGTGGCGTTGGTTCAGCGGTTCCATGGGATCGGGCTCGAGCGTCAGCGCAGGTTACTGCACGCAGCATAAATCGCGCCACGGATCATGTTTCTGCCCTGACGCATACCGTGTCCGAGAGCCAGCCGGGGATCGGCGCTGCGCGCCGGTCCCACACGTCAGCCGGTGGCGCCCCGCCCGCGCGACCCCGACCCCGACGCCTCCGCCTCAGGCTCTTCGGTGAGATCCGTGACATCCGTGATGCGCGACTCGAGCAGCGCCGCGGCGCCCCACTCGGTCGCCAGCCGGGTCGCCAGTGCCGGGTCGGCCGCGTGCAGCGCAGCAAGCTTGTCGCGCAAGCCGGCTTCGAGAGCCGGAATCGCCGCGTGAAGCGGGTCGCCGCCGACACCCATCAGCGGCTGCCGTTCCGGATCGGGATCTGCCTGTTCGCTTGCGCGCGTGCCCCGCGCGGCTCGAACCGCGCCTTCGGCACCTCCCTGCGCGAGCGCCGCCACCAGCGGGCCCAGGGCGATCGCGCCAACCGCCATCAACGTGCCGGCCGCGAACAGCGCCCGGTCCGGAATCCCGCCGATTGCCCGGTCGACCCCCAGCAAAACCGCGAGCGAAAGCGCCGCCGGCAGCGTCTCGCGCGTCCATGCGGCCATCGCGTTGTCGCTGGTGTCGGGATGGGCTGCCAGAAGCAGGCCTTCGGTACCCTTCGCGACCGCGGTCAGCATCCCCAGCAGCGCCAGGAACTCACCCCCGCGCTGCGTGGCCAGCACCGCTGCGCCGGCCATCGACGCCACCGAGAGTGCCACGGTGAGCAGCCGCGCGGCCCGCGGGTCGTCAGGAGCCATCGTCTCGGTCGTCGATCCGGTGAGCGCGGCCAGGCGGTTCGAGGCGTCCGCGAGCCCTCCGACGAAGTCGCCGAGCCACTGGGCGTCCAGCGTCGTGCTTGTCGTCAGGCCGTCGCGCGCGGCCTGGGCATGGAGGTCGGTCGCCTTCGCCCGCATTTCACGCAGGATCAGCTCGAAGTCCTTCAGGGTCTTCACGGTCGTTGCGGATGCCGCCGCCAGCGTTTCGCGATCGATCTCCTTCGCGTCACGCAGGCGCTTGAGGGTGGCCGAGAACGGCGCCCCTGCAACGGCCACGAGTTCGCTGCTGCCCGCAGCGACCCCGGCGATGACCTGTCCGCCGACGCCAGCCGTTCCGTCGGTGCTGCCACCGACGTAGGCGGCGATGCCGAGACCCGCGGAGAGCGTGACGAGGCCGGCATAGTTCTTCCTGATGAACTGCATTGCCTCGGCGGCGCCCGCGGTGTCCTTCAGCATCGTCATCGCGCCGACGAAGCTCTTCTGAGCCACCGCGGCGCCCACGGCCACGGTGGCGATCGGGTGGCCGGTGCGCAGCGCATACAGCATCGAAACCGCCGCGGCGGCGGTAAGGGTCAGGCCCCACACCGGGTAGCGATGGATGATGCCCTGGGGCATCATCGCGACATCGGCCGCTTCGGCGGGCTTGCGCAGCAGCCTGCGGATCTCCGCCCGGGATTCCGCGGGCAGGTCTTGGAGCTCGGTGAGGCGGAACAGCATCAGTTCGAGGTCGTCTTCCAGCTTTCGGACGTCGTCGCCCCGCGCACTGCGGAATCCGGCGTCGCCCGTGCGACCGCGCGCCCCTGAGACCAGCGCGTTGTCGTCGATCGCCGCGCGCTTCAGCAGCTCGCCGATGCCCGGCGTCGCCGATTGGGTGTCGTCGGCACGCACACGCGCGTCGTCGAGTTCGCGCTTCGCGAGGCGGGCCTCCGCCTCTCGCGCCTTGACGTCGATGCGGTGGCCGACCTTGCGTATGACGCCGACCTCCTCAGGCTTCCAGGAGTACTCCCGTTTCAGAAACTGTTCGCGCTCGGGCGACATCTTGCGAACAGGATGCCGATTCTCGAAATTCGACACCGCAGCGACGATGTCTTCCTTGCGCTCGGCTCGCTGGTCGGGCGGAAGGCCCAGTCCCTGCAGGTAGTGCTTCGCAGCGTCGCGGACACGAGCCGTCGAGTCGTCGTCGCTGAAGTTGAACAGGGCAAGCACGGATTTCTTGCCGTAGTCCATGTAGCGCCGCTCGGCATTGCTCTGGGCGTGCTCGACGCATTCCTTGATCTTCGGATTGCGCGACTCGAACAGGTCCAGGTAGCCGCCCGCGTCACGATGCTGGAGCACTTGCTCCCCCTTGACCAGGATCGACGTGCTGGGGGCCAGCACCTCGTTGACGGAGTGATGCCGCTTGTTGCCGGTGACGCCGCCCAGCATGATGGCGCGAAGGACTTCCATCACGCCCTGGCGGTCGTCTTCGTAGAGGCCGGCCACCTCGAGATTGCGGGCGAGTGTGCTGATCCCCTCGTCGCTGGCCTTTTCCATCGCCGCGGCCAGCAAGTTGAGGTAGGCGAGAGTGTGCCCGCTCAGGCCCCCGACGATCGGCAGGTGGTTCGT
Source organism: Piscinibacter sp. (assembly GCA_036377015.1). GTDB lineage: Bacteria > Pseudomonadota > Gammaproteobacteria > Burkholderiales > Burkholderiaceae_C > Albitalea. The sequence continues at coordinate 52,724 of DASUZE010000008.1, read as the reverse complement.
GCGCGCGTCGTCGTACCACTCCGTGTGCAGGCGGACGAAGCGCTCCATCAGCGTCTCCGGATGGTCCGCGGGGTATTGGGCGAGCTTGCCTTCGGTGCGTCGCTTCTCGAACTCATCTCCCCCGGCCCTGGCGTAGCGCTCTACGGCGACCTCCGGACGCTGCAGAAGGTTCGCGAAGACCCCTGCGACATTGTGCAGACCCGGCTCCTGGGCGAGCGGATGGCGACGGTTGTCGTGGTCCTCGTTGGAGTGCACGTAGCTGCTGTCGAACGACCGGGAGCCGGGAACCAGGTGCGCCCTCGACCACGGGATCTGGGTGATATCGGAGTAGATGGCCTTCCGGTGGTCTTCGGTGCAGTGATCCCACACCTCGCCCCAATCCAGCTTCGACGTGGGCTTGTTGAGCGCGCCGGCGGCTCGGTGCTTGGACTCCTGCAGCATCTGGTATCGGCTGAGAAGGAACGAGCTGACCTTCGCATCGCTGCCCCGGGCTTCGAACCTCTTGAGCAGCGTTCGCATCTGCTCCTGAAGCCCCGGGGGCAGTTCGGCCCACTTCGAGTCCGTCACCCCGTTTCCGAGGTTGGCGAAGTTTTCGGCCGGTACCTTGCCCCGGAACGCAGTGCGGTAATCCTTCAGGAGTCGGGCGGCGCCCGAGACGCCCTCCAGGTGGTACTGCCGGTCCGGATCGCGTGCCAGCGTGCTCAGGTGATACACCCAGAACTCGAGGCTGTTGTCGACGTGCTGGTCGTACTCGACCGAACCGCCGAAGTACTCCTTCTGCGTCTCGATCGTCGTCAGCAGCTTGAACAGTGCGCGCGCCTCGACCTTCTCCGCCTCGGTGAAGCGCTGGTCGGAGCGGAACTCGTTCATGAACGGCTTGAGCACGTCTTCCTCGTGCCAGCGCTTGTTCTTGAACAGCTTGTCGAGGTCTTCACTTCGGTAGTAGTCCGGCAGCCGGCCGTGGATGTAGTCGATGCGCTCCTGGCGCGCGTTCGCCGTCAGCCTGCCGTCCTTGTCCGCGATCGTCTGCAGCGACTTGAACTGGATCCTCCGATGGATGAACTCGACGATCGTCTTGGCCGACTGGCAGAAGTACGGCTCGTGCTCGATCGCCTTCTGCAGTTCCTCTTCGAATGCCATGTTCACATCGAGAGTCAGGTTGGCCGCGACATTCTCGTAACGCGGCAGTTTCGTGCGCGTGCCGTAGGTCGTCTGGATCAGGTCGGGAGAGACTTTGGCGACGGGCTCATTGGCCAGGAGCCGGCGCGTCTCATGCACCGGCAGCCTGAAGTTCGCGGCGACCGGCGACGACCGCCGATCCGCCGGAGGCAGCTTCTTCGTCGAGCGGGCCCGACGCGGCTCGAGGCCCTCGACGGTCTCAAGCGTCTTCGATCTGGACGGCTCGGTTGTCGTGGATCCCAGGGTCTCAGCTTCCCGCCAGCTGTCGGTACGGACGCGGTCGGGCGTGACAGGTCTGGAACGAGTGGGCACGGCGTACTTTCTGGTCAAGTGGGCATCGCGCAACCGTACCGTTGGGCGCCGTTGCGTGTGGGCGCCCGTGCGAATCTGCTCTTCTTTAGCCGAAGTGAACCTGCCTGTTCTTCGTCTTTCGTTTTCTTCTGTCGACGTCTTGGACGGGTCTTCTGCGCGCTGGCGTTACAAGATTCCCGGGAGATCGACTCTGGATCAGACAGCGTTCGCGATGGCCCCGTGCCGGAGGCCGAGGAGCTTCGTGCCCGCGATGTCGGCTTCGCGACGGATGCAAGCAGCGCCGCGTCAGATGCCCACACTGCAGGCGCTGTCCTCCCGGTTTGATCCACCCTTGAACGGCGACACATGACCAGCCCCACCTACGAACTCAGCCAACGCTTCTATTTCGAAGCTGCACACTCGCTGGACCGCGAGATCGACGCCGAGCCCAGCCGGCGCATCCACGGGCACACCTATCACGCGGAGGTAGCGCTGGCTGGTGCGCCCAGCCCGCGCTCCGGCATGATCACCGACCTCGGCGAGTTCCGACGCGAGCTCGAGCGCGTTCGCGAGGCACTGGACCACCGCTTCCTCGACGAGGTGGAAGGCATCGGGCCCGCGACGCTGGAGAACCTGTGTGCCTACATCTACGACCAGCTCAAGGACACGCTGCCGGCGTTGTCGCAGGTCGCCATCGAGCGGCCGGCAAGCGGAGACAAGTGCGTGCTCAGGCGCTCCTCCGTCTGACTGCGCCTGGGCTTCACTTCGCAACAGGCATCGACCGGCGCTATCGCCGCGGGCGACCGGTCACGCCCGCAGCCATGCTGCGAATCGCCCCAACAGCGTGACCTTGACCGCCTCGAAGCGCTGGTCGATCGAGATCGAGGTCGCGTTGCGAGTCGCAGCAGCGGGCATGTCCTCGGGCCTTTGCATCAGCAGCAACTGGCGGTTCTCGCGTGTGTCGTTGATCAGCTTCACCGCACTCATCACGTAGTGCGACAGCATCTTCACGCTCACCGGCCGGCGCAGGTAGCGGAAGATTTTCGTGTGGTTGATCAGCTCGATCAGCCGCTGCGTGTCGGCAGAGTCGCAGGCGGCAATGACGAGGATGAACGGGTGCTCGCGCTTGAGGATCTGCAAGAACGTGCGGTCGGCCTCGCTTTGCACGTCGAACGCACAGACGATGATGCCCACCGGTTGGCCGGCGAGAAAGCGGAACACGTCGTCCAGCGAGGCCGCATGCTCGATGTGGACCTTGCCGGCCATCTCGGTCCTCGTCTGATCAAAGAGCGATCGACCGGGATCGATGACAAGCACTGTCTCCTTCGCCGCGGGCTTGCGTGATCGCCGCGGGAACTGCAGCACCTCCGGATACACGCGCTCGACAAGATCCCGCTCCGCGTCGTCCGGCGAGGCCGCCGGCGCGTCGTCGGCCGGCGCAGCGGCGTCGACGAAGTTGCGCGCCAGGCGGATCGCGTCGTCGACCACCTGCTTGAGCTTGGCGTTGTCCCATGGCTTTTGCAGAAAGCGATGGACTTCGACGTCGTTGATCGCACCGAGGATCGCGTCGGTGTCGGAGTAGCCGGTCAGCAGGATGCGCACGCTGTCTGGCGAGAGCTCGCGCGCCTGGCGCAGCACCTCCACGCCGGTGATCGCCGGCATGCGCTGGTCGCAGACGATGACGTGGAAGGTGCGCGTCTTCATCAGCGCGATGGCTTCGAAGCCATCGGTCGTCACGGTGACGTCGTAGGCGCCGCGGAACACCACGCGCAGCGCGGTGAGGATGGCGCGCTCGTCGTCGACGAACAGCAGTGACGGCTTGGTCCCGCCGGCGGCTGCGGGAACGTGCGGAAAATTGATTTCGGTGGGCTGAGGGGAACTCATGGTGCGCTGTCCGAAAGGTCACCGTGGTCCACGCAAGCTTCAGGCCACGACCAGCTGGCCGCCCTGTTGCTGGCCGTGTGTCTCGTACAGCGAGAGGGGCGGCTTCAGCGGCAGGATCACCGAGAACGTCGTGCCGCGGCCCGGCTGCGACTCCACCGCCATGCGGCCCCCGTGGGCGGTGACGATCTTGTGGCAGGTGGACAGCCCGAGGCCGGTGCCCACCCCTTCGGCCTTGGTCGTGAAGAACGGCTTCCAGATGTTGGGCAGCACCTCGGCAGGAATGCCGCTGCCGTTGTCGCGCACGTCGATGCGCACTTGGCTGGGGCTGGCCATCGAGGTGCTGATGTGGATCTCGCCGCCCGTCTCGGGCAGCGCCTGCGCCGCGTTCTTCACGAGGTTCAGCACCACCTGGTTGATCTGCGCGATGTCGCAATGGATGGGCTCGGTGTGGCCGTAGTGCTTGTGCACCGCCGTCGACCCGAGCAGATGCTTGGCGATGCCAAGCGTGGCGTCGATGCCCTCCTCCACCTTGCCGCTGACAATCTTCGTGCGGTCCAGGCGCGAGAAGTTCAGCATGTTCACGACCACGCTGTAGATGTGCTCGACGCCGTGCACGCCGTCGTCCATCAGCTGGTCCATGGTGCCCAGCGAATCGAAGTCGTCGATCTCGCGGCGCAGCGCGGCCACGGTCTTGTACTGCTCGGTCAGCAGCAGCTTGCGGGCCGCGCGCAAGGCCTCGTCGGCAGAGCGCGGCTGCGTCACCATCTCGACGAACCGGCCCGTTTCGTCGAAGTGTTCGCGCACGCCGGCCAGCAGCTCGCGTGCGCTCTGCAGGCTGCTCTTGACGGCCGCCAACGGCGTGTTCACCTCGTGCGCCACGCCGGCGACCATCTCGCCGATCGCGGCCATCCTTTGCGCGTGCACGAGCTGCACCTCGTTCTCCTTCAATGCCATCGTCTGCTGCTCGACCAGGGCGGCCAGGCGCTGCCGCTCGGTCGCCTGGCGGTAGAGGATGAAGGCGGTGCCGCCGGCGACCAGCAGCAACGCGAAGGCACTGTAGGCCAGCAGGAAGCGCTGGTAGGCGAACTGGCCCGCCAGCTCGGCACCGAAGCGCTCGGTCAGCAAGCCACTCAACGCATCGATCCTGGCGGCCATCGGCACCTGCGAGATCTCGCGCAGCAGCTCAGCCTGCTTGGAGCGCAGCCGCAGCAGCGTCTCGAGGTGGGACAGGAGGTTGCCCAGCGGCTCATGCACCGATGTCGGGTAGAGATGCGTGGCGGCGCGCATGCGCTCGATGCCGCCGCGAATGGCCTCGGCGGTCTCGCGATCGGGAACCGAGCTGTAACGCAAAGCCTCGTCCACCAGCAGGCTCACGTTGGCGTCGAAGTTCATCATGACCACCGAGTTGCGCGCCGCGCTGTCTGCGCCCGTTCCCCTGACCCTCCTGCGCATGGCGGCCAATGCCTGCTCCATGCGCTGCCGGGTCCGCTCGCCCGCCTCGGGCTTGCCGGTCGCGGCAACGGACTTCTCGAGCTCGTCGAAGGCGTGCGTCGTCTCGCGGCTCGCAGCGGCCTGGGCCGACACCACGGCATCGCGCTCCGAGCGCATTTGCGACTGGATCTCGCGATGCGCCGTCGGAACGTAGCGCAGCGAGTTCTTGAACAGGCTGTTCTGCGCCTTGAACGCATCGATCAGCGCCGTCTTGGCAGCGAGTGCCTTGCCGATGTCGTCGAGCGCCGCGTCGACGGCCGGGTTGGCCAGCGGCTGCACGCGCTCCTTCAGCCCCGACAAGCCGTCGGCGAAGGGGCGCAACGGCTCGGTCAGCGCGTCGTAGTCGAGGTTGATGTCGGTGTGCGAGCGCAGCACATTGGCCGACCAGTCGGAGTCCATCTGCTTCAGGTCCTTCAGCATCGCGAGGACCTCGCTCTGCGCGTCGGCGTTCACCGCGTGGCTGTGCGTGTACAGGTAGAGCCAGCCGGCCACCAGGGCCGCCAGCAGCAGCGCCGGCACGGCGACGCCGGAGCCGATGCCGCGCGAGCCGATCTTGAACTGGATGGACATCACGCTCACTCCTTGAACTGTTCGCCGGTCAGGCTCTTGAGGAACTTGACGATCAATGCCTTGTCCTCGGCCGGCGCGCTGCGGCCGAGCTGGTAGCGGAACATCACGTCCACCGCCTCCTCGAGCGTCGCGGCCGAGCCGTTGTGGAAGTACGGTGCGGTCAAGGCCACGTTGCGCAAGCTGGGCACCTTGAACACGTGCATGTCGCCTTCCTTCTTCGTCGCGTTGAAGCGGCCACGGTCGCCGTCGGTGAGCGGCATGCCGGCCTTCGCGCGGTCGGCGAAGTAGTCGTTCATCGCGCCGAAGCGCTGCAGCATGTTGCCGCCGACGTTCACGCCCTGGTGGCAGCCGACGCATCCATAGGCCTTGAAGCGTTCGTAGCCGCGCCGCTCGTCGCCGGAAATCGCGCTCGTGTCGCCGCTCAGGTAGCGGTCGAAGCGCGACGGCGTGATCAGCGAACGCTGGAACACGGCCAGTGCGTCCTGCACGGTCTCCTTCGCCAGGCCCTTGCCGGGATAGACCTTGCGGAATTCGTCGGCGAGGTCCTTGTCGGCCGAGAGCTTGCCCAGCACCTCGGGCCAGCTGGAGTCGAAGACACGCTTGCCGTTGACGACCCTGTCCACCAGGTCTTCCAGCGACTCGGCACCACCGCCCCACTGCTGGCGGAAATTGAAGCCGGCGTTGTACACCGTCGGCGTGTTGAAGATGTGCCTGGCGCCGCCGGCGCCGGTGGAGAACACGCGTCCCTCGGGACGCGGGTCGACGCCGCCCTTGCTCAAGTTGTGGCAGCTCGCGCATGAGACGCTGTTGTCCTTGGCGAAGCGCGTGTCGACGAAGAGCCTCGCGCCCAGCGCGACCTTGCCGGTATCGAGCTTGATGCTCTGCGGCAGCGGAGACAGCGGTTCGTCACCCCGCGCCGACACGGCCCCGGGCAGCAGCATCGCGGCCATCAGCGCGACCGTGCACAGCGAATCGACGACGAGAAGACGGCGCATGCAGGTTCTCCCAGCGAGCGTGATGAATGAAATTGTGGACATCGCGGACGGTGCGCGGGTTTCGCATCTCGTGAATCAATTCGCATGCCAACACATTGACGATGTCGCAGCTGTCGTTGCGACGACAGTTCGCCCGTTTTGTGGCGGCCGCCCGGGAAAAGCGCTTCGCACGCGCATGCCAAAGCTTCGCGTCGCATCGCCCGCCCCGGCTCGCCGATGTGAAATTGAAGCCATGAAGATCGACAGCATCGACGAGGTGCGCAGCAAGCGCGAAAGAAACTGGCAGCAATGGAACGCCATGCAGGCGTCCGCCGAAGCTCCCTCCAGCGATGACAGCTCGACGAAGCTGAAGTCCCGGTTCGAACAGCTGTGGCCGCAATTCGAGAAGCTGCTCGAGCAGTTCCTCATGCAGCTCATGTCGCAGCTGATGAACCAGCTGCAAGGCGGTCAAGGACAGGGACAGGGCGATGGCCAGGGCTGTCATGGCACCGGCGGGGTGCCGGCCATGCCGAGCGCGCCGCGGCCGCCCAGCGTGGCGCCGCCCGCGGCGCCGCCTCCTGCGGCCGCGCCACCCCAGGCCCTCGGCGGGCCCCCTGCACCGCCGTCGGCACCCGATGCGGCGCCCGCGCCGGAGTCGCCCGCGCAGCCGGGGGGCGTGCCTGCCGGCAACCCGGCGGCCCCGTCGGCGACCGGCGCCGTCAACGGCGGCGGCCCGAACTCGCTGAACCTGAGAAACAACACCGACCAGCCGATGCAGGTCGCGTTCTTCCGCAACCTCGCACCCGGCGAGCATCCGAGCTTCAACGGGCCCGAAGCCACGTTCACGATCGGCGCGCACCAGTCGATGCAAGTCGCGATGCCCGAGGACTGGCAGGGCCGCGTGCAGAAGTGGAGCGGCAACACGCAGGACAATTCCAACTGGGCCGAGATCAACTTCGAGAAGAGCACCAAGAAGATCTGGTTCGACGAGAGCGACATCCCCGGCCGCAACAGCTCGATCAAGATCACGGCGCCCGACGGCGCCGTGGCCGGCAGCGACAAGAGCATCCTCGGCAGCGCCCCCGCGGGCATCGTCACCACCGACAGCTCGGGTCAGCGCGTCATCAAGGCGCCGCAGTGGTTCGACGGCAAGACGAACCACGACGCCGTCAACTTCCTCAACGGTGCACTGGGCACGAGCAACGCCTACGTGCTGCCGGACGACAACAACGCCGTGCGCACCAGCTCGGCAAATTCACTGACCGTCGATTTCGGCGACGCTTGAGGTCGCTCTGGGTCTCGAACGACCAGTGTCCTGTCCCGCGGATCACTGGCACTTCGATGAGAAATACCAATCCTCTGCGTTCTCTGCGCCTCTGCGGTGAAGGATTTCATCTGTCTCCAGCTCGTGTCATCGAATGTATTTACCGCCTTGGCTGATGAACGTCAGTTCCACGAAATTCGATCCTCGATGGTCCGTGCCGAAAAAGCGAACGGTCAATCCACCCAGGTCCAATTCGCGCATCGATTCGAGCGCGGCCATGAACCTCTCGCGCGTGGGGTCCGGGCCGGCGAGCCGCAACGCCGTCACCACGAGCTTGGCCGCGGCAAACCCCTCGAAACTGGCGTACGAGACCGGGACCCCGCTTCCGCTGTCCTTGAGGGCCTGCCGGTATTCCCGAGCCAAGGGAATGACATGGCTCCAGGGGGACGGCATCACCTGCGCGACGACGACGCCGCGCGTGTCGTTTCCGAGGCCCTTGGCGAACTCGTCGGAGTTCACGTTCGACAAGGTCAGGAATTGGCAGCGGTGCTTTTCGGCACGCATGGCCTTGATGAAATCGAGGCACGCCCTGGGCGAGCAGGCCATGAGCACCGCCTCGGACGAGGCCTGGCCAATCGACCTGACGGCGCTTTCGACGTTCAGGTCCTTGCGGTCGTATGTGGCCGTCACGAGCGGCGCGAGGCCCGCGTCCTTGAGTGCCTCTTCGAAACCGGCCGCAGCGTCCTTGCCGAAGGCATCGTCCTGGTACAGAAGAGCGACCCTGCGCACGCCCACCGTCGACAACTGGTGAACAAGCTTTGCCGCTTCCTGCCGATAGCTCGCGCGCAAATGAAAGACCAGGGGATTTGCCGGCGACCGGATGGATTCGGCCCCGGAGAACGGCGCGATGAGGGGGACCTGGTTGCGGGTGAGGATCGGCAGCGCGGCCTCGACGGACGGCGTGCTGCGATAACCGAACAGGGCGAACGCCCTGTCTTCGGCGATCAGACGCTCCGTGTTCGTGACCGTGCGCCGGACGTCCCGCCCGTCGTCGTAGACCTTCAGCTCGACGTTGCGACCGAAGACACCCCCGCGCTTGTTGACCGAGGCGAAGTAGGCCATGGCGCCATCGATGTTCTCCTTGGCAACGGCCTGCCCGCTGAACTCGCCGGAGGTCCCCAGAACAATGGGTGGCTTGCTGCCTGCGGTCGCAGGATCCGCCATGCACAACATCGACATCGCCGACAGCGCAGCGACGGCGGCGCAAAGCATCCTCGAGGTGCTCATCGCTCTTGCGAGCAGGGGCGACTGACCGGCACGCGCGCCTGCGTGGGTCGTATTCATGGGCTTTGTCTCCGCTCTGTGCGCATCGCCACAGGGGCTGGCGCAACCATGGAGCGAAGCTTAGGCGTAGATCCTGTAGCGAATCTGACTGATTCAGGGTTGCGCTTCGTCGCCCGCCGCCGGCGCATCCGGCAAGCCGGCCGGGCCCGCCCAGCGCAGCTTCTCGTGGCCGTTGCATCCGTCGAGCAGCAGCTGGTCGCCACGCTCCAGGGCCTCTTCCATCATGCGGCGGGCAGGCTCCTGCGGCGGAATGCGCTCGGTGGCCGATTGCAGCCGCAGCATCAGCCCCTGCAAGCCTTGCAGCAAGCTGTCGTGCAGCTCGCGCGCAGCGCGTTCGCGTTCCGCGAGCCTGCGCTCGCCGGCCAAGGCCTCGACCTGCAACAGCGAAACCGCCAGTTCACGCCTGCGTTCGGACAGCGTGATCCGCAAGCTGTTGAACTGGACCCCGATGCGCATGATCTGGCGAATGCCCAGGAAGATGCAAAGCCACAGCAGGAAGACATCGACCCAGCCGGTGCCTGGGTGTGCCAGCCGGCCGCGCACCGAATACAAGGCCAGGCCGAGCCCGATGCCGATGACCAGCCAGGCCATCGTGAACTGGCGCGGCCGGAAGCGTGTCATCGCGTGGGCGTAGATCAGGCACAGCGCCGTCGTGAACAGGAACCACAGCTGCGGCGCCAGCATCAGAAAGGCGAGCTGGACGGCGCAGTTGGCATAGACCTGCCCCTGAACCAGGCCCTCATCGCTCAGGCGCGTGTTCCATCGCACCGTCGCCACGAAGGCCAGCGCCGATCCGATGCTGACCACGAGGAAGGCCAGCACCAGAACCCAGGGCACTTCGCCGATGCAGGCATACAGCGCCATCACCATCGACTGGATCGCTGCGCACATCAGGGCACACCGCGCCGGTTCGAGCCGCGGCTGCCGCAGCGCCGCCACGACCCGCCCCGCGAGGTCCCACCTCGCCGGCGTGCGCAACGGGGATCCGCGCATGCTCGTCGCCGTGGAATCAGCTGCCGACGGCGCCGCCAACCGTGCAGACGCCGCTGCAGACGTGGCCTTCGAAGCCGTGCAGAAGCTGTTGCGGTGATCCGCCCGTCGCCTTGCGCGCGGCCGCCGCCCGGCCCGAGCCCATCGCCAGGCGATAGCCGACATTGTTCACCGCGTGCACGTGCAGGCGCGCACCGTCGTGCGCCACCGCCAGCTTGGCACGCAGCCGGCTGATGTGCTGCTCGATGGTGCGCTTGGCGACGCCCACGTCGCGGCCCCAGACCTGGGACGACAAGGTGTTCAGGTTCACCACCTGGCCGCCGTTCTCGAACAGCAGCCAGGCGATGCCGAATTCGCGCGAGGTGAGCGGCATCTCGCGCGAGTCGCTGCTCAGGCACCTGGATTCCGCGTGCAGCCGGCAGCCGCCGAACTCCAGCGACGCCGGCCGCTGGCTGTGCTGGGCCAGCTCGGCCCGGGCGCGCACCCGGTTGACCAGGCTTTCCATCGCCTCGCCGATCACGGCGTAGTCCGCGGCGCCGTAGCGCAGTGCATCGGCGATGTGGCGGCTCGATCCTTTGCCGACCGCGAGCACCGGCACCTGCGACATGCCGCGAAAGCGCAGCGCCGACAGGCACGAGGCGAGCTGCTCGCCCTCATCCTCGACGATGGCCACGTCGGCCTTCGCCGCATGCAGCGCCGACACGAGCGACATCGCGTTGCGGTGCCTGTCGGCGGTCATGCCGGCCGTTTCCAGCGCCAGGGCGACCGCGTTGTCGAGCCATTGGCTGGCGAAGAAGGTCGCCACCCGGAAGCGGCGCACGTTCACGAAATTCATTTGCGATGACCCTTGGAATGGAGGCAAACCCTGGAGGCAATCCGCCTCGGCCGGGACAGTCAGGCTAAGGGCATGCGCCGGCGCGCCCAACCCGAGACCGAGGCAGTGTCGAATTACACTTTCGAGGGATTCGCAGCGCTCGCATCGCCGCATGATGGCGCACAGTGGTATACGCATGAGCAACGAGAACACCGCCACGCCCATCACCGTGATGGTGGTCGACGACCACCCTCTGCTGCGCGCCGGGATCGCCGGCGTCATCGCCGCCCAGCCGGACATGAGCCTGGTGGCCGAGGCCACCAACGGCGTCGAGGCCATCCAGGCCTTTCGAGGCCACAAGCCGGCGGTGACATTGATGGACGTGCGCATGCCGGAAATGAGCGGCCTGGAGGCTCTGGGCGCGATCCGGCGGGAGTTCCCCTCCTCGCGCGTCATCATCCTCACGACCTACCGCGGCGACGTGCAGGCGCTGCGCGCCATCAAGATGGGCGCAGCGGGCTACCTGCTGAAGAGCTCGCTGCGCAAGGAGCTGGTGGACACGATCCGCGCCGTGCACGCGGGCCGCCGCTGCATCCCGCCCGAGATCGCCGCCGAGTTGGCGGAGCATGTCGGCGACGACGCGCTGTCCGAACGCGAGCTGGCGGTGCTCCGGCTGGTGGCCGCCGGCAACTCGAACAAGCGGGTGGCCGCCTCGCTCAACATCTCCGAGGAGACGGTGAAAGCCCATGTGCGCAACATCCTCTCGAAGCTGCGCGCCAACGACCGCACGCACGCAGTGATCATCGCGCTGCAGCGCGGGATCATCGACATGTAGGAGCCCGGCAGAGCTGCCCCGGGCCAAGCCGCCCCTGTGTCCTGTCCCGCGGATAACAGGCATTTCGATTCGACCAGATGGTGATGATCGGGCGGTGGCGACCGCCGAAATGCCTGTTATCCGCGGGACAGGACACTAGACCGCATCGAGCCGATACCCCACGCCGTAGACCGCCTGGATCCGCAGGCGCGACGGATCGCTGCGCAGCCCGGGACCCAGCTTGCGCCGCAGCCGGTACGCATGCTGCTCGATGCTGCGCTTGGTGATCTCGACCGAGCGTCCCCACACGCGCGTGGCCAGCGTCTCGAAGTTGACCACCTGGCCGCGGTGATGGAACAGCAGCCACGCCATGCCGAACTCGCGCCCGGTGAGCGTGACCTCCCGATCCGCATGCGATGCCGTGTGCGTGTCTGCATCGAGCTCATAGCCGGCGACCTGCAGCACGCTGCGCTGTGCCAGCCGGCGACGCAGCTCGATCTGCGCCTGCACCCGCGCGACGATGAATGCACCGCCCGCAGCCGTCGATGCATAGTCGGCGGCGCCCATGCGCAACGCACACATGATCCCCTCGGTGTCACCATGCCCGACGATGATCACGGGGGCTGGCGCAGCGACCTGCTGATGCAGCGCCGGCAGCCAATGGGCGAGCTGCGGCCGGTCATCCTCGAGCACCACCGCGTCCACGTCACCTCGATGCAGGCAGGCGATCAGCGCACCGATCTCGGCTTGCGGCAATGCCACCAAGTCATGCGAGCCGAATGCCGCCAAGGTGTGCTCTTCCATCACGCGGCTCGAAAACAAGGTTGCGATCTTCATGCTCACCCCTGGGTTGTCGGTGGCCCCGTTGTCGCGCTGCCGGCAACGCGTGCCGCGACAACAGCCGAACGCACGACCACCTGAGCGAAGCAAGCATTTGTCAGCGCACGGGCCCGGCACGGGCACCGCTTCGTCCGGCGGGCCGGCACTTCGCAGCGGCGGCCGCGCCCTCTGTCGCGCCGCCGGAGACTGCCTCACGTGCAGCCTCTCGAGCTCCGACCCGCGTCAATGACACACCTTCCGCGACAGTCGTACCGCGATGAACACGGCGTCCCCTGTGCCCGCCGGCACACAGGACCACGGCCCCCACACGAGGGTGCACTTCCATGAGCCCCTTGGGGAGATCGCCGTTGCCTGGCCCTAGAGCCGCCGGCGCGAAAGATCGACGATGAGGCTGCATCGGGGACCGCTGACCTTCCTGCCGAAGGGTGTCATCCAGACGCCCCGCGATCGACAAGCCGGACAGCAGGATCGGCCTGCCGCCACGACATCGCCCCCCGGTGTTGCCGGCGCCGCACCACGCAACGGTGGAAACCTGAAGGCGTGGCTGAACGAGAAGCGCTCGTCCCTGCAGGACAGCGCCAAGACATCGTCCGTGCCGACCGCCGTGCAGAGCCCGCCGGACAAGGACTCGCTGAAGGCTGACCTGGCCTTCGAGGCTGCGGTCAAGGCCACCACCACCTTCGGTCCCCTGCTGGTCAAAGGCGCGGTGCGTTCGCTGGGACGCCATCTGGGGCCGATCGAGCCCTCTCGGCCGATCCCCGTGGCGCCCGACCTGCCCCACATGACGATGCCGGGTTCGTTCCCCACCGAGGCGTGGGCTGCAGGCGGGACCTCGCCGAAGGCGCATGACGGCAAGTCCGGGCACACCCACTCGCGCCTTCAGCAGAGCGTTCCCCACCCCTTGCAGCGGCTGCAGCAGGCGCCCGAACGCCTGCGCCAGCAGGCAGAAAACAAGGCAGCCGACCTCGTATTCGACGCGGCGTACACCGCGGGGCGAATGTTCCTCAATGGGGCGGTCAACGCGGCATCCCGTCACCTGCCCGAAACCCCGGTGCTGCCGGACGGCGAGCGGCCGTTGATGCCCGGCACCATGCCCGGCAGCGAAGAGAGCATCAGGGAACTGCTTCAGCCGTCTTCCCCAGGTGCGGAAAAGACCACGCTCGCCGGCAAGCTCGGGCACGCGGCACGGCAACGTCAGGACGCCTCGAAGGCGCGGGCCGACGACCTCGCCTTTCGCATCGGGGTGCAGTCCGCCGGGCTCATCGGACAGGGGGCGCTGCAGGCACTGGGCCGGCAGCTCGCGAGCACGCCGCTGGTGACCTCGTCCGGCATGCCGGGCGCGTACCAGGAAGGGGCGAAGGCTCGGCCCGAAGCGGTCAGTCCGAGCGTGCCGACATCGAGCCCACCGATGAAGAGCTCACCGCCCGCAGATTCCGAGGCGTCCCGCAGCGCCACACGTTCCAGGATGCCGGGCGCCTGGGAAGACTAGATGCAAACCGGCGGCCCGCTACTGCTCGAGGATGTCCATGTGCCGCAAGGCCGCGATGACCACGGACTTGTCGGCGTTCTTCGCGCGGTTCAATGCCTCCTCGACCACAGCGAGCCTCTGCACCTTGGGAAGCGCCATGAACGCCTCTTCGGTCATGCAAACCTTGCTGAACCCTCCGTTCTGCAGGCTGGCGACGAATCGGGTCGCCCGCACGGCTTGCTGACGCACCAGGCCGTCCTTCTCCAGGGCCAGACCGGCCCAGGCGACCTGGTGGCGTGCCGAAGCATCGCCGTCGTGCTCCAGCGCAAATCGCTTGTAGATCGCCTCGCATTGGGCCGGCTGCAGGTTGCCGAATTCCTCTTCGGACATCGGCTCGCCCAGTGCACGGCCTGCCAGCTTGTTGAAGAACAGCTGCTTGGCGACCTGCACATTCCGATCTGTTCCGGCGTCGTCGACAAAGCTGATGTCGGCATCGGCCGCCAGCACCCCGATCGCCTGGAGGCTCTGCGCCATTTGCATGGATTCCGAGCGGTTGTTGAGGATGTCGCCGATGATTTTCAGTTGCTCGTCCGTCGAGCGTCCTTCGAAATCGGCTCGCCCGATCTTGTGCTCGTCGAACATGCCGACCTCGAGCTGGCCCAGGAACGCGAAGCCGCGTGCGCGCTCCTCCTGCAGCAGGCCCAATCTGACCAAGCCGTTGAAAGCCATCTGCACGTCCTTGCGCGTGGGCCTCGGCTCCCCTGTCGACTTCGGGAACTGGCCGAAGATCTCGTCCCGCTCGTTGGGCGAGCATTGATCATCGTCCTTGAAGAGGGTGGCAGCCAGCGCGCGGCAGCCAGGCAGCTTGCCATCGGACAAATGCCTCAGGAAGAGCTTCACAGGAACCACCGAGTGAGGGTTGTCGAGGCCCTTCACCAACTCGGCGGCCGACGGGCTCGCCCTGATTCGCCTGCGCTGCGGCGCGGTCGACGCCGGTGTGCCCACGGGCGCGCTCAAACCGAGCAAGGTGCCGCCCCCGGGCGTCGCTGCGAAATTGATACGGGTACCGCCGGTGGGAACCAGCGCCAGCGGCTGTGCGCCCACGGCGCCCGCGGGCCTCGTTGTCCAATCGAGCTGAGCGCTGACCTCGTCGCCCACATGCGAGACCTTGACCCTCTTGCGCTCCCGCACAGGCAGGCCGGCGCCGCTCGACATTCCGGTGTCGGCCGACGATCGGCTCGGCGAATGGGCTTCCTCCTCCGGGTGCAACCGCTCCTGCCCCTGCCCAGCCGCCTCCTCCGGTGGCGCCGCCCTGTCCTGCGGCGGTGGCTCGGGCTCGACTTCGAGTGGGCGCATGCGATGCAGATGGACCTCGCCGGTGGGCTGGGGCCGAACCTCGACGAGCGCCACGCCGGGGCCTGCGTCCGGCACGCTGAATTCGACGGCGCTTATGCGCTCGTCCGCCGTCGAGCGCAGCGATCCGTCGGCCAATGCCGCCCTCACGGCGCGGCTGGCCGCCTGGTGGACCGCACTGTTCGAGCTGGCCAGCCTGTCCAGCAGCTGCGTCGAGCCTGGCGTCAGCGGCTTGCCCTGCGTGCGCAACTTGGGAGAACCCAGTTGCGGCAAGCGCGGGCGTGTCTGCTGCTCGCCCGGCGGCAGCGGTTGCCGCGACCCGATCGGATGCTGCTGCGCTGCGGCGCTCGGCAATGAGCCGCCTGCCGGGCCTTGCTCATTCCCGGCAGCGGGGCGGATCGGTGCGGGGACGGGAATTCCAGCCCCCGAGGGCGGCTGCACTGGCATGGGCAGGGATTCGCAGTTTCGACTTCGGCGTTTGTCGCATGTGCGCCGCCGTCGCCCGCTCTCGCGACCGAACCGATGGACACGACGGCGAAGCGATCCCCTTCAGCGCTTGCCAGCACCGCTGCCCGCGGCCCAGTGCCGCAGCTGCGCCTCCAGGTCGTGCAGGCTGATCGCCGAGCGCGCCTGGTCGAAGAACACGCTCACCAGCAGCGACAGCATCAGCAGCGCCACCGCACCCTTGATGGGCTGGCTGAGGCTCTGCGGCTCGAGCTTGTCGGCCGTGCGCGAAAGGAGGCCGAAGCACAGGTCGATGAGCACCAGCACCAGCATGATCGGCGCCGCCAGCTTCACGACGGCGCTGAAGTAGCTGTCGGTCTGGAACTTCAGGAAATCTTCCAGCCCCGAGGCCAGCGACGGCGCCAGGTCGGCCAGCGGCCACCAGAGAAAGCTCTGGAACAGCAGGCCCACGCAGACCACCATGCCGCCCAGCATGTAGAAGCACGCGATCATCAGTTGCCCGAGCAGGTTGCTCACCGGCGTGCTCTGCTGTCCGTTGAGCGGGTTGGTCTGCTGCACGTTGTTGTAGCCGGCCGTGTTGTCGATCATCGCGCCCACGCCCTCGGCAATCCAGAACACCACCGAGAACGCGATGCCGAGCATCAGCCCGATCAGGCCTTCCTTCAGCAGCAGGGCCAGCAGCATCCCGGTCTCGAAGCCCTGCAGCGCGTGCGCCGGCTGGCCCCAGGCGACGAAGAAGCCCAGCACCATGCAGATGCCGTTGCGCAACGGCCCCTGGACCGCCTCGTCGGAAACGGCGGGAAGGACCATGAAGGCCACGTAGATGCGCATCGTGCACAAGGCCATCAGCGCGGACACGCTGGTGATCGACTCGCCGAAGTGCATCAGGGCCTCGGGCCCGGTCAGCATCTCACCCATGTGTCACGCTCCCACCGTGTCGAGAAGGTGTTCTTCTTCGCGCTGCGCGGCCAGGATGCGCGCGACCGCGGTCTCCTCGGAATCCTCGTCCTGCACGTCCTCGTCGGCCAGCTCGAGCTGCTGCGCGAGCTGCTTGCGCCGCTCGAGCAACTGCTCCAGCTGCTGCTGCGCGCGGCGAACCTCCCGACGCAGGCGAGCCAGCTCCTCCTGCGCGGCCTGCAGCTGCTGAGCCGCCTGCGCGACGCCGGCGGCGGCGCGCTTCGTCTTGTCGGCCAGCATCTCCAGCACATGCCGCAAGGTCACCACATCGTTCGGTCGAAAGCCTTCCGTGCGTGTCGTCAAGTGCTCGATCTTGCCCATGCACTGCGCCTCGTCGGCGCGGCAGGCTTCTTCCTGCCCGACAGCCTGCGCATGCTGCTGCGCGCAGGCATCGACCTGCTGCGCCTGGGCGGCGGCGGCCTCCTCTTTTCGTTCGATGGCGCGGCGCTTGATGCGCAGGAGCAGGTCGAGCGAGCGCAGCGGGTTGGCCATGACTCGCCTACTGCGCCACGCCGGTCAAGGCTTGCAGCGTGTTCTCGAACGGCCAGAGATCGGCAGTGGCCTGGCACAGGAAGTCGCGGATCATGTCGACCTTCTGCACCGCCTCGTCGGCCAGCGCATCGTTGCCCGGACGGTACTCGCCCATCTGGATCAGCGTTTCCATCTCGTCGTACTTGGCCATCAGCTTGCGCATCTTGCCGTTGGCCGCCTGGTGCTCCTTGGGCACGATCTGCGACATCACGCGGCTCAGGCTGCCCAGCACGTCGATGGCCGGGTACTGGTTGCGCGCAGCGATCTTGCGCGACAGGATCATGTGGCCGTCGAGAATGCCGCGCACCTCCTCGGAGATCGGGTCGCTGTTGCTCTCGTCCTCGGCCAGCACCGTGTACAGCGCGGTGATCGAGCCCTTCGCACCCATGCCGGCGCGCTCGAGCAGGCGCGGGATCTCGGCGAACACCGAAGGCGGGTAGCCGCGCCGCGCCGGTGGCTCGCCGGCGGCCAGGCCGATCTCGCGCTGCGCCCGCGCGAAGCGCGTCAGCGAGTCCATCATCAGGAGCACCTTCAGGCCCTGGTCGCGGTAGTACTCCGCCACCGCCGTGGCCACGTGCGCGGCCTTGGCGCGCTCGATCGACGAGCGGTCGGACGTGGCGCACACCACCACCGAGCGCGCCATGCCCGACTCGCCCATGATGATCTCGATGAACTCGCGCACCTCGCGCCCGCGCTCGCCGATCAGCGCGATGACGCTGATGTCGCACTGCGTGCCGCGCGCCAGCATGCCCATCAGGGTGCTCTTGCCGACGCCGGCCGGCGCGAAGATGCCCATGCGCTGGCCCTGGCCCAGCGTGATCATGCCGTCGATCACCTTCACGCCGGTGGGCAGCGGGTGCTCGATCATCTCGCGCTCCATCGGCGTGGGCGGCATCGCGAACACCGGCCGTTCCTCGTCGCAGAGGATCGGACCCTTGCCGTCGATCGGCTGGCCCAGGCTGTCGATGACGCGCCCCAGCAGCTTCGGACCCACCGGCACGCTCAGCACGCGGCCGCAGCCGATGACCTGCGTCTGCCCGGCCGCCACGCCGATGATCGACCCGAATGGCGAGAGGATGGTCTGTCCGCGCGAGAAGCCCACCACCTCGGCCGCCTGCATCGTGTTGCCGCTTCCGTCGACGAGGTTGCACAGCTCGCCCAGCCGCGCCTCCAGGCCGCTGGCGCGTATCAGCGTGCCCACCACTTCCACCACCTTGCCGGCGCGAGACACCATCGAGCTGCTGCTCAGCTCGACATCCATCCAGTGCGTCAGATCACCCAGGCTCATGACTGCTCGCCCGAAGACGTTTCCTGCGCGGCCTCATGCTCGGCCGCCGCGCGGCGCACCGCGCGCTCCATCGCGGCGCGCAGGCCGTCGAGCTGGGTCTGCAGGCTCGCGTCCAGCACGCCCAGGTCCGACTCGAAGATGCAACTGCCGGGCCGCAGGCCCGCGTCCGACACCACCTCGACGCTCAGGCCGACGTCCTGCAGGTCCGCGATCGAGGCGATGCATTGGCAGGCATGCGCATAGTCGTCGGGCCCGACACGCAGCTTCAGGGCGGTCGCACCGCGGGTCAGCGACTGCACGTTCTTCAGCGCCCGCTCGTAGAGCGACGCCCGGTCCTGCGTCTGCACGATGCGCTCGACCGCGTTGGTCACCACGTCGGCCAGCTTGGCGTGCATCTCCTGCACGACCCGGGTCTTGTCGACCGCCGCCGCGGCTTGCCGCTCGTGCCAGTCGCTGACCGCCTGGCGCGTGCCTTCCTGGTAGGCCTGCCGGCGAAGCTGCTCGGCCTCGGCTTGGGCCTGCTCGAGGATGCGCCGCGCCTCCTCGCGCGCGGCTTGCAGCTCGGCCTCGGCCAGCTCTCGCACCCGTTCCATCGCCGCACCGCTGTCGCGCTCGATCCGCTCGCGCAGCGCCTCCAACGACATCAGGCGCTCCATCTGTTCGCCGCGGACCACCCCCTCGGGCACGCCCATCACCCCGGCCGCCGTGTCGATCCAGATCAGCATGGCCAATGCGCCTCCGCATCCTTCAAGACCTGCAAGGCCTGGCGGGGCGGCAGTTCGGGCGGCGCGGCACGGCGGCGCACGCGCATGTCGAGCAGCCGCGCCGGCAGCGACAGCCGCACCAGGCGCTTGAACAGTTCATCCTCCGGCTGCAGCAGCTTCAGCCAATCGACGTAGCCCAGGCAGGCCCAATGCAGCGGCGACCACCCCGCCGCATCGGCATCCACGGGCCGGCCGCTGCCGCTCAGGCCTTCCAAAGGCCCCAGCAGAGGACCCAGGGCATCGTGCAGGGCCGCCTTCGCGCCGCGGTCGATGCAGCAGCGCAGCGCCCCCGGCCGGCGGACCAGTGCCAGCACGGCCAGCGATCGCAACGCGTTGGTGCGCTCGAGCAAGCACAGCCGGATCTCGGGTGCGGCCAGCCTCAGCGCCGACGGCACGGCGCGACAGCGCCTGAGCAGCAGCGTGCCCAGCAGCCGCCCTTGCAGCCGGCCGTCGGGAACCTGCGCGAGCGCCGGCCAGCGCTTGCCGACCAGCACACGCCAGGAGTCGTCGAGGTGAGCCTCCAGCGCGAACAGCTTGTGCTGCAGATGCTGGCTCCACTCGGCCACTGCCACCGGCGTGCAATCGACCGGCGACGCGTCATCGACGAGCCCGTGAGTCATGCGCTCGAGGGGTTCTATGCCGCGTCCGCCGCCGGCTCGGCCTTGCCGGGCAGGCGTCGCGCCAGCGCCGGCGGCAGCCACTGCGGTCGGAGGAAGACGACGGCCACACCGCTTGCGAGCAGCAGCGACACGACGATCCCTGCGATCCACCAGCCCATCGGCGGGGGCGGCGGCGGCAGGACGGGCGGGAGCTCCATCCCGGGCACCAGCGTCACCGTCACGTTGTCGTAGGTCAGGCCCTCCACGCTGCGGGCGACGAGGTTCTTGATCGCCGGCGTGAGCGCCGTGATGTCGCTCTCCGGCCGGTACTTCACGAACACCGACGCGCTCGACGGCTTCGTCACCGTGGCCATCGGGTCGTTGTTGGGCAGCACGATGTGCACCTGCGACGCGACCACGCCGTCGATCTTGCTCAGCGTCTGGGACAGCTCCTGCGACACGCCGTGGATGAAGCGCACGCGCTCCTCGGTGGGCGTGGAGATCATCCCTTCCTTCTTGAACATCTCGCCCAGGTTGGAGAACTTCTCCGAGGGCAGGCCGCTCGCGCGCAGCACCGCGAGCGAGCGCACCACGTGCTGGTCGTCGACCAGCACGTTCCACGTCTTGCCGCCGTCGGGCGAGGCCTTCTCTGCCTGCAGGCCGTTGCCGAGCAGCGCGGCGACCATCTCGTTGGCGTCCGCCTCGGTGCGGCGCGTGTAGAGCTCGGTCTTGCATGCGCACAGCAGCAAGACCATCGATCCCAACAGCATGGCGAGCGCCTGCCGCCGCCACCCACACGCACTCGTCGACATGAACGATTCCCTCGCTTGGCTTGCATCGGCGTGGCCGAAAACGCGCGCAGCACCGGCCAGCGCATGTCGCACCTTATCGGCCGTCGGTGGCACGCCCGCGGCCCGCGCGAAGGCGTGCCCGGAACAGCGAACCGGTGACGCAGCACGCTTCGCGGCACGCCGCTGCGCTTCGTCGGAGCGGGACGCCGGCGTTGCGGCTTGCGCACAGTGCGCGCATGACTTCATCGAACACGCCGCGCAGCCTGGCGATGCTCCTCACGCTTGCCGTGCCCTGGCATGCCAGTGCATCGGCGGGCCAGGAGACGATCCGCTACCGCTGCACGATGATCGACGGCAGCGTGAAGGACTTCATTCGCGATGTCTCGCACGACTTCCCGAGCGGCGTAGGCCGGTGCGTGCCGGTGACCGTGCCCGCCGCCGGTGAACGCACTGCGGCATCCCCGGCGGTGCAGCCCCCAGCGCGCGAGTGGTTCGGCACCGGCGTCACGACGGTCTCGGCATCGCCGCGGACGCTGCTTGCGCCGGCGAGCCGGCTCACGGACCGCCGCGACACGAGCGCCCTGCGGGAGATGCCGGCCCAGCTGGCCGGCTGGGTCGAGACGGCGTGCCAGCGGCACGGCATCAGCCCTCCGCTGGCGGCTGCCGTGATGTACGTGGAGTCGCGCTATCGGCCCGATGCGCGATCGCCGCGGGGCGCGTTGGGGCTGATGCAGGTCATGCCGGCCACGGCCGCGCGCTACGGCGTCCATTCCCGGGCCCAGCTGCTGGAGCCGCGCACCAACATCGACGTCGGCGTTCGCTACCTGCGCGATCTGAGCGACATGTTTCCCGGTCGCGTCGACCTGGCTGTCGCCGCCTACAACGCCGGCGAAGGCGCGGTGCTGAAGCACGGCCGGCGCGTGCCGCCCTATGCGGAGACGGAACGCTACGTCGAGCAGGTGCTGCAGCTCGTGGCCGGCGCCCGCTGATTCAGCACAGGCCCTTGATCCCTTCGCCGGCGCCCTTGACCATCTTGCAGGCGCCTTCGACGATGCTGGTCACCAGGGTGATCAGCGACTGCTTCATCAAGGATTCCTTCTCGGCCTTGGACAGCGCTGCGTTCTGCGCAGTGCCTTGGCTCATGGCAAACGACGACGCGGCGACGTTCTGCCACCCGGACGCGGCCTGTCCGGAAATGCGTCCCAGACCTCCGGCGCCGCTCGGGCCGCCGCCCGTCATGCTCAGAGGATTCATCTCGCGCCTGTGCCTCACTGATTCTTCATCAGCGTCTGCATGCCCGTCTTGCTGCTCTGGGCCACGTGGGCGCAGGCGTTGAACTGGAACTGCGCCAGTGCCACCTGCAAGCTCATCTGCATCTGCCGCACCGCCAGCTCCTCGGGGTTCAGCCGCGGCGCATCGAGCATCAGGTTGTGCATGCCCTGGAACGTTTCCCGCATCATCGCCTCGCCCTTGCCGACGAATGCCGTGGCGGCCGTGTCGCGGTCATTGTGGTGCGGCCTGTTGTGCTGCAGCGCGCTGGGGTCGTCCATCATCAAGTGGTCGAAACGCTGCGACAGCGACTGCAAGTCGCTGGTCGGCCGCGCCGCGTGCTCGAGCAGGTGCTGGCTCGAAATCGCCTCGATCCCGGTGACCATGGCAGCCCCCTCAAGCGCGCATCATGTACTTGCCTTGCACGACGGCCGCCGTCTGGGCCGAGTCGATGAGCTGCGCTTCGCCGTCGCGCTCCTCGATCGCCCGCACTGCGCCCTCGGGGTCCATCAGCATGCGCATCAGCTGGCTCGCGTCCGGATCGCCGCCGCTTTCGATCACCTCGGTCGCGTTGTGGCTCCAGCGCTCGTCGCCGGTGGCGAACTGGCAGTAGGTCAGCAGCGCCTTGGCCTGCAGCCCGGCATGCGGGCTGGACTCGACCGTCGCCAGCAGGCGGGCCGCATCCTTGAAGAAGCCGCGCTTCATCAGGATCCAGGCCTCGAAGGTGTCGAGCTCGGAAATGCGCGGGCGCATCGCGCGCAGGCACACCAGCGCCGATTCGGCGTCATCGATTCTGTCGTGGGTCAGGCCGAGAGTGAGCGCGTCGGTGGTGGCGCGGAACACTTCCTTGCTCATGAGCTTCGGGTCCATCATGGGTCTCCGGAACGGTGTGAAAAAAATCCCGGCGGTGGGCGGCCGAACTGCCGAGGCCCCGAAACGCGCGGGCCTCGGCAGACTGCTCGCTACGCCAGTTTCTGGCCCGCAAAGCCGCCGAGGAGCGCAGGCTGCTGGTGCTGCCCGCCGCCGATGGCCGCGCCGACCAGGCCTTGCAGGCCCTGCTTGATCTGGTTGGCGCCTTGTTCCATCATCCCGACGCCCATGCCGACCTGGGCAATCTTGCCGGCAAAGCCCATGAGCTTGCCTGCCAGGCCCTGACCCATCGGGTTGCAGCCGCCCATCGGCGAACCGCCCATGCCGGGCATGCCCATCTGGGGCATCCCCATGGCCGGCGTCATGCCGGGCATGCCCATGCCGGGCATCCCCATGTGCGGCTTCATGCCGGGCATGCCCATGCCGGGCATCCCCATCGCGGGCGTCATGCTGGGCATGCCCATGCCGGGCATCCCCATCGCCGGCGTCATGCCGGGCATGCCCATGCCGGGCATGCCACCGCCCATGCCGGGCATGCCACCGCCCATGCCAGGCATGCCCATGCCAGGCATCCCCATGCCGGCCATCCCCATGCCGGGCATCCCCATGCCGGGCATGCCGCCGCCCATGCGCTGCATCATCTGCTGCATCATTTGCTGCTGCATCGCTTGCATGAGTTGGCCCATGCAGGAGAGCAGGCCGCCCAGGCCCTGGAGCAGGCCCTTGATCCCGCCGCGACCACCGTGCGACCCGCCTTCTGCGCCGCCCGGGCCTTGTGCGCCGCCGGCGCCCTTGGATCCACCGATACCGAGCAGGTCCTTCGCGCTGTTCAGCGCGCTGAACACATTGGAGCCGATGTCCGCGGCACCGCCGAGGCGTTCCATTCGCTGGCCTGCCGGGAGAATCCTGGCAAAGGCCGCGCCAATTGCTGGCAATGGCATGTTGATTCCTTTCAATGAACGTTGACGAGTACGCGCCTTCGCGCGCCTATGAACCGGTCAGCACAGGCCCTTGATCGCTTCGCCTGCGCCTTTGACCATCTTGCAAGCGCCTTCGATGATGTCGGTCACCATCTTGATCAGTGCCTGCTTCTGCATGTTTTCCTGCTGGGCCTTGGCAATCGCCTCGTTTTGCGCGGTGCCTTGGGCCATGGCGAACGACGATGCAGCGACGTTCGCCCAGCCGGACTTGACCTGATTGGCAATGGTCGAAAGGCTGCTGCCTCCACCCATGCCACCCCCACTCAATGGATTCATCTGCAATTCCCCTACGTTGAGCGACGGCGCCACTGCGCCGCCGAAGACGTGTCGCGGCGACCATCGCCGCGCTCACGACGAAATCAGTGCACCGGCAAGGCGCGCAGGTAGTCGATGACCTCCGTGGCTGCCGCTCGCGCCACCTGGTCGCTGCTGGTGGCCAGCACGTTCTCGATCAGCCCCTTCCACTCCGGGTTGCCGGCCAGCATCAGCGACACGGCGAGCGCCACCTTGGCCTTGTCGTCGTCCGGCGACTCCTCGAGGCGCTTGCCGATCTGCTCCGACGCGTAGGCGCCGTCGCCGCCGATGCCCTGGGCGAGCGCCCGGTACATCCGGAACGGCGCGACATCGGCCAGCGTCGCTTCGACGGCGTCGTTGACCTTCTGCGCGTCGTCGTGAACCTGATAGCAGGCACCCAGCAGCCCGACGGCCATCATGTTGCGATAGATGGTCGGGAATTCCTGGTCCTGCTCTTGTTGCGTTGTGTCCGACATGCTTGCTCCTTGTGGGGTGCCTCAGGCCGGCAGGGACGCCGAATGCAGCGTCTCCCAGACATGGCGCACGATGCGCTGCGAAGCGCGGAAGCCCTCCAGCAGTTGCGATGCGAGCTGGCGCTCCGCATCCGGCCCGGGCTGCTTCATCACCTCTTCGCTGGCCTTCGCCACGTCGTCGAAATAGGCGAGGATCGAGCGGGCACGGTCGCCCGCCAGGTCGTCAGTGAGCGTCTTCTCGATCTTGGCCATGTCGGCCAGGACGTCGTGTTCCGCTGCTGCGTTCATGATGTTCTCCTGTTGCACGTGAGTGACTGCTTGGTTAGTGAATCAGAGACTCTCGAGCGGAGTCGCGTGTCTCTGGGGGCGAAACAACGATCAGGTGCTTGGTGCCGTCGCGTGTCTGCACATAGCGCAGCTCGTCGTCGACGAGCATCGCGTCCACCTGAACAAGTTGCGGCGGTGGCAGCTCCGTCACCGCCACGTCGATGCGCTTGACGACCGAGCCGAGGTCGCCGGCAATGCGCTGGGCGGCGCCGCGCAGGCGTTCCACGTCGACGACGCTGCCTTCCACGCGGAACACGCCGCGGCCGCCGTACTTCACATGCAGCGCCGGGTTGGCCAAGGCATCGGAAATCGATTGCGCGATGTCGCTGGCGGACACGACCTTGTGAATGATCGAGCCCTGGCCGAACTGCTGCAGTGCCGAGTGCATGCGCGCCAGGTCGGCGCTGCCGTCGACCAGGCCCTCGACGATGACCTTGGGGCCCGCGTCGCGCGCGCCGACCTCGTTCAGTCCCATGCGCGCCAGCTCGGCCGCCACCCGCACCTGCAGCGGCACGCGCGGCACCTTGGCCTCCGCCTTGTTGACGCTCTGGAGCACGAGCGACACGAACGCGGCGAGCAGGGCCGTGCAGGCGATGCTGCCCGCAATGGCCATCGGGCCGATGCGGCGCTTGCCCTGCGCACGCCGCTTGGGTCCGAGCATGCGCGACAGCAGCTCGACATCGCTCGGCCATGCGGCACCGTCGTCGGGGCCGACGCACATGACGATGTCGCCGAAGCGGCGCGGGACGAAGTCGTCGAGCGTCGTGGCACGCGCTGCGCCGCCCGCTCCCGCCGATCCCGTCGTCATCCGAATCATGTTGCTTGCCTCGTCGATCGTCAGCGCCACCGGTGGGTGCTTCCAGTCCGTGATCTGCACGTCGGCCTCGGCGGTGTTGCCGAGGGTGCTTTGCTGACGTGTCAACCTTAGGCGCGCACCGGCATGTCGGCCGGTGAGGATGCGAAGTTGTTTCATGGCTGGCGAATCCAATTCGGTGAGCGAGACGCGAATCAATCCCGCACGGGCGGCACCGGCGCCGAAGCCGGCGCAGAAGCCGCGGCCGCCGGCTCGCGCAGCATGCGCGGCGTGATGAGAAACAGGCGCTCGCTGCGCGTGGTCTGCTTGCTCTGCGTGCGGAACAGCCCGCCCAGCAGCGGGATGCGCGACAAGCCGGGAACGCCGCTGTTGCCGGACATTTCCGATTCGACCGAGATGCCGCCGATCAACAGGCTCTCGCCTTCGCTCATGTGCGCCTCGGTGAGGATCTCGGTGTGCTTGACCACCGGCACCTGGTCGACCTGCGTGTCTTCGAACTTGCCGTCGACGATGTAGATCGCGAGCTTGATGCGGCACACCGCGTCGTAGTACGTCACCTGCGGCGTCACCTGCAGCCGGGTGCCGGCCTCGACCTGGTAGAGACTGGTGTCGAGGTTGCCGGCCACGCGCACATTGGCAACGCGCTTCTCCTCCATCAGCGCCGGCCGGTTGGCAATGCCCAGCACACGCGGCTTGGCGACGATGCGTGCCTTTCCGCTCGATTCGAGCGCATTGACGCGCGCCAGCAGCTCGCGCCCCGCGTTGGCCCACAGGGTGCTGATCGTGAAGCTGCTGCTGACCCCGCCGGCGCTGCCGTCGGCCGGCCTGCTCTGCGGCGCGGTGAGCGACAGGTTGCTGACCCCTTGGCTCGCGGACCACGAGATGCCGAGGCTGTCGACGCTGTCGCTGCTGACGTCGATGATCATCGCCTCGAGCTCGATCAGTGTCGGCTTCATGTCGAGGCGCTTGATGAGGTCGCCGTATTCGCTCATGCGGTCCCTGCGGCCGTGCACGACCACCGAGTTCGTCGCCTCGTCGGCCTGGAAGCTCGGCGAGTCCTGGGCATCGCCCAGCGGGCTGCGCACGCCGCGCGGCGCCGTGCCGGTGAGCGACTTGTCGGTCTGCCCGGCTGCGCCGGCGCCTGCCGTGGCCTGCGGAATCTGCGGCGACAGGCGATCGACGCCGTACATGCGCGAAATCGTCGCGGCCTTCTTCGTGAAGGCATCGCCCGATGCGGCGGTCTGCGACATGGAGTCGCCGCCCGTGCCGCCGGCGCTCCGGTACAGGCCGCGCAGCAGCGAGGTGATGCCCGGCACCTGCTTGTCGCCGAAGGTCCGGTCGGCGGCCCAGGCATAGCGCAACGGAAAGACGCGCGTCACCGCCTGCTGGTTTTCGTCGGCGCCGACATCGAGCGACTCGACGGCGGCACTGACGAGCTCCACGTGGCGCGGCGGCCCGTACACGAGCAGCGTGTTGTGGATCTTGTCGTAGCGCAGCGGATAGCGACGGTCCACCAGCTCCAGCGAGCGCAGCATGTCGTCGACCTGTGCGCCGTTGTAGCCCTTGAGCCGGAAGATGCGGCTCTGGATGGCCCGCGACGGATAGAAATAGATCGCCGCGCCGTCGAAGTACCAGATGAGGCCATAGGCCTTCGAGATGGCCGACAGGAACTCGTTGGGCGGGGCGTCGAAGCTCGCGCGCACCACGCCGTCGACGCCTTCGCCGATCACCGCGGCCACGCCCTGGCTGGCGGCGAAGTCGGCCAGCACCTCCGAGACGCGCTTGCCCTCGGCCTTGTAGACGAAGCGCCGCGACGGCCACCGCACGGCCTCGGTCTGGCGCGAGGCGGCAGCGCGAGGGCCGCCGGCATCGGGAATGGGCTGCGCCCCCGCCGCGGTCGATGCGACGGCGGCGAGCAGCGCCAGCGACCATGCCGCGCCGCGCTTGGCGCGGCGACCCATGTCGCCGGGAAAGGCGCCGGTATGCATCACGACTCGTCGTCGTCCTTCAACGGGTCGCCGCCGCTGCTCCCCAGGCTCATCAGCTGCTGGGCGTTCATCAGCATCAGCTGCGAGAACGCGTCCTGCTGCTGCACCGTCGCGGCTGCGGCATGCGCGTCCGGCTGCGGCATGGGTGTCACCGCGTCGATGGGAGGAATGGTCATGAAGGTCTCCTGCACAGTGCGATCGACCTTATGCGCACCATGCACCCTGAATGGCGCAGCGCGCGAACGACAGCAGCGATGCGCGAAGCAGCGGCGGCGAGCGCGGTCTCCTCGACGAATGGACTCGAGGCCATCCGCTGCGCTTGCTTCGCGCACCGCGGTTCGGCTTCGCGCCGGCGCGGCGCGCGCGCGGCGCCGCACCACACTGCTTGATGAACACGGCGGTCAGCGCGGGCCTGTCGCCCGCGGTGTTTCCGCCGCCCTCGCGACGACACGACTAAGGAGAACGTTCATGTCTCATGGATTGGAAGCAATCGGCGGCACCAAAGGCGTCAAAGGCGCCGCCGGCCTGGCGATGGCCGCCATGCAATTGATGATGCAAGCGATGCAGAGCGCCGGTGGCAGCGGCGGCCAAGGCAACGGCGCCGGAGCGGGCCCGCTCGACGGCCTGCAGCAGCTGCTGCAAGGCCTCAGCGGCATCCTCGGCCAGGCAGGCGGGGCTGTGCAAGGCGGCGACTCGCCGGGCGCGGACGGCGCCAACGGTCCGAGCGGTGTGGAGGGCGCGACGCCGACCGGCCAGTCGTCGCCCGCCGGCGGCTCGGGCGGGATCATGCAGCTGCTCGGCCAGCTGCTCGAGCTCCTGGGCGAGCTGATGAAGCAAATGGGCAACATGAACGCCAACGAGGACGGACAGAACGTCGGCGACGGCCTGGATGGCGAGTCGGGTGGAGACGACGGATTCGGCATGCCCGGCGACGACGAGGGATCGGGCGCGCCCGGCGGCGCACCGGGCTCATACGGCGCACCGGGTGGCGCACCTGGCGGCGCACCGGGTGGAGCACCGGGATCGTCCGGTGCTCCGGGTGGCGCACCCGGTGGCGTGCCGGGCTCGAGCGCGCCCGGCTCCAGCGGTGCGCCCGGCTCGTCGCCCAAGTTCTCGAACTCCGGCGGCGTCCAGAGCGGCGTCGAGGTGGCGAACCAGCTGGCGAAGGACTTCGGCCTGACCAAGGAGCAGGCGGCCGGCCTCGCGGGCAATCTCTACCACGAGAGCGATGGCATGAAGTCCGACGTGCGCGAGTACGGCAAGGACCCGAACGGCCCGAGAACCGGTCGCGGCTGGGCCCAATGGACCGGCGAGCGACGCGATGCCTTCGAGAACTTCTGCAAGGAGAAAGGGCTCAACGCGGACAGCAAGGAAGGCAACTACGCGTTCCTCAAGCACGAGCTGGAGACCACGGAGAAGGGTTCGATCGATGCCCTCAAGCAAACCCACTCGGTTGCTGACGCCACGGTGTCGTTCCGCAAGATCTTCGAACGGGCCGAGAACCCCGTCGACCCGAGCCGGCAGGCCGATGCCGACATGATCTACAAGGCCATGTGAGCTCCGGCAGGCGGCCTCAGGCCGCTTCTGCTTCCCGCCGGCGCGATGCCGGCGGGCATGGCGCAACCAGTGTCCTGCGCAGGAAGTAGCGCGTCGATCCGATCGGGAAATCATCGAGCCTGCCGAAGCAGGAATAGCCGAGTTTTTCGTAGAAGGCCGGCGCCTGGAAATCGAAGGTGTCGACCCATGCGCTGTGGCAGCCGCGGCGCACGGCCTCCTGCTCGAGCGTGCGCATCAGCGCGGTTCCGAGGCCCCTGCCCCGCCGGCCATCGGGCACGACCAGCATCTCGGTGTACAGCCATCCCCACACCATGCCCCCCCAGGCGCCGCCCACCACCTCGCCGCGCTCGTCCCTCAGCGCGACGGCCAGCGCTTCGGGCGCAAGAGTCCCGGCCCTGGATTCGCTGTAGGACTTCAGCGGAGCGAGCAACGCCCGGTGCATCAGATCGTCGGGCTGCTCGACGATGTCGACCGTGAAGCCGGCCTCGGCCGTGCACAGCCCCGTCATGCGCGCAGCCACATGTACTCGCCCGAGACGATGCCCTCGAACATCTCGTCGGTCGCGGTGACGATGCTGTCGCGCCAGTACTTCCCGTGCTCGACATAGTGGTTGAAGGTGTCGCCCATCCAGGCGCCGTCGATCTCGTCGGTCATCGGAATGCGCACGATCAGCAGCACGCCGCCGGTGTCCGGATTGAGGCCCATTTGCGCCTGGTCCTGCGCATAGATCGACAGGTTGGCCTCCAGCAGCAGGCGGAACACGCGCAGCGTGCGTCCCGCCGTGACGATGCCGAAGTGGAAGTTCAGGTACATCGCCGAGGCGTCGTTCTCGAAGTGGTTGAGCAGCACCTCGAAGCCTTCGACCTCCATCGCCCCGCGCGCGATCACGGCACCGGCGTCGGCAATCCCGACCACGTTGCAAGTCTGGGTGACGAGGTCCGCATAGCGCTCGTAGCTCATTCACATGCCCCGCGTCTTCAGGATGAACGACTGCCGCTCGAGCGCGTTCTGGCGCTGCGTGGGCGTGCGCGGCCGCGCGCTGTTGAGCGCCTGCACCGGCAGCAGCGCGAGCACGTCGCCGACGCTTTCGGGCCGGTTCGCCGCCAGCGGCTCGCCGCCCCACGCTTCGTTCCGGCAGCCGATCAACAGGCTCTTGATGTCCGCGAGCGTCAAGGCCGGCGGCAGCGCGGCCTGCCGACGCAGTTGCGCCTGGCCGGCAACGATCATGACGCGGGTGAGCGTGGGCGCCACCGAGCCGGATCCTGTGCCGCGGCGCACCGCGCCGAGCACCACCGACACGAGCGCACCGACCAGGCCCATCGACGAAACCGGCCCGGACGAATGCGCGCCGAAGAGCTCGGCTGCTCCCGGCAGGCCCCACTGCAGCATCCGCTGCGCCAGGTCATCCTGACGCGCCGCCGGCGGCGGCAGCTTGCATTTCAGCTTGCGGCCGCCGCCCGCAGCGCTGCCGCCGCGCGAGCCCATGCCGGACTGCTGCCCGCCCCGGTCGTCCATCCCGCCGCCCATCATCTGCATGTGCCGAAACGGATCGAAGGGCCGGTGGGTGTCGTCCATGTTGTCGTGGCCATGGTCCTGCTCGAACATGTCCTCGTTCTCGTGATCGGTCGACGTCCGTCGCGACGTGTTGCGCCGTGGCCGCAGAGGCATGCGTCTCGGCGGCGCCGGCCTGCCCTGTCCGTGCGCGGAGTGGTGGTGATGGTGGTGCTCGTGGGCAGACTCCTCGCCGCGGCACTCGGCACGGTAGGTGTAGCCGGCGTAGTGCCCTTCCATCACCTGCCTGTCCTGGGCACGCTGCTGTGGCTGCTGCCCCAGCACGACGCCCTGCGGCCCCTGGGTTTTCTGCACGCTCATTGGAAGATCGCCGCCAGCAGGTTTTCGCTGAAACGCATCAGCGTCATGCCGGCCCAAGGCGCCGCAACGAACACGACCACGGTCACTGCCAGCAGCTTGATGCCCTGGGAAATGCTCTGGTCCTGCAACGAGGTGATGGCCTGGAAGAAGGAGACCAGCAGGCCGACGAGTGCGGAGATCGCCACCGCCGGCAGCGACAGCACCACGCACAGCGTCAACGCCTCGGTCGTGAGCCGCAGCACATTCTCATAGCCCATGCAGTGTTCCTCTCTACCTGTAGGTGAGCACCAGCCCGTGAATGAGGCGCGACCATCCGTCCAGCACGACGAACAGCAGCAGCTTGAATGGAATCGCGACGTTGGTCGGCGTGACCTGCGACAGACCCATCGCGAGCAGCACGTTCGCGATCACCAGGTCCACCACGATGAAGGCGAGGTAGAGCAGGAAGCCGATGCGAAAGGCCGCCGCCATCTCGGTCAGCAGGAAGGCCGGCGCCAGCACCAGCAGGTCGTCCTTCTTCAGCAGCTGGGCCTGCTGCGGCGGCCACACCAGCGCCGCAGACTTCAGGAAGAACTGCTTCTCGCGCTCGTGCGCATGCTTGTCGAGGAACTGGCGGAAGGGCTCGCGCGCCGAGTCGGCGGCCAGCAGCAGCTGCTGCGCATTGGTGGGCGTGCCCGAGGGCTTGCCGATGCCCATGGCCTGCGAGGCATCCATCAGGATGGGCGCCATGATGTAGCAGGAGACGATGATCGCGATGCCGTTGAGCACCATGTTCGGCGGCACCTGCTGCACGCCCATCGCGTTGCGCAGCAGCCCCAGCACCACCACGATCTTCGCGTACGACGTGACCACCATGGCCGCGAACGGCAGCACGGCCAGGCCGATCATGACCAGCAGCAGCGAGATCGGGTCGACGCCCGGCAACGGCAGCATCTCAGTTCTCCACGCCGCTGACGCGGCACCCGCGGCGCACAGAACTGGACGCCATCAAGCGGCCGCCGCGGATCCGGCTTTGCCGGGCCGCTGGCGGCGCCCCCTGGGGGGAGGCGCCGAAGGCGCTTCGGGGGGGTTGTTTCACTTCAGGCTCCGCTCGAGCCGCGAGCGGGCTCGCGGCCCATGCGCGTGATGCGCACGCCGAGCTGCTCTCCCACCGCGATCAGCTGGCCGTGCCCGATGGTCTGGCCGTGGCACACCAGCCGCACCATCGCCTCCGCCAGCGCCGTGTCGAGCTCCACGACATAGCCTGGGCGCATGCTGGCCAGCTCGGCGAGGCCCACGCGCGCCGTGTCGATCTCGAACGCCACCGGCAGCTCCAGCGCCTCGACTTGCGCGTCGGGCGCCTCCAGGCCGCCCGGATCGTCGGACGACATGCTCACGTCGCCCACCACCTCCACCATGTCCTCGCTCATCGACATCTCCGCATCTGCCTGCATACTGAAGCCGGTCCCGACGATCAGGGTCCGCTTGCGCTGATCCCGGCCGAGCAGCACCACGTCGCCCGGCGCGAGCGATGCGACGAACCCGGCCCGCCAGCGCCGCACCATCAGCCGCAACCTCGGCCGCACCGCGAGCGCACCCCACTCGATCAGCGACGGGGGAATCTCGCGCAGCACGGTCCCCACATGGGCCGTGACGCTCTCGTCGGCACCGCACAAGACCAGGCGCCGGCCCTGCACGGTGATCGCGAACCCGCTGTGCCGCCTGTCGCTGCGCGCAAGCGCGCCGACCCTGGCACCGGTCAGCACCGGCGCGAAGCGCTCCAGCTGGTCCTGCAGCAACGCCGTCGCCACGTCGCAAGCGACGCGCCGATCCGGCATGCGCATCGCCATCTGGAGCGCTGGCGGCACGGCCTCTTCCTCCATCGCGATCCGCATCCGCCCCTGGTCCGCCTCCACCTCGATCAGCGAGATGGGAGGGCGCAGCGGCCGCACGGTGATCGCCAGCGCCGGGTCTTCGAGCACGTGACCCAGCCAGCGCTGGAAGCGCTCGTCGTACGCGATCCGCGCCACGCCGGCACCGCGCGCGCCGATGCGCTTGAGCCGCGCCGCGATCGGCTGCCATGTCACGGCCTCGTGCGCGCCGACCGATGCACCCATGTCCGTGTCACCCCAGTTCGATGTCGATCTCTCGGCTCTGCGACAAGGCCTGCTGCAGCATGGCCGCCAGCAAGCTTCGATGCCTGGACAGTAGCTCCAGCGACGGTCCCGACTGGGTCTGGAAGCGAAGCGATATTCGATGCCGCGAAAGCGAGAGCTGCAGCTCCGTCTGCGGCAGCAGCCGCGGGTCCATCGGCAGCGTGACGGTCCAGGCCTCGATGGCCGGATCGGTGCGCGCACACAGCGTCGCGATGACATGGACGAGGTCGGAGGTCCAGGGGTCGATGTGCGGCTCGATCGCCCGCTCTTCGCCGGCGGCCGGCTCGGTCGGCGGGTCCGGTGGCGGCACCCAGGTCCATGCCGGCTCGACGGCCGCCACCGGCTGCGCCGGCTCGCTCACGCACGCCTGCGACGTTTCGCCGCGGGGCTCGGCAGCACCCGTGGCCGGGGCGCGAGCGGATGCCGAGCCGACGGCATCACCGCGCGCCGCATCCCGGCCGCCGGGCGCGTTTCGCCCTGTCGTGGATGCGCCGCGGCGGTCCTGCAGCAGTGCGCGCTGGAAGCGCTCTGCGTGCCTGGCCGACGGCTGCCCGGCCGGCGCGGCGGGGGCCGGACCCTCGATGATGCGGCGCGGGCGGCGAATGTCTGCGCTGCTGCTCATCTCGGCGCCGATCGCCGAAGCAGCGACCTCGCGCGACGCCACCACGCGCCGATGCGCGCTCGCAGGCCAGGACGGCGCGGCCTGAGCAGCTCGCACACGCGCGCCGACGCGCCCTTCGCGAAGCGGCGATGCTCAGCCTGATCCCCGAACGCGAAGCACCTCGTGTACTGCTGGCTCTCGACCGTGTCGACCCATGCGAAATGCGCGCTGCGCTCATTCATGGCGTGACTCTCCAGGCTGTGATGCGGCCACTGTGCGCAAGGCGAGCCGCGCAGCGGGGCCGCACGCGAAGGCCCGGCGCCCGCACCGAACGGCGCGGCGGCTCATGCCGCATTTGCTTCGCGGCACGAGGCCGGCCTTCGTCGTTCGTCGATGGCCCCAGGGCTTCGCAGGCGCGTGCACGCGCGCGAATGTGGCCCGTAGAGTGCGCTGCTGTCGCTTCTTTCAAGGCAGGCCGATGAACCGAGAAGACTTCCTGTGCATCGCTCGCAGCTGCGCGGACGCCGGCGAGCCCTACGACAAGATCCGCTCGATGCTCGACGCCGAGTTCGATGCCATCGGTCGCATGTCCGTGCCGGGGGACCGGTTTGCGGCGTATGCCGGCTTCGTCGCCGAGTCCAAGGGCAACATGCTGTCGCTGCTGGAGGGCGGCATCGACCAGTTGCAAGGACCGCGGCTCGCGCTCGCGTGCCAGAGCGCGCAGCACTTCATGTCGCTGCGCGGCAGGTTCCGCTATGGCCAGCGCCTGCGCGTTCAGCGCCGTGCCTACAGCGATGCGCTGTGCGGCGCCTATCCGTTCAGGGACTGGGAGCACGAGACCGTGCGCGTGCTGTCGGCCGACAGCGAAAGCGCGCCGGCTCGCTCGGGCCGGCGCCATGCCTTCGCCGAGGTCGAGCCTTTCACCTGCAGCGGGCTTCGCCGCAGCAGCCGCGCTGCGCTGTACCTGTCGCGGCTGGCTGCGCGCCGGCTCACGGCGGCAGACCTCCAGGCTCCCGACGAGCACGCGTTGATCGGCCAGTGGGGGGTGTTCGCGACCCGCGAGATTGCGGCCGGAGCGTGTCTGGGCGTGTACGGCGGGATGATCCTCGATCGTGCCGAAATCACCGCGATCGCGGACGACCGCTACGTGCTCATCGCGAGCGAGGAAGGCGACGGGTATGTCAATGGCGAGGGCCTGCTGTCCCTCGCGAACTCGCTCTTCCTCCTGGACGAGGCGGGCAAGACCATCGGTCACCCGGAGGACGGCTACAACGCCGAAGTCGCCCAGTTCAATGCGCGCATGGCCTATGGCCGCACGCTGCGGGTGCCCGCCATGTTCGCCACGACCGACATCGCGCCGGGCGACGAAGTGCGATGGAACTACGGCCTCGGCCGCATGCCCGGCGCTGCGCAGCTCGCGCTGCCGTGATCGGTGCCGGCTTCATGCCACGTACTTGGCAATCTTCCCGATGTTCACCCCGACATAGGCCAGGTCGAGTGCCAAGGCGCTCGCCTTGACAGCGCTCGTTGCCTGCTTGACACCCCCCGGCTGCCGCCTGCGATAGCCATCGCAGTTGGCCTTGTAGTCCAGATAGAGCTGGTTGTCCCGCTCGATCTCTCCCATCAACGGAAAGAGCTTGTCCAGCAGCTTCGCCACCTGCTCGCGCATCTGGTCCATCTTCGCCAACTGGTCCGGACCTGCCGCACCGGATCGGCGAACCTGGTCCAGGTCATCGAGCGTCTTCAGGGCCTTCTGGTAGCAGCGGCGCGTCTGCTTGTCCAAGCGCGCTGACCTCGCCAGGAATGCTTCCAGTGCCTCCTCCTGGCTGTGCAAGGTGGGGCCGATCGCCTTCTCGATGAAAGGAATGTGCGTGGCTCCCGCCAACTCCTTCGCAACGGCCTTGCCGGTGGATTGCCGCGCGCTTTCGCCGTTGTGCAATCCGGTCAGGGCCAGGTCGTTGCTTTCGATGGAGCGCAGCACCGCGTCACGATCCTTGGCGTACTCGTGGACCAGCTCGACCATCTGCGCCACGGTGTACCCCGCAGCCACGAGGCTGAAAGGTGCGACGCCGCCCAGCGCCATGCTGCCGAGGGACGTGGCCAGCTTGGCGGTCTTGAACCCGATCTTGACCCCGAACTCGAGATTGCTCTTGCTGAGCGCCGAGTCGCGCTGCTGCTGCATCGCCCACTCGTTGCGGACCAACTGGCTCACCCTCTCCTGCTGTGCCTGCAGGATGTTTCGGCACGTCGCCTGCAAGGCAGCCCTTTCCTCGGGAGCGATCGGTCCCTTCAGTTGCCTGTCATACCCTTCGATCGCGGCCTTGACCTCCTGTGCGGCTTCGTTCAATGCGTCGTGGGCCTTCATCTGCATGCGCTGCAGGACCAGCTCGGCCCCGGATCCGCTGCTGATGACCAAGCCCTTCGGATGGTCGAACGTGATCAGCGCGTCCATCGGTGGAACGTCGTCCCTGGAGAGGTGGGTGGTGGTGATGCCCGCCACCAGGTTCGTCGCGGCCAGTTGCCTCTTCGTGACGGCCTGCGGCGCAGACAGCCTGCTTCCCAGCAGGGCCTCGACGGCACCCGGCTTCACCCTGGACAAGGCCTGCAACACTGCCGAGGGCGGCTTCGCCGGCGCGAATGCGGGCGCACTGGTTGTCGCTCCGCCTGCGGCCTGACGAAGCTTGAACGTGTGCAGCTTGGCGTCCGCCGGCAAGGGCTTGCGCGGTATCGACGGCGGGTTGGCCCGCGCGGCGGCAGGCTCGGTCAGGCCGAAGTCGATGAGGTCCTTGAGATCCTCGTGAAGCACCGGGGCCGCGGCTCGAGGCGGCGAAGGCTGCGTCGGACCGAGGTCGATGAGGAGGCCGACCGACACCGAGCCTGATGGGCTGCCGAGCGCGCCGGACCGGCGAGGCCGGTGCGTGGCCGGCTTGGATCTGGACAGCGTCGGCAGGGCATTTGCCGGGGGACCTGTCCCTGCCTCGGTCTGCGCCGCCGTACCGGTTGTCGCAGTGTTCCATCGGGCGACCGATGTTCCGTTGCCGACTTTTGTGGTGCTCATACGCTGCGGTCGTTCATGGCATGCGACCTCAATGCCATCACACGCTCACGCGCCCGACCGGACGCAGTTCGACCAGGCTGCCCAGCTCCTGGTACGAATAGACCTTGAGCCAGTCGACACGCGGCTCGATCATCTTCTTCACGTAGCGCCGGATGTCCATCGACGTCACCAGCGACAGCCCGCGGTTCGGGAACTGGGCAACGATCTCCATCACCTTGTCGATGATGATCGCCGCGTGCTCCGGCGGCATCGCGAGGTAGTTGCCCGCCGGCGTCGGCTTGATGGACTGGCGGATCGCCTGCTCCACGTTGTTGTCCAGCAGCACCGCCTGCACGAAGGAGTCGCCGCCCGAGGCCTCGTAGGCGAGGTAGCGCCCCAGGTCGCCGCGCACGTACTCGGTGAGCAACAGCATGTCCTTCTCCTTCGGACCCCAGATGATCAGGCTCTCGAAGATCGTGCGGATGTTGCGGATGGGCACCTGCTCTTCCAGCAGCCGGCGCAGCACGTCGGCGATGCGCTGCGTGGGCATGATCTTCTGCGCCTCGGCCACCAGGCCCGGGTAGTCGAGCACGGCCTTGTCGACCACCCACTGCACTTCCTGCACGCCCATGAACATGTGCGCATTCGACTTCAGCAAGGCCATCACCTGCCGTGCCATCACCTGCTCCAGGTCCAGGCAGGTCCCGCGCTCGGCCTCGGGCACCTCCGAGCGCTTGAGCCACAGGGACTCCGCCTGATCCAGCACCGGCGTGTGCCGCTGCGCCTTGGCCGCCAGCGGCGACGCAGGATTCGTCAGCAGCATCAGGTTGCCCGGCACCGTCACCGAGCGCAACGGCACGTCGTTGAGCAGCACGTCGAAGCGCAGATCCTGCATCTCCTTGGAGACCCACATGCTCACGCCCGGAAATGGCAGGCCCAGCAAGGCCTGCAGCTTGTGCCGCTCGTCCTGCATCGCGCCGTCGAGCCGGTCGGCCTCGAGCAGCACCGCCAGCTCACGCGACATGCGCACCGACAAGGGCCTGGAGAACGGCGGCTGCTGCTGCAGGATGGACGGCGGCTCGCCCTTCCCGCCTTCGCGCTGCAGCGACTTGATCGGCTTGGAGATGACCTGCGCCTCGGCCTTGCGCCGCTGCTTGGACAGGAAGTTGCCGCCCACCGCGAGTCCGATCGCCAGCAGGAAGAACTGCACCGCGGGGAAGCCCGGGATCAGCGCGAACGCGATGGTCATCGTGGCCGCGAGGTACATCGCGCGGTCGCTGGTGGTGAGCTGGCCGACGATCTCCTGGCCGAGCGACTTGGGCTTCTTCTCGTGCTCGTCGGCCACGCGCGTGATCAGGATGCCGGCCGCGACGCAGATGAACAGCGAGGGGATCTGCGACACCATCGCATCGCCGATCGACAGGATCGTGAAGCGGTTCGCCGCCTCGCCGGCCGTCATGCCGTGGTACATGACACCGACCACGATGCCCGCGAGCATGTTCACCAGCGTGATCACGAGACCCGCGATCGAGTCGCCCTTGACGAACTTCATCGCACCGTCCATGCCGCCGTGCATCTGGCTTTCCATCGCCAGCAGCGCCCGCTTCTTCTTGGCCTCGTCGGCGGTGAGGATGTTGGCACGCAGGTCGGCGTCGATGCTCATCTGCTTGCCCGGCATCGCGTCCAGCGTGAATCGCGCGCCGACTTCCGCCACGCGCTCCGAGCCCTTGGAGATCACGATGAACTGCACGATCGTGATGATCAGGAACACCGTGATGCCCACCACCAGGTTGCCGCCCACGACCAGCTGGCCGAAGCTCTCGATCAGGTGCCCGGCCTCGGCGGTCAGCAGGATGGACTTCGTCGACGCGATGTTCAGCGACAGGCGAAACAGCGTCGTGAACAGCAGCAGCGTCGGAAACGACGACAGCGCCACCGCGTTCGGGATGAACAGCGTGGTCATCAAGAGCAGCACGCTGATCGAGATGTTGACCGCCAGCAGCGAGTCGATCGCCGGCGTCGGCAAGGGCAGGATGATCAGCGAGACGATGACGGCGATCAGCCCCGCCATCGTCAGGTCGTTGGTCATGCCGGTCGGCAGTTGCAGCTTCATGTCCGTCCTTCGTCGTCGGTGCCGGACTCGGGCGGCACCATCTGCTCGCTCAGTTGCCTCATCGTTCGCACCCAGCGCAGCACCGCGGCCACGGCCTCGAACAGCGCTTCAGGAATCGCCGCGTTCACCGGCACCTGGTGCAGCTGGCGCGCCAGCGGCGGATTGGCGACGATGGGCACCTTCAGCTCTTCGGCGATGGCGCGGATCTCCAGCGCGTGCTGGTCGGTGCCCTTGGCCACCACGACCGGCAGCGGCGTGAGGCCGGGCACGTACTTCAGCGCGACGGCGTAGTGCGTCGGGTTGGTCACCACGACCGAGGCGCCGCCGACGGCCGACTTGGGCGCCTCGGTGGCCATCTCCTTGGCGATCTCCTTGCGCTGGCCCTTGAGCTGCGGGTCGCCTTCGGACTCCTTGTGCTCGCGCTTGACCTCGTCCTTGCTCATGCGCTGGTCGCGCACGAACAGCCACTTCTGGATCGCGAAGTCGCCCGG
Source organism: Piscinibacter sp. (assembly GCA_036377015.1). Lineage (GTDB taxonomy): Bacteria > Pseudomonadota > Gammaproteobacteria > Burkholderiales > Burkholderiaceae_C > Albitalea. Next base: position 13,232 of record DASUZE010000008.1, on the reverse strand, counting down.
GCCGATGATCATGAAGACGACCACGGCCGTCCCCATCAGCTTCATCAGCGCCTCCCACGCGACCGAGACGACGCCCTCGGGCGTCTGCATGCTGGCGCCGACCAGCAGCGGCAGCAGGCCCTTGCAGATGACGTAGGCCACCGTGCCCAGCACCGCGGCCTTCAGCACCATCTTGAGGAAGTCGATGATCGAGCGCACCGAGATGATCTTCTTGATCCCGGAGGCCGGATTGAGCTTGTCGAATTTGGGCGTCAGCGGTTCGAAGGTGACCCGCACGCCCACCTGCGCGAAGCCGGCAATGAAGCCGATCATCACCGAGGTGGCGAGGAAGGGCAGCACGATCAGCAGGCCTTCCTTGACGATGTCGTAGATCAGGGCCTGCATGTCGTGGTTGGTCTGCACCAGCACGCCGCGGTCGCAGACGATCTCGAACAGCTTGAACAGGTGCGGCACGGCGATCGACGAGCCGGCCGACAGGCACACGGTGATGCCGAGCAGCCCGAACGCCGCGTTGACGTCCGGGCTCTTGGGAGACTCGCCCTTCTTCTTCGCGTCGTCGAGCTTCTTGTCTGTCGGCTCTTCGGTCTTTTCGTCCGACATGGCGACGCCAGGGCTACATCACCGACGCTCAGCCGCCGCTGGTGATGTCGTTGACCTTCTTGCCCGACTTGGCGCTCTCCTTGAAGACGCCTTCGAGAATGTCGGAGACCACGTTCCGAATGGAGGCCTTCGACTGTGCGTCGGCAATGCTCGCCTTCTCGTAGTCCTGTATCTGGGCTTGCTGGTCCAGCGCCCATCGGGTGGCCTGGGCGTTTTGCCAACCCGCGGCCAACCCGTTGGCGGCGTTGTGCCCCGGGCCCCCGGGGTCGCCCCCACCGCCAGGGAATCCGGAGCCGCCAGGGAGTACGTGTCCACCAGGGAATCCAGGGCCGCCGGGGCCGCCGGGGAATCCGTGGTTCCCGTGGTTGTTCGCCTGCGTCTGCACCCCGAAGTGCCCATGGGGCGAGTGCATCTGCGTCTGGACTCCCACGTACGGCATCGCGCGCGAATCGGCGTGCACGGGCTGGCCGAAGAAGCCATTGTTTTGCCCGGTCGGGGCGTGGACGTTCGGAGTCAAGGGGGGAGTAGGAAGGTTCCTCATCTCATGCGGCTGCGAGTCCATCAGGTGGTCGCCGACTGGGGAGCTGGGATACGACGGAGGGGGCGTCCTCGTCGACGCACCGAACTGGAGGCCGGCCAAGTCGCTCGCAGCAGACGAGTTCGGAGACTTCGGCGTGCTGGCAGAAAAGTCGATCAGGTCGCCCTTGCCACCGGTGGGAGACGAGGGCGTCTTGCCGAGCTCGCCGAACTTCTGGGCGAGGCCCGTGTCCAGGGTCAGGCGAGGCCGGCCGCTGGCGCTGGTCGGCGAAGAAGTCTTGGGTGCGGCGCTCATCAGCGCTTCGACGCCCGTGCCCAGTATCTGCGCTCCCGCGCCCTTGACGACCTCGGTGGCAATGTCCTTGCCGGTCTCGAGGGCCTTCTTCCCAATCGGCGAGGAGACTACCGACTTTGCTGCAATTCCAGCCATGATGGGTTCCTTCCAAGTTCGGGCCGCGCTGTTTGGATGGAGACCGCGGCGGTGGTTCGTGGGTTGATTGAAGGTCACATCGAAGAACAGCAACAACCGAACGCGAAGCCAGCGCACCCAAAACGAAACTTGACCTCTTCCGTTTCGAGCCGCGCGTTGCCGGCGTCCGCCTCTTCGGTCGATCGGCGCGCGTTTCGCGGACGGCGTCTTCGGTGGGGGTCGGCACAACCACCATCCGAAGCACCGCCAAGCTCGAGAAGAAGCATGTCAACGATCAGAGTCAATCCGTTCAGCGTGGTCGGTCAACGACTCAGCGTCCAATCGTCGGCGCGGCGCTTCGGCGCCGGCGCAGCGAAGGCACGCGGCCACGAGCAGCTGGTGTCGCGAGCCGCCGGCGCCTCGGCGGACGGGGGAGTGCGCCGCGCGCCATTGCCCACGCTTGCCACGCCGCCGCAAGCTACAGCGCCGCATGCCCCTGGAGCGCAAGCGGTGCACCAGGCAGGCGCAGCAAGCGCAGCCCCGGGCGAGCCGCGCGTTGCCGAACCGGTTGCCCACGCCGCGCTGGACACCCCTGCAACGACAGCCTCGACGCAGCCGCCGCATGCACCCGGATTGGAGGAGGGCATCGACCTGTGGCGCGGCCGCACGCCGCCGATGCCGCAGCCGAACTCCGTGTTCGGGCACAGCCGTGACGGCGCGCCCTCGCGCGGATCGCGACCGCCCCTGCCGCCCACGCGAGGCTTCGCAGCGCCGGCGCGGCCTCGAGGCGCGCGGGCGCTGCGCGCCGTCGCGCACGACGTGTCCGCCACGCAGGCGCCGCTGTCAGGCCTTCACGATGGCGAGGCCCTGCGCATCCAGCTCATGGGCGACGACGTCCAGGCCTACCTGCGCGAAGAGCCGGACAAGCACTATCACGGCGTGCGGGCCTACCTCTACCGCCGGCAGGCCGCGAATGAACCGGCGAAGGTCGGCGTCGAGGTGGCAGGCCGACCTTCGGAGCTCGGCCGCCTGGACATCGCGCGCATCGAGATGGACTGGGGTGCCGCGCAACGGCAGTTCAAGCAACTGGCAGGAATGCGATGACAAGACCGTCGTCTGCAAGCGCTGTTGCAAGCGCTTTCAAATCACCCCGGTAGAACTACTCGGGCGCGAGACTAGTTGAGGATTTCCGAGCGAAGGTGTGATGAATTCCACGGTCCGCGCTCCTAGCATGAAGTGGACATCACCAACCTCCCGGGGGAATCCACATGCTCATGATCGCCTTGACCTGCATCCGGTCCGGCAGCCACGAAGAAGTGCTGCGCATGACGATGCGCGGCCAGTTCGCAGATGCCGTTCAGCTAGGAATGGCGCGGCTTGCGCGACGACCGTCACTCCAGGCGGCGCCCGCCGACGCGGTACTCGGCCAGGTGGTCGGGCGTGCCTTGATCGAGCTCGGTCGCGAAGAGGAAGCCGAGGAACTGTTCCGCCGCCAGCTGCGCCTGTACGAGATGGGCTCGCGCCCGCATCTGCGCTGGATGTCGTCGCTGGACCATGGCTGCATGCAGCTGTCGCTGAATCGCCTGGGCCGCGCCGCGCATGCGTTCAACGCGGTTGCCGATGACGAGACCGCGCCGGTGCCGCTGCGGATCGAAGCGCTGGCCGGGCTCGCGTTGTGCGTGCGCGGTCTCGGCGTGTATCGCCGCGCCGAGCGCACGCTGGGATATGCGCAAGGCCTGGCGGCACGGATGCCCGCAGCCGTCGGCCAGCTGCTGGGTGCGATGCGCCTGGAGACCCTCGTGATGCAGGAACTGCGGGCCTTCGACGAGGGCGGCGATGCCAGTGCCCATGCGATCACGTCGCGCTCGACCGGCGACGGCGAGCCGTCGCTGCATCACCAGCTGCTGCAGGCGTCGCAACAGCTCGCGGACATCCCCGTGGCCCATCGGCGCTTGCGCTTCCTGGCCGCGCTGGTCGACAAGACCGTCAGCGGGACCGACCTCATCGCCCGCATCACCGAGAGCATCAACGAGGTGCGGGCCAACAAGCTCGCGGCGCACGAGAAGGAATGCCGCATCGAGGCGGCGCTCGCGCAGGTCTCGCTCAGCGACGGCAAGGCGGCGCAAGGCCTGCTGGGCGGGCTGGTCCACGACGAGGAGACCATCCGCCGCCACCGCTACTCGCTGGAGCTCAAGTACTGCCTGTCGCGCATCTACGCATTGCAGGGCCGCCACATGGACGCCCTGCGCATCTACAAGGAGCACGTGGCGCAGGCACTCTCGCGGCTGCACGCGGAGTTGTCCCAGCTGCCCTACTCGCGCTGTCTCGAAAAGCAGGAGATGGCCGACAGCGCCGACTCGCTGAAGATGCAGCTGCCGCTGCGCTATCGGCGCGCCTACCAGTACATCATGGAGCACCTCGACGACCGCGACCTGTCGGTGCGCGAGGTCGCCACGCACGTCGACGTGACCGAGCGGGCCCTGCAGATGGCGTTTCGCACCCACCTGGGCATGACCCCGGCCGAGCTGATCCGGCGCCGGCGCATCGAGCGCATCCGCAAGGAGCTGCGCGAAGCACCGGAGCGCCACAGCGTGCTCGACGTCGCGCAGCGCTGGGGCATGACCAACCGATCCACCCTGACGCAGAACTACCGCCAGCTCTTCAACGAGACGCCCACGATGATGCTTCGCGGCGGCACGGGGCTGCCCTCGGGCGCCGTCGATCCGGAGGACCTGCAATGAACGCTGCTGTCGGCACGCCTTTGCTGCCCGCCAGGACAGCCTGACACCATGTTGTCCGGCAAGTTTCCGCGGGCCCTGCCCACCGATCCGGTGAGTGCGCGGGAGTCGGAGCCCGCGCCTGAAGAGTCGAGCCGCGCCGGCGGCATGGCCGAGCATGGCCCGGTACGTGCGCGAACTCACTCGGTGAGCGTTCATGCCGGCGCGCGCACCAGAAGCAATGTCGCACTGGCCGAGCGTGTGTTCACGAGCGTGGTGCGCAACATCGTCGAGACGCCGAACTCCGACGGAGAGATGCAGATCCTGGTCAGCGAAGTGAGGATCGCCGCATCGGGCGCGGCGCCGGCTCCGCCTGCGGCCGTCGAGGAACCGGCTTGCGAGTCGCCTCCCACCGAGCCATCGGAGGCGGGCGTCGACCATGCCGCGTCCGACCCGCAGAGCATGCCGGAGGCAACCCGCCGTCTCGACGATGCCGACAAGGCGAGCACGCCGAACAGCACCGAAGCGACGCCTGGCATCGAGGGTGCCTCCGGTGTCCGCGCGGCCGGCGACGTGAGCGCAGGCGCGGCTGCGGGACTGCGCACCGCCAGCGACGGCGCGTCCTCTTCGGCCGGCCTGCACGCTGCCAGCGCCACCGCGCGCATCCAGCGGGTGCAGCAGGTGAGCGATGTTCGGCTCCGAGGCGGCGGGCGCTCGGGCCGAAGTGCGTTGAACGCGATCGGCCTCGGCATCGCCGCGGCGGTCGCGGTCGTGGTCATTGCCTTGCTTGCCGCAGAGCTGTCGCCGAGCGCGCCCAACCGCAACGGCGACGAGGCGAAAGACACCCAGACCTCGCGCTAGCCCGGTCCGTTCACCCTGAGCCTGTCGAAGGGCCCGCGGTCCGTCGAGGCGGGGGGCTTCGAAAAGCTCAGCCCGAACGGGGTTTTCAGATCGCGGTGAAGGGACTGCCTTCCGAGTGCCGCTTCGTTCCCCATCACGCCCGTTCGCTCCTGAAGCACGCGTTGCTGCCCGGCGCCGCACGATGTCAACGCAATGTCGACATCACTTTCAAGCGCAGCTCCCTCACCCGCGCATGACGCGGCCGGACCAGGCACCACGCCGATTGCCCACGAGGCCATCGAGCTGGTGAACCTGAAGGAGCTTGCCTCGACCAGGGTGCCTGCCGTCTTGCGGCAACTGGCGACCATGGTCCACGCCGTCTGGGGTCACTGCACCGACGAGTTCGCCAGCCCGTCGCAGGCCGAGGACGTCATACGCCGGCGGCTCGAGGCAGGCGACGAGGCATTGTTCGTCGCACTCGGACGGGACGACGTTCTTGTGGGCACCGGGTCGATAGGCCACGATGACTTCTACGATGGCTTCTCGCGATCGAACCGGATCGATCCGGGCTACGTCGGTCGCGACCTCTTCACGGCGAAGGCATGGCGCGGCATCGTCATCGACGGCCTGAAGGTCTGGGAGCAACTGCTCGAGGCTCGGCTGCGTTGGATCGCCGGGCGCGGCGGCACGCAACTGAGCGTGTTCACGGAACCGGGACGGGTCGACCTGGCGGCGATCTACGGGCGTGTGGGCGCCGTCGTGCTCCATCGCGGGCTGGATCACCGGCGCTTGGGGCGTGGCTCCATCACCATGCTCGGCTATCCCGTGCGGCGAGCGCTGCAGGAACTGGCGGCGCTGCGACAAAAGCGCCGCAGCGCCGAGATGGCGCCGTACGGCCGCCAGGCCTGAACGCGCCGCCGGCAGCGCACGATCACGAGACGCCGGGGGTCCCCTGTCCGCTGGGCAGGCGAATCGCCAGGATGCGCCATCGCCACCGGGCCCACCACCCCGCGGGCCCGTCGCGATAGGCCCACTTGGCCGGCACCCGCAACTCGAGTTTCGTTCCGCGCCGGCTGTCGCTGCGGATGTCGAGCCAGCCGCCGATGCGGCGCGCTCGCTCTCTCATGCCGGGCAGGCCCCAGTGGCCGGGCCGGCCAGCTTCCAGGATCCCCGGGTCGATGCCACGGCCGTCGTCGCGCACGCCCACGCGCAATTCGTGCTGCGCGAAGGTGAGCCTGACCTCGATGCGGCCAGCCTGCGCGTGCCGAAAGGCATTGAGCAGCGCTTCCCGCGCAATGAGGTACACCTCGTCGCGCACGTGGTCGTGCAGGTCGCGCGGCGCGCTCTGCTGGACGACATGAAACCGGGACCGCTGGTCGCGTCCGAGCTGCCGCCCCACTTCACGCAGCGCTTCGCGCAGTCCTTTCTCCGGCCCGACGGCACTGCGCAGGTCCAGCAGGCGGTCGCGGCCTTCGGCCAGCACCTCGTCCGCCAGCTCCAGCGCACCCTCGAGGGCCTGGCGCACCGGCTCTTGCTCGGGGATCTTCTGCGTCGCCGAGTGGAAGCGCAGGATCAACCCGCTGACGCTTTGCAGCAAGGTGTCGTGCAGCTCGCGCGCGATGCGCTCGCGCTCCGCCATGCGCACCTGGAGCTTGTCGAGCATGTGTCCGTTGGCGCGGCGCACCTGCCACTGGTAGACCAGATAGAACAGCGCCAACGCCATGATGGCAAAGACGCAGCGGAACCAGCCTGCCTGGTAGAAGGCGGGCTCGATGGTGAAAGCCAGCGACGCGCCGGTGCGGTTCCACACGCCGTCGTCGTTCGCGGCGGTGACGTGGAAGCGGTAGCGCCCGGGGCCGAGTTGCGTGTAGAAGGCCTGTCGGTGCGCGCCGACATCGCGCCAGTCGGTGTCGACTCCCTCGAGGCGGACGCGGAATCGCACGCGCTCGGGTCGGGACAGGCTGAGCGCGGTGTACGAGATGGCGACCGCATCGGTGTGCTGCGGCAGGTTCATCCCGTCCATCGTGTTGAACGTGTTTCCGCCGACGCGCACCGTGCGGAAGAAGATCGGCGGCTCCATCCGGTTGAGCTCGATGCGCTCCGGATCGAGCCAGTACAGGCTGCGGCTGGTGGAGAACCACAGCTTGCCGTCGAACCCTTCGACGGCGGTGGGCAGAGGCCGCACCTGCGGCGCCACGCCCTCCAGCCCATCGCGCGGGTCGAGGCGCTCGAAGCGCGGCTCTTGGTCCGGATCGGCGATGAACCGATCGAGCTCGCGCTTCGTGATGTGCGTGATGCCGTCGGAGCCGTTCATCCACAGATCGCCGGCCGCCGTCTCGACAATGCCGCTCACGCCGCGGATCGGCAGATTTCCGCTGCCGCGCAGGGGCCGAAAGCGGCCGTTCTCGAACAAGGCGACGCCGCGGCTTCCGCCGATCCACGTCCGCCTGCCTCGCATGTGGATGGCCAGCACATCGCCGATCTCCAGGCCATCGGCGGCGGACAGCACGCGCGTCGCGGTTCCGTCGATCACCGCGATGCGGTCGTTCGCGTAGCCGAACCACAGCCGCCCGTCCGCGTCGCCGGCCATCACGTTCGGCGCGAAAGTGCCCAGCTCGGGCGGGCCCTCCCACCTGCTCCAGCTGCCCGCGGCAAGGCGGCTCACGTGGTTCGCGCCGCCGCGCACCGAGATCCACAGCCCGCCCATCGTGTCTTCGACCATCGCCTGCACGAAGTCGTTGGCCACGACGTCCTCGGGCAAGGGCACGCGCTCGGCACGGCCCTGCGCGATCCGCCAGAGCTCGCCCTTGCCGCCCATCCACACGGCGCCGCCGCGGCCACGATGAGCGCACATCAGCACGGAGCCCGGAGCCTTCGGCAGCTCGTGGTATGCGCCGTCGATGACGCGCCCCATGCGCGCCCCGCCGGCCAGCAGCTCGCCATCGTTGCCCGGGGCCATCGCGGCGTACCCCGATCCCGCGAATCTCATCGTGTGCAGCGTGCTGCGGCGAAAACGATCCAGCCCGCCTTCCGAGCCGAACCAGACGTTGCCCTCGCGGTCCTCGACGACCGCGTAGCCGATCTCTCCGCTGAGGCCTTGCGCCGGCGTGAAGACCTGCCGGCTGGGCCCGCTGAGATCGGGCAAGGCCGACGGCGCGGCGAGCTCGAGCCCGCCGGCTCGCACCACCCACGCGCGGCCCTCGTGATCGAAATGCAGCGGCCCGGTGCCGCCGTTGGTGGCGGCCCGCGGGTCCGACGGCGGGCCGTCCAGCGACAGCCGCAACAGGCCGCTTTCGCTGCCCGAAGCCCAGGCGCTGCCGTCCGGCGACACCGCCAGGTAGATCCACGATTCGGAGCTGCGCAGCCGGGTGACGCGCCGGAACGTCTTCGCGTCCTCGGGCAGCGCGAAGATCTGCTCGGCCGCTCGCACCCACACCGTGCCGGCGCCGTCCACCACCACGGAGGTCACATAGCCCGGCGCGGGTCCGGTCTCGAGCTCGACGGCGTTCCAGCGCACGCCGTCGAACCGGAACAAGCCGTTCTGCGCGGCGGCCCACAGCCGGCCCTTGCGGTCGTGCGCGAACTCGTGCACGGTGACGGATGGCAGGCCCTGCGCCTGTCCGTAGTGGATCAGCTTGTCGCCTTCGAGCAGGCTCGCGCCGCCTCGCGCATAGCCGATCAGCAGCCCCCCGCGGGGCAGTGCGAAGACAGTCCGCACGACGCCATCGATGGCTTCGATGCGTTCGAAGGCCATCCCGTCGAAGCGGTACAGGCCGGTCGTCGTTCCGAGCCACAGCCAGCCGTCAGCGGTCTGGGCCAGCGCCGAGATCTGCGCGGGGGCGCCGTCCTTCGGTGTCCAGGCGGTGTGATGGAACTCCGGGAGATTCGTGGCGACGGCATGCGCCGATTCGGCCATGCCGTGCGCGCCAACGAGGCATGCGACCAGGACGCCCGTGGCGATTCGATGAAGCGCGTGCCAGGCCGAGGACCAATCGTCGGTCATCCGTGTTCACTCCCGGCCGCGATTGTGGCATCGGCGCTGCCGGCTCGTTCACCAGGACGTGCCTGCGCGCAACACTGCGCTCGCCCGCCTTGCGGCCGTGAGCGCCCACCTTCACAAGAGGCGTCGTCAGCGGCGAACCCGGCCGTCGCTGGTCAGGATCGTGAGCTCGACGAATTTCGACGCCACGTGCTTGCCCGGAGCGAAGTCGACGACGAAGCCGCCGAGGTCGACCTCGTGCAGGGACTCGAGCGCGCCGACGATGCCTGCCCGCGTGGCTCCCTTGGCGCGGCGCAAGGCCCGCACCATGGTGGTGGCCGCGATGTAGCCTTCGATGCCGCTGTAGTTGGGCGCGAACGCGATGCCTTCGGACACACGCCCCGCGGCCAGGTACTCGCCGGCAATGACCGTCGTGGGTGCGTACGGAAAAGGCATGACCTGGCTGACGACCACGCCGCGCGCATCGGGTCCGAGCTCGTCCGCCAGGGCCTGCGTGCCGACGAAGGAGACGTTGTAGAACATGCCCCCGTAGCCCGCACGCTTGGCGGCGCGAACGAATGCGGCACAGGACCGGTAGGCGCTGATCTGGATGATGGCGTCGGGCTTGCCGGCCAGGATCGCGTCGAGCGCGGAGCTCACATCGGACGAGTTGCGCTCGACCGTGCCGGTGCACACCGGCTGCAGGCCCAACGGCGACAGGCCGCGCAGCACCCCTTCGAGCCCGGCGCGGCCATAGCTGTCGTTCTGGTGGAACACGCCGATGCGGCGAATGCCCACGGTGGCCAGCTGCCGCACGATCCGCTCCGTCTCGTCGTAGTAGGAGCCGCGGATGTGGAACGCATACCGATTCGACGGCGCGCGCAGCGCCTCGGCACCGGTGAACGGAGCGAACAGGCAGACCCTGCTCGACGCGGCCATGGGCAGCGCAGCGAGCGACGTGGGCGTGCCGACATAGCCGAACAGCGCCAGCGCGCCGCGGTCGATCAGCGTGCTGGTGTTGCGCTCGCAACGCTCGGGTTCGTAGCCGTCGTCCAGGCTCACGAGCTCGATCGGCCGGCCGCCGATCCCGCCGCCCGCGTTGACGCGATCGAAGACCAGCATCGCGCCGCGGCGGAACTCCGTGCCCAGCGCGGCGCTGGGGCCCGAGAGCGCAGCCGACTGGCCCAGCAGAATCGGTTCGGCACGCCACGCGTGGACAGCGGGCGCAATGGCGGCGCATGCCAGGCCCGACCCGGCTCGAATGAAGTGGCGGCGGTTCATGGATCCCTCCGGTTGGTGAACACCGAGAGTGCCGAACCGCTCGGGGGATGGACACCCGTCGCACGAAGCGGTGCAGACGGAACCGAAGCCTCACGCCCGCGCCGATCTCCGACAGGGAACGTTCAGCGCAGCGCCTTCTGCGCCACCGCCTGCCGCAGTATCGGCAGCGCCTGCAGACGAGCCTCTCTGCGACGGACAAGCCACGCCCTGGCACAGGCCCACAGCAGCTTCATCACATCCATGGAGCCGGACTTGGCGGACGCACGGGCCGGCTGCGGTCGCCGGTTGGCGGCCAGTTCCATCAGCAGTTCGCCGCCCAGCAGGCGCAGCTCGCGCTCGCCGAGCGTGCGGCGCAGCGTGGTGCGCATGAGGCGGCCCTCGCTCCTCAAATAGGCGTCGAGCTCCCGCTGCAGTGCTTGCAGCGCGCTGACCAGCGAGGTGTCGTGCCTGCCCGAGCGCAACAGCGCCTCGGCGGCGCTGCTCTTGACTCGCTCGTAGTGAACGCTCGGCACGGCCGACACCTCTCCGATGGCGACCAGCGCCGGGAACACGCAGCGCTGCATGGCCATCAGGTAGGCGCACGTGCGCCCGAGCGCGCCACGCGCCAGGCACAGCGCCTGCCACGGATCTTCCGCGCAGGTGCATTGGTGCAGCTCGCGGCTCAGCCGCACATGCTCTCTGGCCATCAGGTCGATGACGTTCATCTGGCGCTCCATCAAGGTGCCTCGCAGGGTAGGTACAGGCGCGGCAGCGGCAGCGGCTCGTGCGAACCGGCTGCATGGCGCGCGAAGCTTCGCAAATGCGCGCTTTTGTGCGCCGGCACGTCGTGCACATCGGAACGCACGGGCAAGCTCGTCCACTAAGGTTCGCGCGGCCGCATGCCCGGGCCGCCACCGACTTCGACGAAGCGAGGAAACGACATGGGAAACCGACTTCAGGCGCCGAACCGGTATTGGATGGGGCAGCGCCCATCCCTGCGCAGGCCGCGCCCGCTTCCGGCGATGCATCGCCCGGGTCTCCTCGCGACTGCGCTGCGCCGCCTCAAGGCCTGGCTGGCGACCTGGCGGCAAGGAAAGCCGCGCATCGAACGCCCTTGGGCCGCGCCCGTCCGCGCGATCCGGACACGCTCGGACGTCGAGGTCGTGGACCGGTATCGGGCCGCACTGGAGGAGGTTCGGGTGTCGCGGCCCGCCGAGCTGCGGCGGGTGGCGATCCGTCTGAGAAACGTCCGGGCCGGGGACCCAAGCCCCTTCGCCGCCTGGGCTGAAGATCAGGTCGATGGCTTTCGGCTGCGCGTTCTCGAGGAGGCTGCCCGTTCCCCGCGCGCGCCCGGCCGCGGCGTGAACCGCGCCGCGGTCGCCGCCGCGGAGCTGTGGCTCGCAGCCGTGCTCGATGCCGGCGACGAGGACGCCCGCGCCGCGGCCATCCTCCTGCACGAAGGCGCTTCGTACGCCACACCCGTGACGGAAGGTGCCGCACAGCCGCAACGCAAGGCGAGGCCCCGGTGAGCCTGCCCCCTTTCATCGCAGCGGTCGTGCTGGTCGCCGCCTGCAGCGCAGCCTCGAATGCGCTGTTCTCGATGAGCATGGACGGCCGGCGGGATGCTCCGCGAACGCGGACGCCGAACAAGGAAGGCCGTGCGGCGGTGATCCGGTCCCGGCTTCAGAACGAGATCGGCATGACGAGGACCAGCACGAACGACACCAGCCAGAACAGGCCGATGACACCCGGCAACGCGGCCGAGAACCACAAGCTGCGCCGGTGAGTGCGGTCCAGGCCCGGCGCTTCGACCAATCGGGCGATCAGGACGGGCGACAGCTCCGCCCGTGCTTCTTCGTCCTGCAGCAGGCGGTACTGGCGTTCGAGCCAGGCGCCGATGGTGGCATGGGCGCCCGTGATGCCGGGCAGCGTGGCCGCGCAGAGGGTGACACCGAGCAAGGGAAGGACGAAGTGAGCCAGCCACCCGGCATGGTTGATCGCCGGATTGCCCAGGGCGAACGCAAACGCCGAGATGAGGAAGGCCTGGCACGAGGCAAACCACGAGATGCGGCCGTTCAGCAGCGAGAACTCATGCGCGATCTCGTCGCGGATGAATCGCAGTGCGTCGCGCCGCGTCATTTCCCTCGCTGTCGCCCGCCTCGTCTCACGCCGGGGGCGGACGCGGACCCGATGGGCATCGACCGGGGCGGCGGGGAAAGGCTCGGTGAAAGATGTCGGATGGTGCACTTGGCGCAACGGCGGACCTTCAGCGTCGACATCCGCCAGCGTACGCACCCTCCGCGGCTCCGATCCGCGACCTGCGAAATTCGGTTGCGCCGCGCGAAGCCGGACGCCGCGCAGCAGGCGTTCTGAAACCGCGTCAGCGGCTGCCAGCCGGGCCCGCCGCCACCTCGCATACAATCATGGGCTCAAGCCGGTGTAGCTCAGTTGGTAGAGCAGCGCATTCGTAATGCGAAGGTCGGGAGTTCGACTCTCTTCACCGGCACCAATGAAAGCAAGGGGTTAGCGGTCAAAAGCTGCTAACCCCTTCGTCCTTGTAAGTGCAGGCCAAGTGCCGCTGCGGGGTCGCCCCCGTGGAGCGCAATACAGCACCTACAAGCACCTTGCGCCCCGTCCCAATGCAACGTACTCAGCGCCTAGGAGGGTGTCTCCCAAATGACTTTCGGCCAGAGCTGCGCGCCGCACCGCTGTGGGTGTACGACGCACGGCGCCTCAGGGCCGCAGGCGTTTGCTCTGGCGTGCATGCCTGTACCTCGGTCCGGTACTTCGTGACGAACGGCGTGTGGGCAAGGCAGTCTGAACCACAGAGCCACCGAGCCACAGAGATGAAATCACTCTGAATTTCCTCTGTGGCTCGGTGGCTCTGTGG
>DASUZE010000007.1:0-117853 GCA_036377015.1 Piscinibacter sp. | reverse complement strand
GGGGGGTGGGATCCGGGGGGGCGGGGGGGACGAAAGGCTGTCGGAGAGGATCGACTGGGGGAGTCGTTGAACCCAGTGTGCACGGGTTCAAACCCTGTGACAAGCGGGTGACATCAAAGTTCACGCCGCTCGGACGAGGCCGCCGGCGAGCCCCGAAAACCGTCGATTTCGGATGCCATAATTTCGAGTCGCCACATTCCGGAGCCCCGACTTGGACGTCGCCCCTCCTCGGTGACCGTCCGCTCCAGCCAGGAGGCCGAGTGAGACGGTCGCGAGCCTGCCCCGTTTCACCAGGCCCGAACGTGCAGGCCACGTTCGTCTCGCTGGAGTCCTCATGCTGAATGTCTTCACCCTGGCCAACGGCCGCTTGTTCCAGGAAGAAATCGAAAGCCTCGATGCCCTGGCCCATGTGCAGCCGGTGTGGGTCGATCTCGAGGCGCCGACCCCGGACGAGAAGGGCTGGATCGCCCAGCATTTCGGCGTGACCATCCCCGAAGACGCCGTCGACGACGATCTGGAGGAATCGGCGCGTTTCTACGAGGAAGACAGCGGCGAGCTGCACATCCGCTCCGATTTCCTGATCGACGACGGCGAGACCCCGCGCAACGTGCGGGTCGCCTTCATCCTGTTCCGCAACATCCTGTTCTCGGTGCACGACGAAGCACTGCCGGTGTTTCGCCTGCTGCGGCTGCGCGCGCGCCGCATCCCGGCCCTGATCGACGACGCCAAGGACGTGCTGCTCAAGCTGTACGACGCCGACGCCGAGTACAGCGCCGACGCGCTGGAAGGCATCTACGACAGCCTGGAGGCGGTGAGCAACCGGGTGCTCACGTCGGACGTGAACGACGCGACCGCCGGCGAAGCGCTGGCCGCCATCGCGCGCGAGGAGGACCTGAACGGCCGCATCCGCCGCAACGTCATGGACACCCGCCGCGCCGTCAGCTTCATGATGCGAAGCCGCATGCTCAACGCCGAGCAGTTCGAGGAGGCGCGGCAGATCCTGCGCGACATCGACTCGCTGGACAGCCACACGACCTTCCTGTTCGACAAGATCAACTTCCTGATGAATGCCACCGTCGGCTTCATCAACATCAACCAGAACAAGATCATCAAGATCTTCTCGGTGGCCAGCGTCGCACTGCTGCCGCCGACGCTCATCGCGAGCATCTACGGCATGAACTTCAAGGCGATCCCGGAGCTCGACTGGTCCTTGGGCTATCCGTTTGCGCTGGCGTTGATGGTGGCCTCGGTGGCGGCGCCGTTCATCTTCTTCCGGCGCAAGGGCTGGCTCAAGTAGCCCTCAGCGCATCGCGACCGTCAGCGAGTCGTCCAGCGGTCGCTCGGCGATCATCATGGTCTCGTCCACGCGCGGCTCGCCTGGCAGCGGCGGCAGGGTCTGATTCGTGGGCAGCAGGGGTTCGTGGGTCGCCGTCGTCAAGGCGTACAGGGAGGGGTGGGCGGTCGTGCGCGACGCCACGAGCTCGGCGATCGGATCCTCACTGGTGGCCACCGGGGTCTCCCGCTCGGCGGCATTGACCTCGGTGCGGCGCGCCAGCACCGCGTCGGACGCCCCCGCCTCGCCCGCGTCGTTCATCAGCCGGCGGGTGCGCGAGTGGCGCAGGTCGTCGCGCACGCTGGAGCGGGTCGCCACCGTGTCGACGGCGATCGCGTCGCGGAACTGGGTCGCTTCGCCACGACCGACGGTCCAGGCGGTCGGCGCAAGCATCGCGTCGGACGAGGAGGCGGCGGTGGTGGTCGAGGCCGGGTCCTCCTGCGGGTTCCATTGGGTCGCTTCGATCGCGTGAGCGCTGAAGCCGGCCAGGGCCGTCACGGCAGCGGCGGCGGTGAGGCGGAAGGTGTGTCGGTTCGTCATGTCGCTCTCCTTGCACGTTGGGATTCGCGCAAAGGAATTCGACGTCCCGGAGGAACCCGGGTTTCGCAACAAAGTTCGACAAGGGTTGGTGCTTGGCTACGGCGCCACCTGGGCGCCGACATGGCCTTCGGCGCCGTCCTACGCCACCCATGCAATCGGCCCGCCGGATGGCGGGCCGAGGGAATAAAGATGGCTGCACAGCGCCCCGCAGCGAAGGAGGGAGGGAGGAGGGAGGAGGAGAACCGCTCCGGGATTTCAGCCGGGGATGCCGGCAGGCTGTGCAACGCAAAAAAGGTGTAGCGAAGTGACGCCACGCCCACTTCGACGCCCGCCCCTTGGCTGAGTTCCGTTCCGAGCCCGATTTGTGTCGCCCCGGACGGGCCAATTTTGTAAGGGATGACAACCCGTCGCCCAGTCGGCCGAACCGCCACGAATGCACGTCCGCAAACGCGGGGCGCCGGGCGGATTTGACCGGTCTGTCACATCGCCCGACTAGAATTCCGCGGTTCATCGAAGGGCCACCATGCTTTACCCCGAACTCTTCAAGCAACTCGAAGCCGTGCGCTGGAGCATGGATACCGACATCCCCTGGGACCGTTTCGATCCCAGCCTGCTGTCCGACGAGCAGGCCCGCACGGTCAAGATGAACGCCATCACCGAGTGGGCGGCCCTGCCGGCCACCGAGATGTTCCTGCGCGACAACCGCCACGACAGCGACTTCTCGGCCTTCATGAGCGTCTGGTTCTTCGAGGAACAGAAGCACTCCCTGGTGCTGATGGAGTACCTGCGGCGCTTCCGGCCCGATCTGGTCCCGACCGAGCAGGAATTGCACGAGGTCCGCTTCGAATTCGACCCCGCCCCGGCCCTGGAAACCCTGATGCTGCATTTTTGCGGCGAAATCCGGCTCAACCACTGGTACCGCCGGGCGGCCGAATGGCACACCGAGCCGGTCATCAAGGCCATCTACGAAACCCTGGCGCGCGACGAAGCCCGCCACGGCGGCGCCTACCTGCGGTACATGAAGCGCGCCATGCAGAAGTTCGGCGACGAGGCCAAGGCGGCCTTCGCCAAGGTCGGCGTGCTGATGGCCAGCGCCCGCCGCACGGCGCAGGCGCTGCACCCGACCAACCTGCACGTCAACGAGAAGCTGTTCCCGCGCGACACCATCCAGAGCCGCCTGCCCGACCCGAGCTGGCTGGAGGCCTGGCTGGACACCCAGATCCAGTTCGATTCGGTGTGGGAGAACAAGGTCGTCGAACGCATCCTGCACAACCTGAGCCTGCTGATGGAGCGCAGCTTCGTCAGCGTGCAAGAGCTCAACCGCTACCGCAAGGAAGTCACGGCGGCCCTGGCGGCGGCCGCGAAGGGCGGTCCTCAAGCCGGCCCGCAACCCGCCTGAGCATCGGCTCATCTCGCCCCTCGAGCCCGCCGCGAGCGGGCTTTTTCATGCTTGCTTCCGTTCGGCCCCGGCTCTAGACTATCGGAAAAGATACCGATCGGTCTCTTTTCTCGGGAGACGCAGCGCCATGGCCACCAAGGGTGAACGAACCCGCGCCGACATCGTCCAGCGCAGCGCCGAGCTGATGAACCGGCAGGGCTTCCTGGCCGTGCCGCTGTCGGCCGTGATCGCCGCCACCGGCATCCAGAAAGGCGGCCTGTACCGCCACTTCGAGAGCCGCGAGGCGCTCGCCTACGCTGCCCTGGACCACGCCGTCGGCCAGGTGCGCGACCGTCTGCTGGAGGCCATCCGCGGCCCCGCCAACGCCTGCGACCGGCTGCTCGCGATGCTGGACGCTTACGGCGACGCCCCGCAGGAGCTGCCGCTGCCGGGCGGCTGTCCGATCATGAACAGCGCCATCGAGGCGGACCATGCCCATGCCGGCTTGCGAGCGCGGGCCCAGTCCGCGATGTCGGCCTGGCACACCCTGCTGGTGCGCATCGTCGAGGCCGGCCTGCGCGCCGGCGAGATCCGCGCCGGCACCGAACCGCAGCAGCTCGCCAGCGTGCTCATCGCCGGCATCGAAGGGGCCGTGATGCTCGCCCAGCTGCACGACGATGCGTCGCACTGGCACGCCGTGCGCCGCCATCTGCGGGCCCAGGTCGAAGCGCTTCGCCCATCGGGAGGACCCGCATGATCTATCGCAGCATCGTCGAGCGCCGCCTGCGCCGTGCCTTCGACGCCTTGAACCGCGGCGACCACGCCCCCGTGCTGGCGGCATTCGGCGCGCCGGTCGAGCATGTGTTCTTCGGCCAGCATGCCCTGGGCGGCGCGCGCCACGCCATGGCGAGCATCGTGCCTTGGTACGCACGCCTCAAGGCGGTGTTCCCTGACCTGCGCTTCGACATCGAATCGGTGCTGGTGCGCGGCATGCCCTGGAACACCGTCGCCCTGATCGAGTGGCGCGACCGGTTCAGCCTTCCCGACGGCACCCGGCGGGGCAACCAGGGCGTGCACGCGCTGCGCCTCAAGTGGGGACGGGTCGTGTCGTTGCGCGTCTACTGCGACACCCAGGTGCTGTCATCGGCGCTGCGTGACATCCATGCGCAAGGAGTGACCGACGCCGGCCTGCCGCCCATCGTCGACGCCTAGTGTCACTCGCGCGTCATGGCCGCCTTGCGATCGGCGACGACGCGTTGCGCGCTCGGTCGCTCGCCGATCAGCCGGCTGTACGGCTTCCAGTCGACACCTGCCGCCGCCAGCAGGTCCTCGCCGTAGACCGCCTTCGTCGCCAGCGACACCAGCGGCAGGCTCGCGTATGCCGCGCAATCGGCGGCGGTGAAGCGATCGCCGGCGACGTAGGGCGCGAAGCGCGCCAGCCGCGCGAACGCCGCGAGGTTCTTCTCCAGCAGCCGGCGCACCCGCGCCGCATTGCCCTCGCTGATGTCGCCGCCGAAGAAGGCCTTACCGTAGAGCTCGCGCGCGGTCATCTCGACGTGCCAGTCGATGTAGGTCATGAGCTCGCGCACCTTGGCGGCCTGCCACGGGTCGCGCGGTAGCAGCGGCGGCTCGGGGTGCGTGGCCTCGATCCAGTCGACCATGACCTGGCTCTCGCACAGCGCGCCGTGCTCGGTGCGCAGGAACGGCACCTTGGCCAGCGGCGAGCAGGCGAGCACCGCCGGGTCCGTGCTGTGGGTATGGACCAGCTCCTCGGTGAAGGGAATGCCTTTTTCGAGCAGGACCAGCTTGACCTTGTTGTAGTAGTTCGAGATCGGGGTGCCGCACAGCGTGATGGTCATCGTTGTCTCCAGGGCGAAGGCGGTCAGTCTAGGCCGCCGCGCGGCGCAGGCGCTGACGCGCAGGCGACAATCGGCCCATGCCGGACTTCCTCGCCAAGCTGTGCCCCCGCGACGAGCTCGCCGCACGCATCGCCGCGCTGCCGCGGCCGGTCGTCTTCACCAACGGCGTGTTCGACATCCTGCACCGCGGCCACGTCAGCTACCTCGCGCAAGCGCGCGAGCTCGGCGCGAGCCTGGTGATCGGGCTCAACAGCGACGCGTCGGCGCGCACCCTGGGCAAAGGCCCGGACCGCCCGCTCAACAACGAAGCCGACCGCGCCTGCGTGCTGGCGGCCCTGGAAAGCGTGAGCCTGGTGACGCTGTTCGACGAGTCGACGCCGGTCGCCTTGCTCGAGCTGGTGCGCCCCGACATCTACGTGAAGGGCGGCGACTACGACATCGAGACCCTCGCCGAGACCGCCAGCGTGCGGCGCTGGGGGGGTCAGGCGCGCGCCCTGCCCTTCGTCGACGGCTACTCGACGACCTCGCTGGTCCGGCGCATCAGGCGCTGACCCGCGCCACCGGCCGGTTGACGAGCACGATGCCCGCGGCCACCGCGACCAGTGCGGTGAGCAGGCGCGGCGAGACGGGCTCGCCCAGCAAGGACGCGCCCATCAGCAGGCCGAACACCGGCGTCAGGAGGGTGAACGAGGCCAGTCGCGTCGCCGGGTAGTGGCGCATCAGCCAGAACCACAGCAGGTAGCTGGCGAAGGCGATCACCACCACCTGGAAGGCCAGCGAGGACCAGGCCAGCGGCGACAGGCTGCGCGGCAACGCGGGCCCCGACACTGCAGCCGCGACGGCAAGCAGCACGCCCGACACCGCGAGCTGGTACAGCAGCGTCTTCTCGGCCGCCGCCGACGTCAGCCGGCTGGCGCGGATCGCCAGCGTGGTCGCACCCCACAGCACGCCGGCGGTCACGCCGAGCGCGTCGCCGATCCATTGTTGCGGCCCGGCGGCCGGCCGGGTGAAGCCTTCGGCGAAGGCCCAGGCAACGCCGCCGAACGCGCCGACCAAGCCGATCAGCTGCAGCATCGACAGCCGCTCCGATCGCGCGATGAAGGGCATGCCCAGCGCGACCACGAACGGCGACAGGTAGATGAACACCACCATGCGCGACGCCGTGGTGAACTGCAGCCCGAGAAAGATGCAGCCGAACTCGGCCGCGAACAACGCGCCGGCCAGCAGCCCGCCCGGCGCGGTGCCGTCGCGCTCGAACAGGCGGATGCCGCGTCGCGCCGCCCACGCCCACACCAGCAGCGCCCCGCCGAGCGAGCGGATGGCCGCCTGGTGCAGCGCGGGCACCTCCGGCAAGGCGGCCTTGGCGGCGACCTGGTTCAGGCCCCAGAGAAAACAGCAGCCGACGAGGCTGGCGATGGCGAGGGTGTCGAGCTGGCTCTTGCGATCGGTCATGGCGACCGATGGTAGGCGCGGTGTGCGATCGCCTCGGCGATGAGCGCACAGGCGAGCCCGGCCACCAGGCCGCTCGCGTGGGCGAGCGGCGCGACGGCGATGTCCCAGCCGGCCGGATGCGCGAGCGGTCCGTCCCAGGGCGACTCGCCGAGCACCTTGAGGACCAGCCCCGCAAGGAGGGCCACGCCGATGCGCCGCGCCTGTCCGGTCGACACCAGGTGCACGGCGACCACCGCCACCCCGGCATGCAGCACGCCCGACAGCCCGCCGTAGTGGCGCAGCTGCGGCTGCAGCAGCAAGCCGAGCTGGGTCAGCGGCCAGGCGGCGAGCCAGGCCAGCGCGCAGCGCGGCGGCACGCGCGCGGCGCGACCCAGCGCACCGACCAGCACGGCGCCGGCGAGGTTGGCGGCCAGGTGCAGGTGGCTGTAGTGAACGAAGACCGCGCTGAAGGCGCGCCAGGGTTGGGCGGCGGCCCATGCGGGCTGCCAGTCGATAGCCTCGCTCGCGATGCCGGTGCCGGCCAGCGCGCCCGTCGCCAGCACCGCCGCGAGTGCCAGCCAGGCCCGCGCGCTCTCAGCCAAACACCGCCCGCTGCAGCGCCAGCACCGCGTCGCGCTGCTCGCGCAGGGTCTCGGGCGCGACCTGCGTGGGCTGCTCGTCCAGGCGCGCGCGGTGCTGCGCGCGACGCAGCTCGCGATACGCATTCGCGGCCGCGACGCCGACATCCGGCGGCAGCAGCCCCATGGCCTCGGCGCGCTGCAGCAGCGCGATGTTGCCGACGTTGTCGAGCAGCGCCGGATGCGCCGCGCTGTGGGCCAGCACCAGCAGCTGCACCGCGAACTCCACGTCCATCATGCCGCCCGCGCTGTGCTTGACGTCGAACAGGCCGCTTCGCACCGGATGCGCGGCGCGCACCTTCTCGCGCATGGCCTGCACCTCGGCGCGCAGCGCCGCCAGGTCGCGCGGCGCTGCCAGCACCGAGCGGCGAACCGCCTCGAAGCGCGGCCCGATCTCCGGCCAGCCGGCGCAAAAGCGCGCCCGCGACAGCGCCTGGTGCTCCCAGGTCCACGCGGTGTTGCTGCCGCGCCCGGTCTGGTACTTCTCGTAGCTTTGCATCGACGCCACCAGCAAGCCCGAATTGCCGTTCGGTCGCAGCGCGGTGTCGATGTCGAACAGCTCGCCCGCCGCGGTGCGCAGGGTGAGCCAGTTGATGAGCTTGCGCACGAAGGCGCCGTACACCTCGGGCGCGCGCTCGTCCTCGTCGTCGTAGAGGAAGACCACGTCGAGGTCGCTGCCGTAGCCCAGCTCCTTGCCGCCCAGCTTGCCGTAGGCGATGACGGCGAAGCGCGGCTCGTCGCGGTGGCGCTGCTTGAGGTGCTTCCAGGACCAGCGCAGCGCGCATTCGAGCACCGCGTCGGCCAGCGCCGACAGGTCGTCGGCGACCTGCTCGACGGTAATGTGGCCTTCGAGGTCGCGCACCAGGGTGCGGAAGACCTCGGCGTGATGCGCGCGGCGCAGCGTGTCGAGCAGCGACTCCTCGTCGGCCTGGCCCGAGCGCTCCCAGGCCTGGTGGCGCGCCTCGAGGTCGAAGATGAACTCCTCGCGCTCGAAGCGGCCGTGCAGCAGCCGCTCGTCGGCGAGCTCGTCGATCACGCCGGGGTGCAGCATGAGGTAGCGAATGGGCCAGCGCGCCAGTCCCAGCAGGCGCAGCAGCCGGTTCTCGACCTCGGGCCGCTCGACCAGCAGCGCGAGGTAGCTCTCGCGCCGCAGCAGCGGCTCGAGCCAGTCGACGAAGCGGATGGCCGCGTCCATGAGGCAGCGGCCGTCGTCGACCGCATGGGCGGCGCGCTTGATGAGCTTGGCCAGGCGCAGCTTGCTGTCGTCGCGCAGGCCCTGGATGCGCGGTTGCGCGGCCCAGCGACGCACCCGCTCGGCCAGCGGCGCGGGCAGGCGCTCGATGAACTCCTCGCTGTCGACCGGCTGCGGCACCGGTCCGCAGCTGCGACAGCCGCCGTTGCCGGCATGGCGCTGCGGCGCCTGTCCGTCGTGCAGCAGGGCGTCGAATTCGGTCGCGACCACCTCGCGCGTGCTGCACAGCGTGTCGAGCAGCTCGCAGGCATCGGCATTGCACGACAGGCCCATGCTGCGCGCGATCCAGGCCAGGTCGCCGTCGCCGGTGGGCAGCAGGTGGGTCTGCTGGTCGTCGAGGAACTGGATGCGGTGCTCGATGCGGCGCAGGAAGGTGTAGGCCTCGGCGAGGCGGCGCGCGCTGTCGGGCTTCATCAGTCCGCCCGCGGCGAGCTTGTCGAGCGCCTTCAGCGTGGAGCGGGTGCGGATCTCGGGGAACTGCCCGCCGCGCACCACCAGCAGCAGCTGCACGATGAACTCGATCTCGCGGATGCCGCCGCGCGAGAGCTTGACGTCGTTGGCGCGCTCGGGCCGTCCGGCGGCGCGGCGCTGGGCTTCGTCGCGCACCTTGCGATGCAGCTGGCGCAGGCCCTCGAACACGCCGTAGTCGAGGTAGCGCCGATAGACGAAGGCGGTGACGGTCGAGCGCAGCGCGAGCGCGCGCCCGTTGCGCACGCTCTCGCGCGGCGCGACCACCCGGCTCTTGAGCCACGCGAAGCGCTCCCACTCGCGGCCTTGCACCTGCAGGTATTCCTCGAGCATGGCCAGGCTCACCACCGGCGGGCCCGACTTGCCGTTGGGCCGCAGCGCGAGGTCGACGCGGAACACGAAGCCGTCGTCGGTGCTGTCGCCGATGAGGGCGTACAGCGCACGCGCGAGCTGCGAGAAGTACTCGTGCGCGGTGACCTGCTGCGGCCCGCGGGTCTGGCCGTCTTCCTCGTAGACGTAGACCAGGTCGATGTCGGACGACACGTTGAGCTCGCGCGCGCCCAGCTTGCCCATGCCGACGACCCAGAAGTCGATGCGCTGGCCGGCGTCGTTCAGCGGCTCGCCGAAGCGCGCGTCGAGGGCGGCGCGGGCTTCGGCCAGCGCGAGATCCAGCGTGGTCTCGGCCAGCTCGGTCATCGCCAGCGTGATGTCTTCCATCGCCGCGTCCTGCTCGATGTCGAGCACCGCGAGGCGCTCCAGAACGAGCTGGCGGGCCACGCGCATCGCACTGGCCAGCGGCCGGCCGTCGGCACCCAGGCGCTCGATCAGCGCGCCGACGGCTTCGCGCCGGGGCAGGCCCGGCGGCAGCAGCGAAAGCTCGTTCGCGTAGCGGCGGCGCACGCGCTGAACGAAGCGGCTGTGGTCGGCTTGGACGGGGGTCGGGGCAGGGTCCTGCTCCGGGGAGTCGGGCAACGGGATGTCAGGCAGGGAACCCATGGGTCTCGCGGGGGGTCTGTGCTAGATTGCCGCCGCGCCGGGACCTGAAGGGGAATCAGGTCCCCCGGGGGAACGCAGAATCCCACTGCGGTGTCGCACCGCACACAGCCTCGCCGATCTCCGGCTCCCCAACTCGTTCATGTCCATCGTTGCGCCTGTCACTGCCGCTGCACCAGCGCCGCGCTCCACTCGCGCCTCGATGATGGCGCGCTTGCGCTGGTTGGCGCGGGTGCTCGCGGGACTGGTCATCGCGGCGTGGAGCTTATTGCTTGTCGCCTGGCTGACACTGCACTGGGGGATTCTGCCGCACATCGACGAGTGGCGTCCCCAGATCGCCGAGCGGGCCAGCAAGGCGCTCGGGGTTCCGGTGGGAATTGGCAACATCAGCGTGCGCTCGTCGGGCTGGATGCCCACGCTGGAGCTCAAGGACGTGGTCCTGCGCGACCGCGAGCAGCGCCCGGCGCTGGAGCTGCCGCGCGTGGTGGCCGCGCTGTCGCCGCGCTCGCTGTTCGCCCTCGAGCTGCGCCTGGAGCAGTTGCTGATCGACGGCGCCCACCTGGAGGTGCGGCGCGATGCGAGCGGCCGCGTGTTCGTCGCCGGCCTCGAATTCGGCGGCCCCGATACCGGCGACCGCGGCGCCGCCAACTGGTTCTTCCGCCAGCCGGAGTTCGTGATCCGCGGCGGCTCGCTGCGCTGGACCGACGAGCAGCATGGCTCGCCGCCGCTGTCGCTGGCCGACGTGCAGCTCGTGGTGCGCAACGGCCTGCGCCGCCACGAGCTGCGCCTGGACGCCACGCCGCCGGCCGACTGGGGCGACCGCTTCTCGCTGCAGGGTCGCTTCTCCCAGTCGCTGCTGCGCGAGGCCGGCGACTGGCGGCACTGGAGCGGCACCATGCACGCCGACCTGCCGCGCGCCGACGTGCGCCAGCTGCGCCGCCACGTCGCCCTGCCGTTCGAGCTGAGCGAGGGCGACGGCTCGCTGCGCGCCTGGCTGGACATGCGCGACGGCAAGCCCCAGGGCGCCACCGTCGACCTGGCGCTGCGCGAAGTCTCCCTGCGGCTGGCGCAGAACGTCGAGCCCTTGTCGCTCGCGCAGATCGAAGGCCGGCTCGCCGCCTCGCGCAGCGATGAAGGCTGGCAGCTCACCGCGACCCAGTTCGGCTTCGTCACCGGCGACGGCATCCGCTGGCCGCGCAGCGACCTCGCGCTCGCGTGGCGCCAGCGCGAGGGCGAGCCCCCTTCCGGCGGCGAGTTCAGCGCCCAGCGCCTGGACCTCGCGCTGATCGCCCAGGTGGCGTCGCGCGTGCCCCTGGGCGACGCGGTGCGCAAGCTGCTGACCGAGCTGGCGCCCCAAGGCGTGGTCACCGACCTGGGCGCGAGCTGGCGCGGCCCGCTGGATGCGCCGCAGGGCTACCAGGTCAAGGCGATGCTGAGCGGGCTGTCGCTCGCCGCCAAGGCCTCGTCCGAGCCGAACGCCGTGGGCCGGCCGGGCCTGCGCAACGCGACCATTGCGCTCAACGCGACCGAGAAAGGCGGCGATGCGCGCCTCACCATCGCCAGCGGCGCGCTCGAGTTTCCCGGCGTCTTCCAGGACCCGCTGGTGCCGCTGGACCAGCTCAGCGGCTCGCTGCAGTGGCGCATCGAGCCGGCGAAATCCCCCGATGCGCCGTCGCGCGTCATGCTGCAGGTGAAGGACGTGCGCTTCGCCAACGCCGACGCGCAAGGCGAGCTCGCCGGCAGCTGGTCCACCGGCCCCGGCCGCGGCGTGGCCCGCGGCGGCCGCTACCCGGGACAGCTCGAGCTCAACGGCAAGCTCAGCCACGGCGTCGCCGCCCGCGTGGCGCGCTACCTGCCGCTGGGCATCCCCGAAGACACCCGCTCCTACGTGTCGCGGGCGGTGCGCGGCGGCAGCGTCAACGCGATGACGGTGCGCGTGAAGGGCGACCTGTGGGACTTTCCCTTCCATCGCCTGCGCAACCCCAAGGACGGCGAGTTCCGCATCGCCGGCCAGGTGGAAGACGTGGACTTCGCCTACGTCCCGGGCACGCCGGCGAGCGGCCCGCAGCCGGCCCAGGAGTCGCCGTGGCCGGCCTTCGCCAAGGTCAAGGGCGAGCTCGTCTTCGACCGCGCGACCATGGAGATCCGCAACGCCCAGGCGCGCGTCTACGGCGTCGAGCTGAGCCGGGTCAACGGCGGCATCCGCACCCTGGCCGACAAGCCGGTGCTGGCCCTCGAGGGCAGTGCGCGCGGCCCGCTGGCCGACATGCTGCGCTACGTGAAGGCCTCGCCAGTGGGCGCCTGGACCGGCAACGCCCTGGGCCAGGCCAGCGCCAGCGGTGCGGCCGACCTGCGCCTGGCGCTGGCCATCCCGCTCACCGATGTCGGCACCTCGACCGTCAACGGCAGCGTGACGCTGGCGGGCAACGACGTCCGCCTCGCGCCCGACACGCCGCTGCTGGGCGCCGCCCGGGCACGCGTGGCCTTCACCCACAAGGGCTTCAGCGTCAGCGGCGGCGCGGCGCGGCTGCTCGGCGGCGACGCCACCTTCGACGGCGGCAGCCAGCCCGACGGCGCGGTGCGCTTCACCGGCCAGGGCGTGGCAACCGCCGACGGCCTGCGCCGCTCGCCGGAGATCGGCCCGCTGTCGCGCCTGGCCACGTCCTTCGGCGGCCAGGCGCCCTACCGCGTCACGCTGGGCTATGTGCGCGGCCACCCGGAGATGAGCATCACCAGCAGCCTGGTGGGCATGGCCTCGGAGCTGCCGGCGCCGCTGCGCAAGACCGCCGAGCAGGCCCTGCCCCTGCGCTACGCCAGCACGCTCGCCCCTGATTCGCTGGCCGCCGGCCAGGCGCCGCGCGACACGTTGCGGCTGGACATCGGCAACGTGGTCAACGCGCAGTTCGTGCGCGACCTTTCCGGCGAGGCGCCGCGCGTGCTGCGCGGGGCGATCGGCGTGATGGAGCCGGCCACGCTGCCCGCCTCGGGCGTCTCGGCGCTCGTCAACATGGGCCATCTCGACCTCGACGCCTGGGAAGCCGTCGGCAGCCGCGCGTTCGGCGGCCCGGCCGGGCCGGCCGGGCCGCCCGGCGCCGACGGCGGCGGCTATGCGCCCACCAGCATCGCGGTGCATGCGCAAGAGCTCGTCACCGGCTCGCGCAAGCTCACCAAGGTCGTCGCGGGCGTGTCGCAGGACGACGGCCTGTGGCGCGCCAATCTCGACGCCGAGCAGCTCAACGGCTATGTCGAGTACCGACCGGCACGGCGCACCGGCGGCGCCGGTCGCGTGTACGCGCGGCTGTCGCGGCTGTCGCTGCCCAAGAGCGATGCCGAGGGCGTGGAGAGCCTGCTCGACCAGCAGCCCTCTGCCGTGCCTGCGCTGGACATCGTCGTCGACGACCTGGAGCTGCGTGGCAAGCGCCTCGGGCGTGTCGAGATCGACGCCGTCAATCGCTTCGTCGAGGGCGCGCGCGAATGGCGGCTGAACCGCCTCGCGATGACGGTGCCCGAGGCCCGCTTCGTCGCCAACGGCCAATGGTCGCCCGCCAGCAGCGGGGCGCGGCGGCGCGCCCAGCTCAACTTCAAGCTCGACCTGACCGACAGCGGTGCCTTCCTCGAGCGGCTGGGCATGGGCCGCACGGTGCGCGGCGGCAAGGGCAACCTGTCCGGGCAGGTCGCCTGGATGGGCTCGCCGCTGGCCATCGACTTCGCCAGCCTGTCCGGCCAGGTCAACATCGCCATCGAGTCGGGCCAGTTCCTCAAGGTGCAGCCGGGCGCGGCGCGGCTGCTGAGCGTGCTGAGCCTGCAGTCGCTGCCGCGCCGGCTGGCGCTCGATTTCCGCGACCTGTTCCAGGAGGGCTTCGCCTTCGACAGCGTCGCCGGCGACCTGAGCATCCAGCAGGGCGTGGCGCACACCAACAACCTGCGCATGCGCGGCGTTCAGGCCGCGGTGCTGATGGAAGGCAGCGCCGACATCGAGCACGAGACGCAGGACCTGCGCGTGGTCGTCGTGCCCGAGATCAACGCCGGCACCGCCTCGCTCGCCTATGCGGTGATCAACCCGGCGATCGGGCTGGGCAGCTTCCTGGCCCAGGTCTTCCTGCGCAAGCCGCTCACCCAGGCCGGCACGCGCGAATTCCGCGTCACCGGGCCCTGGAGCGATCCCAAGGTCGAGCGGGTCCAGCGAAGCCCCGGCCAGCCCACGGGCGAGGCCAATGGCGCATCATCGGGCGATGCCGGCAAGCGCTGACACCCTGAAGATCGCCGCCCTGCAGACGGTGGCCACGCCCAGCATCGAGCGCAACCTCGCGGCCGCGCGCCGGCTCATCGGCGATGCCGCCGGCCAGGGCGCGCGGCTGGTGGCGCTGCCCGAGTACTTCTGCTTCATGGGCGCCGACGACCGCGACAAGCTGACGATCGCCGAGGCGCCCGGCGACGGTCCCATCCAGGCCGCGCTGGCCGAGGCGGCACGGGCGCACGCGGTGTGGGTCATCGGCGGCACCTTGCCGATCCGCGTCGACGGCCATCCGGAGGTCGCCCTCAACGCGAGCTGCGTCTTTGCGCCCGACGGCCGGCTCGCCGCGCGCTACGACAAGATGCACCTGTTCCGCTACGACAACGGCCGCGAGCGCTACGACGAGGGCCGGGTGCTGCGCGCCGGCGACGCGCCGGTCGCGCTCGACGCCGACGGCTGGCGCGTCGGCCTGAGCGTGTGCTACGACCTGCGCTTTCCGGAGCTGTACCGCGCGCTCAGCTTCGCGCCCGGCCAGCCGCCTTGCGACCTGCTCGCGGTGCCGGCCGCCTTCACCTACACCACCGGCCGCGCGCACTGGGAGCTGCTGCTGCGCGCCCGCGCGGTCGAGAACCAGTGCTATGTGATCGCAGCGGCCCAGGGCGGCGTGCACGAGACCGGACGGCGAACCTGGGGCCACAGCATGATCGTCGACCCCTGGGGCGAGGTGTTGGGCGTGCTGCCCGAGGGTGAAGGCGTGGTGATGGCCGAGATGCAGCGGGCGCGGATCAGCTCGGTACGCACCCAACTGCCGGCCTTGGAGCACCGCCGCCTGTAGCCCGGGTGCAACCGGGGGTATGCGGCGCCTGGAGCGTCCCCGGTTGCACCCGGGCTACGGCGTCGCCTTGCGCGGCCTGTTCACCCAGATGACCTGGACCCCTTCGCGCGCCGCGACGCGCTCGATCGCCGCGATCTTGTCGAAATCGACATCCGAGGCGGGCGTGATGCGGGGGGCCTTGGACGCGCAGCCGGCGAGACCGGCGGTGAGCAGCAGGCACAGGACGACGGCTTTCATGTCAGCTCCTGCAGGACGGCGGACGAGAGCCAATCTACGCCCGCACTGCCGCGGGCGTCAACGCCGTCAAGCCGCCTTCTTGGCCGCCGCCTTCTTCGCCGGCGCCTTGGCCGCGCGCGGCTCGAACTCGAAGCTGACCTTGCCTTCCTTGGCGTCGTAGGCCAGGCGCGCCTTGAACTTGCGCCGCGTCTTGTTGGAGACGAAGTTCTCCAGCAGGTCGGTCTTGCCCTCGGCCAGCAGCTTGCTCATCTGCTCGCGCGCCACCGGCTGCTGCAGGATGATCTTGCCGCTCTTGAAGTCGCAGGTGACGTGCGCGCCGACCGAGTGCTCGCAGACATAGGACGTGCCGTGCTCGAACACGCGGCCGCGGCACTTCGGGCAGTGCCCGAGGCTTTGCTGGTCGGAGAAGTCGACCGGCTCGCCGGATTCGCCTTCCTTCCTCGCGTCTTCGCCGAAGTCGAACTCGAGCTTCCAGTTGTTGATCTCGTCGTCGAAGGCCAGCTTGAGCTCGGCCGTGAACGGCCAGCCGGCCTTGGACCGGAAGCCTTCCAGCGGGCCGATCTTCTTGTCGGCGAGAAAGGCCTCGACCTCGTCGAGCTCGAAGCTGCGCCCGCCGGGGATCTTGCTGATGGAGAAGCCGCAGCCTTCGGCGTCGCCGGACTTGCCGGTGCAGGTGAAGCGGCGGTAGTTCTCCTTGACCACGCCGCCGCAGTTCGGGCAGGGCGTCTTCAGCGTCGCGTAGTCGCCCGGGATGGTGTCGCGGTCGTATTCCTTGGCCTTGGCGACGATGCGCTGGGTCATGGCCGCGATCTCGTCCATGAACTTCTCGCGGCTGAGCTTGCCCTTTTCCATCTCGGCGAGCTGGTACTCCCAGTTGCCGGTGAGCTCGGGCTTGGTGAGCTCCTCGACCTGCAGGCCGCGCAGCAAGGTCATGAGCTGGAAGGCCTTGGCGGTGGGGATCAGCTCGCGGCCCTCGCGGTGCATGTACTTTTCCATCAGCAGGCCTTCGATGATGGCGGCGCGCGTGGCCGGCGTGCCCAGGCCCTTCTCCTGCATGGCCTCGCGCAGCTCGTCGTCGTCGATCAGCTTGCCCGCGCTTTCCATGGCCGACAGCAGCGTCGCCTCGGTGTAGCGCGCCGGAGGCTTGGTCTTGAGGGCGTTCACGTCGACGCCTTCCACCCGCACCATCTCGCCGGGCTGCACCGGCACCAGGCTGGCGTCGTCTTCCTGGGCCTCGCGCCCGTAGACCGCCAGCCAGCCCGGCTTGACCATGACCTTGCCGTTGGTCTGGAAGCTGTGGCTTTGCGCGCCGGCGTTCACCGTGGACACGCGGGTGGTGACCATGAACTCGGCCGGCGGATAGAACACCGCCAGGAAGCGCTTGACCACCATGTCGTAGAGCTTGGCCTCGATCTCCGACAGGCTCTTGGGCGCCTGCAGGGTCGGGATGATGGCGAAGTGGTCCGACACCTTGGCGTTGTCGAAGATCTTCTTGTTGGGCTTGACGTAGCCCTCGGCGAGCGCCTTCTTCGCGTGCCCGGCGAGCGGGCGCAGGGGGCCCGGCAGGTCTTCGGCGGCGAGCATCTGCATGGTCTGCTTCGCCACGCTCACGTAGTCCTCGGGCAGGTGCTTGCTGTCGGTACGGGGGTAGGTGAGCACCTTGTGCTTCTCGTACAGGGCTTGCGCGATCGACAGCGTGGTCTTGGCCGAGAAGCCGAAGCGCGAGTTGGCCTCGCGCTGCAGGCTGGTCAGGTCGTACAGCGCCGGCGCGCTCTGCGAGCTGGGCTTGGCCTCCTCGGTGACGCTGGCCGGCTGGCCGCGCACCGCCTGCGCGATGGCCTGCGCGTCGGCCTCGGTCCAGACGCGGTCGGCGCGCTGCTCGGGGTCGTCGGGGTTCTTCTTCCACTTGGGGTCGAACCACTTGCCGTCGTACTGGCCGGCCTGCGCATCGAAGCTGGCCTTGATCTCCCAGTAGTCGCGCGCCACGTGCTTGCGGATCTTCTCCTCGCGCTCGACGACGATCGACAAGGTGGGCGTCTGCACGCGCCCGACGGTGGTGAGGAAGAAGCCGCCGTCGCGCGAGTTGAAGGCCGTCATGGCGCGGGTGCCGTTGATGCCGACCAGCCAGTCGGCCTCGCTGCGGCTGCGCGCGGCGTTCGACAGGCCCAGCAGCTCCTCGTCGCTGCGCAACTGGTCGAAGCCGTCGCGGATGGCCTGCGGCGTCATGCTCTGCAGCCACAGGCGCTTGATCGGCTTGGCGTGGCCCTTCTTCTCGATGCCCGCGTACTGCACGATCAGGCGGAAGATCAGCTCGCCCTCGCGGCCCGCGTCGCAGGCGTTGATGAGGTCGGTGACGTCCTTGCGCTTGACCAGCTTGACCACCGCGTTGAGCCGCGTCTTGGCCTTGTCGATGGGGGCCAGGTCGAAGTGCGGGGGGATGACCGGCAGGTGGGCGAAGCTCCACTTGCCGCGCTTGACGTCGTATTCCTCGGGCGCCTTGATCTCGACCAGGTGGCCAACGGCCGAGGTGACGATGTAGCGATCGCTTTCGAAGTACTCGGGATGTTTCTCGAACTTCCCGGCCGTGCTGGTCAGTGCGCGCACGATGTCCTGCGCGACGGATGGCTTCTCGGCAATGATGAGGGTCTTGCTCATGGGGTGTTTGTTTCGGCGCGGCATTCGCCGCGCCGCAGGCATCAATACAATCCGGGCTTCTCGCGCACGCACGTACACGCGCGCGCGCCCACAAATTCAATGTACCCAAAGAAGTCGATGACGCAAGCGAGTGCTGCCAAGACCCCCCGCAAACCCCCCGCCCAGGCGAACGGCCGGCGCATCCAGGTCCGCCGCTCGGGGGTGCACGGCAAGGGCGTGTTCGCGCTGGCGCCCATTCCACGTGGGGAAGTCATCATCGAATACAAGGGCGAGGTGATCAGCTGGCCCGAGGCCCTTCGGCGCCACCCGCACGACCCGAAGGACCCGAACCACACCTTCTACTTCCACATCGACGACAAGAACGTCATCGACGCCAAGTACGGCGGCAACGCGGCGCGCTGGATCAACCACGCCTGCGAGCCCAACTGCGAGGCCGACGAGACCGACGGCCGCGTGTTCATCAAGTCGCTGCGCCCGCTCAAGCCGGGCGAGGAACTTTTCTACGACTACGGCCTCGTCATCGACGAGCGCTACACGCCCAAGCTGAAGAAGCAGTACGAGTGCCGCTGCGGCTCGCGCCGCTGCCGCGGCACCATGCTGGCTCCCAAGCGCTAGGACCCCGTGACCCGACGCCATGCCTGACCACCCGCTTCGCTGGGGCGCCGAAGCCCTCTGGGAGCAGCTCACGCCGCAGCTGCCGGGCCTGAGCGTCGAGGTGGTGGCGCGCATCGGCTCGACCAACACCGCGCTGCTCGAGCGCGCCCGCATCGTCGCGCCGTCGGCCGAGGAGGGCGACCTGGCCCAGGTGCGGCGCAGCGTCGAGAGCAGCGCCTTCGGCCGCCGCGCCGCCGACCTGCAGCCGTGCCTGCTCGTGGCCGAGCACCAGACCCACGGCCGCGGCCGCCAGGGCCGCCTGTGGCAGGCCGCGCCGGGCGCATCGCTCACCTTCTCGCTCGCCCTGCCGCTGGCGCCCAAGGATTGGGCCGGCCTGTCGCTCGCCGTGGGCGTGTCGCTTGCCGACGCGCTCGACCCCCCCGCCGAGCGCCCCCCGGCCATCGGCGTCAAGTGGCCGAACGACCTGTGGCTGATGGACAGCGACTGCAACGGCCGCAAGCTGGGCGGCATCCTGATCGAGACCGTCGCCGCGGGCGCGCGCCGGCTCGCGGTGATCGGCATCGGCCTGAACGTACTGCCCATGTCGTCCACCGCCGACACCGCCACCGGCTACGCCTGCGTCCAGGAGATCGACCCCCACGCCACCGCACCGCAGGTGCTCGGGCGCATCGCCAAGCCGCTGGTCGACGGCCTGCGCCTGTTCGAACGCGAGGGCTTCGCCGCCTTCGCCGCCGGCTTCGCGCGGCGCGACATCCTGCGCGGGCGCGCCGTGCACACCACCCATCCCGATGCGCGCGAGGGCTGTGTCGAGGGGCTGGCGCCCGATGGGTCGCTGCTGGTGCGCACCAGCGACGGCCAGGTGCTCGCCATCAGCAGCGGTGAGGTGTCGGTCCGGCTCCAGCAGGGCAGCCGGGAGGCGCCGTGCTGAGGGCGCTGGTCGCCCTGCTGCTGCTGGCCAACTTGGCATTCCTCGGCTGGTCGCGCGGCTGGCTCGACGACGTGATGGGCGTGCGCGCCCGCGGCGACCGCGAGCCCGAGCGCCTGCAGCAGCAGGTGCGGCCCGAGACAGTGCGCATCCTCACCCCGCAGGCGGTCGCCGCCGCGGCCAGCGCGGCGGAATCGCGCCTGAGCTGCCTGGAGGCCGGTCCCTTCGACGCCGCCGGCATCGCCGCCGCCGAAACCGCGCTGGCCGCCACGCTGCCCAGCGGCAGCTGGACTCGCACGACCACCGAGCGGCCTTCCGCCTGGCTGGTCTACATCGGCCGCTTCACCAACCGCGACGCGCAGCTCAAGAAGGAGCAGGAGCTGGAGCGCCTGCGGGTGCATTTCGAGCCGCTGCACAACGCGCCCGACCTGGAGCCGGGCCTGGCGCTGGGGCGCTTCGGCGAGCGCGTCGATGCCGACGCGGCGCTGGCCGACATGGCGCGCCGCGGCGTGCAGAGCGCGCGGGTGGTGGAGCTGGCGCGTGGGGCCACCTTGCACATGCTGCGCGTGGACCGGGCCGATCCCGACCTGGCGACGAAGGTCGCCGGGCTGAAGCTCGACGCGCTGGGCAAGGGCTTCATGCCCTGCCCGCGTCCGTCTTGATCGATCTCGCGGCCCGGGTGCAATCCGGGGTCCCGGGTTGCACCCGGGCTACGGGGATCAGGCTGCGCGTCGGCGCGCGACGGCCGCTGTCGCGAGGGCCAGCAGCAGGAGCCAGTGAAGGCCCAGCGCGCCACCGCCACCCGAGTCGGGTGCCGGCGTTGGCGTAGGTGTCGGGCTGGGCGCGCTCACCGCGCCGATCGTCATGCGGGTGCTGGCCGAGCTCGCCACGCCGAGGGTGTCGGTGACAGTGAGCGTGACGGTCACCGGGCCGGCCGCGTTGGCGACCAGCGTGGCGGTGCTTGCGTTGGTCGCGCTGCTGAAGCTGGCCAGTGAGGCGCCTTCGGTGATCGTCCAGGCATAGATGCCCGACCCTGCCGCCACCGTGGCCAGTGAGCCGTCGAGGGCGACCGACGTCCCCACGGCCGGATTGGCCGTGGAAGCGCTGAACGGGACGAACGGCGCTTGCGCCGGCGCGACGGCCGCCACCGCAGCGCGGGTGTCGAGCAGCCCCGCGCCGCAGGTGCTGGTGGTGCAGGCGCATTCGTCCTGCGGGCTGGTGTTCGGCGCATGGCACACCGCCACGCCGGCCGGAGCCGGGAACGGCCGGGCGCTGGATTGCAGGGTGCTCCGGATCTGCGCGGGTGTGAGCGCCGGGTTCACCGACAGCATCAACCCGATGGTGCCCGCCACCAGCGGCGACGAGAAGCTGGTGCCCAGCGAGCTGCGGAAGCTGGTGCTGTAGCTGTTGGTGCCGGGACCGGTGGCGCCGAGGTTGTCGGTGGTGAGAAGCGGAAACAGGCATGCGCCCATGGTGTTGACGCAATTGCCCCCGGGCGCGCTGATCGTCACCTGCGGCCCGATGCTCGAGAAGCCGACCTTGGTGCCGGTGTGGCGCACGCCCGCCACCCCGATCACGCCGGTGCAGTTGGCCGGCGCGTTGACGGCCAGGCCCTCGTCGTTGCCGGCCGAGGCAACGACGGTCACGCCGGCGTTGGTCAGCTGGTCGACGACGTTCTGGTACATCGCCGTGCAAGCGCCCTGCGAGCCCAGGCTGAGGTTGATCACCTTGGCCGGATGCGGATTCACGACCGGCGAACTCGACAGCCCCGCGGCCCACAGCATGGCCTGCGTGATGTCGGAGTCGAAGCCGCCGCATTTGCCGAGCACGCGCACCGGCAGCACCATCACGTTGCGGCCCACCGACGCCATGCCGACGCTGTTGTGGGTGGCCGCGCCGACCAGGCCCGCGACCTGCGTGCCGTGCCAGGAGCTGCTGGCGACGGAATCGGCGCAGTCCTTGAACGCGGGATCGGTGTCGACCTCGGCCTGGGTGACCCAGTCGCCCGGGTCGGACGGATCGGCGTCGCGGCCGGTGCCGTCGTTGGCCGTCTTCACGTCGGCGATGAAGTCATAGCCCGGGTAGAGCTTGCCTTCGAGATCGGGATGGTCGAAGCGCACACCGGTGTCGAGCACCGCGACGACCACGCTGCTGGTGCCCATGGTCGTGTTCCAGGCCGCCTCGGCGTTGATCGCCGAGACCGTCGTGGCGTTGGGCGCCCGCAGGTACCACTGGCCGACGGTTGGCGTGGCGGTGGGTTGCGCGCCCGGGTACAGCGGATCGTTGGGCACGGCGCTGATGCGACGCCGCTGGTCCGGCTCGGCGAACTCGATCTCGCTGTCTTGCGACAGTCGTGCGGCCAGCGCCGACGAGCTCATGCCATCGGCGAACACCACCTGCGCGCGATCGCCGATCGGATGCCCGTCGACCAGCTTGAGGCCGGTGCGCTGCGACAGCGCCGCGGCATGCTGCGCCCCGCGCGTGCCGCCGGCCGACAGCGCATGCATGAGCGAAGCGCTGGCCTTGAACTGCACGATGACGCGCGCCCGTGCGGCTTCGCCGCGCGTCGTGGCGGGGGTGTCGGTGGCCGCTTGCGCCAGCGGCGTGGCGAGCGTCAGCGGGGCCAGCAAGGCGCCGAGGGCGGCAAGGGTCAACAAGGGGTGGCGCATCGGACGCAATCTCCGCGGAATTGAGGGGACGGGCTCACGCCACAACGTCGCCGAAGGGCCCGCCGCCGACTCGGGCGGGGCGATGTGCGGCATGGCCGCAGTGTAGGTGGGGGGTCCGCGCGCCCGGGTGTCGGGGCGGACACATGGCGGTAAAGGAGTGTTGCATCCACCCCGGGCGTGCGGGATGTCACAACGACAAGGGGGCGATGCCCTCGCGGACATCGCCCCCTGCACAATCCGGATGGGCGGCTTACTTCGCGTTGACCAGCGCGACGGTGGTGTCGAGCATGCGGTTGGAGAAACCCCACTCGTTGTCGTACCAGCTGAGCACCTTCACCAGCTTGCCGTCGGCCGACACGCGCGTCTGCGTCGCGTCGAAGACGCTCGACAGCGGGTTGTGGTTGAAGTCCACCGACACCAGCGGCTCGGTGCTGTAGCCGAGGATGCCCTTGAGCGCGCCTTCGCTCGCGGCCTTCAGGATCGCGTTGACCTCGTCGACCGTGGTCGGCTTCTTCGAGATGAAGCTGAGGTCGACGACCGACACGTTGATCGTCGGCACGCGGATGGAGAAGCCGTCGAGCTTGCCGTTGAGCTCGGGCACCACCAGGCCCATCGCGGCGGCGGCGCCGGTCTTGGTCGGGATCATCGACTGGGTGGCCGAGCGGGCGCGCCGCAGGTCCTCGTGGTAGACGTCGGTCAGCACCTGGTCGTTGGTGTACGAGTGGATCGTCGTCATCAGGCCCGACTCGACGCCCAGCTTGTCGTGCAACGGCTTGACCAGCGGCGCGAGGCAGTTGGTGGTGCACGAGGCGTTGGAGATGACAGTGTCCGACGCCTTGAGCGTCTGGTGGTTGACGCCGAACACGATGGTGCCGTCGACGTCCTTGCCGCCCGGCGCCGAAATGATCACCTTCCTGGCGCCGCCGGCCAGGTGGGC
The DNA here is from genome assembly GCA_036377015.1 of Piscinibacter sp. Lineage (GTDB taxonomy): Bacteria > Pseudomonadota > Gammaproteobacteria > Burkholderiales > Burkholderiaceae_C > Albitalea. Next base: position 94,854 of record DASUZE010000007.1, on the reverse strand, counting down.
CGAGGCCTTTTCCTTCGAGGTGAACAGGCCCGTGCACTCCATCACCACGTCGACGCCCAGGTCCTTCCAGGGCAGCTCGGCCGGGTTGCGCACCGCCAGCACGCGGATCTTGTCGCCGTTGACGACCATCGAGTCCCCGTCGACCGCCACCGTCCCGTTGAACGGTCCGTGCACGGTGTCGTACTTGGTGAGGTGGGCGTTGGTCTCGGGCTTGCCGAGGTCGTTGATCGCGACGATCTGGATGTCGTGCTTCTTGCCGCCCTCGTAGTGGGCGCGGAGGATGTTGCGGCCGATGCGGCCGTAGCCGTTGATGGCGACTTTGATGGTCATGGACAGGTCTCCTGGTTGCGTCAATCGAGGGGCGGCAGCGGCCGGCGACATTGTCGCGTCGCTTGGGTACGAGGCGGTTTCAAGTGCCTCATGACCTCACGCACGCCGCGTACACGGCAGTGAAGGGAACCGGCGCCGACGGCCGCGCGCCGGCGTCGAAGTCGAAGCTCATGGACAGGACCGCGCCCTCCATGGCGCTGGCGATCTGCGTCTCGCCGATGCTCTTGAGCACCTTGGGCGAGCCCGGCACCACGGTGCCGTCGGGGCCGATCATGAGCCGCACCGCGGCGCCGCTGGGCTGCGGCGGGCGCAGCGCGGCGCCGGGCGGAAAGCTGAGCGGCGTGCGAACCCGCACGCCGCGTGCCTGCAGCTCGGCCAGGGACTCGCCCGGCGGCACCGCCGCGCTGAGGCTGTCGGCGACGGCGCTGCAGGCGTCGAACGGCGAGGGCGGCGGCGGGGCCGGAGGCGCCGGCGCGAACACGCTGCAGCCGGCGAGCGCCGCGCCGGCAAGCGCGGCGGCCGGCCACGGGCGCCGCGCCAGGCTCATCCGCGCAGCGCCTTCAGCACGGTGGCCGCGACGTTGTCGGCGGTGAAGTGGAAGTGCTTGAACAGCACCCCCGCCGGGGCCGACTCGCCGTAGGTGTCGATGCCCACCACCGCGGCGCAGCCGTACTTCCACCAGCCGTCGGTGACGCCCGCCTCGACCGCGACGCGCGGCAGGCCGGCCGGGAGCACCTGGCGCTTGTAGGCCGCGTCCTGGCGATCGAACACCGTCGTCGACGGCATCGACACCACGCGCACCGCGACGCCGTGCACCGCCAGCTGCTGCTGCGCGTGCAGCGCGAGCTGCACCTCGGAGCCGGTGGCGATGATGACCGCCTGCGGCTTCTTCTTCAGCCCGACCTCGGCAGGCTCGGCCAGCACGTAGCCGCCGCGCGCGATGTCGTCCAGGCCCGCCTTGGGCGCGTAGGGGAGGTTCTGGCGCGACAGCAGCAGCGCGCTCGGCCGGTTGGCGCTGGCCAGCGCACGCCCCCACGCGACCGCCGTCTCCGCGGTGTCGGCCGGGCGCCAGACGTCCAGCCCCGGGATCAGCCGCAGCGCCGCCGCATGCTCGATCGACTGGTGGGTCGGACCGTCCTCGCCGAGGCCGATGCTGTCGTGGGTGAAGACGTGGATCACTCGCGTCTTCATCAGCGCCGCCATGCGGATGGCGTTGCGGCTGTAGTCGCTGAAGGTGAGGAAGGTGCCGCCGTAGGGGATGTAGCCGCCATGCAGCGCGATGCCGTTCATCACCGCGGCCATGCCGAACTCGCGCACGCCGTAGTTGATGTGGCGCCCGCCGTTGGACTCGCCGCTCTCGTCGAAGCGCAGCGCCGGCGTCGAGCTGGTGTTGGTGAGATTGGAGCCGGTCAGGTCGGCCGAGCCGCCCAGCATCTCGGGCATGAACTTGGTGAATGCCTCGAGCGCGATCTGGCTGGCCTTGCGGCTGGCCACCGTCTCGGCCTTGCCGTGCGCCGCCGCGGCGGCCTGGGCGGCCATCTGGGCGAAGTCCTTGGGGAGCTCGCCCTGGGCGCGGCGCACGAACTCGGCAGCGAGCTCGGGATGGGCGGCGCGGTAGGCGGCGAGACGCTCGTTCCACTGCGCTTCCACATTGGCGCCGGCGACGCGCGCGTCCCACTGCTCGTAGGCGGCCTCGGGCACGACGAAGGGCTCGTGGACCCAGCCCAGCGCATCGCGGGTGCGCTGGATTTCCTCGACGCCCAGCGCCTCGCCGTGGGCCTTGGCGGTGCCGCCGCGGGTGGGCGCGCCCTTGCCGATGGTGGTCTTGCAGATGACGATGCTGGGCTTGTCGGTGCTGCGCTTGGCCTCGGCGATGGCGGCGTCGACCGCGTCGACGTCGTGGCCGTCGATCGGGCCGATCACGTTCCAGCGGTAGGCCTCGAAGCGCTTGGCCGCGTCGTCGACGTACCAGGGCTCGACCTGGCCGTCGATGCTGATGCCGTTGTCGTCGTAGAAGGCGATCAGCTTGTTCAGGCGCCATGCGCCGGCGAGTGCGCAGGCCTCGTGGCTGATGCCTTCCATCAGGCAGCCGTCGCCCATGAAGACGTAGGTGTGGTGGTCGACCAGCGCGATGCCGTCGCGGTTGAACTCGTGCGCGAGCAGCTTCTCGGCCAGCGCCATGCCCACCGCGTTGGTCAGGCCCTGGCCCAGCGGGCCGGTGGTGGTCTCCACGCCCGGGGTGATGCCGAACTCCGGATGGCCCGGCGTCTTGCTGTGCAGCTGGCGGAAGTTGCGCAGCTCGCTCATCGGCAGGTCGTAGCCGGTGAGGTGCAGCAGCGCGTAGACGAGCATGGAGCCGTGGCCGTTGGACAGCACGAAGCGGTCGCGGTCGGGCCAGTGCGGGTTGAGCGGGTTGTGGCGCAGGTGGCGGCCCCACAGCGCGACCGCGATCTCGGCCATGCCCAGGGGGGCGCCGGGGTGGCCGGAGTTCGCCTGCTGCACGGCGTCCATCGCCAAGGCGCGGATGGCGTTGGCCATCAGGGTGGGTTGGGGCGGGGGGGCCGTGGAGGCGAGTGCGGCGGACATGCGGGGGTTCCGGGCGGGGGTGGAGGGGAAAACCCGGCATTTTACGGGGCCGAGATAATCGGGAAATGGATGGACTGCACCTCACGGCCGATCTCGGCGGCTGCGACCCGACCGCGGCGGCGATGACCGATCCGGCCGCGTTGCGCGCGCTGTGCCTGGAGGGCGTGCGCGGCGCCGGACTGTCCCCGGTCGGCGAGCTGTTCCACCGCTTTCCCCCGCCCGGCGGCGTCACCGGCGTGGTGCTGCTGGCCGAGTCGCACCTGGCAGTGCACACCTGGCCGGAGCTGGGCGCGGTCACGCTCGACGTCTACGTGTGCAACCTCGGCGCCGACAACTCGTCGCGCGCCGAGTCGCTGCTGCTGGCGCTGATCGCGGCCTTCGCGCCGCGCGAGGTGGGGCGCCGATCGGTGCTTCGCGGCACGCGCAGCGAGGCCACCGCATGAAGGCCATCGTCCTCGCGGCCGGCCGCGGCGACCGCATGCGCCCGCTCACCGACACCTGCCCCAAGCCGCTGCTGGCGGTGCGCGGCAAGCCGCTGATCGAATGGCACATCGAGGCGCTGGCGCGCGCCGGCGTGCGCGAGATCGTGGTCAACACCGCGTGGCTGGAAGGTCGGATCGTGGCCGCGCTGGGCGACGGTTCACGCTGGGGCGTGCGGCTGCACTACTCGATGGAAGGACGCGACCACGGCGGGGCGCTGGAGACGGCCGGCGGCATCGCCAAGGCCCTGCCGCTGCTGGGCGATGTCTTCTGGGTGGTGTCGGGCGACATCTTCATGCCCGGCTTCGAGTTCGATGCGGCGGCCGCGCGGCGCTTCGCCGATGGCGGGCAGTCCGCGCACCTGTGGCTGGTGCCGAATCCGCCGTATCACGCCAAGGGCGACTTCGGCATCGATGCCCAGGGCTTCGGGTTGGCCGACGCGCCCGTGGGCGAGCGCTGGACCTACGCCAACATTGCGCTCATGCGGCCTGAGCTCGTCGCGGGCATCGCGGCGGGCACCAAGGCCGCGCTCGGGCCGCTGCTGTTCGCCGGGATGCGCGAGCGGCGGATCACGGCGGAGCTGTATGGCGGCGAGTGGGAGAACGTCGGCACGCCGGCGCAGCTGGCGGCCCTGAATTCCTGACCCGGGTTGCACCCGGGCTACCAGCTGCCGGCGAAGGAATCGCGGTCGAAGCGGGCGTCGCCGGTCACGCTGCCCATGTCGACGAACTCGAAGTCGCTCATGTGCAGGCTCTGGACCTGGCTGATCGTGCTGCTGCTCCACTGCACGCTCGGATCGCCCTGCACGTACAGGTCGCTGCCGATGTCGGCGACGTACAGGCCGTAGCGCTGCATGGCGGTGGCGATGGCCTTGGCCTGGGAAGTCCAGTTCGACGGGATGCTGGTGCCGGCCTTCAGCCGCAGCAGCGCGCCGAACGGAATGCCGCCGGCCGTGTCACCGCCCGCCCGGTGTCGCGCCGGCCAGACGTAGGCCCGCGCGAGCACACCGTCGCGGAAGGTGACGCGCAGCGCATGCGCAATCACGCCGGCCGATGCCTCCTCGGCGCGCACCAGCAACGGCGCGATCGGCAGCCCGGCGGCGTCGGCAGAGGTCCAGGTGTCGGGGCGCATCGCGTTCGAGCGCAGGTCCCAGGCGGCGGTGGAATAGGCGCTCCACTGCCCGCCGACCTTGACCTGCGTGACGCTGTAGTTCTCCCACAGCCGGCAGGCGCCCTGCTCGACGATGAGCACATGGCGATCGCAGGTGTCGGGCGCGCAATCGCGGCCTTCGATCTTCACCACCGCGTCGCGTGGGAAGGGGAAGCGCAGCGCGCTGGCCGGCGGCGCCAAGCAGTTGCGGACCAGCGAATGGCCGCCGGCGCCATCGGCCACGGCGCAATCGCTCTCGTCGGGCGCGCTGTCGGTGGCGAAGGTGATGGCCGGCCAGTCGGTCTGCGGATTCGTCGCGGCGAGCAGGTTGAGCGGGATGCCGTAGTAGCTGGCCGACGCGGCGTCTTCGGTGCTGCCCCAGTCGGCATGCAGGGCTCGCGTGCTGCCGATCGCGTTGATCCAGGTCCCGCTGCTGGCATGCGGCGGGAACCGGATGGGATCGTCGATGCGGGTGTTGAAGATGGCCGATGCGGGAAAGGCGGGGCAGCTGCCCAGCATCGCGGCCGTGGCGGGAGCGGGGGCGGGGGCGGGTGCGGGTGCGGGCGCTGGCGCGGGTGCGGGGGCGGGGGCGGGTGCAGGAGCCGGTGCAGGAGCAGGAGCAGGAGCAGGCGTCGGCGCCCCGCCGCTCGTCGGCGGCGCAGGTGCGTCGCCGCCTCCGCCACCGCAGCTGGCCAGCATCGACGCAGCCAGCGCGGCCTGGGTGACCGAAATGGTCAGCCCTGCAAGCAATCTCTGTCGGCGGAGGACAAATCGGTCATGGCGGTCGGTCTTGGGCGCATGGGCCCAGCCGACGCAATCGCCGCGCCAGCACTCAGCCCGGTCGCTCGCCCGGACAGCGGTTGACCTCGAGCGACAGGTGCACCAGCTCTTCGTGGCGCGCCAGCCGCGCCCGGTACACCGCGGGCGCGAGCGGCACGTCGGCGACGACGCAGGCAATGGCCGCGAACTGCGCCCGGCCGACGCGCCACACGTGCAGGTCGGCCACTTTCGCATCGCCGTCGGACTCGATGTCCTCGCGGATGCGGTGAGCCAGCGGATGGTCCATCTCGCGGTCGAGCAGCACCGCCGCCGATTCGCGCATGAGGCCGACGGACCACACGCCGATCACCACCGCGCCCAGCACGCCCACCAGCGGATCGAGCCACCACCAGCCCAGCCACAGCGCGCCCGTGAGCGCGGCGATGGCGAGCACGGAGGTCAGCGCGTCGGCCAGCACGTGCACGTAGGCGGCGCGCAGGTTCATGTCGTGGCCGTGGTGCGCGTGGTCGTGGCCGTGATGCGCGTGATCGTGGTCATGCCCGTGGCCGTGCTCATGACCGCCGCCCTGCAGCAGCAAGGCCGACGCGAGGTTCACCGCCAACCCGATCACCGCCACCAGCAAGGCCGTCTGGATCGCGATCGGCTCGGCGCGCCACAAGCGCAGCCCCGACTCCATCACGATGCCGATGGCCACCAGGCCCAGCACCAGCGCGCTGGCGAAGCTGCCGAGCACCTCGATCTTCCAGGTGCCGAAGGTGAAGCGCGCGTCGGCGGCATGGCGGCGCGCCAGTGCGTAGGCGGCCGCGGCCACGCCCAGCGCCAGCGCATGCGTGCCCATGTGCCAGCCGTCGGCCAGCAGCGCCATCGAGCCGGTCCACCAGCCCGCGCCGATCTCGGCCACCATGGTGACCAGGGTGATCACGAGCACCCAGCGCGTGCGGGTCTCGCCGCGCCGGTTTCCGGCGTCGAACTGGTGGCTGTGCTGCCAGGGCGACAGGTCGTGGGTGTGCGGGTGCGGGTCGGTCGAGGCCATGCGTCGATTGTCGGACCAAGGCCGCAGACCCTTCGTCCCGTGCACCTAAAATCCCGGTTTCACCGCAGTGCCCGCCATGAATCTTTCCGCCCTCACCGCCCTGTCGCCGCTGGACGGCCGCTATGCCGCCAAGGTGGCGCCGCTGCGCGCCCTGCTCAGCGAATTCGGTCTCATGCACCGCCGGGTGCAGGTCGAGGTCGAATGGTTCATCGCCCTGTCCGACGCCGGCTTCGCCGAATTCAAGCCCCTGTCGGAAGCGGCGCGCGGCCTGTTGCGCGGCCTGGTCGCGCGCTTCTCCGAGGCCGACGCGCAGGCCATCAAGGACATCGAGCGCACGACCAACCACGACGTGAAGGCGGTCGAGTACTGGCTCAAGGGCCGCTTCGACAACAACGCCGAGCTGAAGGCGGCCGGCGAGTTCGTGCACTTCGCGTGCACCAGCGAGGACATCAACAACACCAGCCACGGCCTGATGCTCAAGGCCGCGCGCGCCGACGTGCTGCTGCCGGCGCTCGACAGGATCACGACGGTGCTGACATCGATGGCGCACAAGCTCGCGCACATCCCCATGCTCAGCCGCACCCATGGCCAGACGGCGAGCCCCACCACCGTGGGCAAGGAGATCGCGAACGTGGTCGCGCGCATGGCCACCGCGCGCGAGCGCATCGCCTCGGTGCGGCTGCTCGCGAAGATGAACGGCGCGGTCGGCAACTACAACGCGCACCTCGTCGCCTACCCCGGCTTCGACTGGGAAGGCTTCGGCCGGCGCGTGGTCGAGGACCAGCTGGGCCTGGCGTTCAATCCCTACACGGTGCAGATCGAGCCGCACGACTACATGGCCGAGCTGTTCGACGCCGTCACCCGCGCCAACACCATCCTCATCGACTGGTCGCGCGACGTCTGGGGCTACATCAGCCTGGGCTACTTCAAGCAGCGCACCGTCGAGGGCGAGATCGGCTCGTCGACCATGCCGCACAAGGTCAACCCGATCGATTTCGAGAACGCCGAGGGCAACTTCGGCCTGGCCAACGCGCTGCTCACCCACCTGAGCCAGAAGCTGCCGATCAGCCGCTGGCAGCGCGACCTGACCGACAGCACGGTGCTGCGCAACATGGGCGTGGCGCTGGGCTACAGCGTGCTCGGCTACGACAGCCTGCTGCGCGGCCTGTCCAAGCTCGAGGTCAACAAGCCGGCCCTGACCGAGGACCTCGACGCGGCCTGGGAGGTGCTGGCCGAGCCCATCCAGACCGTCATGCGCCGCTACGGGCTGCCGCATCCCTACGAGCGGCTCAAGGAGCTGACGCGGGGCAAGGGCATCACCCGCGAGGCGATCCAGCAGTTCATCGCGACGCTGGAGATCCCCGAGGCCGAGAAGCAGCGGCTGCTCAAGCTGACACCGGCCAACTACATCGGCAAGGCGGGCGAGCTCGCGGAGCGCATCGGCTCATGAACTTCGTCGACAAGGTCGTCCACGCCGAGCGCCTCAACAACTCCCTGCTTTGCGTCGGCCTCGACCCCGAGCCGGCCCGGTTCCCCGGCAGCTGGAAGAACGACCCCGCCCGCATCTTCGACTTCTGCGCCGCCATCGTCGACGCGACACGCGACCTGGTGATCGCCTTCAAGCCGCAGATCGCCTACTTCGCCGCCCACCGCGCCGAGGCGCAGCTCGAGCGGCTGATCGCGCACATCCATGCCGTCGCCCCGCAGGTGCCGGTGATCCTCGATGCCAAGCGCGGCGACATCGGCAGCACCGCCGAGCAGTACGCCCGCGAGGCCTTCGAGCGCTATGCCGCCGACGCGCTCACGCTGTCGCCCTTCATGGGCTTCGATTCGATCGAGCCCTACCTGCGCTACGCCGACAAGGGCCTGATCCTGCTGTGCCGCACCTCCAACCCGGGCGGCGCCGACCTGCAGGCGCAGGCACTGGCCGGCGGCGAGCTGCTGTACGAGCACATCGCCCGGCTGGCCCAGGGGCCGTGGAACGCCAGCGGCCAGCTCGCGCTGGTGGTGGGCGCCACCTACCCCGGCGAGATCGAGCGGGTGCGCGCCATCGCGCCCACCCTGCCGCTGCTCATCCCCGGCGTCGGCGCGCAGGGCGGCGACGCGCGCGCCACGGTGCGCGCAGGCTGGCGCACCGATGCGCCCATCATCGTCAACTCCTCGCGCGCCGTGCTCTATGCCGACAGCGGCGACGACTTCGCCGACGCGGCGCGCCGTGTCGCCATCGCGACTCGCGACGAGCTCAACGCCGCCCGCAGCGCCTGACCCGAGGGAATCTCCCGAGCCGCGGGCGTGAACTGCATCGCGGCCTTCGGCATTTCGCGCGCCGAAGCGGCACGGGCCGGACTTAGCATCGCCGCACAGGGAGCCACACGGACTGGCTGACGATGTTCCGAGAGGGTTCCATGGCGCTGCTGGCGCTGTTGTTCGCGGCCTGCTGCGGCTGGGCGCTGGCGTGGGTGATGCTCACGCGCCGGATGAAGCCGGTGCGCGCGGCCGCGGCCGAAGACGCGCTGCGCCGATCGCCGGCCATGCTGCTGCAGCTGTTCGACACCAGTCCCGACTGCATCACGCTCACCGAGATGGCGACCGGCCGCTACGTGCTGGTCAACAAGAGCTTCGAGCGCCTGACCGGCTGGCCGCTGGCCGAGGTGGCCGGACGCACCGCTGCCGACATCGGCATCTGGCACGACGGCGCGCACCGCGATGCCCTGGTCGCGGCGCTGCGCGAGCGCGGCCGGGCCGAGGAGATGCCGGCGGTCATCCGCTGCAAGTCGGGCGCGCTCGTCGCGATGCAGGTCTCGGCTGCGCGCTTCAGCATGGACGGACGCGAATACCTCGTGCTCAACGGGCGCGACGTGACCGAGGTCGAGCGCGAGCGCATGGAACGCGACACCATCCTCAAGAACGCGTCGATCGGCATCGCCTACACCCGCGGCCGCGTCTTCCAGCACACCAACCCGAGCTTCGACCGCATGTTCGGCTGGGCGCCCGGCCGGCTCGCGGGCGAGCTCACCACCGTCGTGTGGCCGCACCTCGACGACTACGACGCCATGCGGCACGAGGCCACCCCGGTGCTGTCGCGCGGGCAGGCCTACGAGCTCGAGCGCCAGATGCGTCGTGCCGACGGCAGCCTGTTCTGGTGCCGCATGCGCGCCCAGGCGATCGACATCGCCTCGCTGCGCCACGGCGGCACGATCTGGATCGCCGAGGACGTGACCGAGCGGCGCCAGGTCGACCAGACGCTCGCCGCGGCGCGCGACGCCGCCGAGGCCGCGAGCCGCGCCAAGAGCGCCTTCCTGGCCAACACCAGCCACGAGATCCGCACCCCTCTGAACGGCCTGCTGGGCCTGGCGCGCCTGGCCATGCAGGCCGGGCTGGAAGAGACGCGCCGGCAGCAGTACCTGGTGCAGATCCTCGACAGCGCGCACAGCCTGTCGGGGATCATCTCCGACATCCTCGACCTGTCGAAGATCGAGGCCGGCAAGATCACGCTCGAGTCGGTGCCCTTCGGCTTGCGCGACACGCTGAGCTCGGTGCACGAGGCCTACCGATCGCTGGCCGAGGCCAAGGGCCTGGACCTGGTGCTGTCGGTCGACGATCACGTGCCGGCCACCGTGCTGGGCGATCCGGTGCGAGTGCGCCAGATCCTCACCAACTTCGTCACCAACGCGCTCAAGTTCACCGAGCGCGGACGGGTGCGCATCCACGCCACGCTGGCGCGCCCGGGGCGGGTGCGCGTGGCCGTGTCGGACACCGGTCCGGGGGTGGACGAGCCGACCCAGCGGCGCCTGTTCATGCCGTTCTCGCAGGCCGACGACTCGACCACGCGCCGCTACGGCGGCACCGGGCTGGGCCTGTCGATCTGCCGCGAGCTCGCGCACCTGATGGGCGGCGACGTCGGCGTGCACAGCATGGCAGGCGCCGGCAGCACCTTCTGGGCGGAGTTGCCGCTGGTCGAGACCGAGCGGCCCGACTCGGAGCACGGCGGCCTCGACGTGCTGGCCGACCGGCTGTGCGGCACGCGCGTGCTGATGGTCGAGGACAACCCCGTCAACATGATGATCGCCGTGGCCATGCTCGAGCAATGGGGCATCGAGGTGACGCAGGCGATGGACGGCCGCATGGCGATCGACGCCGTCGACCTGGCGCAGCGCCAGGGGCGCTTGTTCGACGCGGTGCTGATGGACGTGCAGATGCCGCAGATGAGCGGTCACGAGGCGGCGCGCGCGCTGCGCACGCGCTACGACGCGAGGCGCCTGCCCATCATCGCGCTCACTGCGGCGGCGCTGGTGTCGGAGCGCGACGAGGCCCTGGCCAGCGGCATGAACGATTTCCTGACCAAGCCGGTCGATGCGCGCAAGCTGCGCGAGACGCTGGCGCACGTGATCGCGCAGCACGACACGGTCATGTAGCCCGGGTGCAACCCGGGGGACGACGCGACGAGGTCAAGCCGCGACCAGCGGCAGCTCGCGAACCCGCTTGCCGGTCAACGCGAACATCGCGTTGACCAGGGCCGGCGCCAAAGGCGGCGTGCCGGGCTCGCCCACGCCGCCGGGCGCGCGCGTGCTGGGCACGAGGTGGGTCTCGATGAGCGGTGCGTCGGCCAGCCGCACCACGGGATGTGCGGGGAAGTTGGTCTGCCGCACGACACCGCCTTCGATGTCGATGCGACCGTACAGCGCCGCGCTCAAGCCGAAGATCACCGCGCTCTCCATCTGCTGCGCGACGATGCCGGGATTGACCACGGTGCCGATGTCGGCGGCGCACACCACGCGGTGCACGCGCGGCCTGCCGTCGACGAGCGACAGCTCCACCACTTCGGCGACGATGCTGTTGAAGCTCTCTTGCAGCGCCACGCCGCGCGCCCGTCCGGCCGGCAGCGGCTTGCCCCAGCCCGACTTCTCGGCCACGAGCCGCAGCACCGCCGCGTGGCGCGGCGCGTCCTTCAGCAGCGCGAGGCGGAACGCGAGCGGGTCCTGCTTGAGCTCGTGCGCCAGCTCGTCGACGAAGCCTTCGGAAAAGAACGCGTTGTGCGAGTGGCCCACCGAGCGCCAGTAGCCCACCGGCACGCCGCTGCGCGTGGCCACGTGGGACATGCGCTCGTGCTCGATCGCATAGGGCAGGTCGAACAGGCCGTCGGCGGCGGTGCGGTCGGGCGTGTCCACCGGACCGGCCAGCGCCGGCAGCGTGCGCTCCATCCAGCGCGGCGTGATCGCGTCGCCGGCGCTGGTGATGGCCAGTGCGGTCACCTGGCCGCGCTCGTCGATGCCCGCCTGCATCAGCGCGACACCCGCGGGCCGGTAGAAGTCGTGGCCGAAGTCTTCCTCGCGCGGCCACAGCAGCTGGACCGGTCGGCCCGCGGTCTCCATCGCGACGCGCACCGCCTGCCCCACGAAGTCGACCTCGAGCCGTCGGCCGAAGCCGCCGCCGAGGTAGGTGACGTGCAGCGTGACCGCGTCTTCGGGGACGCCCGCGACGCGCGCCGCCATCGCCCGTGCGAGTCCCGGCACCTGGGTCGGCGCCCACACGGTCACGCGACCGTCGCGGACCTGTGCCGTGCAGTTGATCGGCTCCATGGTCGCGTGCGCCAGGTAGGGCGCGCGGTAGACGGCCTCGATGCGCCGCGCCGCGCCCTTGAGCGCGCCGTCGACGTCGCCGCGACTGTGGAACGCGAAGCCGCCTTGCCCTCCTGCCGCGTCGCGCGCCTGCTGCTCGAGCTGGCGCAGGATCACGCGCGTGTCGGCGGCACCCGCGGGCGGCGCACGCCAGTCGATCTCGAGCGCCTGCGCGCCTTGCTTCGCATGCCAGCTGCTGCGTCCCACCACCGCCACCGCGGCGGTCGAGCCGCCGTAGGGCCCGAGACGCACGACGCGCTCGACGCCCGGCATGCGCAGCACCGGGTCGACGTCGACGCGGCCGGGGCTGCCGCCGAGCATGGGGCTGTGGCGCACCACCGCGTACAGCTGCTCCGGCTGGCGCACGTCGATGCCGAAGCGCGCACTGCCGTCGATCTTGCCCGCCAAGTCGGTGCGCGGCGCAGGGCGGCCGATCAGCCTCCAGTCCTTCGGCTCCTTGAGCCGGACCTCGCCCGGCGGGGTGGCGGCCGCGGCCTTGGCGAACTCGCCGAAGTGGGCGTTGGGCCCCGACGGATGGCTCACCACGCCCTCCGTGACGACGAGCTCCTCGGCCGGCAGCTTCCAGCGCAGCGAGGCGGCGTTGACCAGCTGCGCACGCGCCGTGGCCGCCGCCCAGCGCAGCAGCTCCCAGGCATCGCTGACCGACGACGAGGCGCCGGTGAGGTTGATGCCCAGCTCGCGGGCCAGCTTGCCCACCACCCATTGCGCCGCCTTCACGCTGCGCGTCTCGGACTCGCTGGGATGGAAAGGCAGCATGTCGAGGAACGAGGCGACGTTGCCGTACAGCGACTCGTGGCCGGCCTGCACCAGGCGCACCTTGGACAGCGGCACGTCGAGCTCCTCGGCCGCCAGCATGGCCAGCGCGGTGTGCACGCCCTGGCCCATCTCGCTGCGGTTCATCGCGAGCAGGACCTGGCCGTCGGCGCCGATCTTGATCCAGCCGTTGAGGCCCACTTCGCCCTCGCTCACGGGCAGCGTGCCGGAATGGCCCAGCCGGCTGCGCGCCGGCAGCACGCCCCAGCCCACCAGCAGCACGCCGGCCGCGCCCAGGCCGCTCAGCAGCAGCGCGCGCCGTTTCACAGCCCGCTCCCGGGCGTGGCCTGCACGCGCGCGGGCACGCCGCGCAGCTCGCGCGCGGCGGTCTTGATCGCTTCACGGATGCGCGGGTAGGTGCCGCAGCGGCAGATGTTGGTGATGGCCGCGTCGATGTCGGCATCGCTCGGATTGGCATTGCGCGCCAGCAGCGCGGCGGCGGCCATCAGCATGCCGCTCTGGCAGTAGCCGCACTGTGGCACCTGGTGCGCGATCCAGGCCTTCTGCAGCGCATGCGGCTGGCCGCCCTGGGCCAGCGCCTCGATCGTGCGGATGGGCTTGCCCGCCACCTGGGCCAGCGGCGTGACGCAGGAGCGCACCGCCTGTCCGTCGACGTGCACCGTGCAGGCGCCGCAAGACGCCACGCCGCATCCGAACTTGGTGCCGGTGAGGTTGAGCACATCGCGCAGCACCCACAGCAAGGGCATCGCGGGGTCGACCGCCGCATCGGGCACGGCGCGCGCTTGGCCGTTGATCGAAAGGTCCATGGGGTTTCTTCAGCATCCGATCGGGGGTCGTCGCATTCTGCGGGAATCGCGCGGTGCCGCCGCGCGCGCACTGTGGTTTAGAGGAAACGCCCGGCCTGCGATGTGTCGAAAATGCGCGGGTTTCCACGGATCGCGTGAAGGTCCTGCCAGAGAATCGATCCACACAAAGGAGTCACGGGATGATGCGTTTGCCGATGCTGTCCATGCTCGCCGCGAGCCTGTGGCTCGCCTTGCCGGCGCAGGCGCAACAACGGGTCCAGGTGTACGGCCTGATGGACGTGTCGGCCGGGCGCTTCGAGGCCGCGGGCTCGCCGCGCGTGTGGCGCACCGACAACGGCGCCATGACCACCAGCTTCCTCGGCATCAAGGGCAGCGACGACCTGGGCGGCGGGCTGCAGGCCAAGTTCAAGATCGAGCACTTCCTGCGCGCCGACACCGGGCAGGCGGGCCGCTTCGATGGCGACGCCTTCTGGGCCCGCGACGCGTACGTCGGCCTGTCGGGCGCGTTCGGCACCACCGTGCTGGGTCGCAACACCACGCCCTTGTTCGTCTCGACGGTGCTGTTCAACGCCTTCGGCGACTCGTACGGCTTCTCGCCCAGCGTGCGCCATCTGTTCACGCCCGCGCTGCTGCCCTTCTTCGGCGACAGCGGCTGGAACAACTCGATCGCCTACGCCAGCGTCGACCACGACGGCCTCACCTGGAACCTGGAGGCCAATCTCGGCGAGGCGGCGTCGGGCGCCACCGGACGCAACTTCGGCGCCAACCTCCTGTACTTCACGGGCCCGCTGGGCGCGACCGCCGCCTGGCAGCGGGTGCAGAACGGCGCCGGCATCTCGCCGGCGGCGGGCGCGGCCACGCCGCCCGGCTTCGCGCGCCAGGACACCTGGCAGCTGGGCCTGTCCTACGAGATCGGCGGGGCCAAGCTCTTCGGGCAGTACGGCCACATCTACACCAAGGCGCTCGCCGGCACCTCCACCACGATGTGGAGCATGGGCGCCGCCGTGCCGCTGGGCCCGGGCCGCGTGCTGGCGCAGTACGGCCAGGCACGGGCCCGTGCCAATGCGAGCGAGCCCACCAACAAGACGCTGAGCATCGGCTACGACGTCGCGCTGTCGCGCAGCACCGACGTCTACGCGGCGTTCATGAACGACAAGGTGACGGGCCTGAGCAACGGCAACAGCCTGGCCGCCGGGGCGCGCCTGCGCTTCTGAGCGCGCGCCGGCGCAAGGCCGTTGGTCACATCGAGCCGCCCGACTTGTTGTTCTGGTTGCTGCTGTCGTCGCTGCCGGTGCTGTTGTTGCCCGTGCTGTTGCTGGCGCGGCTGCGGCTGTTGCCGGTGGTGCGGTCCCATCCGTTGACGCTTTCACCCGTGTCGCGCGCCAGGCCGGGCTCGGCGCGATAGGTTCCGCTCGCGCTCATCGCGCTGCTGGCGCTGTCGCAGGCGCTGCCGCTGCTCGTGCCGGACGCGTTGCAGTCGACCGCGCGGTCGCCGCGCGACGAGGCGCCCGGACCGGCGTCGGCGCCGGTGGTGCCGACGCCTTGCGCAAAGCCGGCACCGCAGGCCAGGGCCAACGCGAGCGCGAGACCGGTGCGAAGGAAACGGGGCTTGTTCATGTTCATCCCTTTCGGAAAACGAGATCCGATCCGGGCAATCCACATTCCCCGCCGCGCGCTTGCACGATGACGTTACGACCGATACCTGCGGTGTCGACCGCGTCGACGTCCTTCACGCAACTAATCGAGCCGAATCTCTGTGCGCACCATGCCGGCGCGATCGGCCCTCGCGCTCATCGCAATGCGTGTGCCCGCCGGCGCACGAAGCACCCATTCGGCCACCGCGCGGTCACCGGTCACCTCGCGCGGCGGCAGAAATGACTGCAAGGAGGTCTTCACGCCGTGGCCGTCGAGGTGCGGCCCTTCGATGCGCGGCTTGCCGCCGACGAGCGTGACCTCGGGATCGTCCTCGCGCAGGTGGATCTCGAAGATCACGCCGCGCACGACCTTGCGCTCCAGCGCACGCTTGCTGACGTGGGCGGGCAGGTAGCCGGCGTTGCACACCGCCATGCGCACGCGCCAGGTGTCGGCGCCGAGCGCGCGCACCTCCGTGCGCAGCAGCTCCAGGCGCGGCAGGCTGAGCGCGATGCAGTTCATCCACGCCGGAAAGCGCGCGACCTCCCGCTCGCGCAGGGCCGGCGGCGGGTTGCGCCAGAAGTTCATCTTGTCCCAGCCGCCGATCTCGACCGGACCCAGCTGCGGATGGTGGAAGGCCCGCCAGTCCACGTGCGCCTGGCCGCCGCAGTGCTCGTCACTCCACTTCAGCAGCTTGAGATCGTCCTCGGGCGGGTGGTCGCGGTACCAGTCGATCCACTTGTAGTCGGTGATGCCCGCCTCCTTGTTGGGCGACCAGATCTCCACCACCCAGAACAGCGCGCCCAGGTGCTCGTAGAGCCAGTCCTGGGTGCCGGTGATGACCTCCTTGGGGTGGTACTTGAAGTCGTGCCAGATGCTGATCGCCGGATAGCCGGTGAGCCGCGCGCCGATCTCGGAGAAGCGCTTGTAGGTCCACAGGTCCTCGGGAATCATGTCGTCGTCGCTTTGCGTGCCCATGGGCCGCAGGATCACTCCGCTGTGGGTGTGGAAGCTCACCGCCGCGCCGATGTTCGGATGGCCGACGATGAAGTCGACCATCGCGCGCACCTCGGGCTCGCTGGCCGGGTACGGCCCCGCGCCGACCTGCTCGAACTCCTGGCGCCAGCCGGTCGGAAAGTTGCGGTTCAGGTCCAGTCCCTCGACGTCGCGGTTCACCTGCACCATGAGCCCGTCGAAGTGCTTGAGCGTGCCCTCGGGCATGACGCGGTAGTACTCGCCGCCGAACTCGCCCGGCTCGCGCGGCACCATGAGCCGCGGATCGGCGGCGCACTTCTTGTACGGCCCGTGCGGATCGGGAATGCGCATGCTCAGCACGCGGCCGTCGCCGTCGATGTCCTCGATGGTCAGGCCGTCGACCGGCGTTTCGTCGAAGGGATAGGGCCGCGTCGACGAGCGGATGTGGCGCGGCCGCTCGGCCAGCGCCAGCTCGGCGCCGTCCGGGTTCAGGCGCGGGCAGAGGTAGACGACGCGCGTGTCCAGCAGCTGCGTGACCTGCGCGTCGTCGCCGTATCCGGTCACCAGGTGGTGCAGGTGGTACAGACAGGCCGTGCTGGCGGTGAGCTCGGCCGCGTGGATGTTGCCGTCGGCCCAGAAGCCGGGCTTCTCGTGATCGGGGCCGGTGGCGGCGTTGGTGAGCTTGACCACCCAGATGTCGCGACCCTCGTGGCTCTTGCCGATGGAGTCGACCGTGACGAGCTCGGGGTGCGCGTCGGCGTAGTCGAACAGCAGGCGGCTCAGCGCGTCGTGGCGGTAGAAGACGTCGAAGCGGGGTTGGGGCGTGTTCGGTCGGGTCATGGGCTCTCGAACGTGCGGAATCGCGAGCTCAGGCGCCTTCGACCGGCGCGCCGCCGGCGAACACCTTCAGCTCGCCAGGGGCGAAATCGATCCAGGTCTCGTCGCTGGTCAGCGGCTCGGTGACCACCACGGCGACGCGGTCGGACGGCGTGGTGAGCTGGGCGAAGTTGACGCTGATGTCGTCGTCCTGCAGCCGCGCCTGGCCGAAGGGATGCTGGCGCACCAGGTAGCACAGCCGGGTCGCGCAGTGCGCCCACAGCGCCTCGCCGTTGCTCAGCATGAAGTTGAAGGTGCCGTGCGAGGCGATGCGCGGCACCAGCTCGCGCAGCGTGGCGGTCAGCTCGGGAATGGACGGCACGCTGGCGTGCGCCTTGGACAGCTCCTGCATCAGCCAGCAGAAGGCGAGCTCGCTGTCGGTGGCCCCCACCGGCCGGAACGACGCATGCAGGCGCGGCGCGAACTTCTTCAGGTCGCCGTTGTGGGCGAACACCCAGTAGCGTCCCCACAGCTCGCGCTGGAAGGGATGGGTGTTCTCCAGCGCGACGCGCCCCTGCGTCGCCTTGCGGATGTGGGCGATGATGTTGTCGCTGCGGATCGGGTAGCGCCGCACCATGTCGGCCACCGGCGAGCTGCGCGCGCTTTGCGCATCGACGAACAGCCGCACGCCCGAGCCCTCGAAGAAGGCGATGCCGAAGCCGTCCTTGTGCTCCTCGGCGCGGGTGCAGAACCCGGTGAAGCTGAAGACGATGTCGGTCGGCGTGTTGCCGTTCATGCCCAGCAGCTGGCACATCGCGCGACCGCTTTCGCCTATTCGGTGAAGAGGCGCAGCATGCCCTTGACCGACACCAGGTGACCGGGGTTGCTGGTCTCGTTGAGCACGCCGGTCATGCGCCGCAGGAGCCGCTCGCTCTTCTTGGCGCGCCAGATCAGCAGGTCGGCCAGCCAGGGATGGCGGTTGACCTTGTTGGCCTTGGCGTACAGGTCGAAGCGCGGCTTGAGGGCGCGCAGGCCGGCCTCGTACTGCGTGCGCACCTGGTCCTCGGCCAGGGCACGGTCGCGACCGGCGTGCACCGCCTCGGCCGCGAGGATGCCGGTCTCCAGGGCCTTGCCGATGCCCTCGCCGCTGAACGAATAGGTGCTGCCCGCCGCCTCGCCGGTGACGATCAGGCCCGGACGCGAATAGCGCGCGCCTTCGAGGGTGCAGCGCAGCGGCGCGCCCTTGAGCGGGCCGACCCATTCGCCGCCCTCGACCAGCTCGCGCGCCGGCGCGTAGATGCGGGTGAAGTCGTCGAACACCTGGCGCAGGTTGATGTCCTTCTTCGCCAGCTTGCCGCCGCGCTGCTCGATGTGGCTGTCGGCCACGCCCACGCCGACGTTGAACACGCCGTCGCGGCACGGGAAGATCCAGCCGTAGCCCGGGCTCACCGCGCGGTGCCAGACGATCTCGAGCTTGTCGATGCGCCCGACCATGCGCGGGTTGCGCACGTAGCCGCGCAGCGCGATGCCGCTGGGCGTGTGGCGCTCGGACATGCCCGCCGCGAGCAGCGCCTGCGGCACCGCGCCGGTGGCCAGCAGCACCCAGGTGGCGCGAATCTCACGCGGGTCGTCGCCCGCGTTGAGCTTTGCACCGACCACCCGGCCGCCTTCCTCGATCGTCGCCGCGAAGCGCACCGGCGCGAACATGCGCGCGCCGGCCGCCACCGCGGCGCGGCACAGCACATGGTCGAGCTCCTTGCGCGGCAGCACCGCCAGCGTGCCCGGCACGTCGACGCGCCCGCCGCGCGGCCCGATGCAGCCGACGTGGCTGCTCGGCTGTGCCAGCGCCATCACCTCGTCGAGCACACCCAGCTTGCGCAAGGCGTTGTGCGCGTCGGGGATGAGGCCGTCGCCGCAGATCTTGTCGCGCGGGAAGGGGTGCTGGTCGACCAGCACCACCTCGAAGCCGGCGCGCGCCAGGGTGATGGCGGCCGCGCTGCCGGCCGGGCCGGCACCGACGATGAGGACGTCGCAACGGGTGGGCAGCGTGGCGGGATGGGCGTTCAGGACAGGGGTGGACATCGGAAGGGGGGCGGCGGAAAACCCGTCAAGGATACCGAAGCTCAGCGCCGCCAGCCCTTGCTCACCGCCGCGCGCTCGGCTTGCGCGTCCAGCGGGCTGCCCTGGATCTGCTCGTCGATCGCCTTCAGCACCACGGCCGGGACCGGCGACGCCGCCATGCGCAGGTTGCCGCCCGCCGGCGCCGGCGCCGTGTCTTGCGCCAGCACGCGCAACGCCCAGTCGTTGCCGCGGCGGCACGCCAGGCCGGCCATGCCGGTGCGCGAGAAGCTGCGGCAGTACTCGTCGGCCCGCGACAGGTAGCTCACGCCGATCTTCACCGGCGCGTCGGCCGGCGGCGCGCTCGCCAGCTGCGTCGACAAGGCCTGGGCCAGCGTGCCGCGCGCGAGCAGCTCGCCGCCGTGGGCGACGATGTCTTCGCCCGGCAGCGCGAACCAGGCGCTGCGACCGGCGAACAGGCCCAGCACCAGGCAGGCCGCCATGCCGCCCCAGTGCTGCCAGCCCCAGCCGGCGTGCGGCTCGGACTCGCGCCTGGCCTTGCGGGCCGCCGCCAGCGCGACCACCTTGGCCTTGACCTTCGCCGGCGGCTGCGCCGCGGCCAGCAGGCGCGGCGGCACCGGCTCGTCGAGCACCGGCCCGTAGGCCGCGCCGAGCAGTCGGCGCAGCGAGCGCTGCTGCTCGACGCGACGGGCGATCTCGGGATCGGCGGCGATCGCGGCCTCGACCTCGGCGCGCGCCGCGGGGTCGAGCTCGCCGTCGACGTAGGCCAGCAGCGTCTCGTCGCTGATCTTCATGGCGATGCCTCCTGAGTGCCCGAGAGTACGGCTTGCAGCGTCTCGCGTGCGCGTGCGAGGCGGCTGGTCAAGGTGCCGACGGGAATGCCCAGCACCGCCGCCGCTTCCTTGTAGGGCAGGCCTTCCACGAGCACCAGGCCCACCGCCATGCGTTGGTCGTCGCCGAGCTGCTGCATGGCCTTGTGCACGTCCAGCCGCGTGTGATGCCGGTCCGCGGGCCACTCGCCGATGGACTGGCCGACGTTCTCGCCGGCCTCTTCCGGCAGCAGCACGGCGTCGCGCCGAACGCGCGCGCGAACCTCGTCGATCCAGGCGTTCTTCATGATGGTGAACATCCAGCTGTCCAGTCGCGTTCCCGGTTGCCACTGGTCCAGGCGCAGGAGCGCGCGCTCGATCGCCACCTGGACCAGGTCGTCGGCATCCTCGCGGTGACGGGTGACGGTGCGCGCGAAACGGCGCAGGCGCGGCAGCAAAGCCACCAGCTCGAGCCGAAGCGCATCGCGGGAATCACTCATGCCTTGTGCGGAAGAACGACGAAGCGGGGGATTTTCTTCCATCGCTCGAACGTTCGATGCATGTCCACTCCCGGTTCAACTGCCATGATCCTGGCATGACGCCTCTCCGTTTCGCGTTCCTGCTCGCCGTCGCGGCGCTGGCGCTGCCTGCGCAGGCACAGCTGCGGCTGCCGTCGCTGCCCGCCGTGCCTTCCTTGCCGAGCCTGCCCGCGCCGGCGCAAGCCACGTCCGCGCTGCGCCGCGACCTCGCAGCGGTCGAGGAGCGGGTGCAGGCGCGCCGGCAGCGCGTCGCCGACATGCTCAACCGCCGCGGCGCGCTGATCGAGGCCGATCCCGCCGGCGAGCCGGCCGTGCGCGGCGAGCTGCTGGTCACCTCGCCGTCGCCTGCGCTGATGGCCGCGGCGCAGGCCGAGGGCTTCGGCGTCGTGCGCGAGCGCCGGCTGGAGGCGCTGGACCTGGTCATCGTGACCTTGCGTGCCCCCGCCGGCTGGGACACCCCGCGTGCGCTGCGGCGCCTGCGCGAGATCGACCCGCAGGCGGCGATCGACTTCAACCACCTCTATCTGGAGAGCGGCACGGTCGAGACCCCACGCCCGGCGAGCGCCCCCGCGGCCGGGCCTGCGCCCTCCGGCACGGCCGGTCCGCGCCTGGGCCTGGTCGACGGCGGCATCGAGACCGACCACCCGCTGCTGCGCGGCGCGGCCGTTCGCGCCTGGGGCTGCGGCGGCCGCAAGATCGCCAGCGCGCACGGCACGGCGGTGGCGTCGCTGATGGTCGGGCGCTCGGATCGCTTTCGCGGCGCGGCGCCGTCGGCCACGCTCTACGCCGCCGACGTGTACTGCGACGATCCCATCGGCGGCTCGATCGAGGCGGTGGCGGCGGCGCTGGCCTGGCTCCTCGGCGAACAGGTGCCGGTGATCAACATCAGCCTCGTCGGACCGGCCAACCGCACGCTGGAGCAGGTCGTGCGCCGCGTCACGTCGCGCGGCGTGCTGCTGGTGGCCGCCGTCGGCAACGACGGGCCGGCCGCTGCGCCGCTGTATCCCGCTGCGTATCCGGAGGTGGTGGCGGTGACCGGCGTCGATGCGCGCGGCGTGGTGCTGCCCGAGGCGGGGCGCGGGCCGCACGTGGCCTTCGCGGCGCCCGGGTCCGACATGATCGCGGCGGGTCTGTCCAACGGCCCGTATGCGACGCCGCGCGGCACCTCGTTCGCGGCGCCGCTGGTCGCGGGCCGGCTGGCGCAGCTGATGCGCGGGACCGACGCCGACGCTTCCGGCCTCGCGCTGACGGCGCTTGCGCGCGAAGCGATCGACCTCGGCGCGCGCGGACGCGATCCGGTCTATGGACATGGCCTGGTGGCGCGCGAGCTGCGCGTCGATCCGACCGTGGTCGGCCTGCGCTAGTGCAAAAAAATGTGACGGCGCGGAAGAAGCCGGATCCGCGCGTCGTTGTACCTGTCAAGCGCCGCGGATGGGCCGCAGCGCGATCAAGACAGGAGTCACACCATGATCAAGCACCGTCATCTTCTCGCGAGCATCACCGTCGTCACCGCCCTGCTGGGCGCGGCCTGTCCCGCACACGCCGGCCTCATCGGCGGATCCGGCAGCATCGGCGGCGGACTGAGCGGCCGCATCGGGCCGGTCGGCGGCGGGGTCGGCGGGACGCTGGACGGACGTGGTTCGATGCAGACGCCGTCGCCGCGGCCGGTCGTCGATCGTGCCCAGGACCAGGCCGGCGCTGCGCGCGACAAGGCCACCGCCACCGGCGGCGCCGTGAAGGACAAGGCCGCCGCCACCGCGGCACAGGCGCGCGACGCGCGCCCGGCGGCCAGCATGAACGGCAGCGCCAGCCGCGACGGCGGCTCGGCCGACGCTTCGATTCAGCGCTGAGCCCGTGCCCGGGTGCAACCCGGGTTGCACACGGGCTACGAACGTGCCTTCACCTTCAATCGCCATGCATGCAGCAGCGGCTCGGTGTAGCCGCTGGGCTGCTCGAGCCCCTTGAAGATGAGGTCGCTCGCCGCACGGAAGGCATACGAACCGTCGAGGTCCGCCGCCATCGGCCGGTACGCTGCATCGCCGGCGTTCTGGCCGTCCACCACCTTCGCCATGCGCTGCAAGGTCTCGCTGACCTGGGCGGCGCTGACCACGCCGTGGTGCAGCCAGTTGGCGATGTGCTGGCTGCTGATGCGCAAGGTGGCGCGGTCTTCCATCAGGCTGACGTTGTGGATGTCGGGCACCTTGGAGCAGCCCACGCCCTGGTCGATCCAGCGCACCACGTAGCCGAGGATGCCCTGGGTGTTGTTGTCGAGCTCCTGCTGGATCTCGGCGGCCGACCACGCGGGCTGTGCGACCACCGGGATCTGGAGCAGGCCGGCGAGGATGCGCTCGCGCTCGGCGTTCGCATCGGTCTTCTCGAGCTCGCGCTGCACCGCCGCCACGTCGACCTGGTGGTAGTGCAGCGCATGCAGCGTCGCCGCCGTCGGCGAGGGCACCCAGGCGGTGTTGGCGCCGGCCTTGGGGTGCGCGATCTTCTGCTCCAGCATCGCCGCCATCAGGTCGGGCATGGCCCACATGCCCTTGCCGATCTGGGCACGGCCACGCAGGCCGCACGACAGGCCGACCAGCACATTGCTGCGCTCGTAGGCCTGGATCCAGGCGCTGGTCTTCATGTCGCCCTTGCGAAACATCGGGCCGGCGTGCATGGCGGTGTGCATCTCGTCGCCGGTGCGGTCGAGGAAGCCGGTGTTGATGAAGGCCACCCGCGCCGCCGCCTCGGCGATGCAGGCCTGCAGGTTCACGCTGGTGCGGCGCTCCTCGTCCATGATGCCCAGCTTGACGGTGTCGGCGGGCAGCCCCAGCAGCTGCTCGACGCGGCCGAACAGCTCGCTCGCGAAGGCGACCTCCTTCGGCCCGTGCATCTTGGGCTTGACGATGTAGATCGAGCCGGTGCGCGAGTTGCCGCGGCGCTTCAGGTCGACCATCGCGATGGTCACCGTGACCACCGCATCCAGGATGCCCTCGGGGATCTCCTTGCCGCCGTCGATCAGGATGGCCGGGTTGGTCATCAGGTGCCCGACGTTGCGCACGAACATGAGCGAGCGTCCGTGCAGCGTGACGGGCTTGCCGTCGGCGCCGGTGTAGACGCGGTCGGGGTTGAGGCCGCGGGTGAAGCTCTTGCCGCCCTTGGCCACCTGCTCGGTGAGCGTGCCCTGCAGGATGCCCAGCCAGTTGGCGTAGGCCAGCACCTTGTCCTCGGCATCGACCACCGCCACCGAGTCCTCGAGGTCGAGGATGGTCGACAGCGCGGCTTCGAGCACCACGTCGCTGATGCCGGCGGCGTCGCTGCGGCCGATGGGCGTGCCGCGGTCGATGCGGATGTCGATGTGCAGGCCGTGGTGGCGCAGCAGCACCGACGACGGCGCGCCCGCGTCGCCCTGGAAGCCGATGAACCGGGAGGCGTCGGCCAGGGCGGTGTCGCCGTCCTTCGTTGCAACAACCAGCCGGCCACCGTCCACGCGATAGGCGGTCGCATCCGCATGCGAGCCGCGCGCGAGCGGCGCGGCCTGGTCCAGCACCTTGCGTGCATAGGCGATCACCTTCGCGCCGCGCGACGGGTTGTAGCCCTCGCCCTTCTCGGCGCCGCCGGTCTCGGGAATCGCATCGGTGCCGTACAGCGCGTCGTACAGCGAGCCCCAGCGCGCGTTCGCGGCGTTCAGCGCGTAGCGCGCGTTGAGGATGGGCACGACCAGCTGCGGACCGGCCTGCAGCGCGAGCTCGGCATCGACGTTGGCCGTGCTCGCCTTCACGTTCGCGGGCGGCGCCACCAGGTAGCCGATCTTCTCGAGGAAGGCGCGGTAGGCCGGCATGTCGGCGATGGGTCCGGGATGGGCCTTGTGCCAGGCGTCGATATCGGACTGCAGGCGGTCGCGCTCGGCCAGCAGGGCGGCGTTCTTCGGCGCCAGGTCGTGGGCGATGGCGTCGAAGCCCTTCCAGAACGCGTCGCTCGCCACGCCGACCGCCGGCAGCACCCGGTCCTCGATGAAGCGGTGGAGCTCGGTGGCGACCTGGAGTCGGTGCTGGGCAGTGCGTGCGGTCATGGGCAACCTCGTGGAAGTGGGAAGAGTCAGGAAGGAAAGAAGCCGAGCACGTCGCGCAGGCTGGTGCCGATGCGCGTGGGCTCGGTGTCGAGCTGCTCCAGCGGCAGGCCGTGGCGGTTGACCCACAGCGTGGTGTAGCCGTGCCAGGTGGCGCCGATCGCGTCCCAGCCGTTGCTCGACACGAAAAGAATCTGCTTGACCGGCAGCTTGAGGGCCTGCGGCCCGAGCGCATAGGCGGCCGGATCGGTCTTGTACTTGCGGATGGGGTGCACGCTCAACACGTGGTCGAGGTAGCCGCTGAAGCCGGCGCTCTTGACCGCCACGCCCAGCATCTCGGGATCGCCGTTGCTCAGGATGGCCGTGGGGATGGTGCGCCGCTTGAGCTCGCGCAGCACGTCCAGGTTTTCGGGAAAGGCGCTGAGGTGGCGGTACTGGTTCATCAGCCGCTCTTCGGCGGCGGCGCTCAGCCCGAGTCCCAGACGCTGGGCGGCGAAGCGCAGGCCGGCGCGGGTGAGCGTCCAGAACGGCTGGTACTGGCCGCTCATCGAGGTGAGGCGGGTGTACTCGATCTGCTTGTCGCGCCACAGCACGGCCAGCGCCTCGCCCTGGCCCGGGAACAGCTGCTCGGCCAACAGCCCGACGCTGTAGACGTCGAACAGGGTGCCGTAGGCGTCGAACACCACGGCGCGCACGGCGGCCTGCTTTTCCATGGCCGACACTCTATTCGCGACCTGGCCGCGTATTGAGTGCGCGAAAGGCGCTTGATTTGTGACGCCAGGGTTGGAATCAGTTCGACTCGAAACGGCCGCCCAGGCTCTCGGTCAGGCGCTTGGCGGCCTGACGAACCTGCGGCTCGAAGGCCGGCTTGAAGCGCTGCGCGGGCAGGCTGAGGGTGAGGGCGCCGGCGAGATCGCCGGTGGCGTCGAACACCGGCGCGGAAACGCCGGCGACGCCGTCCTCGCGGTCACCCTTGAGGGCCAGCACGCGGTCGCGCCGCACGGCGTCGTACAGCGGACCGCGCGCACCCGAGAAGGCCATCAGCACCCGAGCGCCGACGCCGCGATCCAGCGGCAGCAGGTCGCCGGCGCGGATGTGGTCGCGGATGGGCTGGGGCGAATCGACGCGGTACAGGCACAGCCGCTGGTCGCCCTGGCGCACGTGGAAAGCCGCGCTCTCGCGGGTGCGCTCGACCAGCTCGCGCAGCACCGGCATCACCGCCGCCTCGAGCGCGAACGAGCCGGTGTACAGACGCGCCAGGCGGGCCACCTCGGGCCCCAGGCGGTAGCGGCCTTCGCCATCGCGCTGGATGAAGCCGAACTGCTGCAGCGAGGCGAGCAGGCGCAGCACGGTGCTCTTGTACTGCTGCGTGCGCGCGGCCAGGTCGGCCAGCGACAGCGCCTGGTCGCCCGGCTGGAAGGCCTTCAGCAGCAGCAAGGCCCGATCGACCGCGACGACCCCGCCCGAGGGCGCGGCCTGCTCGGTGTTGGGGGCGCCTTGCGGAAGTCGGGCGGATTTGCGGGGCATGGCGGCAGCCGCCTTGACCGGGCAGCAGCGATGACGTATTCTATTTACTAGAATTTAGTTCTATCAGTTGAAACTGTCAAGCGGTACCCCATGTCAAGCGTGACCTCTCCCGCCAGCGTCCTGATCAGC
Source organism: Piscinibacter sp. (assembly GCA_036377015.1). GTDB lineage: Bacteria > Pseudomonadota > Gammaproteobacteria > Burkholderiales > Burkholderiaceae_C > Albitalea. Next base: position 68,714 of record DASUZE010000007.1, on the reverse strand, counting down.
GAGGTCGGTCCGCGCGACGGCCTGCAGAGCGTGTCGCGCACCATGCCCACCGATGCGAAGCGGCGCTGGATCTCGGCGCTGCACGCGGCCGGCCTGCGCGAAATCGAGGTCTGCTCCTTCGTGCCGGCCAGGCTGCTGCCCCAGATGGCCGACGCCGCCGAGGTGGTGGCCCATGCGCTGACGCTGCCCGGTCTCACCGTGATGGCGCTGGTGCCCAACCTGCGCGGCGCCGAGGCGGCGCTGGCCGCCGGGGTGCACAAGCTGACGATTCCGGTGTCGGCCAGCGCCGCACATTCGCTGGCCAACGTGCGCAAGACGCGCGAGGAGATGGTCGGGGAAGTCGCCCGCATCGTCGCCCTGCGCAACGAGCGCGCGCCGCAGGTGAAGATCGAGGCCGGCATCTCCACCGCCTTCGGCTGCACCCTGCAAGGGCTCGTGCCCGAGGACGAGGTGATCCGCCTGGCCGAGCAGCTGGTGGCGGCCGGCGTCGACGAGACCGGCCTGTCCGACACCACCGGCCACGCCAACCCGGCGCAGGTGCAGCGCCTGTTCAGGCGCCTCGGCACGGCGGTGGGCGACCACGCCGGCGCCGCCCACCTGCACAACACCCGCGGGCTGGGCCTGGCCAACTGCCTGGCGGCCTTCGAGGTGGGCGTGTCGACCTTCGATGCCTCGCTGGGCGGACTGGGCGGCTGCCCGTATGCGCCGGGCGCGTCGGGCAACGTCGTGACCGAGGACCTGGTGTTCATGTTCGAGGCGATGGGCGTGAAGACCGGCGTCGACCTCGACAAGCTCATCGCGGCGCGTGAGCCGCTGAAGGCCGGCCTGCCCGGCGAGCCGCTGTACGGCATGACCCCGGACGCCGGCGTCCCCAAGGGATTCGCTCAAGGAGCCGTCCATGGCTGAGGCCCCCTCGCTGCCGCTGGCCGGCATCCGCGTCGTCGAGTTCACCCACATGGTCATGGGCCCGACCTGCGGGATGATCCTCGGCGACCTGGGCGCCGAGGTGATCAAGGTCGAGCCCATCACCGGCGACAACACGCGCAAGCTGCTCGGCTCGGGCGCCGGCTTCTTCCCGATGTTCAACCGCAACAAGAAGAGCATGGCCGTGGACACGAAGGATCCGCGCGGCCGCGAGGTGGTGCTCAGGCTCATCGCCGGCGCCGACGTGTTCAGCGAGAACTTCAAGGGCGGGACCATGGCGAAGCTGGGCCTGGACTACGCGTCGCTCGCCGCGCTCAACCCGCGGCTGGTGTATGTCTCGCACAAGGGCTTCCTGCCCGGTCCGTACGAGCACCGCACCGCGCTCGACGAGGTGGTGCAGATGATGGGCGGCCTGGCCTACATGACCGGCCCCGAAGGCCGGCCGCTGCGCGCGGGCAGCAGCGTCAACGACATCATGGGCGGCATGTTCGGCGCCATCGGCGCGCTCGCGGCCCTGCAGCAGCGCGCCCACACGGGTCGCGGCCAGGAGGTGCAGAGCGCGCTGTTCGAGAACAACGTCTTCCTGGTCGCGCAGCACATGATGCAGTTCGCCGTGACCGGCAAGGCCGCCGCGCCCATGCCCAGCCGCATCTCCGCCTGGGGCGTCTACGACGTGTTCAGCGTGAAGGACGGCGGCCAGGTCTTCCTCGCCGTGGTGTCCGACACCCAGTGGGCGCTGTTCTGCGATGCCTTCGGCTTCGCCGACCTGAAGGCCGACCCGCGCCTGGCCACCAACAACCAGCGGGTGCAGGCGCGCGACTGGATGATGCCCGTGCTGCGCGAGCGGCTCGCGCAGCACGACGCCGCCCACATCGCCCATCTGTTCGAGCGCGCCGGCCTGCCCCACGCGCCCATCACCCGGCCCCAGGACCTGTTCGACGATCCGCACCTGAACGCCACCGGCGGGCTGGCGCCGGTGGCCGTCGCCGGCACGAGCGGCGAGATCGCCACCCGCATGCCGCTGCTGCCGCTCACCCTGGGCGGCCAGCGCCTGCCCTTGCGCAGCGCGCCGCCCGCGCTCGGCGAGCACACCGACGCGCTGCTGGGCGAACTGGGCTACGCCGCCGACGAGATCGCCGCCTTGCACCGGGCCGGCGTGGTGGGCGCGTCGCTCGTGTCCAAGGCGGGCGTCGAGCCGGACAACGCCTGAGCGAAGGTCGTTGATTCGCACCCTGGCTGCGCATAATCTGCGCAGGTGGACCGACTAAAACAAATCGAATCGTTCGTGGCGGTGGCGGTGAAGGGCAGCCTGACCGCCGCCGCCCAGGCCGAAGGCGTCGCGCCGGCCGTCATCGGGCGCCGCATCGATGCGCTGGAGGAGCGGCTGGGCGTCAAGCTGCTGCTGCGCACCACCCGGCGGATCAGCCTGACCCACGAAGGCAGCGCCTTCCTCGAGGACTGCCAGCGCCTGCTGGGCGACCTGGCCAATGCGGAGGCCAGCGTCAGCGCCGGCGGCGTGAAGGCGAGCGGGCATCTGCGCGTCACCGCGCCGGCGGGCTTCGGACGGCGTCATGTCGCGCCGCTGGTGCCCGGCTTCCTGGCTCGCCATCCGGAGGTGTCGGTCTCGCTCAATCTCAGCGACCGGGTGGTCGACATCGTCAACGAGGGCGTCGACTGCGCGGTGCGGGTGGGCGACCTGCCCGACTCGTCGCTGGTGAGCGTGCGCCTGGCCGAGAACCGCCGGCTGTGCGTGGCCACGCCGGCCTACCTCAAGCGCGCCGGCACCCCGGCCCATCCGAACGACCTGGCGCGCCACGAATGCCTCACCCTGAGCAGCGACGCCAGCCAGACCCGCGGCTGGGCGTTCACCATCGACGGCGCGGTCACGCACCTGCGTCCACGCGGGCGCCTCGACTGCAGCGACGGCCAGGTGCTGCACGAGTGGTGCCTGGCCGGCATGGGCATCGCGTGGCGCTCGACCTGGGAGGTGGAGCACGAGGTGGCGGCAGGCCGGCTGGCCAGCGTGCTCGACGCCTTCGCCGCGCCGCCCAACGGCATCTACGCCGTGTTCCCGCACGCCAAGCACCTGCCGCTGCGGGTGCGCCTGTGGATCGACTTCCTCAAGCACAGCTACGGCGACCCCGGTTACTGGTCTCGCAGCGCCTGAAACGAGAAAGCCCGGCGGGGCCGGGCTTCGCGAGAGCGGGGATCGGACTCAGGACTCAGGACTTGCTGAGGCATTCCTTCATGTAAGCCTGGCGCTCGCCGCCGGCCTTGCCGGTCTTCTTGAAGTCGGCGCTGCAGGTCTTCATCTTGGTCTGCTGCGCGGCCTTGGCGTCGGATTCCTTCTTCAGGCATTCCTTCATGTAGGCCTGGCGCTCGCTGCCGGCCTTGCCGGTGGCCTTGAAGTCGGCGCTGCACGTGGACATCTTGCTCTGCTGCTTGGTCGGCGCGCTCGCGCCGCTGGCGGCCATGGGCGCCGCGCCGGCATGCGAGGCGGCCTGGGCGGACATCGAGAAAGCGGCCATCGCGAGGGCCAGCACGGTCAAAGCGTTCTTCATGTCGTCGTCTCCTTCGGTGACGGTGGGAAAGCCCCGGCCGATTGGAGCATGCGGCTCGCGCGACCGGCAGGATGACAACGCGCGGCGGTGCGCGATGGCCGACCGCCGATTGCAACAGCCTGTCAGAGGATGCGCCGCGGGTGGGCCAGCGCCTCGTGCGCGGCGTGCAGCCGCCGCACCAGGACGCGGATGAAGGCTTCGTCGAAGTGATGGCGGCAGCTCGGGCTCAGCTGGGCCAGGGTGTCGGGCGTGAAGGAGATGGTGGTCGCCGCCTCGGTCACGGCGACGTCGGTGCTGTGCCGGCGCAGGTCGGGGCTGGGCGCGAGGTAGGCCATCTCGCCCACCGAGGTGCCGGCGCCCAGCTGTGCCACCTTGAGGCCGTCGCGGAAGACCTCGAGCTCGCCCTGGGCGATGATGTGGAAGCTGCGTCCTTCCTCGCCCTTGCTGTACAGCGCGTGGCCGTAGCCGAAGCGCTGCCACTTGGCGCGATGCACCACTTCCCACAGCTCGACGTCGCCGAAGCTCACGAAGAAGTCGAGGCTGCGCAGCAGGTTGAAGCGCTCGGAGTCGAGCACGCCCTGGATCTGCCCGCGCGGCACGTCGTGGTTGACGATCAGCGAGGACAGCGCCTGCGCGAACTCGTCCCAGGTGGCGTAGCGCATGGTCGAGTTCTTCGACAGCGCGCGCTGGATGACCTCGTCGACCGCCTCGTTCACGCCGGCGCGCTGGCCGGTGAGCGAGGCGGGCTGCTGGTTGTAGATCTGGTTCATCATCGCCGACTGCTGCTGCGCGTCGAAGGGCGGCCGCCCCGCGATGAGGTGATAGAGCACCGCGCCGAGCGAGTACATGTCGGCGCGGCAGTCGAGCGTGCCGCCATCGAGCTGCTCGGGCGACATGTAGGCGAGCGAGCCCACCCGGTAGACCTGGGTCACGTCGGACGCCAGGTTGAGCACGCTGCCGAAGTCGGTGATCTTCACGTCGGTGATCGTGCCGCCGTTGAGCACTACCAGCAGGTTGGCCGGCTTGACGTCGCGGTGGATCAGCCCCTGGCGATACACGTAGCCCAGCGCCATCGCGCACTTGAAGCCGACCTCGACGATCAGCTCCAGCGACAGCAGCTGGTCGGCGCGGCAATACGGGCGCAGGGTGCTGCCGCACACGTACTCCATGACCAGGTAGGCGCCTTCGGGATCGAGCACCGCGTCGAAGATCTGGACCACGTTGGGGTGCTGCAGCCGGCCGACCAGCGCGGCCTCGGCATTGAAGAAGCGCTCGGAATAGCGCCCGTCCACCGGATCGCCCGAGGCGATGCGCACGCGCTTGATCGCGACGTCGCGGTCGTGGAAGTCGTCGTGGCAGAGGAAGACTTCGCTGGTCGCGCCTTCGCCCAGCTTGCGCAGCACGCGGTACTTGCCGATTTGCACGGGCAGTTTTGGAAGGTCGGTGACCAGGTCGACGACGAGGCGGGGGTCGGTGGACATTGTCTGGCGCGGGTGGAGAGAGCACCGGCCCGCCATCTTTCCCCCGCCAGCCGTGGCTTGCTGGCCGAAACAACGGCACAAAGACCCGGCAATCCTGCCCTTGTTCGCTTCGCTTGTCGAAACGCCTTGTGTATCTGCCGGGTCGGCGCAAGGGTCAACCTTAGAATTCCGCACCATGATCCAAGCCAAACAGGCGCTGCTGGAAGCGCTCTCGGAAGCGATCCAGGAAGTCAGCCCTGGCGCGGCGGTGCCTGCCGCATTCGAATCGCCCAAGCAGGCCGCCCACGGCGACCTCGCGGTCACTGCCGCGATGCAGCTCGCCAAGCCGCTGAAGAAGAACCCGCGCGAGGTCGCGCAGTCCCTGGTCGAGGCACTGGGCCGCCGCGAGGCCGCCCGCCGCTTCGTGAGCGCCATGGAGATCGCCGGCCCCGGCTTCATCAATCTGCGGTTGGCGCCGGCCGCCAAGCAGGCGGTGGTGGCCGAGGTGCTGCAGGCCGGCGATCGCTTCGGCCTGCAGCCGCCCAACGGCCAGCGCGTGCTGGTGGAGTTCGTCTCGGCCAATCCCACCGGCCCGCTTCACCTCGGCCACGCCCGCCAGGCGGCGCTGGGCGATGCCCTGTGCCACCTGTTCGAGACCCAGGGCTTCGACGTCACGCGCGAGTTCTATTACAACGATGCCGGCGTGCAGATCGCCACACTGGCGCTGTCGGTGCAGGCGCGCATCCGCGGCTTCAAGCCGGGCGACGCGCAGTGGCCAGCCGCGGCCTACAACGGCGACTACATCCAGGACATCGCCGACGACTTCACGGCGAAGAAGTCGGTGAAGGCCGATGACCGCAGCTTCACGGCCTCGGGCGATCCCGACGACCTCGACGGCATCCGCCAGTTCGCCGTCGCCTACCTGCGCCACGAGCAGGACCTGGACCTGCAGGCCTTCGGACTGCGCTTCGACAACTACTTCCTCGAGTCCAGCCTGTACCGCGACCGCCGCGTCGATGCCACCGTCGAGCGCCTGGTCGCGGCCGGCAAGACCTACGAAGAGGGCGGGGCGCTGTGGCTGCGCACCACCGAATACGGGGACGACAAGGACCGCGTGATGCGCAAGTCCGACGGCACCTACACCTACTTCGTGCCCGACGTCGCCTACCACGTCAACAAGTTCGAGCGCGGCTTCGCCAAGGCGATCAACATCCAGGGCAGCGACCACCACGGTACCGTCGCGCGGGTGCGCGCCGGGCTGCAGGCGGTCGACATGGGCGTGCCGCGCGGGTACCCCGACTACCTGCTGCACAAGATGGTCACCGTGATGAAAGGCGGCGAGGAGGTGAAGATCTCCAAGCGCGCCGGCAGCTACGTGACCCTGCGCGACCTGATCGAATGGACCAGCCGGGACGCGGTGCGCTTCTTCCTGATCAGCCGCAAGGCCGACACCGAGTTCGTGTTCGACGTCGACCTGGCGCGCAAGCAGAACGACGAGAACCCGGTGTTCTACGTGCAGTACGCCCATGCGCGCATCTGCTCGGTGATCCAGCAGCATGTCGACAAGGGCGGCGACGTGTCGTCGCTGGCCGGCGCGGACCTGGCGCTGCTGACCGCGCCCAGCGAAGCAGCGCTGATGCTCGAGCTCGCCGGATATCCCGACGTGCTGGCCGGCGCCGCCAGCGGCCTCGCGCCCCACGATGTCGCGTTCTACCTGCGCGACGTGGCCAGCGCCTTCCACAGCTACTACGCTGCCGAGCGCTTCCTCGTCGACGACCCGCAGCTCACCCGCGCCCGCCTCGCCTTGCTCGCCGCGACCCGGCAGGTGTTGAAGAATGCATTGGCCGTGCTCGGCGTGAGCGCGCCCGAGAAGATGTGAATCCTGGAGACCTCATGAAATTCCAACGCGGCGGCTTCGTGATGGGCCTGATCGTCGGCCTGATGGCCGGCCTGGCCATCGCGCTCGGCGTGGCCCTGTACGTCACCAAGGTGCCGGTGCCCTTCGTCAACAAGGTGCCCCAGCGCACCGCCGAGCAGGACGCGGCCGAGGCCGAGAAGAACCGCAACTGGGACCCGAACAGCCCCCTGTACGGCAAGAACCCGGCGCGCCCGGGCGCCATGCCGCCCCCGCCGCCGGCCAGCGCGGTGATGCCGAATGCGCCCGCGGCCGCGGTCCCGCCGCCGCCCGATGCGGTCGCCACCGCGCCCAAGCCCGCAGCCAGCGCGCCGCGGCGCGACCCGGGCGAGATCCTCGCCGACCGCCCGGGTGCCAGCACGACGACAGCTGCCGCGTCACCCCGAAGCGGTCCTGATCCGTTCAGCTATTTCGTGCAGGTCGGCGCGTTCGCCCGCCCCGAAGACGCCGAGCAGCAGCGCGCCCGCCTGGCGATGCTGGGCTTCGCGGCCCGGGTGACGGAGCGCGAGCAGGCCGGCCGCACGGTGTACCGGGTCCGCGTCGGGCCGTACGAGCGCAAGGAAGACGCCGATTCGGCGAAGGACAAGCTCGACGGCTCCGGCATGGAATCTTCCCTGGTGCGGGTCCAGCGGCAGTGAACTTTCACGCGCAGGCCCGGTCAGGCCTGCGTCGCGTCCAATTCGAGGATGAGAAGAATGAATCGTCGAGAGTTCTCCGCCCAGCTGCTCGCGGGCGGGCTGTCCGCCACCGGCCTCGCCGCCACCGCCCACGCCCAGGGGGCGCCGGTCGAGGGCACGCACTACGTCAAGCTGGCCCAGCCGGTGCCGGCAACGCCGGGCAAGATCGAGGTGATCGAGTTCTTCTGGTATGGCTGTCCGCACTGCAACGCCTTCGAGCCGCACCTCGATGCCTGGGCGCGCAAGCTGCCGCCCGACGTCGCCTTCCGGCGCGTGCCCATCGCCTTTCGCGACGAGCCCTACACCGCCCACCAGAAGATCTTCTTCGCGCTCGACGCGATGGGGCTCATCCCGAGCATGCACCGCAAGGTGTTCTATGCCATCCACAACGAGCGCCAGCGCCTGGACAAGGCGCCCGACATCGCCGCCTTCATGACCAAGAACGGCGTCGACAGCGCCAAGTTCATGGACAACTTCAACTCGTTCTCGACCCAGACCAAGGTGCGCCAGGCACTCAAGCTGGCGGCCGACTACAAGATCGACGGCGTTCCCGCGCTCGGCATCCAGGGCAAGTACTTCACCTCGAACTCCCTGGCCGGCAGCGGCGAAGGCTCGCTGGCGGTGGCCGACTACCTGATCCAGCGCGAACGCAAGCAGTAAGCGTCGAAAACGGGGGAGGATTCCTCTGGTTTTTCCCCGGGGCATGGAACGCTTGGGGCTAGAATGGCCTGCAAGTTTCATGCCTCTATGACACATACGCTTTCGCTGCTGATTCGCGCCTTCTCGGCCGCCCTCGTCGGGGTGGCCTTCCTGGCGCCGGCCCAGGCCGAAAAGGCCGACCGCGGCAAGCCGCTCAACGTGGCCGCCGACCAGCAGGGCACCTTCGACCTGCTCAAGCAGGTGGTGGTCTTCTCCGGCAACGTCATCATCACCAAGGGCACCATCGTCATCAAGGCCGACCGGGTCGAGGTGCGCGAGGCCCCCGACGGCTACCGCACCGCGGTGGCCATCGGCAGCCCCAGCCGCCCCTCCACCTTCCGCCAGAAGCGCGATGGCGTCGACGAACACATCGACGGCCAGGCCGACCGCCTCGAGTACGACGAAAAGGGCGACGTGATCCGCTTCAACGGCAACGCCATCGTGCGGCGCCTGCGCGGGGCCAGCATCGGCGACGAGATCACCGGCAGCCTCATCACCTACGACAACACCACCGAGGTCTTCAGCGTGTCCGGCGGCACACCGGCAAACACCGCCGGCAGCCCGGGCGGGCGCGTGCGCGCCGTGCTCACGCCGCGCGAAGGCACGGCGGCCGCCGCCGAGGCCGCGTCGCAGGCGGCGGCGCTGCGGGCCAGCCCGGCCATCGGGGAGAAGAAGTGAGCGCCCTGGCGGCAATGGCCGCCCCGCGCCCGGCCGGTCGCCTGTCCGCCCAGGGATTGCAGAAGACCTACGGCGTGCGCAAGGTCGTCAAGGACGTGCACCTCGCGGTCGATGCCGGCGAGGTGGTGGGCCTGCTGGGCCCCAACGGCGCGGGCAAGACGACCAGCTTCTACATGATCGTCGGCCTGGTGCGCGCCGATGCCGGCGAGATCACCATCGAAGGCCAGCGGGTCGACCGGCTGCCCATCCACCGGCGCTCGCGCCTGGGCCTGTCCTACCTGCCGCAAGAGGCCTCGATCTTTCGCAAGCTCACGGTCGAGGAGAACATCCGCGCCGTGCTCGAGCTGCAGCTCGATGCCAACGGCAGGCCGCTCAAGCCGGCGCTCATCGAGGAGCTGCTCAACGGCCTGCTGCGCGACCTGAGCATCGAGAAGCTGCGCCATTCGCCGGCGCCCGCCCTGTCGGGCGGCGAGCGGCGACGGGTGGAGATCGCCCGCGCGCTCGCCACGCAGCCGCGCTTCATCCTGCTGGACGAGCCCTTCGCCGGCGTCGACCCGATCGCGGTGATCGAGATCCAGCGCATCATCAGCTTCCTGAAGGCACGCGGCATCGGCGTGCTGATCACCGACCACAACGTGCGCGAAACGCTGGGCATCTGCGACCGCGCTTACATCATCAGCGAAGGACGCGTGCTCGCCGAGGGCACGCCGGTCGACATCGTCGAGAACCCGGACGTTCGCAAGGTCTACCTCGGCGAGCACTTCCGCATGTAGGGCGGGTCGGCCGTATGAAACCCTCCCTGCAGGTCCGCCTGTCCCAGCACCTGGCGCTCACGCCCCAGCTGCAGCAATCGATCCGGCTGCTGCAGCTGAGCACCCTGGAGCTGCACCAGGAAGTCGAGCAGATGCTCGAGCAGAACCCCTTCCTCGAGGCCGAGGAAGAAAGCGCCCCGCCGTTCGAGCCGCTCGCCGAGCGCCTGAGCCCCGCCGAGCGCGCCGGCGAGCGCGAGGCCGAGAACGCCACCGAAGCCGCCAGCGGCACCGCCGACGAGGCGCCCGGCATGGACAGCGCCGAGTTCGGCGCCACCGAGCGCGAGGACTGGGAGAACGGCACCGAGCGCGACGACTTCGACGGCATCCGCGAGACGCCCAGCAGCGGCAGCGGCACGGCCAGCAACGACAACGACGAGTTCGACCCGCAGGACCGCAACCCGGCGGCCCAGACGCTGCAGGAATTCCTGCGCGACCAGCTGCCCGGCATGCGTCTGTCGCCGGAGGACGCCGCCGCGCTGCACGTCCTGATCGAGTCGCTCGACGACGACGGCTACCTCGCCGATCCGCTCGAAGAGATCGCCGCCCAGCTGGTCGGCGACGACGACGAGCCGGCGCGCCAGGAGCTGCTCGAGCGCCTGCAGTGCGCGCTCAAGTGGCTGCAGAGCATGGAGCCCACGGGCGTGGGCGCGCGCTCGCTGTCCGAATGCCTGATCCTGCAGCTGCGCACGCTCGAGCGCTGCGAGGCGCAGATGATCGCCATCATCGTGTGCAAGCAGCACCTGGACCTGCTCGCGCGGCGCGACCTGAAGAAGCTGATGGCCGCCACCGGCGCCGACGAGGCGCTGCTCAAGGAGGCGCAAGGCCTCATCACCTCGCTCGAGCCCAAGCCGGCGCGGCCCTTCGCGCGCGCCGAGGCCAACATCATCGTGCCCGACGTGGTGGTGCAGAAGTCGGGCCGCAACTGGAAGGTCGTGCTCAACCCGGACGTGATGCCCAAGCTGCGCATCAACGACCTGTACGCGCAGGCGATCCGCCAGTCGCGCGGCGCCGCCAACGGCAGCGGCGCGGGCCTGAGCTCGCGGCTGCAGGAGGCGCGCTGGTTCATGAAGAACATCCAGCAGCGCTTCGACACCATCCAGCGCGTGTCGCAGGCCATCGTCGAGCGGCAGAAGAGCTTCTTCACCCACGGCGAGATCGCGATGAAGCCGCTGGTGCTGCGCGAGATCGCCGACGAGCTGGGCCTGCACGAGTCGACCATCTCGCGGGTGACCACCGCCAAGTACATGTCCACGCCCTTCGGCACCTTCGAGCTGAAGTACTTCTTCGGCTCGTCGCTCAACACCGAGGCGGGCGGCAATGCGTCGAGCACCGCGGTGCGCGCGCTGATCAAGCAGCTGGTCACGGCCGAGGACCCGGCCAAGCCGCTGTCGGACAGCCAGCTGTCGCAGATGCTCGAGGAGCAGGGCATCCAGGTGGCGCGCCGCACGGTCGCGAAGTACCGCGAGGCGCTCAAAATCGCCCCGGCCAACCTGCGCAAGGCGATGTAGTGGCGCTGCCGCTGTTCCTGCCCTGCGCCGCCGGCGTCGAGGACTATCTCGCCGAAGAAGTGAAGCAGGTCCTGCCCGCCGCCGCGGTGCAGGCCACGCGCGGCGGCGTCGCGCTCGAGGGCGGGCCCGACGAGGTGATGGCGCTGAATCTCGAGTGCCGCCTGCCGCAGCGCGTGCTGATCGAAGTCGCCGAGGGTCCGTACCACGGCGAGGACGATCTCTACGCCTTGGCACGCAGCGTCGACTGGACCCAGTGGATCACGCCGCGCCACACCTTGCGCGTGGACACCACCGCCCAGCGCAGCCCGCTGCGCAGCCTCAACTTCGCGGCGCTGCGCACCAAGGACGCGGTGTGCGATGCGATGCGCGAGGCCACCGGCGAGCGGCCCAGCGTCGACACCCAGCGGCCCGACCTCGCACTGGTGCTGCACCTCGGGCCGGAGCGCGCATCGCTGTATGTCGACAGCTCCGGCGAGCCGCTGTTCAAGCGCGGCTGGCGCGAGGACAAGGGCGACGCGCCGCTCAAGGAGACGCTGGCCGCGGCCATGCTCGCGGCCGCCGGCTGGCGCGGCACGCCCGAGGCCGGCGGTGCATTGCACGACCCGTGCTGCGGCTCCGGCACCATCGCGATCGAGGCGGCGCAGATCGCCTGCGGCATCGCGCCGGGACTCAAGCGCCGCTTCGCCTTCGAGCGCCTGCTGCCGTTCGCATCGGCCGAGATGCGCGCGCAGTGGCAGCGCCTGAAGAGCCACGCCCAGTCGCGCATCCGGCCCAGCGCGGTGCCCATCATCGCGAGCGACGTGTCGTTCCGCATGGTCGACTTCGCCCGGCGCAATGCGCAGCGTGCCGGCGTCGAGGCCGCCATCGCCTTTCACGGCGGCGACGCGCTGGAGCGCCCCGCGCCGCCGCTGCCGCCCGGCCTGCAAGGCACGCTGATGCTGAACCCGCCCTACGGCGAGCGCATCGAGGTCGGCGGCAAGGCCGCCCGCCCGTCGGCCCAGGACCGCGACACGCCGGACGACTTCTTCGCCCGCCTGGCCACGCACTGGAAGCGCGCCTACACCACCCATCCCGCGGGCTGGACCGCCCACGTGCTGAGCCCCGACATGAAGCTGCCGAGCGCGATGCGCTTGAAGGAGAGCCGGCGCATTCCGATGTGGAACGGGCCGATCGAGTGCCGCTTGTTCCGCTTCGAGCTGGTGCCGGGAACGATGCGTTAGCGACGCGCCATGCGTCCCATCAGATCGCCCATGTCGCCCAGGCCGCGCGGCGGCAGCTCGCCGTCGGGCGTGAGCTTGTCCAGCACGTAGGGGAGCATCTGCGCGAGGCGGTCGGCGGTTGCGGTGGGCGACAGGCCCAGCTGCTGCGCGATGTGCTCGACGGTGTCGTCGCCGAGCGCGCCTTGAAGCTGCGCGGGGGAGATCGGCAGGTTGTCGCCGGGCCCGATCCACGACGCGACCGTCTCGCCCAGTCCGCCTTGCCGGAAGCGCTCGATCAGCTCGGTCGCGCCGGGACCCGATCCGTCGTCGGCGAGCAAGTCCAGGACGGCGCTGAGCATGTCGCCCCGTGCGCTGCCGGAGCGAACCCCGGACAGCACGCCGATCACCGAATCCAGCAGACCCATGACGATCTCCGTCAGTTGCGTCTCGTCGGGACGATTCTGGGCCGGCCGGGAAGGGCGTGGCAAGCGCCAGGGCTTGCTGCGGCGCACCAAGCTCGTAGCCCGGGTGCACCCCGGGTTGCACCCGGCTACGCGAGGGCCATCGCGGCCAAGGCCGCCAGTGGCGCGGTGTCCGCGCGCAGCGTGCGGGCCCCCAGCGACACCGGCACAAAACCCGCCGCTCGCGCGGCCGCTTCCTCCGGCTCGGTCAGTCCTCCCTCCGGACCGCTCAGGAAAACCGCGCTCGCGATGTCGGCGCCTGGCCGGAACGCCACTGCATCGCGCAAGCTCAGCACGAACCGCGGGCCTTCGCCCAGCCCGCTCAGGGCCTCGCGCAGCGACGTCACGTCGCCGATGCGCGGCACGCGCGTGCGCCCGCACTGCTCGCTGGCGGCGATGGCGACACCGCGCCAATGCTCGACCTTTTTCTGCGCCCGCTCGCCCGCCAGGCGCAGCACCGAGCGCTCGCACAGCAGCGGCCGGACCTCGGCCACGCCGAGCTCGGTGGCCTTTTCGATCAGGCCGTCCATGCGCTCGTTGGCCGGCATGCCGATCGCCAGCGTGACGCGCACCGCGAGCTCGCGCTCGACCGGGTCGTGCGCCCCCACCTGCACATCGACCCGGCTGCGGCCCATTGCCACGACCTGCGCCGACCATTCGCCGCCGCGGCCGTTGAAGAGCGTGAGCGCCGCACCCGGCTGCAGCCGCAGCACCTGCACGTGGCGCGACGCGCCGGCCGGCAAGGCCAGCGTGTCGCCGGCGGCGAAGGCATGGTCGACGAACAGGCGCGGCGTCATGGTCAGCGGAACCGGCGCACGCGCCGGCGCAGCCACAAGCCGATGCGCCGGCGCAGCCGGCGTGCCGCCCGCAGGGCGCGCGAGCGCGCGAGCGCCTCGCGCACCCGCTGCTTGGTGGCGCGCCACCAACCGAGTGCGCGGGCGAACCAGGCGAAGCGCATGAGCTGGGGCTCGGTGATGATGAACAAGCGACCCACCAGCGCGGTGCCGAGCAGCTTGGCCAGCAGGATCACCAGCACGCCGGTCTTGGTGTGGCCGAGGTGGATGACCCACAGCGCGAGCATCTTGACCGGAAACAGCAGCAGCGCCGGAATGAGGAAGAGGACCAGGGCGACCCTGGGCGATGCGCTGCGGATGCGCGCTTCCAGACGCACCAGCGGCGGCCAGGCCGCGATGCGCGCCGCCCACGCGGTCAGCGGCCGCCATCCCCATTCCTCGATGGCGATGATGAGCGCCGCGATGACCAGCAGCACGGCGCGCAGCAGTCGCCATGCCAGCGGCGCCGGGCGCTTCATGGGGTCACCGGGGCGCTGCGCAACCAGTCGTGCACGATGACGCGGGTGTAGACGCTGGCCACCTCGGCGATGAAGCGGGTGAAGTCGGCGTGGGCGGCGTCGTCGGCGCGGTCGGAGACCGTGCGCAGCACCGCGAACGGACGGTCGAAGTCGGCGCAGACCTGGGCCAGCGCCGCGCCTTCCATCTCGACCGCGAGCGCGTCGGGCAGGGCCTCGGCGATCACACGGCTTTGGTCCGCGGTGGCGACGAAGCGGTCGCCGCTGGCCACCAGGCCTTCGTGCACCAGCGGGCTGTCGATGCCGAAATCGATCAGGTGCGCCTCGCCCAGCAGCTCGGATGCGCGCGCCAGGCAGCGCAGGGCCGACGTCGCCAGCGCGGCGCTCAGGGCCGCGTCGGCATCGAAACGCGCGCGGCCGGTCAGCGGCACTTCGAAGCGGGGGAACAGCGGCGAAGCGTCCATGTCGTGCTGGATCAGCTGGCGCGCGACGACCACGTCGCCCACCCGCACGCCGCGGCCGATGCCGCCGGCCACGCCGGTGAACACGATCGCGCCGACGTCGAAATCGGCCAGCAGCAGCGTGGCGGTGACGGCCGTGGCGACCTTGCCGATGCCGGCCCGCACCAGCACCACCGCATGGCCTTCGAGTGTTCCGGTGTGGAACTGCCGTCCCGCGACGACGACGACGTGGGCGTCCTTGAGCGCGGGCAGCAGTGCACGCAACTCCTCGTGCATCGCGCTGACGATGGCGAGCCGCGACGCGGCCATGGCGGGCGGGGTCTCAGGCGCCGAACAGCGCGCGGCGGGCCTGATCGGCGGCGGGCTGGCCCTTGCGATCGCGGATCTGCTCGAGCGCGCGATTGGCCACGTCGCGCAGCTCTTCGATGGTGCTCGCCTTCTCGACCGCGAGCGTGAGCGTGAAGCCGCGCAGGCCGAGCTCCTTGGAGATGAGCTGGGTCAGGGTCTCGGTGAAGTGGGCGTAGTCCAGCGGGGCGGCGGGCTCGGCAGGCGCAGCAGGCGCCGCGGGCGCGGGCCGGGCGCCGCCGGAGCGGCCGGGCTGGGTGAGCACGGGCTCGATCAGGCCCATGGCCTCGAGGGCGGAGAAGTCGTCGGCCGTGATGCCCGCGACGTTGGCCAGCAGCATCTCTTCCGACTTCTGGCCGTCGATCAACAGGAGCAGGTTGCGTTGGGCGCGCTCCTTGATGAGCGCCTTGGCCTGCATCTCGGCACGTCCTGCGTCAGTCTTTGCCCAGATCACCGATGACTTCCTGATGGTTGATCCCGAGCCCTCGGGCATGGGATGAATTTAGCAGCTTCGCCGCAGGCGCTGGCCACGCCGAACGTCATCGTGCGAGGGTTTTGTCACGCAGTCAATGATGCCCGAGCGGGGTTCACGCCTTGTCGCGCAGCTCGCGGCGCAGGATCTTGCCCACCGGCGTCTTGGGCAGCTCGGTGCGGAACTCGACGATCTTCGGCCGCTTGTAGCCGGTGAGGTTGGCCTCGCAGAACGCGCGCACCTGCGCCTCGGTCACGTTGGGGTCGCTCTTGACGATGCACAGCTTGACCGCCTCGCCGGCCTTCGCGTCGGCCACGCCCACCGCCGCGCATTCGAGCACGCCGGGCATCTGGGTGACGACGTCCTCGACCTCGTTCGGGTACACGTTGAACCCGCTGACCAGGATCATGTCCTTCTTGCGGTCGACGATCTTGAAATAGCCGCGCTCGTCGACCACGCCGATGTCGCCGCTGCGGAAGAAGCCGTCGGACGTCATCACCTTGGCGGTCTCGTCCGGGCGCTGCCAGTAGCCGGCCATGACCTGCGGGCCCTTGATGGAGATCTCGCCCGGCGTGCCCAGCGGCACCTCGTTGCCGTCGTCGTCGAGCAGCTTGAGCTCGGTGTTGGGCATGGGCATGCCGATGTTGCCGCTGTAGGCGGTGCTGTCGACCGGGTTGCAGGTGGCCGACGGCGAGGTCTCGGACAGGCCGTAGCCCTCGACGATGGGGCAGCCGGTCTTCTCGAGCCACAGCTTGGCGGTCGCGCTTTGCACCGCCATGCCGCCGCCCACCGAGATGACCAGGCCGCTCCAGTCGACGCTGCCGAATTCGGGGTGATGGGCCATCGCGTTGAACAGCGTGTTCACGGCCGGGAAGCTGTGGAACTTCTGGCCCTTCAGCTCCTTGAACACCGCGGGCAGGTCGCGCGGATTCGGGATCAGGATGTTGCAGCCGCCCATGCGCATGGACAGCATCATGTTCGTGTTGAAGCCGAAGATGTGATAGATCGGCAGCGCGCAGATGGTCACGATCTGCTCGCCGGCCGCGATCTTCTTCAACGCCGGCTGGTACCAGGCCTCGGACTGCAGGATGTTGGCCACCAGGTTGCGATGCAGCAGCACCGCGCCCTTGCTCACGCCGGTGGTGCCGCCCGTGTACTGCAGCACCGCGATGTCGTCGGCGCCGACGGTGGCCGGCTTGAAGGCCTTGCCGCGGCCCTGGGCGATCGCGTCGTTGAAGCTAACCGCGCCGGGAATGTCGTACGCCGGCACCATCTTCTTCACGTTGCGCACGACGTAGTTGACGATCAGGCTCTTCGGGAAGCCCAGCATGTCGCCCAGCGCGGTCAGGATGACCTTCTTGCTCGGCACGCTGGCCAGCACCTGCTGCAAGGTGACCGCGAAGTTCTCGACCATCACGATGGCCTTGGCGCCCGAGTCCTTGAGCTGATGCTCCAGCTCGCGCGGCGTGTACAGCGGGTTCACGTTCACCACCACGTAGCCGGCGCGCAGGATGCCGGCGACGGCCACGGGGTACTGCGGCACGTTGGGCATCATCACCGCGATGCGGTCGCCCTTCTCGAAGCCCTGGGCCTGCAGGTAGGCGGCGAAGGCGCGCGACAGGTCGTCGACCTGGCCGAAGGTGATCGTCTTGCCCATGAACCTGTAGGCGGGCAAGTCGCGGTACTTCTTGAAGCTTTCCTCGACGAGCGCGACCAGCGAGGGGTACTGCTCGACGTTGATGGTCGCCGGCACGCCCTTCGGGTAGTGCTTCAGCCAGGTCTTTTCCATTCTCGGTGGGCTCCTTGATCGGCTCGCGATTCTGACGGATGCCTGACAGCGTCCCTATCGGGGAATGCCATGGTCATTTCTAGTCCCATGCGCCTAAGAGCGTCCTCGTAGCCCGGGTGCAACCCGGGATCCAGGCACCCCGGGTTGCACCCGGGCGACAAGGTTGGTATCGTCCGAATTGGTCAGACCTCTTTACCCGTCGATGCCCCTCCAGACCATCTCGCCGCGCCGCCTTTACCGCCAGATCGCCGACCAGCTGCGGACTTTGATCGAGCGCGGCGAGTTCCCCGCCGGCAGCCGGCTCCCGCCGGAGCGCGATCTCGCGGTCCAGCTGGGCGTGTCGCGACCCTCGGTGCGCGAGGCGCTGATCGCGCTCGAGGTCGAGGGCCTGGTCGAGGTGCGCATGGGCTCGGGCATCTACGTGCTCGACAGCCAGCCCGCGGCCGCGCGCCGCGTCACGGCCGAAGCCCCCCTGGAGACCATCCGCGCACGCCAGCTGATCGAGAGCGAGCTCGCCGCGAACGCAGCCCGCACGATGAAGAAATCGCAGATCACCGGCTTGCGCGAGGCCATCGCGGTGATGGAGGGCGAGGCCGCCGCGGGCACCAGCGCCACGCGGGGCGACCGGCTGTTCCACACCCGCATCGCCGAGGCCTCCGACAACTCGGTGCTGGTGCGCATCGTCACCGAGCTCTACGACGAGCGTCACAACCCGCTGTACGAGCAGCTCGGCAGCCATTTCGAGACCGAGCGCAGCTGGGCCACCGCGGTGGCCGAGCACCGCGCGGTGGTCGATGCCATCGCCGGCCGCTCGCCCCAGGCCGCGCGCGAGGCCATGTCGCACCACCTCGCGAGCTCGCACAACCGCTTCACCGCCAACTGGTCCGGCGACGCCGACGCCGGCGTGGTCAAGCGGGTCAGCCCGCGCAAGAGCGCATGAGAAGGAGCACCGATTGAATCGCTTGGCAGGCAAGACCGCCCTCGTCACTGCGGCCGGGCAAGGCATCGGCCGGGCCACCGCGCTCGCCTTCGCGCGCGAAGGCGCCCAGGTCGTGGCCACCGATCGCGACGAGCGGCTGCTCGCCGAGCTGGCCGGCGTCGAGGGCCTGCGCACGGCGCGCCTGGACGTCACCGACGCCGCGGCGGTGAAGGCGCTGGCCGATGGCCTGCCGCCGCTGCAGGTGCTGTTCAACGGCGCCGGCTACGTGCATGCCGGCACCATCCTCGACTGCGAGGACGCCGACTGGGACTTCTCCTTCGAGCTCAACGTGCGCTCGATGTACCGCCTGATCCGCGCCGTGCTGCCGGCCATGCTCGCGCACGGCGGCGGCTCCATCGTCAACATGGCCTCGGTGGCCGGCAGCCTCAAGGGCGCGCCCAACCGCTTCGTCTACGGCACGACCAAGGCCGCCGTCATCGGCCTCACCAAGTCGATCGCGGCCGATTTCGTGACGCGCGGCATCCGCTGCAACGCCATCTGCCCGGGCACGGTCGAGTCGCCCTCGCTGCGCCAGCGCATCGCCGAGCAGGCGCAGGCCAGCGGGCAGAGCGTCGACCAGGTGCAGGCCGCCTTCGTCGGGCGCCAGCCCATGGGACGCATCGGCCGCGCCGAGGAGATCGCCGCACTGGCCGTCTACCTGGCCTCGGACGAGTCCGCCTTCACCACCGGCACCGCCCAGGTCATAGACGGCGGCTGGTCGAACTGATTCATTCACAAGGAGCATTCGCATGAAGTTGATGCGTCATGGGCCCAAGGGCGCCGAACGGCCGGCCCTGGTCGATGCGACAGGACAGGTGCGCGACCTCTCGGCCGTGCTGCCCGACATCACCGCGGCCACGCTGTCGCCCGAGGGCATCGCCCGCTTGCGCGACGTCGACGTGTCGACGCTGCCGGTGGTCACGCCGGGGCGCATCGCGCCCCCCTGGAGCGGCATGGGCAAGTTCATCTGCATCGGGTTGAACTACGCCGACCACGCCGCCGAGTCGGGCCAGCCGGTGCCCAAGGAGCCGATCGTCTTCATGAAGGCGACGAGCGCGCTCGTCGGCTGCAACGACCCGGTCGTGCTGCCCAAGGGATCGGCCAAGAGCGACTGGGAGGTCGAGCTGGGCGTGGTGATCGGCAGCAAGGCACGCTACGTGTCCGACCAGGAGGCGCTCGCGCACGTGGCCGGCTACTGCGTGGTCAATGACGTGTCCGAGCGCGAGTACCAGCTCGAGCGCGGCAGCCAGTGGGACAAGGGCAAGGGCTGCGACACCTTCGGGCCGGTCGGCCCGTGGATGGTCACGCGCGACGAGGTGCCCGATCCGCAGGATCTCGGCCTCTGGCTCGAAGTCAACGGCAAGCGCTTCCAGGACGGCAGCACCCGCACCATGGTGTTCGGCGTGGCCGCGCTGGTGAGCTACCTGAGCCGCTTCATGACCCTGTACCCCGGCGACCTGATCAGCACCGGCACCCCGCCCGGCGTGGGGCTGGGCATGAAGCCGCCGCTGTACCTTAAGCCGGGCGACGAGATGCGCCTGGGCATCAGCGGGCTGGGCGAGCAGCGCCAGCGCGTGCACGCCTGGGATCCGGCCCTGATCGACGGGTGACGCCATGGACATCAAGGCCGACCAGCCGGTCATCCGCATCCATCCGGCCGACGACGTCGTCATCGCGCGGCGCCAGCTGATGTCGGGCACGGTGCTGCCGGGCGAAGGCGTCACCGTCAGCGGCCTGGTCCCGCCGGGGCACAAGGTCGCCGTGCGCGCCATCGCCGCCGGTGCGCCGGTGCGCCGCTACAACCAGGTCATCGGCATCGCCAAGCAGGACATCGCGCCCGGCCAGCATGTGCACACCCACAACCTCGGGTTCGGCGAATTCCAGCGCGACCATCCGGTGGGCCTGGACGCGCGTCCCACCGACTACATCGCGCCGCCGGCCACCTTCGAGGGCATCGTGCGCGCCGACGGTCGCGTCGCCACGCGCAACTACGTGGGCGTGCTGACCTCGGTGAACTGCTCGGCCACGGTGGCGCGCGCCATCGCCGACCGCTTCCGGCGCGACCTGCATCCGCAGGCGCTCGCGCCCTATCCGAACGTCGACGGCGTCGTCGCTCTCACCCACGGCGGCGGCTGCGCCACCGCCAGTGACGGCGAGCCGCTGCAGCTGCTGCGCCGCACCCTGGGCGGCTATGCGCGGCACCCGAACTTCGCGGCCGTCCTGGTCGTGGGCCTGGGCTGCGAGACCAACCAGATCGAAGGCCTGCTCGAACAGGAAGGGCTGCGCACCGGCACCGCCTTGCACACCTTCAACATCCAGGAGACCGGCGGCACCAGCAAGACGGTGGCGCACGGCGTCGAGCTGGTGCAGTGGCTGCTCGAAGAAGCCAACCGCGTGCAGCGCCAGCCGCTGCCGGCCAGCCACATCACGGTCGGGCTGCAGTGCGGCGGCTCCGACGGCTACTCGGGCATCAGCGCCAACCCGGCGCTGGGCGCGGCGGTGGACCTGCTCGTGCGCCACGGCGGCACGGCCATCCTCTCCGAGACGCCCGAGATCTACGGCGGCGAGCACCTGCTGACGCGCCGCGCGGTCTCGGTGGCCGTGGCCGACAAGCTGATGGCGCGCCTGCGCTGGTGGGAGCGCTACTGCGAGCGCAACGACGCGGCGATGGACAACAACCCGTCGGCGGGCAACAAGGCCGGCGGGCTCACCACCATCCTCGAGAAGTCGCTCGGCGCCATCGCCAAGAGCGGCACCACCGCGCTGGTCGACGTGCTCGAGTACGCCGAGCCGGTGAAGTCGCGCGGCCTGCTCTTCATGGACACGCCCGGCTACGACCCGGTGTCGGCCACCGGCCAGGTGGCGGGCGGCGCCAACCTCATCTGCTTCACCACCGGCCGCGGCTCGGCCTACGGCTGCGCGCCGGCGCCCTCGCTCAAGCTGGCGACCAACACCGCGCTGTGGCTCAAGCAGGAGGACGACATCGACGTCAACTGCGGCACCATCATCGACGGCAGCGAGAGCGTCGACGAGGTGGGCCGGCGCATCTTCGAGCACATGCTGGCCACCGCGTCGGGGCGCAAGACCAAGAGCGAGCTGCACGGCTACGGGCAGAACGAGTTCGTGCCCTGGCAGTTGGGTGCGGTGATGTGACCGGCGCGGAGGCACCGACCCGCCGGCGAGTGGGCTTGCGGGCATGAGCGCCCAGGCCGCCCTGGGCGCGAATTCCCTCTCGGAGGGATCACACGAAGTGTGTAGGGTGCACCAATGACCACCGATTCCCACCGCGCCATCGACGCCGTCTGGCGCATCGAGTCCGCCAAGATCATCGCCGTCGTGGCCCGCATGGTGCGCGACGTGGGCCTGGCCGAGGAGCTGGCGCAGGACACCCTGGTCACCGCGCTGGAGCGCTGGCCGGTCGACGGCGTGCCCGACAACCCGGGCGCCTGGCTGATGGCCGCGGCCAAGCGGCGCGCCATCGACCGGCTGCGCCATCACCAGATCATGGAGCGCAAGCACGAGGAGATCGGCCTCGACATGGAGGCGCGCCAGGACCTGGTGGTGCAGGCCGCCGAGGACGCGCTCGACGACGACGTGGGCGACGACCTGCTGCGCCTGGTGTTCACCGCCTGCCACCCGGTGCTGTCGTCGCAGGCGCGCGTGGCGCTCACGCTGCGCCTGCTCGGCGGCCTGGCGACCGACGAGATCGCGCGCGGCTTCCTGGTGCCGGAGCCGACGATCGCGCAGCGCATCGTGCGCGCCAAGCGCACCCTGGCCGAGGCGCACGTGCCCTTCGAGGTGCCGCGCAAGGACGAGCTGGCGGCGCGTCTTTCGTCGGTGCTGGAGGTGGTCTACCTCATCTTCAACGAAGGCTATTCGGCCACCGCCGGCGACGACTGGATGCGGCCCTCGCTGTGCGAGGAGGCCTTGCGGCTGGGCCGCATCGTGGCCGAGCTGTTGCCGGCCGAGCCCGAGGTGCATGGGCTGGTTGCGCTGATGGAGATCCAGGCCTCGCGCGCCGCCGCGCGGGTCGGGCCGTCGGGCGAGCCCATCCTGCTGCTCGACCAGGACCGCGCCCGCTGGGATCACCTGCTGATCCGCCGCGGCCTGGCCGCGCTGGAGCGGGCCGAGTCATTGGGCGGCGCGCTGGGGCCGTACTCGCTGCAGGCGGCCATCGCGGCCTGCCATGCGCGCGCGCAGGTCGCCGCCGACACCGACTGGATGCGCATCGCCGCGCTCTACGATGCGCTGGTGCAGCTCGCGCCCTCGCCGGTGGTGGAGCTCAACCGGGCGGTCGCGGTGGCGATGGCGTTCGGGCCGGCGGAGGGTCTGGTGCTGGTGGACGCGCTGCGTTCGGAGCCGAAGCTCGCGAGCTACCACCTGTTGCCCAGCGTGCGCGGGGACTTTCTGGCCAAGCTGGGGCGGCGCGCGGAGGCGGCCGAGGAATTTCGCCGTGCCGCCTCGCTCACCCGCAACGCACGCGAGCGCGACCTGCTGCTGTCACGCGCGCAGGATTGCGACTAGGCCTTCGTCCTTCAAGCTGGAGCCCCCTCCTGGAGGGGGCCGGGGGAGGGGCGTGTTGAAGGACCGAAGGTCGAATAGCCGGCCAAGCCGGCTATTCGACCGCCTTGACCATGTCCTCGACGACCTTCTTCGCGTCGCCGAACACCATCATGGTCTTGTCCATGTAGAACAGCTCGTTGTCCAGCCCCGCATACCCGGCGGCCATCGAGCGCTTGTTGACGATCACCGTCTTGGCCTTGTAGGCCTCCAGGATGGGCATGCCGTAGATGGGCGTGCCCTTGGTCAGCGCCGCCGGATTGACCACGTCGTTGGCCCCCAGCACGATGGCCACGTCGGCCTGGCCGAACTCGCCGTTGATGTCCTCCATCTCGAACACCTGGTCGTAAGGCACCTCGGCCTCGGCCAGCAGCACGTTCATGTGCCCGGGCATGCGACCGGCCACCGGGTGGATGGCGTACTTCACCGTCACGCCCTTGTGCGTGAGCTTTTCGGCCAGCTCCTTGACCGCGTGCTGCGCGCGCGCCACCGCCAGGCCGTAGCCGGGCACGATCACCACCGTCTCGGCGTTGCCCAGGATGAACGCCGCGTCGTCGGCGCTGCCGCTCTTGACCGGGCGCTGCTCGGTCGTGCCCTGCGCCACCGCGCCCTCGCCGCCGAAGCCGCCCAGGATCACGTTGAAGAACGAGCGGTTCATCGCCTTGCACATGATGTAGCTCAGGATCGCGCCGGAGCTGCCCACCAGCGAGCCCGCGATGATCAGCATGCTGTTGTTCAGGCTGAAGCCGATGCCCGCGGCCGCCCAGCCCGAGTAGCTGTTGAGCATGGACACCACCACCGGCATGTCGGCCCCGCCGATGGGGATGATGATCAGCACGCCCATCACGAAGCTCAGCGCCAGCATGGCGAAGAACGCCGCCCAGCTGCCGGTGAGCATGAACCCGATGCCCAAGCCGATCGTCGCGAGGCCCAGGACCAGGTTCAGCAGGTGCTGGCCGGGGAAGATCACCGGCGCGCCCTTGAACAGGCGGAACTTGTAGGTGCCGCTGAGCTTGCCGAAGGCGATCACCGAGCCGCTGAAGGTGATCGCACCGATGGCCGCGCCGAGGAACAGCTCCAGGCGGTTGCCCGTGGGAATCGCGTCGGCACTGTCGTGCACGATGCCGAAGGCAACGGGCTCGGCCACCGCCGCCACGGCGATGAACACCGCCGCCAGGCCGATCATGCTGTGGAAGAAGGCGACCAGCTCGGGCATCTTGGTCATCTCGACCGTGCGCGCGCGCCAGGCACCGTAGGCGCCGCCCGCGACCAGCCCCAGCAGCACCCAGATCAGCCCGAGGCCGCTGCCGGCGAGCTTGACGATGAGCGCGGCGGTGGTGAACAGGGCGATGCCCATGCCCACCATGCCGAACAGGTTGCCGCGGATGGAGGTGGTTGGATGCGACAGCCCCTTGAGCGCCTGGATGAAGCAGATGCTCGCGATGAGGTACAGAAGCGTGACGAGGTTCAGGCTCATTGCTTCTTCTCCTTCTTCTTGAACATCTCGAGCATTCGCCGTGTCACCAGGAAGCCGCCGAAGATGTTGACCGCGGCCAGCGCCACCGCGAGCACGCCCATGGTCTTGCCCAGGCCGGTCTCGGTCAGCGCGGCGGCGAGCATGGCGCCCACCACGACGATGGCCGAGATCGCGTTGGTCACCGCCATCAGCGGCGTGTGCAACGCGGGCGTGACGGTCCACACCACGTGGTAGCCCACGTAGATGGCCAGCACGAAGATGATCAAATTGATGATGGTCGGGGAGATCGCATCCATGGTCACTTCCTCTTCACTTCGCCACCTTGGGTCATGAGACAGGCGGCCACGATGTCGTCGTCCATGGGCACCTGGAACTTGCCTTCCTTGTCGATCACGAGCTTGAGGAAGTCGAGCACGTTGCGCGCGTACAGCGCCGACGCGTCGGCGGCCACCAGCGCCGCGAGGTTGGTCTCGCCCACCAGTGTCACGCCGTGCTTGAGCACCGTGCGCCCGGGCTCGGTGAGCGGGCAGTTGCCGCCGTTGGGCGCGGCCAGGTCGACGATGACCGAGCCGGGCTTCATGGACTTGACCATCTCCTCGGTGACCAGCACCGGCGCGGGCCGCCCGGGGATCAGCGCGGTGGTGATGACCACGTCGGCGGCGGCGACGCGCTTGGCGACCTCCACCTTCTGCCGGTCCAGCCAGCTCTGCGGCATGGGCTTGGCATAGCCGCCCACGCCTTCGGCCGCTTCCTTCTCCTCGGGCGTGTCGTAGGACACCTCGATGAACTTGGCGCCCAGCGACTCGACCTGCTCCTTCACCGAGGGGCGCACGTCGCTCGCCTCGATGACCGCGCCCAGGCGCTTGGCGGTGGCGATGGCCTGCAGCCCCGCCACGCCCACGCCCAGGATCACCACCCGGGCGGCCTTCACCGTGCCGGCGGCGGTCATCAGCATCGGAAAGAAGCGCTGGTACTTGTCGGCGGCGATCATCACCGCCTTGTAGCCGGCGATGTTGGCCTGCGAGCTCAGCACGTCCATGCTCTGCGCCCGCGTGGTGCGCGGCGCGGCTTCGAGGGCGAAGCTGGTGACGCCGGCGCCGGCCAGGCGGTGCAGGTTGTCGCGGTCGAAGGGATTGAGCATGCCGACCAGCGCGCCGCCGGTCTTCATCAGCTGCAGCTCGCTGTCCAGCGGCGAGCGCACCTTGAGCACCAGGTCGCAGCCGAAGGCGCCGGCGGCGTCGGTGATCTCGGCGCCCACCGCGGTGTAAGCCTCGTCGGTGACCGAGGCGCTGATGCCCGCGCCCGACTGGATGCGCAAGGTGTGTCCTTGCGCCTTGAGTTTCTTTGCCGTCTCGGGGGTGACGGCCACGCGCGTCTCCCCGGCCGCCGTTTCGAGCGGTACCCCTATCAACATGAAAGCCTCCTCGGCGCTTTGAGTGCGATTGGAACCTGCAGCGGCGGCCGGGATGGGTCGCGCTGGCGACACCGCTCGTGGCGAAGTCGAACCCGTGGAGCTTACACAAAGTGGGTGAGGGTCCCCTTGTCGCGGTGAGGCCGTCCTTCGGACGGCATGCGTTATCGCACCGCTCCCCCAGCCCCCTCCAGGAAGGGGCTCCAGCATGTTCGACGGCTCCTCCCAGCCCTCCTCCAGGAGGAGGGCTCCAGAGTGTTTGGACGAGCCGGCGTCGCCGGCGGGGGTTTCGTCACTCACGCTGAAGCTCACCTTACGATGCGCGCCATGAGCGAGCGCTGGAAACCCAACGTCACCGTGGCCGCGGTCATCGAGCAGGCGGGCCGCTACCTGCTGGTCGAGGAGCACACGCCCGAGGGCCTGCGCCTGAACACGCCGGCCGGGCACCTCGACCCGGGCGAGTCGCCGCTGGAGGGCGCGGTGCGCGAGGCGCTCGAGGAAACGGCCCGCGTGTTCACGCCCGACCGCTTCCTCGGCGTGTACCTGGCGCGCTTCGAGCGGCCCAGCCGCGACGAGGACGTCACCTACCTGCGGCTCGCCTTCGGCGGCACGGCCGGCGACGCCGACCCGGCGCGTGCGCTGGACACCGGCATCGTGCGCACCTTGTGGATGACGCTGGAGGAAGTGCGCGCCAGCCTCGAGCGCCACCGCAGCGCGCTGGTCCTGCGCTGCATCGAGGATTTCGCGCGCGGCGTGCGCCATCCGCTGGACACGGTCTTCACCGACCCCAGCGTCTACGCCCCTGAACGCAAGGGCTGAGACCCCACGCCGGCCCGCGACGGCGGCGGTTTTTACAATCGCGGGATGTCGTCGGGAAAGAAGCAACGCGTGGTGGTGGGCCTGTCGGGCGGGGTCGACTCGGCCGTGTCGGCCCATCTGCTCCAGCAGCAAGGCCACGAGGTCGTCGCCATCTTCATGAAGAACTGGGAAGACGACGACGATGACGCCTACTGCTCGTCGCGCCAGGACTTCCTCGACGCCGCCAGCGTGGCCGACGTGCTGGGCATCGAGATCGAGCACGTCAACTTCGCGGCCGACTACAAGGACCGAGTGTTCGCCGAGTTCCTGCGCGAATACCAGGCCGGGCGCACGCCCAATCCCGACGTGCTGTGCAACGCCGAGATCAAGTTCAAGGCCTTCCTCGACCATGCGCTGCGCCTGGGCGCCGAGAAGATCGCGACCGGGCACTACGCCCGCGTGCGCGAGCGCGAGCACCGCTTCGAGCTGCTCAAGGGACGCGATCCGCTCAAGGATCAGAGCTACTTCCTGCACCGCCTGAACCAGGCCCAGCTCGCGCGGACGATGTTCCCGGTGGGCGAGCTGCCCAAGACCGAGGTGCGGCGCATCGCGGCCGAGATCGGCCTGCCCAACGCGAAGAAGAAGGACTCGACCGGCATCTGCTTCATCGGCGAGCGGCCGTTCCGCGAGTTCCTCAACCGCTACCTCGCGAACACGCCAGGGCCGATCAAGGACGACCGCGGCCGCCTGATCGGCGAGCACGTCGGGCTGAGCTTCTACACGCTGGGCCAGCGCAAGGGCATCGGCATCGGCGGCCTGAAGGAGCACAAGGGCGCCAAGGGCGGCAGCGAGCATGCGCCGTGGTTCGTCGCGCGCAAGGACATGGCGGCCAACACGCTGTACGTGGTGCAGGGCCACGACCATCCCTGGCTGTTGTCCGCCGGGTTGGTGGCCGACGAGGCGAGCTGGGTGTCAGGCCAGGCGCCCGGCGCGGGCGCGATGGCGGCGAAGACGCGCTACCGGCAGGCCGATGCGCACTGCGAGATCGCGCCCGGCGCCAACGGCGTGTTCGAGCTGCGCTTCCCGCAGGCCCAATGGGCCGTGACGCCGGGCCAGTCGGCCGTGCTCTACGACGGCGAGGTCTGCCTGGGCGGCGGGATGATCGCGTCGTCGGCCTGAGGTCACCTCGGCTTGCCGAGGTCCATCGTCCAGTAGGTTGCGTAGGTGTTGCTCGCGGTACCCGGCACGCACGCCACCCCGATCTCGGTGAAGGCGTTGCTCATGATGTTCTCGCAGTGGTCGGGACTGTTCATCCAGCCGTTCATCACGCTGTCGACCGTGCGCTGGCCGGCGGCGATGTTCTCGCCCGCGTTCATCCAGGCATAGCCGGTCGCGTCGATGCGCTGGGTGAAGGTGCGGCCGTCCTGGCTGGTGTGCGAGAAGTAGTTCTTCGCCGCCATGTCCTGCGAATGGCCGGCGGCCGCCTGGGTCAGCAGGTTGTTCCAGGCGAGTGCGCCGGTCGCAGGGAAGGCGCCCTTGCTCCCGCAGGTGGCGCCGGCGGCACGGACCTGGTTGACCCGCGCCATCAGGCTGGCCTGGAAGTCGGCGAGGCCACAGTCGGTGCTGCCCGACGGCATCGGCGCCGGGGCGGGCGCCGGTGCCTCGCTGCCGCCTCCGCCACAGGCGGCGAGCAGGCCGCCCCACATCGCCACCACCGCGGCGCGCCGCATGCGTGCCCACAACATCGAACTGCCACACGTCATCCGGCCAGCCTACCGGGCGCACCACTGACTCGGGTAATGAGACGTAAACCCGAGCGCGCGGCGGCCGATTCCGGCAATCCTCACGCGCGCCTGCGGCCCGCCGCCGGCACCATCTCAAGTCGAGGCCGGCCTCGCCGATGAATGGCGATGGGCATCGTGCCGCCATGCCGTCTTCCGGATCCATCACCATGAATCGGCCCTCGGCCTCTTCCGTCGTCATCGCTGCCGCGCGCCGGCTGTGGACCGCCTTGCGGGCTATGTGGGCCGCACGGCGCACCGCCCGCGCGCTGCGCGGCCTCGGCGACGCGGCCGAGCGCATGGGCGCGGGCGACATCCGCACGCCGATCGCCATTCCCGAGCATGCCGGCGACGCCGTCGCCCGCCTGGCGCAATCGATGGAGCGCATGCGCGCCGACCTGGACCGCCGCCACGCCCAGGCCCTCAGCCTCGCCCACCGCGATCCGCTGACCGGCCTGCCCACGCGCGTGCCCTTCCGCGACGCGGTGCGCGATGCCATCCAGGCCGCCGGCGCCGGGGGCGCCACCGTCTCGGTCCTCATGCTCGACCTCGACCGCTTCAAGCGCGTCAACGACGCGCTCGGCCATCGCTTCGGCGATCTGCTGCTGGCGCGGGTGGCGGAGCGGCTGTCGCTGCATGCGATCCGCGGCGACGACCTGCTCGCACGCCTGGGCGGCGACGAGTTCGCGGTGCTGCTGCGCGATGCCGACCTCGAGGTCGCCTGCGCAGTCGCCGGCCGCATCGAGCGCGCCTTCGACGCGCCGCTGGCGCTCGAGGAGCACACCATCGCGATCGGCGTGGGCATCGGGCTGGCGAGCTGGCCGCAGCACGCGAGCGATGCCGACATGCTGCTCGCGCGCGCCGAGGTCGCGATGCACGGTGCGCGGCGTCGCGGCGGCGCGTTCCAGGTTTACGAGCCGGCGATCGACGCCGCCAGCGCGGCCTCGCTGGCACGCCTGGCCGAGCTGCGCCAGGCGGTGGCCCAGGGCCAGCTGGTGATTCAGCTGCAGCCGCGCCTGGCCATGGACAGCGGCAACGTCGTCGGTGCCGAGGCCCTGCTGCGCTGGCAGCACCCGCAGCGCGGCCTGCTGGCGCCGGCACAGTTCATCGCCTTCGCCGAGCGCACCGGCTTCATGCGCACCATCACGCTGTGGGTGTTCGAGGAAGCCGCACGCCACTGGCGCAGCCTGCAGGCGGCCGGGCTGCCGCTCACGCTGTCGATCAACCTCTCGGGCCGCGACCTGCCCGATCCCGAGCTGGCCCAGCAGCTCGAAGCGCTGCTGGTGCGCCACCACGTCCCCGCCGAGGCCTTTTGCCTCGAGGTGACCGAGCGCGCCATCATGGACGACCCGCGCCGTGCCCAGGCCACGCTGGAGCGGCTGGCCGCGCTCGGCTTTCGCCTGGCGATCGACGACTTCGGCACCGGCTGGTCCTCGCTGGCCACGCTCAAGCGGCTGCCGGTGGATGAGCTCAAGGTCGACCGCAGCTTCGTGATGCGCATGGCGACCGACGCCGACGACGCCAAGGTCGTGCGCTCGGCCGCCGCCCTGGCGCATCAGCTCGGCTGGTCGGTGGTCGCGGTGGGCGTCGAGAATGCCGCGACCTGGGACCTGCTGCGCGAGCTGGGCTGCGAGCAGGCC
Source organism: Piscinibacter sp. (assembly GCA_036377015.1). Classification (GTDB taxonomy): domain Bacteria; phylum Pseudomonadota; class Gammaproteobacteria; order Burkholderiales; family Burkholderiaceae_C; genus Albitalea. The sequence goes on along the minus strand of DASUZE010000007.1, from coordinate 38,798 downwards.
CAGGGCTTCCACAGCGGGCGGCCGATGACGGTGAACGACTTCCTCGCCTGGACGCGCAGCTGGCAGCTGCGGCAGCACCTGCCGGCCGATCGCAGCCGGGTCGTCCTGCACTGAGCCCGTCGCGGACGGCATACTCGATCCGATTTCCGGATCGGACTCACGCCATGTACCTGCCCGCCCACTTCGACGAACGCCGCCCCGAGGTGCTGCACGCGCTCGTGCGCAGCCACCCTCTCGGCCTGATGGTCACCCAGGACGCCCACGGCGAACTGGCCGCCAACACTGTCCCTTTCCTGCTCGATCCCGAGCGCGGCCCGCACGGCACGCTGCGCGCCCACGTGGCACGCGCCAACCCGGTCTGGCGCGATGCACGCACCGACAGCGCCTCGCTGGTCGTGTTCCAGGGACCCCAGGCCTACGTGTCGCCCAACTGGTACGCGGCCAAGGCGGAGTCGGGCAAGGTCGTGCCGACCTGGAACTACGTCATGGTGCAGGCGCGCGGCCGGGTGCGCTTCGTGGACGACGCGGCCTGGCTGCGCACGCTGGTGGGCGAGCTGACCGATCGCCACGAAGCCGGCCATCCGGCACCGTGGAAGGTCGACGACGCCCCCGCCGACTACGTGGCGACCATGCTGCGCGCCATCGTGGGCATCGAAATCCCGCTCGACTCGCTGGTCGGCAAGTGGAAGGTCAGCCAGAACCGCAGCGCCGACGACCGCGCCGGCGTGGTCGCGGGCCTCGCCAGCGATGGAGCGCAGGCCATGGCGCGTCAGGTCGCACGCCCGGGCGAGTAAGCACTGGCAAGCCGCTGCGCCGTGCTGCATCATCCGGGGGGGAGCCGAGGCCATGCCTCAAGGAAGTCGATGAAAACGAACACGGGTTGGACCGCCATCGCGAGCCTGGTCCTGATGGGCGGCCTCGCCTGCGCCCAGGCCGCCGAGACACAGCGCTTGCGCATCGTGGGCGGGCTGGCGGGGGTGAACCAGTACACGCGGCAGGAAGAGCCGTTCTGGTCGAAGGAGCTGCCCAAGCTCACCGGCGGCAAGGTCAGCGCCGAGATCGTGCCCTTCGACCGCGCCGGCATCCGCGGCCAGGAGATGCTGCGCCTGATGCAGCTCGGCGTGGTCCCCTTCGGCACGGCGCTGCTCAACCTCTCGGCCACCCAAGAGCCGGTGTTCGGCGCGCCCGACCTGGCAGGCCTCAACCCCGACATGAAATCGGTGCGACGCACCGTGGTCGCATTCCGGCCCTATCTTGAAAAGACCCTGCGCGAGCGCGGCATCGAGCTGCTCGCGGTCTATGCCTATCCGGCCCAGGTGGTGTTCTGCAACAAGCCCTTCACCAGCCTGGCCGACCTGGCGAACCGGCGCACCCGCACCTCCAGCCCGCCCCAGGCCGACCTGATCGAGGCGCTGGGCGGCGTCCCGGTGCAGACCGGCTTTGCGGACATCATGGCGAACATGAAGAGCGGCAACATCGAGTGCGCCATCACCGGCACGATGTCGGGCAACACCATCGGCCTGCACGAGGTCACCTCCCATGTCCACTCGATGGCGATCAACTGGGGCCTGTCGATCTTCGGCGCCAACGCCGCCGCCTGGAACGCACTGCCGCCCGACGTGCGCAAGGTCCTGCGCGACGAGCTGCCCAAGCTCGAGCAAGCCATCTGGGCCGAGGCCGAGCGCGAGACCGGCGAGGGCATCGCCTGCAACACCGGCAACTCGATCTGCGCAGAGGGACGCCGCGGCCGGATGGTCGAGGTGAAGGCATCGCCCACCGACGACGCGCGCCGGCGCACCATCTTCGTCGGCACCGTGCTCGCGCGCTGGGTGCATCGCTGCGGTCCGTCCTGCGCCGAGGTCTGGAATCGCACGATCGGGCCGGTCGTGGGCTTCGAAGCCAAGGTCAAATAAGCCGATGGCCCTGCCGCGTCGAGTCCAGGCCGCGATCTGGGGCGTCGTGTCCCTGTTCGTCGCCGCGACCGTCGCGGCGGCGTTGAGCCTGAGCGCGCGCAGCCAGCACGACGCCATCGCCGAAAGCGAAGCCAAGGCGCAGCGCTTCGTGAGCGGCGCCGAGGCCGCGCTCAACCGCACGCTGCTGGGCGTCGACGTGCTGCTGGCCGGCATCGATTCGCTGCTGCGCCCGGCCGCCCGGCCCGACGGCTCGCTCGACGCCTCGCATGCGAGCCGGCTGCTGCTCGAGCTCACCAGCCGCCACCTGCTGGTGCGCGACGTGGCGGTGCTGGCCGACGACGGCTCGGTCCTGGCTGCCGCCCAGCCCAACAGCCAGCGCATGGGCATCGACCTGCCCAAGGGCTTCGCGGCCGAGGTCCTGGCCCAGCCGGCGCCGCAATTGGCGATCAGCGCACCGGTGGTCAACTTCGCCACCTCTGAACGGGTGCTCTATTTCGCCCGACCGCTGCGCCTGGCCAACGGGCGCAACGTGCTGGTCGTGGGCGAGGTGCCGGTGTCGCTGCTGGGCACCATCCTGTCGCAGGCGATCGAGATCCGCGGCATGGTGGTCACCTTCGAGCGCGAGGACGGCCAGCTGCTCACCAGCGTGCCGCCCGACGAGCGCATGATGGGCCAGAAGCTCGCCCCGCCGCTCGACCCCAGGCGCGCGACCGGCGAGCCGGTGCGCGCGCCGGGCCGCCTGGGCGGGCTGCCGGCGATCGTGGTGGCGCGCCCCACGCTGTACCGCTCGGTGATGATCGCGGCCAGCATCCCGATGCAGGCCGCGCTGGCCGACTGGCGCAGCGACCGTGCCGACATCTGGCGCGTGGCCGCGGCCTTCATCGCGATGTTCCTGGCCGCGGGCGGCTTCATCCACTGGCAGATGTCGCGCCTGGCGCGCGCGCGCACCGAGGTCGACCGTGCCAAGGCCACGCTCGACCAGGCCCTCGAGGCCATGGCCGACGGCTTCCTGCTGTGCGACGCGCAGGACCGCGTGGTCGCCTGGAACCGCCGCTACCTCGAGATCTTTCCCTGGCTGCGCGAGGTCATCACCGCCGGCGCGCCTTTCCGCGAGCTCGCCACGGCGATCGCGCCGGCTCTCCTGCCCGACAGCAGCGAGGCCGAGCGCCAGGCCTGGGTCGAGCGGCGCATGGCCATCCATGCCAGCGGCAACGGCATGTACGAGCAGGAGCTCGCCCACGGCATGGTGGTGCACGCGATCGAGCGGCGCACGCCCGACGGCGGCGTGGTCAGCGTGACGCGCGACATCACCGCCGCCGAGCGCGCCCTGTCGCGCGCCAAGGCGGCGGCCGAAGCGGCCAACGAATCGAAGTCGCAGTTCCTGGCCGCGATGAGCCACGAGATCCGCACGCCGCTCAACGGCGTCCTGGGCATGAACGGGCTGCTGCTCAACACCGCCCTCACGCCCGAGCAGCGGCGCTTTGCCGAGCTCATCCGCAGCTCGGGCCAGACGCTGCTCACCGTCATCAACGACATCCTCGACCTGGCCAAGATCGAGGCCGGCCGCATGGAGCTGGAGATCGTCGAGTTCGACCCCGGCGCCACGCTGGACGAGGTCGCGTCGCTGCTGTCGGTGCGGGCCCAGGCCAAGGGGCTCACGATGCAGCTCAAGGGCGCCAACGACCTGCCGGGCGCGCTGCGCGGCGACCCGAGCCGGCTGCGCCAGGTGCTGTTCAACCTCATCGGCAACGCCCTCAAGTTCACCGAGCGCGGCAGCGTCGACATCGACGTGACGCACCGCCCGGTGGGCGACGACCGCATCGAGCTGACCATCGCGGTGCGCGACACCGGCATCGGCATCGCCCCTGACGCCATGCCCAAGCTCTTCGACCGCTTCATGCAGGCCGACGCCACCACCGCTCGCCGCTATGGCGGCACCGGCCTGGGCCTGGCGATCAGCCGCGAGATCGTCGACCTGATGGGCGGGCGCATCGAAGTCGACAGCGCCGTCGGCGTGGGCAGCACCTTCCGGGTCGTGGTTCCGATGGCGCGCGGCGACGCCGAGCGCCTGGCCGCGGCCGAGTCCACCTTGCATGCAGCCAGCGAGATGGGCGGCCTGCGCATCCTGGTGGCCGAGGACAACGGCGTGAACCAGATCCTGATCAAGGCCATCCTCGACCAGATGGGCCACTACAGCGACATCGTCGCCAACGGCATCGAGGCGGTGCGGCAGGTGCAGGCCGGCCACTACGACCTGGTCCTGATGGACATCCAGATGCCCGAGATGGACGGCGAGGCCGCCACGCGAGCCATTCGCTCGCTGGAGAACGGCGTGTCCGGCATCCCGATCATCGCGATGACCGCCAACGCGATGGTCGAGCACCGCGAGGCGTATCTGGCCAGCGGCATGGACGACTATGTGTCCAAGCCGATCAGCTCGAAGGCGCTGGCGGCGGCGATTGCGCGAGTGACGGCGGAGATGCGGTCGTAGCCCGCGTGCAACCCGGGTTGCACCCGGGCTACGAATCGGCCTCTTCGGCGAACTTGCCCAGCAGCCGATCCGTCACCTCGAACAGATGCTGCGCCGCGACCGGCTTCACCAGGTGCTCGTCGAAGTGCGTCGCCAGCGCCCGCGCGCGGTCGGGCTCGCGGCCATAGCCGGTGAGCGCGACGATGCGCAAGCCCTGCACGCGTGCATCGGCGCGCAGGCGGCCGGCGAGCTCGTAGCCGTCCATGCCGGGCAGCCCGATGTCGAGCAGCGCCAGGTCGGGCGAGAAACTGTCGAGCGCCGCCAGTGCGGCCGGACCGTCGGCCGCGATGCAGACGTCCAGGCCGGCATCGCGCAGCAGCTCGCCCAGCATCTCGGCCGCGTCGGCGTTGTCGTCGACGAGCAGGACCCGGCCACGCCGATGCAGCGGGAACGGCGCGGGCTGCGGCCCGACCTCGCGCCGCGGCAGCTCCGTGGCGGCGGGCAGGCGCACGGTGAAGCGGCTGCCGCAGCCCGGCCCGTCGCTGTCGGCGCGCACCGTTCCGCCATGCAGCAGGACCAGGGTCTTGACGATGGCCAGGCCCAGGCCGAGGCCGCCCGAGTGGCGGTCGATGCCTTGTTCGCCCTGGGTGAACAGGTCGAACACCCGGGTCAGCAGCTCGGGCGCGATGCCGTTGCCTTCGTCCTCGACCACGACCTCGACCGCGTCTGCGTCGCGGGCCAGGGCCAGCCGGATGCGGCCGTCCGGGGGCGTGAACTTGGCCGCGTTGGTCAGCAGGTTGGACAGCACCTGCGCCAGCCGCACCGGGTCGCCGGCGACGAACACCGGCCCGTCGGGCAGGTCGACCTCGACTGGCCGCACGCGCCGCTCGAGCGCCGGCTGGGTCAGCTCCAGTGCACGCTCGACCACCGATTTCATGTCGACCTGCTCACGCTCGATCTGGATCTTGCCGCGCGCGATGCGCGACACGTCGAGCAGGTCGTCGACCAGGCGCAGCACATGCGCCACCTGGCGCTCGATGATGCGGCGCTCGGTCGCGGTCTCCTCGCTGCCGCGCCGCGCCATCAGGTGCAGCGCGGTGACGATGGGCGCAAGCGGGTTGCGCAGCTCATGCCCCAGCATCGCGAGGAACTCGTCCTTCGCGCGGTTGGCGCTCTCGGCCTGGCTGCGCGCGGCCTGCGCGTCGGCATACAGGCGCGCGTTGTCCAGCGCCAGCGCGGCGCGCTGCGCCAGCTCGACCAGCAGCGCACAGTCGTCGTCGTTGAACTGGCGCTCCGACTCGGCCTGCAGGGCCGCCATCGCACCCAGCGTGCGGCCGCGCGCCACCAGCGGCACGACGAAGTACGAGCGCATGCCGATCGCCTGGGCGAAGCTCAGCAGGTCGTGGTCGCGGATCTCGTCGAAGTGGGTCGGCGGCTCGAAGTGAATCAGGTGCGAGCGGCCGGTGGCCACCGTCCAGGCCATCGAGCCCGGCATCTCGGCCGAGGCGTGCAGGTGGGCGACCAGCTCGGTGCCGATGCGCGACTTCTGCGGGTCGGAATGGTGCGTCAGGGCGCGCTGCAAGCGGCCGTCGGCATCGACCAGGTCGACGCGGCACCAGTCGGCGATGCCCGGCACGACGACCGACGCGATCGCCTCCAGCGTGGCGTGCGGTTGCAGCGAGCGCGACAGCACCGCGCCGGCCGAGGACAGCAGCTCCAGGCGTCGCCGCGCCTGCTCGGCCCCGGTGCGGGCCGCCCGCTCGGCCTCCAGCAGGCGTTCGCGCTCGGCCTCGTCGTGCGAGCGCTGCTCGGCGGATGCCGCCAGCGCGTCGGCGACTTCCTGGATCTCGCGGATCTCGGTGCCCGGCATCGCGGGCGCCTCGCCGCGGCCCAGGGCCAGCGCGGCGGCCCGCAGCTGGCCGATCGGGCGGTTGATGCTGCGCGCGACCACCAGCGTCGCCAGGCCGCCCAGCAGCGCCGACAGCAGGATGCCGCCGCCGTAGGCCAGCGACGATCGCCACGGCGCGGCCTCGACGCTGGCGAGCGGAATGCCGATCGACACCGTCCAGCCGCTGCCCTTGATCCGGCTGTAGGCGGTGAGGATGGCCTCGCCCTCGAGGGCATAGGTGACGCCCACGCCTTCGTCGCCGCCGGCGTTCATCAGGCGCTGCAGGCTGGGCGCCGCGGGCGTGCCGATGTACTTGGCGTTGGCCCGCGAGCGCGCCACCCGCGCGCCCTTGGCATCGAACACCGACACCACCCACTCTTCGGGCAGGCGCTGGCGGTTCACCACGTCGAGCACCGCCTCGGGATTGATCACGCCGGTCAGCACGAAGCGCAGGCTGCCCTCGCGCACCACCGGCACCCGCACCGGCACGCCATATTCGCCGCGCGGCCCGCGCCGCAGGGGGCCCACCAGGGCGCTTTTGGCCTGCACCAGCTGCTCGAAGCTCTCCGGCTCGGCGATCGCCAGGTCGGAGCGGCCGAGCGGGTAGCCGGTGTGCATCAGCACCTGGCCGTCGGGACGCGCGAGGATGATCGCGCGCCACTGCGGGCGCGTCGCGACCACCGGGCGGGCGGCGCGGTAGAAGGCGGCGGTGTCGCCGCTGTCGAGCGCGCCCGACGTGGCCAGCGCCTCCAGCACGTAGCTGGTACCGCGCAGCTCCGCGTCGATCGCGGTGGCCATGGCGCGGCTGAGCTCCAGGCTGGTGCGCTCGGTCTGCTCGCGCTGCTGCAGCGCCAGCGCGTACAGGCCGAAGCCCGACATGAACGCGAGCGGCACGATGCCCACCGCGGCGAGCAGCACCAGGCGCTTGCGAAGGCTGACGCTGCGCATCACGACCAGTCAGTGCGAGGACGGTTCGCCACACTCATTCTTCTTGTCCCGTGTGCGGAAAAGCGGATGCTGCCACGGACCGTGGCCGGCGCCACCAGAAGAAAACCCGGCCGGGGCCGGGTTGTTCGGGATGGCGAAACGGCGTCAGAAGGGAATGTCGTCGTCCATGTCGTCGAAACCGGTGGCCGACTTGGCGGCCGGCTTGCTGGCGGCCGGCCGCTGGGCGGGCGCGCTGCGCTCCTCGCGCGCGGAGCCGCCACCGCCGCCCGCGTCGTCGCCGCCGCCCATGCCTTCACGGCTGCCGAGCATCTGCATCTCGGTGGCGATGATCTCGGTGGTGAATTTTTCCGCGCCGTCCTTGTCGGTCCACTTGCGCGTCTTGAGGCGCCCCTCGACGTAGACCGAGCGGCCCTTCTTCAGGTACTCGCCCGCGATCTCGGCCAGGCGGTCGTTGAAGACGACGCGATGCCATTCGGTCTCTTCCTGCTTCTCGCCGGTGTCGCGGCTCTTCCAGTTGCGCGTGGTCGCGATGCTGACGGTGCACCAGGCGACACCGCTCGGGTTGTAGCGCACCTCGGGGTCGCGGCCGAGGTTTCCGACGATGATGACTTTGTTGACCGAGGCCATGGACGGGACTCCTGCTGGGGAATGGCCGATTATCGCCTGCCGACCCCGCGCACCGGGAACGCCCGGACGGACGCATGCACGAGAGCGCCCCCGCATGAACGGTCCGGCGCGGCAGGCGCTCCCGTACCATCGGCGCTTCCACTCGTCGCCCGCCCGTGAACGCCGTCACCGTCCCCGTCCCCTCGCCCCTGGCCGTCCTGCAGGAGGTGTTCGGCTATGCCGCCTTCCGCGGCGCCCAGGCCGACATCGTCGAGCACGCCTGCGCCGGCGGCGACGCGCTGGTGCTCATGCCCACCGGCGGCGGCAAGAGCCTGTGCTACCAGGTGCCCGCCATCGTGCGCCACCGCGCGGGGCGCGGCGTGGCGCTGGTGGTGTCGCCGCTGATCGCCCTCATGCACGACCAGGTCGGCGCGCTCGAAGAGGCGGGCGTGCACGCCGCCTTCCTCAACTCCACCCTGAGCTTCGAGGACACCCAGAAGATCGAGCGCGAGATGATGAGCGGCCGCCTCGTCCTGCTCTATGCGGCGCCCGAGCGCGTGACCACGCCGCGCTTCCTGGCCCAGCTCGATTCGCTGCACCAGCGCGGCCTGCTGAGCCTGTTCGCGATCGACGAGGCGCACTGCGTGAGCCAGTGGGGCCACGACTTCCGCGAGGACTACCTGGCGCTGAACGTGCTGCACGAGCGTTACGCCGGCGTGCCGCGCATCGCGCTCACCGCCACCGCCGACGAGCTCACCCGCGCCGACATCATCGAGCGGCTGCAGCTGCAGGAAGCGCGCGTCTTCATCAGCAGCTTCGACCGGCCGAACATCCGCTACGCCATCGTCGAGAAGGACAACGCGCGCGCCCAGCTGCTGCGCTTCATCCAGGACGAGCACGAGGGCGACGCCGGCATCGTCTACTGCCAGTCGCGCAAGAAGGTCGAGGAAACGGCCGAGTGGCTCGGCGGCGAGGGCATCGCCGCCCTGCCCTACCACGCCGGCCTCGAGGCCGACATGCGCAAGCGCCACCAGGACCGCTTCCTGCGCGAAGACGGCCTGGTGATGGTGGCCACCATCGCCTTCGGCATGGGCATCGACAAGCCCGACGTGCGCTTCGTGGCTCACCTCGACCTGCCCAAGAACATCGAGAGCTACTACCAGGAGACCGGCCGCGCGGGGCGCGACGGGCTGCCCGCCGACGCCTGGATGGCCTACGGCCTGGCCGACGTCGTCAACCAGCGCCGCATGATCGACGAGGGCACCGCCGGCGAGGAGTTCAAGCGCGGCCAGCGCGCCAAGCTCGACGCGCTGCTTGCGCTGGCCGAGGCTCACGATTGCCGGCGGGTCCGGCTGCTGGGTTATTTCGGCGAGCACAGCGTGCCAGGCGCCGGGCCGCCCCAAGCCGGGCACGGCCCCCTCGGGGGGCAGGGAGCGCACGAAGTGCCGACCGTGGGGGCTCCATATCGTTGTGGGAACTGCGACAACTGCCTCAGCCCGCCGGCCACCTGGGACGCGACCGAGGCCGCGCGCAAGGCGCTGTCGTGCATCTACCGCTTCCACCAGAACGGCGGCCAGCGCTTCGGCGCCGGCCACCTGATCGATGTGCTGCGCGGCAAGGTCACCGACAAGGTGACGCAGTTCCAGCACCAGCGCCTGTCCACCTTCGGCATCGGCGCCGACGTGTCCGAGATGCAGTGGCGGGCGGTGCTGCGCCAGCTCATCGCGCTGGGCCATGTGCGAACCGAAGGTGAGTTCAACACGCTGGAGCTCACGGCCAGCGCGCGGGTCGTGCTGCGCGGCGAGGTCGACCTGCTGCTTCGCCAGACGCACGATGCGCCGCGCCGCGGCAAGGCCAAGTCCACGCGGGCCGCCAAGGACAAGCCGCCGCCGCTGCCGCTGGACGAACCCGGCGTGGCGCTCTTCGCCGCGCTCAAGGCCTGGCGCGCCGAAGTCGCGCGCGAGCACAACCTGCCGGCCTACGTGGTCTTCCACGATGCCACCCTGGCCGAGATGGCGCGCTCGCGTCCCGGCACGCTCGATGCGCTGGGGCAGATCAGCGGCGTGGGCGCCAAGAAGCTCGAGGCCTACGGCCGCGAGATCCTGCGCGTGCTGGGGGCGGGCGCGGGCTGAGCGCCCGTCTCCGAACGCGGCCATGCCGGTCCTGCGCCGTGTCGATGTCCGCGACGCCGAGGCGCTGGCCGACATCTGCGTGCGCACCGGCGACGCCGGCGCCGATGCGAGCGTGCTGTACCCCGATCCGCAGCTGCTGGCCGACATCTTCCTGCGGCCCTACCTGCACTTCGAGCCCGACTGGTGCTGGGGCGTCGAGGACGGCGCCGGCCTCGCCGGCTACCTGGTCGCCACCCCCGACACGCTGGCGTTCGCGCGGCGCAGCGAGCCGTGGTGGCAGGCGCTGCGCCGGCGCCATCCGCTGCCCGATCCCGACGACGAGCGGCCGCAGGCGCGGCTGGTGCGGCGAGCGCATGTGGGCGTGCTCACGGAGCTGCCGTTCATCGGCTCGCATCCGGCGCATCTGCATGTCGACCTGCTGCCGCGGATGCAGGGGCAGGGCTGGGGCGCGGCGCTGATGAAGACCTTGCTGGACGCACGGCTCGGGATCGGCGTGCACCTCGCGGTCGCACGGCAGAACCAGCGCGCGTTCAGGTTCTACGAGCGGCAAGGGTTCGAGGTGCTCGAACAGACCCCCTGGGGCTGCTGGATGGGGCATTCGTAGCCCGGGTGCAACCCGGGTTCCACCCGGGCTACGGGACCACCGCCACCGTCACCGTCGCGCTGTCGGCGCTGTTGCCGCTGTCGTCGAAGGCCCGCGCAAACACCGCGAGCGACGCCCGCCCATCGACAGGCGCCGTCACGGTCAGCTCGTACGGCTCGCTGCGGTCGCTGCCCAGCAGCACCGCCCCGTTCGCATCGACCCGGTAGAACGACACCTGGTCGATGCCGTTCTCGTCGGTCGCGGCCGCCGCGAAGCGCACCGGCTGGCCCGCGCCCACGCTGGTCGACGCGGTCGTGAGGCTCACCACCGGCGGCCGGTCGTCGAAGTTGCCGAAGCCGATGAAGACCCCGCCGCCGCAGCCCGACAGCAGCAGCGACCCTACAACGATGCGGACCACTCGCATGGGGTCGATGCTACGCCCAACCCCGTTCGCGCCCCTGGCCCGTATCAGCATCGAATGAGGCAGACTCGCGCCATCCACTGTCCCCACCCATGGCCGAACGCAGCGACGACGAACTGATGAGCGCCTACGCGGCCGGCGAAGGCGCGGCCTTCGAGGCGCTGTATGCGCGCCACCAGGCCTCGCTGTACCGCTTCATCCGCCGCCTGCTCGGGCCCTCGCTGGCCGCGCAGACCGACGAGGTGTTCCAGGACACCTGGTTGCGCGTAGTGAACGCACGCGCCCAATGGCAGCCGCAGGGCGCGACCTTCCGCACCTGGCTGTTCACGCTGGCGCATCACCGCGTGATCGACCTGTGGCGCAAGAGCGGCCGCGAAGTCTCGCTCGACCTCGACGACGACGCTGCCGCCCCTTGGGAGCCGGAAGGCTCGGCCTGGCAGCACTGGCCCGCGCCCGCCGCCGCCGCGCCGCACGCCGAGGACCTGGCGTTCTGGCGCAAGGCCGGCGAGCGCCTGCTGCAGTGCCTGGACGAGCTGCCCCTGCCGCAGCGCAGCGCGTTCCTGCTGCATCACGACGACGGCCTGTCGCTGGCCGATGTGGCGAGCGCGCTGGACGTCGGCTTCGAGACCGCGAAGACGCGGCTGCGCTATGCGATGAGCAAGCTGAGGACCTGCATGGGCGCCTACCTCGCGCCGCTGCAAAGCCGGCAGGAGGAAGCCACGCGATGAGCGGCGATCCCCGCACCCCGCACGACGATGCCGAGCGCGACGCCTGGCTGCGCGAAGCGCTGCGCCACGCGCCCGACGCCCAGCTCGGACCGCCTTCCGCGCTGAGCGATCGCATCCTGCGCGAGGCGCAGGCCAAGGCGCGAAGCGCCACGCCGCCGAGTCGCCGCCGCGCCGCCGCACCGCTGCGCTGGTGGGCCTCGCTCGGCCGCCCCGCCGCCGGCGCGGCCTTCGCCAGCATGATGCTGGCGGTGGCGGTCGGACTGCTGTGGTGGGATCGGCCGATGGAGGACATGGGGCCGCGTCCGTCTGCGCCGGCCAACGTGGCCGAAGCGCCCGTGCCGCCGGCGCCGCAGGCTTCGAGCGAGACCGCGGCGGTCGCGCCACCCGCGGTCGCCCCGGTGCCGGCCGCGCCGCCGGCACCTGCGCCAGACCGCCGCGCCAAGTCCGAGCCCGAGCGCCGCCGTGACATCGCACGCCTGCCTGCCGCCGAGCCTGCACTGCGTCGCGAATCACCGATCGCCGAAGCGGGCAAGGTGATCGCACAGGCGCCCGCACCGTTGGCCGCCGCGCCGGCCACCGCCGCCGCGCCCGTCGACGCGACCCACAAGGCCGCACGCGCCGTCGAGCCGTCGCCCCCGCCGCCGGCCGCGGCCGTCAGTCGCGACGCCGCGCTCGACAGTGCGCTGGCCGCCAAGTCGCGCACCGCCGGCCTGGCGAGCGAGCGTGCCGGCTTCGCGCCGCCGCAGATCGCGCTCGAGGGCTTGCGCACGGCCGTGACGGTGCAGTCCGCGCATTGGTCCTGGCAGCGCGGCGCGGCCGAGCCCAGGCCGGTCACCGATGCGGTGAGCGCCTGGCTGGCCGAGCTCGACACCGCGGCGGGCGGGCAGTGGCGCCGCACGCCCGACACCTTGGCGCTGGCAGCGGGCCAGCCTGCCGACGACGAGCTGGTGCTGCTGCACGACGGCCGCATCACCCACCGCCTGCGCATCGGCAACGACGCGGTGCACTGGGACATGGTCGGCGACGAGGGCCGGCGACCGCTCCAATGGCACGCGCCGATCGATGCCCCACGCTCGCGCGCCCTGCGCGAGAGCCTCTCGGCGGCCACCCGCTGAGGCTTCGCGCGCGCCGGCGCGCGCCGCTATCATGGTCGGTTTCGTTTGCCGCCCACGATGCCTGCTCCCTACGCCGATCCCGACCGCGCCGACGCCTTCGAAGGCGATGAAGGCGCCGGCGCCGCGCCCACGGAGCGCGTGCGCCACAACGACGCGCCGGGCACGACGCTCATCCGGGTGCGCGGGGCGCGCACCCACAACCTCAAGAACATCGATCTCGACATCCCGCGCAACCGGCTGGTGGTGATCACCGGGCTGTCGGGTTCGGGCAAGTCCAGCCTGGCCTTCGACACGCTGTATGCGGAGGGCCAGCGGCGCTACGTCGAGAGCCTGTCCGCCTATGCGCGGCAGTTCCTGCAGCTGATGGACAAGCCCGATGTCGACGTGATCGAGGGCCTGAGCCCGGCGATCAGCATCGAGCAGAAGGCCACCTCGCACAACCCGCGCTCCACCGTCGGCACCGTCACCGAGATCCACGACTACCTGCGCCTGCTGTATGCGCGCGCCGGCACGCCTTTCTGTCCCGACCACAAGCTCGCGCTGCGCGCGCAAAGCGTGAGCCAGATGGTCGACGCCGCGCTGGCCCTGCCCGAAGGCACGCGCCTGATGGTGCTGGCGCCGGTGGTGCGCGACCGCAAGGGCGAGTTCGGCGAGCTGTTCTCCGACATGCAGGCCCAGGGCTACGTGCGCTTTCGCGTCGACGGCGCGGCCTACGAGGCCGCCGACGTGCCCAAGCTGAAGAAGGCCGAGAAGCACGACATCGACGTCGTGATCGACCGCATCAAGGTGCAGCCGGGCTTGCAGCAACGCCTCGCCGAAAGCTTCGAGGCGGCATTGCGCATCGCCGACGGCCGGGCCATGGCGCTCGAGATGGACGGCGAGCGCGAGCACCTGTTCTCGAGCAAGTTCGCCTGTCCCATCTGCAGCTACTCGCTGTCGGAGCTGGAGCCGCGCCTGTTCTCGTTCAACTCGCCGGTGGGCGCCTGCCCGAGCTGCGACGGCCTGGGCCTGGTCACGGTGTTCGACCCCGACCGCGTGGTGGGCTTTCCGTCGCTGAGTCTCGCCAGCGGCGCGGTCAAGGGCTGGGACCGGCGCAACGCCTACACCTTCTCGCTGCTGGAGAGCGTGGCCAGGCACTACGGCTTCGACGTCGACACGCCCTTCGAGGACCTGTCCGACCAGGCCCGGCAGGTGTTGCTGCACGGCTCGGGCACCGAGGACATCGTCTTCGTCTACGAGGCCGAGGGGGCGCGCGGCAAGACGCGCAGCGTCAAGCGCTCGCACCCCTTCGAAGGGATCATTCCCAACTTCACCCGCCGCTTCAAGGAGACCGATTCGGCGGCGGTGCGCGAAGACCTGGCGCGCTACCAGAGCGCCAAGCCGTGCCCCGACTGCGAGGGCTCGCGCCTGCGCCGCGAAGCGCGCAACGTGTTCCTGCTCGACGAGCGCGACGAGCAGCGCGGCGCCACCGGCGAGCCCATCTTCCGGGTCGAGCACTTCACCTTGCGCGAGTGCCTGGACTACTTCGAGTCGCTGCACCTGCAAGGCGCCAAGGCGGAGATCGCCGACAAGGTGGTGCGCGAGATCCGCTCGCGCCTGAAGTTCCTCAACGACGTCGGCCTCAACTACCTCAGCCTGGACCGCAGCGCCGACACCCTGTCCGGCGGCGAGGCGCAGCGCATCCGCCTGGCCTCGCAGATCGGCTCGGGCCTGACCGGCGTGATGTACGTGCTCGACGAGCCCAGCATCGGCTTGCACCAGCGCGACAACGATCGCCTGATCGGCACGCTCAAGCACTTGCGCGACATCGGCAACAGCGTGCTGGTGGTCGAGCACGACGAGGACGCGATCCGCTGCGCCGACCATGTCATCGACATGGGCCCGGGCGCCGGCGCACATGGCGGCCAGGTGATCGCGCAGGGCACCGCCGACGAGGTGGCCGCCAGCCCCGACTCGCTGACCGGGCAGTACCTGGCGCGGGTGCTGCGCATACCGATCCCGGCACGGCGCCACCGGCTGTCCGACACCGACGAGCCGCAGGTGCTGCGCATCGTCAACGCGCGCGGCAACAACCTCAAGGGCGTGACGGCCGAGATCCCGGTCGGGCTGTTCACCTGCGTGACCGGCGTGTCGGGCTCCGGCAAGAGCACGCTGGTCAACGACACGCTGTATGCCGCGGTCGCACGCAAGCTCTACAACAGCCACGCCGAGCCCGAGCCGCACGACGCCATCGAGGGCCTGGACGCCTTCGACAAGGTCATCAATGTCGACCAGAGCCCCATCGGCCGCACGCCGCGCAGCAACCCGGCCACCTACACGGGCCTGTTCACGCCCATCCGCGAGCTGTTCGCCGAAGTGCCGGCGGCGCGCGAGCGCGGCTACGGGCCGGGACGCTTCAGCTTCAACGTGGCCGGCGGGCGCTGCGAGGCCTGCCAGGGCGACGGCGTGCTCAAGGTCGAGATGCACTTCCTGCCCGACGTCTACGTGCCCTGCGACGTGTGCCACGGCAAGCGCTACAACCGCGAGACGCTGGAGGTGCTCTACAAGGGCAAGAACATCACCGAGGTGCTCGACATGACGGTGGAGGACGCCCACGCGTACTTCAACGCCGTGCCGGCGATCGCGCGCAAGCTGCAGACGCTGCTCGACGTCGGCCTGGGCTACATCCGCCTCGGGCAGAGCGCGACCACGCTGTCGGGCGGCGAGGCGCAGCGCGTCAAGCTGGCACTGGAGCTCTCCAAGCGCGACACCGGCCGCACGCTGTACATCCTCGACGAGCCCACCACCGGACTGCACTTCGCCGACATCGACCTGCTGCTCAAGGTGCTGCACCAGCTGCGCGACGCGGGCAACACCATCGTCGTCATCGAGCACAACCTCGACGTGATCAAGACCGCCGACTGGCTGATCGACATGGGCCCCGAGGGCGGCTCCGGCGGCGGCACGGTGGTGGCCACCGGCACGCCCGAGGACGTGGTGGCCAATCCCGCCAGCCACACCGGCCGCCACCTCCAGCCGCTCCTGTAGCCCGGGTGCAACCCGGGTCGGACCTCCCCCGTCCTGCACGTTGCGCGAGGGCTGGCTAGACTGCGCCCACCCCCTGCGAGGAGACCCGGATGAGCCTGACCGTCGACTACTACTTCGCCCCGCAGTCCCCCTGGACCTACCTCGGCCACCAGCGCTTCCAGGAGATCGCGCGCGGCGCCGGCGCCAAGGTGCGCGTGCTGCCGGTGGACCTGGGCGGCAAGGTCTTCCCGGTGTCGGGCGGCTTGCCGCTGGCCAAGCGCGCGCCGCAGCGCCAGGCCTACCGCCTGGTCGAGCTCAAGCGCTTCGGCGAATACCTCGGCCAGCCCATCAACCTGCAGCCGAAGTTCTTCCCCGTCAACGGCGACGACGCCGCCCAGCTCATCATCGCCGTCGACATGCACGACGGCGCCGAGGCGGCCATGGACCTGACCGGCGCGATCCTGCGCGCGGTCTGGGTCGAGGACCGCCACATCGCCGACGCCAACGAGCTCGCCGCCCTGCTGAAAGCGCTCGACCTGCCGGCGCGCCGACTCGACGACGCCCAATCGCAGGCGGTGCATGAGCGCTACGAAGCCGACTCGCAGCAGGCCATCGAGGCCGGCGTCTTCGGCGCGCCCAGCTACGTCATCGACGGCGAGATCTTCTGGGGCCAGGACCGGCTCGACTTCGTCGCGCGCCGCCTCGCGCGCGGCTGAGCATGCGCGGCTGGATGGCGCTCGTCGCCGGCGTGCTGCTCGCCGCGGCCGCCCAGGCCGAGCCCTACGCCGGCCCGCTGTTCGACGCCCACCTGCACTACAACGACGAGGCCCGCGCGCCGCATCCGCTGCCCGACGTGTTCGGCCGGCTGCAGCGCAGCGGCGTGCGCGCCATCGTCGCCAACAGCCGCCCGAACGACGGCACCCGGGCCTTGGCCGCGGCGACGGCCCAGGCGCGCGACGCCTGCGTGCGCGTGATCCCGTTCGTGCGCCTGTACCGCGACCGTGCCGACTACACGGGCTGGTTCAAGGACGAGTCGGTGCACGAGATGGTGTTGCGCGAGCTCGCCGCGGGCACGCCCGCCGGTCCCTACCGCGGCCTGGGCGAGTTCCATCTCTACGACAGCGCCAACGCGAACGGTCCGGTGGCGCGCAAGCTCATGCGACTGGCCGAGGACAAGGACCTGGCGGTGCTGGCGCATGTCGACGACGCCGCCATCGACCTGCTGCTGGCGCACGCGCCGCGCGCCCGCCTGATCTGGGCCCACACCGGCATCGGCGGCGCGCCGGTGGCGCGCGTGAAGGCCCTGCTGCAGGCGCATCCGCGGCTGATGGGCGAGCTGTCCTACCGTCCCGGCCTGACCGACGCGAGCGGCCACCTCAGCGCGGAATGGGCGGCCTTGCCGGTCGCGTTTCCCGATCGTTTCCTGATCGGCTCCGACACCTGGATCAACGCCCGCTGGGAGGGCTACGAATCGCTGATGCAGGACGCGCGGCGCTGGCTGGGCGACCTGCCGCCCGAGGTCGCGCGGGCCATCGCCTGGGGCAACGGCGCGGCGCTGTTCGGCCTCGAACGCTGAGGCACGCGCCAGGCGCCGCGCCGGCGTGAGACATCTGCACGTCCTGCGCCGCCGGGCGGCGCGCGCGCCCGATGGGTTGGCCCACAATGGCGACCCTGCCCGCTCCCCATCGCGATGCAACCGGCCGCCCATCCGTCCAACGAAGCCCGACGTCTCGTGGTCCTGCACGAACTGGGCTTGCTGGACAGCGAGGCGGAAGAGAGCTTCGATGCGCTGGCCCGCGCCGCAGCCGCGCTGGCCGGCTGTCCTGCCGGCGCGCTGTCGCTGATCGATGCCGATCGCGAGTGGTTCAAGGCCATCCACGGCCTGGCGATGCGCGAGCTGCCGCGCGATCGGTCCTTCGGCTCCCATGCGATCCTGCTCGACACGCTGTTCGAGGTGCCCGATGCGCATGCCGACCTGCGCTTCACCGACAACCCACTGGTGCGCGGCGAGCCGCGCCTGCGCTTCTATGCCGCGGTGCCGCTGCAGTTCCGCGGCGCCACGCTGGGCACGCTGTGCGTGCTCGACCACCGGCCGCGTCGCCTGACGGCCGACGAGCGCGAGGCGCTGCACGGGCTGGCCCGCGTCGCGACCGAGCTGCTGCGCAGCCGCCAGCGCATGAACGCGCTCGACGGCGAGCAGCGGCGCCTGCTCGACTTCGGCCGCGCCTCGGGCGACTGGATGTGGGAGACCGACGCCCAGCTGCGCTACACCTGGCTGTCGGGCGCGCTGGAGCCGGTCACCGGACTCGCGCCGGAAGCGCTGATCGGCCAGACCATGCCGGACCGGCCGCTGGTCGACGCCCACGGCGCGGCCGCGGCGCACGGCCGCACGCTGGGCGAGCTGCTGGCGCGCCGCCAGCCCTTCTCGCGCGTCGTCACCGAGAAGCCCACGCCGCGCGGCCTGCTGTATGTGTCGCGCAGCGCCGTGCCGGTGTTCGACGGCAGCGGCCTGTTCGCCGGCTACCGCGGCACCGCGCGCGACGTGTCGGCGCAGGTCGAGGCGATGCGCCGCACGCGCGGCCAGGACGTCCTGCTGCGCAAGCTGTCGTCGCAGGTGCCCGGCGTCATCTTCCAGTTCCAGATGGATGGCGACGGCACGTTCCGCTACCCCTACGCCAGCGAGGGCTTGCGCGAGATGTTCGGCGTGCAGGCGCCGCTGGATGCGGCCGGCGACGCCTCGCTGCCGCTGCGCATGCTGCACCCCGAGGACAGTCCCGGCTTCGTCGAGAGCATCAAGGCGTCGGCCAAGACGCTGTCGCCCTGGCAACGCGAGTACCGCATCGTCCGCGGCGACCGCACGGTGCGCTGGCTCGAGACACGCGCCATGCCGGAGCGCCTGGCCGACGGCGGCACGCTGTGGCACGGCTTCACCGCCGACATGACCGAGCGCAAGGAGATCGAGCTCGCGCTGCGCCGCTCGGAAGAACGCTGGGAGATGGCCGCCGACGCGGCGGGCATCGGCATCGCCGAGGCCGACCTCGCCAGCGGCGAGCTCAGCCTGGACCGGCGCGCCTGCATGAACCACGGCCTGCCCTTTCCGCTGCCCGGCTACACGCTGGAAGACTGGCTCGCGGTGGTCCACGCCGACGACCGGCAGGCCACGCGCGACGGCTTGCGGCTCGCGCTGGAGTCGCGCGGCACGCTGGAAACGCGCTACCGGCTGAACCGCCCCGACGGCCGCGAGGTGACGCTGGAAATCACCGCGCGCGGCCGCTACGACGCACAGGGCGCGCCGATCGGCCTGGTCGGCACCTGCCGCGACGTGACGGCGCACCTCGAGTTCGAGCGCATGCAGCGCGACAAGCAGGCCGCCGAACGCGCCAACCGCGCCAAGAGCGAATTCCTCTCGCGCGTCAGTCACGAGCTGCGCACGCCGCTGAACGGCATCCTGGGCTTCGCGCAGCTCATGTCGCTCGACCGCGTCGCGCCGCTCGCGCCCGAGCAGCAGCGCCGGCTCGACAGCGTGGTGCGCGCCGGCCGCCACCTGCTCGAGCTGATCAACGACGTGCTCGACCTCACCCGCATCGAGAGCGAGGACTTTTCGCTGCAGCCGGAATGCGTCGACGCCTGGACCGCCATCGGCGAGTGCCTGGCGCTGATCCAGCCGCTGGCCCAGGAGGCGGGCGTGATCCTGCCGGCCGTGCCGGTGCCGCCGCGCGCGCCGTGCTGGGTCCAGGCCGACCCGCGGGCGCTGGAGCAGGTGCTGATGAACCTGCTGTCCAACGCGATCAAGTACAACCGTCGCGGCGGCCGCGTCACCGTCGACGCGACGCTGCAGCCCGGCAGCCAGGGGCCGCAGGTGCGCATCGCCATCGGCGACGAAGGCTGCGGCATGAGCCGCGATCAGCAGGCGGCGCTGTACCAGCCCTTCAACCGGCTCGGCGCCGAGCAGACCCGCACCCAGGGCAGCGGACTGGGGCTGGTCATCTCGCTGCGCCTGATCGATGCAATGCACGGCCGCCTGCAGGTGCAAAGCCGCCTCGGCGTCGGCTCGACCTTCGGCATCGAGCTGCCCGGCGGCGTCGGCCCGGCCGCGTCGCCGCTGCCCGCGCATCGCGCCCTGCCCGCGGCGCATCCGCCCGACACCGGCCCGCGCGAGGTCCTGTACATCGAGGACGAGCCGCTCAACATGGTGCTGATGGAGGAGGTGTTCCGCACCCAGCCGCGCTGGACGCTGCTGGTCGCCGACGACGGCGCCACCGGAGCACGCATCGCCCGCGAGTCGCGGCCCGACCTGGTGCTGATCGACATGAACCTGCCGGACACCAACGGCCTCGCGCTGATCCGCAAGCTGCGCAGCGATCCGCAGACGCGCCTGCTGCGCTGCATCGCACTGTCGGCCGACGCCATGCGCGAGCAGATCGATGCCGCGCTGGCGGCCGGTTTCGACGACTACTGGACCAAGCCGATCGACGTGCACCGCGTGCTCGCGGACCTGGCGCGCCTGCTCGCCGACCCGGCACCGGCGTAGGAAAAGAAAAAGCCGGTGCGCTGCACCGGCTTTTCTGGGGTCAGGCCTCGCGGCCGCTGCTCACTTCAGATGCGCGTTGATGAGCTTGGTCATCTCGAACATCGACACCTGGGCCTTCTTGAAGATTTCCTTCAGCTTGGCGTCGGCGTTGATCATCGTGCGCTTGGCCGAGTCTTGCAGCTTGTTGGCCTTGATGTAGTCCCACACCTTCTTCGTGACCTCGGTGCGCGGAACCGGCTTGTCGCCGATCACGGCGGCCAGTTGCGGGCTCGGGGTCATGGCCTTCATGAAGGCGGCGTTGGGAGTGCGCTTCTTGGCGGGAGCCTTCTTCGCCGCGGCCTTCTTGGCGGGAGCCGCCTTCTTGGCCGGTGCCGCCTTCTTCGCCGGGGCCTTCTTTGCCGCCGCCTTCTTGGCCGGAGCGGCCTTCTTTGCCGGCGCCTTTTTGGCGGCGGCCTTCTTCGCAGTTGCCATTTCGATTCTCTCCATCAAGTGAGTTGTTGATGTGCCGGGCTGGGTGAGAGCCGCATGAACTCTCGTTTCTCCAGGGACCGCGCGGTGCGAATGGTACTGCGTGTGTGCTGCATTGAGAAGCAGTTTTCATAGGAGAAACGCGCAATCTCCATAGGTGGAGAGCCCATTTGTCGCGGGTTGGCATCACTCTGAACGGATCGAGCGCAACTTCGGGCTCGCGAATCGAGGCGCTATGCTCGCGCCCATGAAACTGATCGTTCGCTGGATGCTGCTGGCAGCCGCCTTGCTCCTGGTGGCGCACCTGTACCCGGGAGTCGAGGTGAAGACCTTCGGCGCCGCGATGATCGCGGCCCTGGTCATCGGCCTGTTCAACGCCCTGCTGCGACCGATCCTGGTGCTGCTGACCCTGCCGGTGACGCTGCTCACGGTAGGCCTGTTCCTGTTCGTGATCAACGCGATCATGTTCTACGCCGCCGCCAGCGTGCTGCAGGATTTCAACGTCACCGGATTCGTCGCCGCACTGGTCGGCTCGCTGATCTACAGCCTGTGCGGCATGGTGATCGACGTCGCGATGGAGCGGGTGTTCCCCGCGAGATAGCGGGCTGGCAGCTCCGCTGCTAGCCGCCCTGCTGGCGTTCCTCGGCCATCATCTGGCGGCGCTGCGCCTCGATGTCGCGCAGCCGCGCGTCGATCACCGATGCCTCGATGAAGTCGACCGGGCCGCCGCCGCGCGCGAGGCGTTGGCCGGCCCGCAGGCGGTCGATCGCGCCCGGCAGGTCGCCCACCGCGAGCCGCGCTTCGGCTTCGGCGCGCAAGGCGCGCAGGCGCTGGCCGAGCCGGCCCCACAACTGGCTCAGCACGGTCCAGGCCTCGGCATCGTTGGGATGTCCGCTGACCCAGGTCTGGAGGTCTTCGGCCGAGCGCTTCCAGCCGGTCTCTGCGTCGGCGCGCGACAGCGCGATGCGCGCCGACAGCAGCGCCACCGGCCGCGAGGCCTCGCCGGCATAGGCCTTGAGCGCGGCGTCGGCGCGCCCGAGGTCCCCGCGCTCGAGCATGGATTGCGTGACCAGCAACTGCACCGCCCGCTCGGCCCGGCTGTCGCTGCGCGGGCTGCCTTGCACCAGCGCCAGCGCCTTCTGCAGCGAGGCGTCGGCGCGCGACCAGTCGCGCAGCAGGGTCGAGGCCAGCGCGCTTTCGTAGGACGCCGCCAGCTTGTCGGGCACCGCCGTGAGCACGCTGTCGGCGTCGCGAGACTGCCAGCGGCGCAGCGCGTCGACCCGCGTGTCCATGAGCACGCGCGCGCGCGCCTGCGCCGCGGTGTGCTCGAGCACGCTGACCGGCACGGCCGGCGCCGCCGTGCCCAGGCGTGCGCGCGCCTCGCCGATGCGCTCGGTGGTCAGCGGGTGGCTGCGCAGGTAGGGGAAGCCGCCGCTGTCGTTCAGGTTCGACGACTGCGCGAGCTTCTCGAACATCGCCGCCATCCCGCCGGGCGCGAAGCCCGCGGCGGTCATGACGCCGAAGCCGATGCGGTCGGCCTCGCGCTCCATGTCGCGGGAGAAGTTGAGCTGGCCCTGGATCGAAGCGGCCTGGCCGCCGACGATGGCGGCCTGGGCGGCGTCGGTGCTGCGCGTGCGGCTGGCCGCGATGATGCCGAGGATGGTCGCGGCGATGCCGATCAGCGAGCTGCGCTTGCTGTTGGCGATGCTGCGCGCGATGTGGCGCTGGGTGACGTGCGACAGCTCGTGCGCCAGCACCGACGCGAGCTCGTCGCGGGTGGCGGTCATGGCGATCAGGCCCAGGTGCACGCCGACGTAGCCGCCGGGCAGGGCGAACGCATTGACGCTGCGGTCGCGCACGAGGAAGGGCTCGAAGGCGAAGCGCTGGTCCAGGTCGGGGCCGATCTCGCCGCGCTGGCGTGCCGCGGCGACCAGCGGCGCGAACACGCTCTGCAGGTATTCGAGCAGGACGGGGTCGTCGCTGAAGTCGGGATCGCGGCGGATCTCGCGCATGATCTGGTCGCCCAGCTTGCGCTCGGTGCCGACACCGAAATCCTCGGCGGCGGTGTCACCCAGCGCGGGCAGCTGGTTTCTCGGCGCCTGCGCGAAGGCGTCGGACGGGAGGGCGCTCGCGCAAAGCGATGCGGCGCACAGGGTGGCCAGGAGTCGCGTGCGCAGTCGCCGGGGTTGGGCAGCGGAGGTTTTCAAACGGCGGTCCACCGGTGGGGAAACGGTTCGAGCGAATTCGCAAGGCGGAGTTCGCGGCGGCGACTGACTATGATGCCAGCGCCCACGTTGCCCGATTGTTTCGCGTTATGACCGCCTCTGCACCGCCTTCGTCGCCGCTGACACATTTCGATGCCGGTGGCCAGGCCCACATGGTCGACGTGTCGGCCAAGTCGGAAACCCACCGCGTGGCGCGCGCTGCCGGCGAGATCCGCATGCAGCCGGCCACGCTCGCGCTGATCGAGGCGGGCGGGGCGAAGAAGGGCGACGTGCTCGGGGTGGCGCGCATCGCGGCCATCCAGGGGGCCAAGCGCACCGCCGAGCTGATCCCGCTGTGCCATCCGCTGCCCATCACCCGCGTCGCGGTCGACTTCGAGCTCGACGCCAGCGCCTGCCTGGTGCGCTGCACGGCGCAGGTCGAGACGCTGGGCCGCACCGGCGTCGAGATGGAGGCCCTCACGGCCGTCCAGGTGGGCCTGCTCACCATCTACGACATGTGCAAGGCGGCCGATCGCGGCATGGTGATGGGCGAGATCCGGGTGCTCGAGAAGCACGGCGGGAAGTCGGGCGACTGGGTCGCCCCGGCAACCGCTCAGCGGAAGTCGCGGTAGTCGAACGACCGCGTCGGCGGGGTGCACTGGAACGGGCGCGATGCGCCCGCCGGCGGCTCGGTGTTGCAAGCCTCGAAGAAGGCGTTGGCGTCCTCGTTGCGGAACTCGCGCAGGCGCTGGGCGATGAAGCGTGCGCGCTCGTCGTCGCCCGACTCGTGCAGCGCGGTCGCCCAGGCCATCATGATGCGTGTGTCGAGCAGATAGTGCGTCGCGACCTTGAACGAGCTCATCGCGTCGGAGGGATGCTCGGCAGTGGTCGCCGCGGCGTAGTCGGCATGGTGCGCGAAGAACCAGCTGCGCTGGCCGGCGGCGATGCGCTCCGACAGAGGCGGTGCGGCTTCGTCGGGCGAGAAGATGGCGACCACGCGCAGGTAGTCGGCCACCGACGCCACTCCGCCGGCCAGCATCAGCACCGACGCCAGCATCAGCGCCGGTGCGCGTCCGGCTTGGCCGCCCCGCGCCGCGGGAGCGACCCGATCGGAGGCGCCGAGGCACAGGCCCCATGCGAACGCGGCCGGCAGCAGGAAGTAGGCGTACCACAAGGGGTACTCGAACAAGCTGTGCACGCCGATCATGACGACCATCATCCAGGCCGCGCGAAGCAGCGTCGCCTCGGGCGCCGTCGCGTCGCGGCTGGCCGCGAACGCGCGCCACAGCGCCCATGAGAGCAGCGCCAGCACGACCACCGCCAGCGGCAGGCCCATCTCGACGGCGAGCTGCAGCGGCAGGTCGTGGGTGTGGTCGAAGAAGGCCGTCGGCCGGTGAGGGAACGGCGTCAACGACCAGGCGAAGTTGAACTCGCCCAGGCCGACGCCTCGCCACGGATGAGCCGCGATCAGCGCAAGCGTGTTGGCCCAGATGTTCCAGCGCGAGTTGGGGCTCTCCGACTCCGACAGGCGCGCCTCGCCGCCGAACACATGCTGGCTGGAGTGCGCCCACAGGGACAGGCCGCCGAAGAACACGAGGTAGATCAAGGGCGCCAGCAGCAACATGGCGCGAGTCTGGCGTGTGAGCCGCCGATCCGTGACGCCCCACACGGCGAGCACAGCCACCCCGAACACGCCGGTGCGCGAGGCCGCCAGCACGAGCACGAACAGAAAAGCCAGCAGCAACAGCACACCGGCGGCCCGGGCCACCTGCTTCGTCTCGGTGAGCCAGATCGCGGCGATGATCGACCACAGCAGCAGGCTGCTCAGGTGATTGGGCTGGCGCAGGTTGCCCGACGCACGGCCTTCGGCCGCGCTCGGGGCGATCCAGTTGCCGTCGGCCCAGTCGGGAGCGAACACCTGCACGACGCCGACGACGACGCTGAGCACGCCGGCGACGACCAGCGCGATGCACAGCGCGCCGAACACGGTCTCGCCGTGGCCCGACTGGAAGGCGGCGGCCGCGACGACGGCGGTCAGCGCCGCCATGGCCACGCAAGCCAGCATCGGAAGGCCGAGCGAAGCCGGCAGCGACGCCCACCCCATCGACCCCAGCGTGGCCAGGCCCACCAGGGCGAGCGCCGCCACGAGGGCCGCCACGCCGCCGCGCGACGCGATGCGTGGCAGGCCGACGGAGCCGGCGAGCAGTGCCAGGAAGGTCGCCCAGCCCACGACCGACGTCGCCTGGTTGAGGAAGGTGGCCGACGGCGGCACGTTGAAGGCCAGCAACGCGGGGATGACGATCGCCGCCGTCGCGAGCGCGACGGCGATTCGCGCCTGCGGCGCGGACAGGGGTGCGTCGGGCACGTTCGACAGGATGACGGACAAGGAGGGCGTCTCGGTTGGAGAGAAGGCGCTATTCTCGTCAGAACCCATCGAAGGGTGCGTAGCCCTGCACGTCGCCGTTGCCGTCGAGGATGGCCACCCAATCCCCGCGGGCGAGAACCGGGACGTAGCGCGCCTGGACGGCGGTCAGCCCGAGCTCGCGCAGCTTGGCTTCCAGCTCGCTCCTGCGTGCCGGATATCGGCTCATCAGCTGTTCGACCGTCTTGGCCTCGGCATAGGCGGCTGCTCGCGAGTCCGCATAGGGTTGCCACAGGCTGGGCCGCTGGCCGATGTCATAGCCCTTGAATGCGAGGTCGAGCGACTCGAGCCGCTCTTCGCCCGACTTCGCGGCACGCACGCCGACGATCAGCGGACCCGTGAGCGACAGCTTTTGATACGGCACACGCGCCATGGGCAGTTCTTCGACGCGAACGTCGTATGCAATCACCAGTCGAAACCGCGCGCCTTCATAGGCCAGCGCGACCGGCCGCGCGATGTACACGGTGTACAGGCCATAGGCCAGCGCGGCCATCTGCAGGGCGGCGATGACGCTCAGGTCGCGCACGAGCTCGCTGCGCGGCTTGCGGGTGTTG
Source organism: Piscinibacter sp. (assembly GCA_036377015.1). Classification (GTDB taxonomy): domain Bacteria; phylum Pseudomonadota; class Gammaproteobacteria; order Burkholderiales; family Burkholderiaceae_C; genus Albitalea. Next base: position 12,809 of record DASUZE010000007.1, on the reverse strand, counting down.
AAGACGACCAACGTGAGCAGGGGCCCCATCACCACGTCGACGCCGAGCACGAGAAGGAACAGGCGTCGCCCGCCGGCCATGTCTCCCAGATCGCCCGGATACCACAGGCCCAGGATAATCACCGCGACACCGACGGCGATGACCGCGGAGACGATCAGGTGGATGCCGGCCGCCAGGAGTCGAGAGCGAAGGGCGTTCATCGAAACGGAGATCTCCTTCGAAATGCGAATCGGCGTGCCAAAGGCACGCCGATTCGGCTCGAACAAGGAAGCCTGAGCCGCGCTCAGGCTTCTTGCCGGATTACTTGCACTCGGCCGGCGCGAAGCGCGGGTTCAGCGTGCCGGCGGCCGCACCAGTGAAGGCGGCGTTGCGGGCGGTGGCGTTGGCGTGGGTGGTCGACGAGCACACCCAGTCCACCGAGCCGGTCTGGCCGGCTGCGGCAGAGCCGAGCGCCGTGATGGTCTGCGCGCCACCGGCAACCGTCGAGACAAGGTACGGGCTCAACACCAGCGTCGGCGTGGGGCCAATCGCCGTGCCGACGTTCGCGTCGTTGTAGGTGATGGTGATCTGACCCTGCGTGGCGCCAGCGGCGCCCGCGATCACAATGCCAGGCGCTGCCGCAGTGCCGACGTACTTCGAGGCCGGCGGGTTGTTGGCCACTTGCGCCGCATAGGCGGTCACGCCGTTCGCGCCGTCAGCGGCATAGCTGCTCGACAGGTCGGCCTTGATGGCCGACGCCAGCGACAGCCCTTCCGTGATCTTCGCGCGGATCGTGTAGTCCTGATAAGCGGGCAGCGCGACGGCGGCCAGGATGCCGATGATCGCCACGACGATCATCAGTTCGATGAGGGTGAAACCCTGTTGAATACGACGCTTCATGAGAGGTGCTCCTGCGGGGGAAAGAGGTAGTGACACTTGCGTCGGTTCAGTTGCAGACCCCGTGCCAGCGTTTCGGTGGAGGCTGTTCGTGCAATCTGCACGGCGAACTGACGCGATCGGTCACAAATTGTTGGGCGCCCTTACGACCTTGGCGGTCGACTGACGCAAATCGTCAGCCCGGCTGGCGGGCCGGGGCTTCGGCGGGCACGTCGATGCGGATCTGCTGGCCGGCCTGCAGCGCGTGAATGCGGTGCGGGCTGTCGAACTGCGCGATCTCGGCCATCACCGCCTGCAGCTCGCCCGGCTTGATGTGCGTGATGTGCACGTCCACGTTGCCGCCGAGCTGGGCGAGCTCTTCGCGCAGCGCGGTGGGGCACAGGTGCCGGCTGATGTGGGCGAGCTGACGCTCGTCGTCACCGAAGGCCGTTTCGATCACGAGATGGGCGACCTTCATGGTGGCAAGCCGTCGCCACAGGGCCGGATTCGGCCCGGTGTCCCCGGTATAGACCCACCAGCCGGCGTCGCCGCCGGCATCGACCGCGAAGCCGACCGCGGGCACGGTGTGCGCCGCACTCAATACCTCGATCCGGCGGCCCGCCAGCTGAAGCACGTCGCCCACGGCGATGGGCCGGAACTGGAGGGCCGGTGCCTCGACGCTGGGCAATCGGGTGAAGTCGGGCCAGATGACCCCGTTGAAGATGTGGTCGCGCAGTGCGGCCAGCGTCTCGGGCAGGGCGTGGACAACGATCGGCCCGCGCCTTTGCGCCAGGCGCAGCCGCATCACGCTGTCGGCCAGCAGGCCGATCGACAGCACGTGGTCCAGGTGCGAGTGGCTGATCAGGATGTGGTCGATGCGCGCCAGCTGGTCCAGCGGCAGATCGCCCACGCCGGTGCCGGCGTCGATCAGCACACGGTCGTCGAGCAGGAAGGAGGTCGTCCTGCATCCGGCGGCAATGGCCCCGGAACAGCCGAGGACGCGAATGATCATGGCGGTGTGAATTTCGGCGTTTCGCCGCTCGCTCGGGCGGCGTTTGTCGTTGTGCGGTCTCAACCGCATGTTGATCGCCAGCGGCCCCTGGCGCAAGGCGCCAAAGTCGCAAATTCTCGTCAAACCGGAGGGTGGGAACAGCCAGTGGAAAAGGCTGTGAAAAGCATCACGCCGGCACGGGGCCGGCCGTGCAGGCTCAGAGCTGCACGAACTGCATCTGGGTGCCGGCCAGCTCGATCACGTCACCGTTCTTCAGCTGCACGGTCTCGCCGGTGAGCGGGTTGCCGTTGACGGTGGGCCGCGCCGAGCCTTCGACGTGGGCGAAGACGTAGCCGCCCGGGCGCTTGGTGATGGAGGCGACCTGCACGCCCGGCTTGCCGACGGTGGTGACGACCTTGGTCAGGTTGACCTCGCGCCCGGCGGCAGCGCCGTTGAGCACGCGGATCGAAGCCGGCACGACCGTCGAGCCCAGGCCGCCGAAGCCGGACGATCCGAAGCTGCCGGTCGAGGTGGGCGCGTAGCCGGCTGCCGACGGCGCGTGCGCCGCCTGCGGCGCCGCACCCGGCTTCATGATCATGGTCTTCTCGTAGTCGCTGCCGTCCTCGACCAGGTACTTGATCTTGTACTTGCCGATCTCGACCGTGTCGTTGTGCGTCAGAAGCTGCTTCTTGACCGCCTTGCCGTTGATGTAGGTGCCGTTGGTGCTGTTGAGGTCTTCGATGAAGACATCGGCGCCCACCATCTGCAGCACGGCGTGCTCGCCGCTGACGGCCAGGTTGTCGATCACGATGTCGTTGTACGGGCGGCGGCCGAGGGTCGTCTTGTCCTTGGTGATCTGCACTTCCTTGATCACGACCCCGTCGAGCGATACGACCAGTTTGCCCATGTATGACCTCGTGTCTCTTGTGGTGTCAGTTGCCTGCGGGTCCCGGTCTGCGCCGGAACTCGTGGTCGCTCGTGTCGTGGTCCCGCCTATCGCCTGAACGGCCACCACGAGCGCGCCGGACCGCTGGTTCCGCGCACTCTTGCGAGTATCACCGAAATATTATCCTTCCCACCGGCGTCATTGGCCGCGTCGACCAGGGCGGTGGCGGCTTCTTCCAGCGAATCGTGGGCTTGCAGCAACTGGGCAATGCTCTCGTCGTCGAGCATGTCCGACAACCCGTCGGAGCACAGCAGGTACACGTCGCCGGGCATCAGGTCGTGCAGGTGCGTCTCGAGCAGCACGGTGTCCTCGACACCCACGGCCCGGGTCACCAGGTTCTTGTTGGCGGAGAAGGCGGCCTGCTCGGCGGTGATGAGGCCGGCGTCGATCTGCTCCTGCAGCAGCGAATGGTCGTGGGTGATCTGCTGGAGGCGGCCGGCGCGCAGCCGATAGCCGCGCGAGTCGCCCACGTGGCCCATCAGCAGGCGACCGTCGCGGAACACGCCGACGACCAGCGTCGTGCCCATGCCGGCGTATTGCGGGTTCGAGTTGGCGGCGTTGAAGATGGCCCGGTTCGCGTTGTCGACGCAGATGTCCATCGCGCGCCGCACATCGGTATCAGAAGCCGTTGCGGACGCTTCCTGCAGCCAGCGGCCGAGCTCGGTCTTGATGAAGGAGGTGGCCATGCCGCTGGCCACTTCGCCGGCGTTGTAGCCGCCCATGCCGTCGGCCAGCACGATGAGCGCCGACGGATCGTCGATCGCCACCGAATCCTCGTTGTTGTTACGAGCGCGGCCAGTGTCGGTGGCACAGAAGAACTCGAAACTCATGGTCGGTGGATGAGACGGTCGGCAGCGGCTTCGAAGTCCGCGATCAAAGCGGGGAATTGTGCCTTGGATCGGAGCGCGGAAGCTTCACGGTCGCGGCGAATCCATCGGAATTGGGGGGTTCGGCAGCGGCCTGCTGCGGCACCGGCGCGCCGGGTGCGGGCTCGAGCTTGGCCTCGACGGTTCGCAGGTCCTGGGCCAGCTGACGGCCGTCGGCATAGCGCACTTCGGGGCGCTTCTCGAGCGCCAGCGCGACCACGTTGGCCAGCGCTTCGGGCAGGTCCGCACGCAGGCTGCGGATGTCGGGCGCGGGGTCGTTGGCGATCTGGTACATGAGCTTGGCCATGGACTCGGCGGCGTGCGGCAGGCGTCCGGTGAGCAGCTGGAACAGCATCACGCCCAGCGAGTACAGGTCGGAGCGGCCATCGACGCGGCGCCCCGCCATCTGCTCGGGCGACATGAACGAGGGCGTGCCCAGCACCATGCCGGTCCGCGTGCGGCTGGAGTCGGTGATGCGGGCGATGCCGAAGTCGGTCACCTTCACGCTGTCGTCGGACGGATCGACCATCACGTTGGCCGGCTTGATGTCGCGGTGCACCACGCCCTGGCTGTGCGCATAGGCCAGCGCCTCGGCCACGCGGGCGACGATGCGCAGCACGGTCGGCACCGGCAGCAGGCCGCTCGCGCTGGTGTAGCGCTGCAGGTCGTGACCGCGCAGGTATTCCATCGCGATGTAGGCCAGGTCCTGGTCTTCGCCGGCGTCGAAGATCGTGACGATGTCGCGGTGCTGCAGGCGGCCGGCCGTCTCGGCCTCGCGAAAGAAGCGCGCCCGCGCCTCGGTCAGCTCGGCGCCGTCGAACTCCTGGCTGAGCGCCATGGTCTTGATCGCGACCTGGCGGCCGATCTTGGGATCGTGTCCGAGGTAGACCGCGCCCATGGCGCCGCGTCCGAGCTGGCGGTCGACGCGATAGCGCCCGAGGGTGGCGCGATCGGGCGGGGCTGGCGCACGCGCTGCCGCGGCCGGCGCGATGGGCGCGGGCGCGACAGCCCGCACAGGCGGTGCACGCACGACCGCTGGCGCGGCAGCCCGGCCCAGGTGCGCGAACAGCAGCCCGATGACGGCCGGCCACGCCGGCCAACCGAGGCCCAGCCAAGCCAGCATCAGCCAACTGATGCCGATGAGCGCCACGGCCAAGCCGCCCGAAGTCAGCAGCGCGGCCCGTGGCGCCAGGCGCGGCGCGACGGCGACCACGTGCGCGGCGGCGATGCCCAGGGCGATGAGAGCACCGGTCAAGGCCGCCGGCGAATCACCCGGCGATCCGGTCAAGACCTGGAGGAGCGCTTGCGATGCCGACATGCCGATGCACGTTAGCACAGGCTCGCGCGCGCAGCGGCCCGATTCGGGCCCCTCGCCGGCGGCGGGCCGAGGCCGCCGGCGGCGCCCCGGGACTCAGTCGGCCATCGCCAGCACGGCGCTCAAGCCGGTGGTGATCGCCACCGGCGCGGCCCAGCGGTTGCCGTCGCCCGCCGGCTGGTTCGCGGTGAGGGGCTCGTCCTCCTTGCCCAGCCGCGGACGCCGCGCATCGAGCAGGCGCAGCGATCCGAGCCGCGCCTCGAGGCGGGCCGAGACGTCGACCAGCGGCCGCTTGGCGACGATCTTCTCGAGCTGGCTGCCGTGCGTCTTCAGCTCGGCCTCGAGCTCGGCGAACAGCTCGGCCGCCCAGCGCTCGCGCCATTGCTGGCGCGCGGTGTTGGACACCCAGCGTCCGATGTGGCGCGTGAGCGTGGGCGGACAGGCGACGAGGACCCAGTGCGTGGCAACGCCGCTGGCCAGCATCGGCTGCAGGATGTGACGCGCATGGGCCGCGTCGTTGACGAACACAGCGATCTTTTCCATCGAGGTCTCCTGTGGAGGGCGGCGAAACGGGTCAGGTGGTCGACATGCGCGCACGCGCGTGGCGATGGGCGGCCCACCAGCCGGCGGCGAGCACGCCGGCAATCACGGCGGCATGGGCCACGACGCGGTTGAGCATGCTCGGATCGAACACGTCGTCGAGCAGCGGCTCGCTGACGATCATGTGGGCCGCCGTGTAGGCCAGCACGCCCGCGCCGGCGTAGGTGATGATGGGAAAGCGCTCGACCAGCTTGAGCACCAGCGTGCTGCCCCACACCACGATGGGCACGCTGATCAGCAGGCCGATCACGACCAGGTCGAAGGCGCCGTGGGCGGCGCCGGCCACGCCGAGCACGTTGTCGACGCCCATCAGCGCATCGGCGACGACGATGGTCTTCATCGCGCCCCAGAAGGTCGTGGCCATCGCGCCATGCGCATGCTCGCCCTCTTGCGGCACGAGCAGCTTGTACGCGATCCAGACGAGGCCGAGTCCGCCGACAAGCATCAGCCCCGGGATCTTGAGCAGCCAGACCACGCCCAGGGTCATGAGGCTGCGCACGACGACGGCGCCGACCGTGCCCCAGACGATGGCACGCTTTTGCAGGTGAGAAGGAAGGTTGCGCGCGGCCAGCGCGATGACGATGGCGTTGTCGCCGGCGAGGACCAGGTCGATCAGGACGATGGCCAGCAGGGCCGACAGCCATGCGGAAGAGAAGAGTTCCATGCGATCTCCATGAGCAGTTGCACGACAGACGGTGCAAGTCGCATGAAGTGCGGGAACCCGGAGCGCGATGGCGCCTTCGAGCCCGCCGACACGCGGCTTGCATCGAAGGTCTTGCTCGGCATGGAGTATTTGGTATCGCCCAACAGACCGGAAGCTGCGCTTCGTATTGACGGCCTGTTGATACTTTCACGCGGGACCCGCGAAGCGGGTGGCGCTAGGGTCGAGCTACTCCCCTTCTGGACGAAAGTATAGCGGCGGGGTCTTCAGCGCGCGATACGCAATACCCCGCGGCTCACGTGGCGCTGCGCAGGCGCGCGCGGCGCTGCAGCCAGATGCCCACCACCACCACCAGCACCGCCCCGACGGCACCGGCGAAGTTCACCACCTCGGGCGAAATTGTCCAGCGTTCGCTGACGGCCGGGTCGGTGAACATCATCTCGCCGGCCAGGAAGCCGAGCAGCGCGGCGCCGAGGGTGATGATGATCGGAAAGCGCTCCATCACCTTGAGCAGCAAGGTGCTGCCGAAGATGATCAGCGGGATGCTGATCGCCAGGCCGATGATGAGCAGCGGCGTGTTGCCCTTGGCCGCGGCGGCGACGGCGAGCACGTTGTCCAGGCTCATTACCAGGTCGGCGACGAGGATGGTGCGGATGGCGGCCATCATGCCGCCGGCCTCGTTGCTGCCCTCGTCATCACCGTCGTCCTCGCTGAGCAGCTGGATGCCGATGTACAGCAGGAGCAGGCCGCCGATGATCTTGAGGTAGGGCCACTTCAGCATCTCGACGGCGATCAGCGTGAGCACGATGCGCATCACGATGGCCGCGCCGCTGCCCCAGAAGATGGCCTTGGTCTGCTGGTGCGGCGGCAGCGAGCGCGCCGCCAGGGCGATGACCACCGCGTTGTCGCCCGACAGGACGATGTTGGCGAGGATGATGGAACCGAGTGCCGCCCAGAAGGCGCCTGAGGTCAAGTCCATGGCAAGGCCCGTTTGTAGGAAAGGACAAGAGGGCCCGCGGGCCCTCCTTATCGAGCTGCCAGGATTCTAGGCACGCGTCGTCGCGCCCACGTTCGTGGTACTACGGACGTGGGCGCGCTGCACGGCCGGCTTGCCCTACAGCAGTCCCTTGAGGAGCTTGCCCATCTCGGACGGGTTGCGGGTGACCGTGAAGCCACACTCTTCCATGATCGCGAGCTTGGCGTCGGCGGTGTCGGCGCCGCCGGAGATCAGCGCGCCGGCATGGCCCATGCGTTTGCCGGGGGGCGCGGTCACTCCCGCGATGAAGCCGACGATGGGCTTCTTCATGTTGGCCTTGCACCAGCGCGCCGCGTCGGCCTCGTCGGGGCCGCCGATCTCGCCGATCATGATGACGGCGTCGGTGCCGGGATCGTCGTTGAACATCTTCATCACGTCGATGTGCTTCAGGCCGTTGATCGGGTCGCCGCCGATGCCCACGGCGCTGGACTGGCCCAGCCCGATCTCGGTGAGCTGCGCGACCGCTTCATAGGTCAGCGTGCCCGAGCGCGACACCACGCCGATGCGGCCCTTGCGATGGATGTGGCCCGGCATGATGCCGATCTTGATCTCGTCCGGCGTGATGAGGCCGGGGCAGTTGGGGCCGAGCAGCAGCGTCTTCTTGCCGCCTTTGGCCTCCTTGGCCTTCATCTTGTTGCGCACCTCGAGCATGTCCTTGATGGGGATGCCTTCGGTGATGCAGATCGCCAGGTCGAGGTCGGCCTCGACGGCCTCCCAGATGGCCGCCGCTGCGCCCGCGGGCGGAACGTAGATCACGCTGACGGTGGCGCCGGTGTTCTTCGCCGCTTCCTTGACGCTGGCGAAGATCGGGATGCCTTCGAAGTCTTCGCCGGCCTTCTTCGGATTCACGCCGGCGACGAAGCAGTTCTTGCCGTTCGCGTAGTCGCGGCACATGCGGGTGTGGAACTGACCCGTCTTGCCGGTGATGCCCTGCGTGATGACCTTGGTGTCTTTGTTGATGAGGATGCTCATGTGGGTGTCCTTGCAGGGTCGGTTACTTCAGCGCGGCCATCACTTTTTGCGCGGCTTCGGCCATGGTGTCGGCGCTGATGATGGGCAGCCCCGAGTCGGCAAGCATCTTCTTGCCCAGGTCCTCGTTCGTGCCCTTCATGCGCACCACCAGGGGCACGCTCAGGTTGACCGCCCTGCACGCGGCGATCACGCCCTCGGCGATGGTGTCGCAGCGCATGATCCCGCCGAAGATGTTGACCAGGATCGCCTTCACCTTGGGGCTGGCCAGCATGATCTTGAAGGCCTCGGTGACCTTCTCGGCAGTGGCGCCGCCGCCCACGTCGAGGAAGTTGGCCGGCTCGCCGCCGAACAGCTTGATGGTGTCCATGGTCGCCATGGCCAGGCCCGCGCCGTTGACCAGGCAGCCGATGTTGCCGTCGAGCTGGATGTAGGCGAGGTCGAACTTGCTCGCCTCGATCTCGGCCGGATCTTCTTCGTCGAGGTCGCGGTAGGCGGTGATCTCGGGGTGGCGGAACAGCGCGTTCGAGTCGAAGTTGAATTTCGCGTCCAGCGCCTTGATGTTGCCGTTGCCTTCGAGGATCAGCGGATTGATCTCGGCCAGCGAGGCATCGGTGGCCATGTAGCAGGCGTACAGCTTCTTGAAGACGTCGACCGCCTGGGCCTGCGAGGCCGCCGGCACGCCGATGCCCTTGGCCAGCTCGGCGCCTTGCGCGTCGGTCATGCCGGTGAGCGGGTCGACGAAGACCTTGATGATCTTCTCTGGCGTGGCGTGCGCCACTTCCTCGATGTCCATCCCGCCTTCGCTGGAGGCCATCAGCGCCACCTTCTGGGTCGCCCGGTCGGTGACGGCGGCGACGTAGTACTCCTTCTTGATGTCCGCGCCTTCCTCGATCAGCAGGCGGCGCACCTTCTGGCCCTCGGGGCCCGTCTGGTGGGTCTTGAGCTGCATGCCGAGGATCTCGCCGGAGAGCTTCTTCACGTCGTCGAGCGAGCGGGCGAGCTTGACGCCGCCGCCCTTGCCGCGGCCGCCGGCATGGATCTGCGCCTTCACCACCCAGACCGGTCCGCCGAGCTTCTGCGCGGCCTCGGTAGCTTCGTGGACGCTGAACGCGGGGTAGCCGCGCGGCACCGGCACGCCGAACTGGCGCAGGATTTCCTTGCCTTGGTACTCATGGATCTTCATAGCGGACTCTCTCGAGAGTTTCGGAACGGGACGGGCCCGGGTGGGCTCAATCGGGATTGTGGGCCGGCGCGGCGCGGTACCACCGTGGGTAGTACTGACGCACGACCTCGCCGTCGGCCCGCAGTGCGTGGCAGCGGTCGATCTGGAAGGGCGGCTCGCCGGAGCCGTCGCCTTCGCGGGTGTCGATGACCTCGCCGGCGAAGGCCTGGATCACGGCGGTGGGCACGACCTGGGCCAGCTCGGTCAGGTGGGTGCAGCCTTGCACGCCGCGCAAGCGCTCCAGCACCTTGAGCCGAAAGCCGCGCAGCAGGTTGAGGCCGACCAGCTGCGCGTAGGCGTCGCCGTGGTTCTCGCAGGTGCCGGGGTAGGGCATCCACAGTGTCTGCGAGCCGGCTTCGAGGACGTTGAGCTGCTCGTCGACGACCAGCCGCAGCAGCATCTCGTGCACCGGCTCGCCGGCGCGGCGCACGCCGCCGGCCATGGGGATGTCGCGGGTCTTGATGTCGGTGAGGCGGGCGTCCACTTCCCAACGACCGTTGCCGCACGAAAAGACCTGCACGTCGATGCTGCGGCGGTGTTTGAGCTGGCGCTCGGGCGCGGCGGGGGGCAAAGCCATCGGAAGGGTCGAGCGGGCCGGTTGGAACGATCTTGCCGGCGGCAGGCCCGGGTGCGCCCTGCGGGGCGCCAAGCTTCACCGACAGCCGAGGAATGTAGCATGCGGCTCTGCACCAACGCTGACGGCGGGCAGACGCGCGTCGCGCCCCGTGCCGATGGCGACGCCGCGGATCAGTCGATGTCAGGTGCAGCGGGCTCGCCATTCCCGCGCGACGCGCGCAGCACCCGCGAGATCACCTCGGGCGAGAAGCCGCGCTGCGCGAGAAAGCGTGACTGACGCGCCCGCCCGGCCGCGTCGGCCGCGGGCGCGCCGAACTTGCGGCGCCACACCTCGGTGGCCCGCTCCAGCTCGTTGTCCTTCAGCGCCTGCGCGGCTGGCGCGGGCAGGCTCAGCCCGTGCTGGGCCAGCTCTTGGCGGATGCGCAGATTGCCGTAGCGCGAGGCCCGCGCATGGATGCGGCTTTCGACGAACCGCTCTTCGCTGAAGTAGCGATTGGCGTGCAACCACGCGACGACGGCGTCGACATCGCGTGCCGACTTGTCGTGCGTTTCCTCTTCATCGGCGGAGGCCGCCGAACGCGCGTGCCGCAGCAACTTGCGCCGCAGTTCGAGCTCGCTGTGATCGCGTTGGGCCAGCAGCGCCAGTGCGCGCGCCTTCAGCGACAGCGGCGACTTCCGGCGACCGGCGCTGCGATCGCCCTGAGCTTGCCCAAGGGTCGTGGCCATGCGACAGCCGCGGCGCCGCCCGGTGCCTACTCCTTGGCAGCCTTGCCCCGGGCCGGCTTGGCCTCGGGCTCGGCAGCGTCGCCGCCTTCCGTCGGACGCAGCGGGATGCCCAGCGCCTCGCGCACCTTGTTCTCGATCTCGATCGCCAGATCGGGGTTCTCGTTCAGGAACTCGCGTGCGTTGTCCTTGCCCTGGCCGATCTTTTCGCCGTTGTAGGCGTACCAGGCGCCGCTCTTCTCGAGCACCTTGGCCTCGACGCCCATGTCGATGATCTCGCCCTCGCGGCTGATGCCTTCGCCGTAGAGGATGTCGAACTCGGCGGTCTTGAAGGGCGGCGAGACCTTGTTCTTCACCACCTTGACCTTGGTCTCGTTGCCGATGACCTCTTCGCCCTTCTTGATGCTGCCGATGCGCCGGATGTCGAGCCGCACGGAGGCGTAGAACTTGAGCGCGTTGCCGCCGGTGGTGGTTTCGGGCGAGCCGAACATCACGCCGATCTTCATGCGGATCTGGTTGATGAAGATGACCATGGTGTTGGTCTTCTTGATGGTGCCGGTGAGCTTGCGCAGCGCCTGGCTCATCAGGCGAGCCTGCAGGCCGGGCAGCGAATCGCCCATCTCGCCTTCGATCTCGGCCTTGGGCGTGAGCGCGGCCACCGAGTCGATCACCACCAGGTCGACCGAGCCGGAGCGCACCAGCGCGTCGACGATTTCCAGCGCCTGCTCGCCGGTGTCGGGTTGCGAGATCAGGAGCTCCTGCAGGTTCACGCCGAGCTTTTGCGCGTATTGCACGTCCAGTGCGTGCTCGGCGTCGATGAAGGCGCAGGTGCCGCCCATCTTCTGCATCTCGGCGACGACCTGCAGCGTGAGCGTGGTCTTGCCGCTGGACTCGGGACCGTAGATCTCGACCACCCGACCGCGCGGCAGGCCGCCCACGCCCAGCGCGATGTCCAGGCCGAGGGAGCCGGTGGAGACGACCTCGATGTCTTCGATCACCTCGCCTTCGCCCAGGCGCATGATCGATCCCTTGCCGAACTGCTTCTCGATCTGGGCGAGCGCCGCCTGCAAGGCCTTGGCTTTCTCGGTGTTCAGCGCTTTGACGGGTGCGTCCATCGATTCCTCCAAAAAGTTGGCGCATTATCGCAAAAGCTGGATGTTTGTACAGTGATTCGAGGGCCTGCCCATTGGGGTATCTCGCGAGGCCCGCCAGCCCCTTCGACGAGGGCGCAAACCTAGAATCGATCCGACGGCGCACACCCACGAGAACGCCGCACGGAGACAACCGCGATGCGCATCCTGATCGCCGAAGATGACCAAGTCCTGGCCGACGGCTTGCTGCGCTCGCTGCGCAATGCGGGCTACGCGGTCGACCAGGTCGGCAGCGGCAGCGAGGCCGACGCGGCGCTGGCCGCCCATGAATTCGATCTCGTCATCCTCGACCTCGGGCTGCCCAAGATCCACGGTCTCGAGGTGCTGCGCAAGCTGCGCGCGCGCGGCTCGGCGGTGCCGGTGCTCATCCTCACCGCCGCCGACAGCGTCGAGCAGCGCGTGAAGGGCCTGGACCTCGGCGCCGACGACTACATGGCCAAGCCGTTCTCGCTGCAGGAGCTCGAGGCGCGGGTGCGCGCGCTCACGCGGCGCGGGCTGGGCACCGCCTCCACCGTGATCCGCCACGGCCCGCTCACCTTCGACGCCACCGGCCGCGTCGCCTACATCAACGACCAGATGATCGAGCTGTCGGCGCGCGAGCTGAGCCTGCTCGAGGTGCTGCTGCAGCGCTCGGGCCGCCTGGTCAGCAAGGACCAGCTGGTCGAGCGCCTGTGCGAATGGGGCGAGGAAGTCAGCAACAACGCGATCGAGGTCTACATCCACCGCCTGCGCAAGAAGATCGAGAAGGGCCCGATCCGCATCGCCACCGTGCGCGGCCTGGGCTACTGCCTTGAGAAGATCCCCAATTAACTATCAAAACGATAGCAGCTTGTGCATATGAATCTAGCGCTATCGGGTGTTTTGGCTTCAAAAATGCCACGGCGGCCGCTGTGAA
>DASUZE010000006.1:0-16356 GCA_036377015.1 Piscinibacter sp. | reverse complement strand
GGGGGGTCTCCTTTCGGAGCACCCTACCCAAGGGATCTCAGTAAGTGCACCGGGATGCGCGGAAACGCCGGATGTCGCGCGACGGGCGATGGCTTGCTATTCGCCTTGCATATAACCATCAGGTTAGATAACCATCTGGTGAGATGCGAGCCGACGCGTTGAGCCAGACGTTCGCCGCGCTCGCCGATCCGACGCGCCGCGCGATCTTGAAGCGGCTGGCGGCGGGACCCGCGAACGTGAAGGAGCTGTCGCGACCGTTCGACATGAGCGGTCCGGCGGTGTGCAAGCACCTGCGCGTCCTCGAGCGTGCGGGCCTGGTCCGGCGCCGTCGAGAAGCGCAGTCGCGCCCGTGCGAGCTCGATCCCGCGCCGCTCAAGGAGATCGCCGCGTGGACCGACGCGTACCGCGAGTTCTGGGACGCGAGCTTCGATCGGCTGGGTGCGTATCTGAAAAAGCTGCAAAAACCCAAAGGAGGGCGCCATGCGCGTCGCCGCAAGCGCTGATCTGATCGACGACCGCGAGTACGCGGCGCCGCCCGAGCTGGTCTTCGAGGCGTGGACCAAGGCCGAGCACTTCGCGCGCTGGTTCGCGCCCGACAACGTCGAGGTGCCGCTCTGCGAGATCGATGCGCGCCCCGGTGGCGTGATCCGATTCCAGCATCGCTTTCCGGAGGGACAGCTCGTCTCGATCCGCGGCGTGTTCGACGAGGTCGTGGCGCCGACGCGCCTGTCGTTCACGTTCACGTTTGTCGATTCGAACGATCGCCCGACGGTCAACGCGATGATGCCCGAGTGGCCCGTCGGGGCGCACATCGTGATGACGGTGGAGCTGGTTGCCACCGCGCGCGGGACTCGCATGACCGTGGCGCAGCGGGTCGCCGAACCGGAGCTCGCCGATTCGGCACCGATCGTGCGCCATCGGAAACTCGCGGCGATCGGTTGGAGCCAGACGGCGGAGCGTCTCGCCCAATATCTCGAACGGAGGACACCATGGGACTCTTGACCTTCAGTATCAACGTCACCCTGGACGGCTGCGTCGACCACCAGGAAGGAATCGCCGACGACGAGACTCACGCCTTCTTTACCCGCCTCATGGACGAGGTCGGGGCGATGCTGTGGGGCCGCGTCACGTACGAGATGATGGAGAGCTATTGGCCGGCGGTGGCCCGCGGCGACGAGGAGGTGCCGCCGGCGATGCGCGAGTGGGCGCTCAAGCTGGAGGCAAAGCCGAAGTACGTGGTGTCGTCGACGCGAAAGGACTTCCCGTGGACCAACAGCCACCACGTCGCCGGCGACCTGCGCACGGGCGTGCAGAAGCTCAAGGACGCGACCCCGGCCGGCGTGCTCCTCGGTAGCGGCAAGCTCGCGAGCGAGTTGGAGCGGCTGGATCTGATCGACGAGTACAAGTTCCTCGTCCACCCCAGGATCGCCGGCCACGGCCCGACCCTGTACCAGAGCGGGCTGTCCAGCACGCGACGGCTGGAACTGGTCTCGGCGAAGCCGTTGCGCAGCGGCGTGGTCGCCATGCACTACCTGCGCGCGCGCTGACTCAGCGTAGCCCCATCGGCTCTGTGGCCAAGGCAGACGTCAGGCTGCTGCTGATCGAATGTCGGCTCGGGTCGGGCCCAACCGCTCGACCAAGGGCACCGATCGACGGCTGAGTTCGCGACAGCGGTCGGTGACCCGTTCGATGACAGTTCACTGAGATTCAGCCGCCGCTCGTCACGGTGAGGTGGCCGGCTGTGGCCGGCCATGAGCGGGCATTCGCTGTCTGCCCCAATAGCGGTCGCGGACCGACTTGTAGGGTGGGCTTCAGCCCACCACCTGTGTCGCGGGATGCCGCTGGAGCGGAGCTCCATTCGGGCGGCAGTCGGACATCAACGGACGGTCGAACTGCCGTTGGGGACCCGACCGTCAACGCACGTGGCCGATCTAAAGCGGCCTTCAGGTGGTACGAATGGACGTGAACGTAGGTGTGAGACATTTCGCCTGCAGTTCGCGTCCTAGTCCGGGAGCGGGAGGGGATCCAATGCCACGAAACTTCGACCACATTGAGGAATCCCTGCTTCTCGGTTTGCAGGAGAGCGTTCACGTTGCCGCGCGAGCCGACTCTTGGGTCGGATACTTCAACGTCTGCGGCTGGAAGCATCTCGTTGGCTACGTCATCCGACAAACCGCTGAGACCCGCAGGCAGCGGGTCGCTCGCCTTGCGTCCGAGCTCGTCGCTCCCTATGCCCGTGCGGCAAGTCCGCTCGAAGCACTTCGCTTTGCGGCGGCAAGCGAGTTGCAGCAATGACGAAGCTCGGCGCAATTGAGTTTGACGACTGCATTTTTGACGCTCTGCGCGATGACAAGTTGGTGATCTTCGCGGGCGCCGGAGTTTCAATGGGGCCTCCCTCGAACCTGGCCAGTTTCTGGAAGCTCACCTGCGACATCGCCCTAGGCACCGGTCTTGCACCTGTCGAGCCGCTCGATCGCTTTCTCGGGCAATTGCATCATCGCAAGGTCGCCGTCCATGAGCGCGCCGCCCAACTGCTCTCGCCAGCGGGCAGCGCGCCCAACGCGCTACATCATGATCTGTTGCGGCTCTTTCGCACCGCGGACCGCGTCAGGCTGGTAACCACGAACTTCGACCTGCACTTCGAGGCGGCTGCCACCAAACTGTTCGGTGCGTCACCCGACGTGTATCGCGCTCCGGCCTTGCCGCTGGGTTACCACTTCACCGGCATCGTGCACGTGCATGGCGCGCTGCCCCGTCCGCGTGATCTGCTGCTCACAGATGCGGATTTCGGCCGAGCCTACCTGACCGAGGGTTGGGCACGGCGATTCTTGGTGGATGTCTTTCGCCGATACACCGTGCTGTTCGTTGGGTACAGTCACAACGACGTCATCATGAACTACCTGGCCCGCGCGCTGCCAGCCGATAGCGTTGCAGGGCGCTTTGCTCTGACCGAAGATGTCGGCAACTGGGAACTGCTCGGGATCAAGCCGCTTCCCTTCACCAAGGGCGCCGGCGCCGACGCGTTCAAAGAGCTCTACGACGGCGCGCAACGACTGGCCGAGCGCGCGACGCGCGGTTCGCTAGATTGGCAGACGCGCCTGGCAGAACTAGGCGGCCGCGCCCCGCCCGCAGATGAAGAAGCAGTCAGTGAGATCGAACAGGCGCTTCGCGCGGTTCACACCACGAGGTTTCTACTCAACGTCGCGCGCGATCGCGAATGGCTAAGGTGGCTGGACGGTCGCAAGCACCTCGAGCCGCTATTCGGCACGGCCGACCTGAGCGAGCGGGACACGCTGCTGGCCAGGTGGTTAGTAGAGCATTTCGTTATCCAGCATGCGGACGCAGTGTTCGAGATCCTGGCGGCGCATGGCCTGCGGCTAAACCCAGCGTTGTGGTGGTCCGTAAGCCGCGAGCTCGGCGTCATGAAGGAGGAGCCGCTGCAAGAATCTGCTCTCAAGCGTTGGGTCACTATCCTGCTCGCGAGCGCGCCGCCACAGCCCGACCACCACGCGCTGATGTGGCTGGCTGAACGCTGCGCGGGTCAGGGGAGCGTCGAGCTCACGCTGAGAGTGTTCTTCGCCATGAGCGAGCACCGGCTCAGCATCAAGCCTGGCTTCGCGTGGCCCGATGAAGCGGGCAACGAACGCGGCCGGCGTCTGAATGCGGAATGCCCCTTGCGGGCCGACCACTGGTCGCTGAATGAGGTCTGGATCAAGCATGTGAAGCCGCACACGGCCAGAGTTGTGCAGTCGTTGTTGTCTGGCGTCGCGCGACATCTGGATGACATGCACCTCGAGCTGATGGCCTGGGACGGCGCATCCCGAGAATGGGACCCGGTCAGTTACGGACGTTCGGCCATTGAGCCAAATGACCAGGACAAGTATCCTGAAGCCGTTGACGTGCTGATTGATGCTGGGCGCGATGCGCTGGAGTGGCTTGCGGCCAATTCGTCATCGCTGCTCGACGCTTGGATTGAGCGGCTGGTGACCTCGGATGTCGCTTTGCTGCGACGGCTCGCCATCCACGCGGTGACCTTGCATCCGCGCAAGTCGGCCGAGGAGCGCCTGAGCTGGTTACTGAATCGCGTGGGCCTTCACGAGTTGTCCGAGCATCACGAGGTTCATCGCGCCGTGGCCATAAGCTATTCCGTTGCCGGCGATGCAGCGCGGCAGGCCGTCGTGGATGCAGTGCTAGCGCACACGCTTCCGGCAAGTGACGACCGGCCCGCCGACAAGCGGACCGCACGCTCTCACTTCGACTGGTTGTCATGGCTTCTCCTGGCAAAGCCCGATTGCGCACTGGCTGGTGCAGCATTGGCGCCAATCAAGGCGCAGTATTCGGATTGGCAGCTATCGGATCATCCCGATCTCACTCACTGGGTGGGCTCGGCGGACTGGGTGGGATCACAAAGCCCCTGGTCCGTGGAGCAACTGCTGGCGCGGGGGCCCAGTGAGCAACTCGATGACTTGCTGAACTTCCAAGGCAACCGCTTCGACGGGCCGGACCGCGAGGGCTTGCTGGCGAGCGTCCGCGAAGCTTGCAAGCAAAAAACCAGTTGGGCATTCGCTCTCGCACAGGCCTTAACCAAACGGGCGTTGTGGCCCTCCGATCTTTGGCCGGCGCTGATCCGGGGGTTGCAGGAATCCGAATTGACGCTAGAGGGCTGGCGAGTTCTGCTCACGGAGGCATCAAAGCCAGAGCTGCACGCGGCCCATGCATCTGATGTTGCGAATCTGCTCTACGCCCTCGTCCGAGACGGCGGCAAGCCATTCGCGCTCGATCTGCTTGAACACGCGAACGCGATCGCCTCGCCCGTATGGCAGGCGCTGGAGCACAACGCGGAGGACGAGGACATAGATGACTGGCTGTCCCGCGCCATCAATCGGCCGGCCGGTGTCATCGTCGAGTTCTGGATCCATGGTCTATCGCTGCTCGTGCGCGGAAAGTCCGGAACCGAGCGAGTCATGCCCGAGAACTACCGCCAGTGGTTCACGACGGTGGTGCAGGATCTAGGGTCCAAAGGTGGCATGGGTCGCAGCCTGCTTGCCAGCCAGACCGCATTCCTGTTCAGCCTTGATGAGGCGTGGACGCGCCAATACATCATTCCACTGTTCAGTGACCCGGACCCGCGGAAATTTGCCCAGGCCTGGGACGGCTTCCTTGTATGGGGGCAGTTGAATCCCGGGTTGGTCGAAGTCCTCATGCCTGCATTCCTTTCCGCGATGCAGCGGCTTGTCACGGATTTGCACGACCGCCGCCGGCGCTTCATCGAGTTCTACACCGCGGTCGCTGCGTTCCATGTATCGGACCCGGCGCAGCAGTTGCTGCCGGCACTTTTCCAGGATGGGTCATTGGAAGACCGGATTGCCTTCGCTTCCCACCTCGAATTCTTCCTGCGGCAAATGCAGCCAGCTGCGAAGCAGCAGCTATGGGATTCCTGGCTTCGTCGCTATTGGCAGGATCGGCAGCAAGGGGTTCTCGCTGCGCTCGATGAGACGGAAATCCGGAAGATGTTGGAGTGGCTGCCGCACCTCGGGGACGCATTTCCTGCAGCGGTGTCTTTGGCCGTCCGGTCCCCGACGATCAGAATCGAGCACAGCCATCTGCTGTTCGAACTGCGTGAGAGCGAGTTGGTTACGCGCTATCCCAAGGAAACCGCTGAGCTGCTGATCTACCTGTGCAAATGCGGCGTCGGCTACCAAGCGGCTTGCCTTGGCACCGTCGCCGAACGTCTGGCCCAGATTCCCGCGGAATTGCGTCGGAGAGTTGACGAGGCCCTGGCACAGGCGGGCGTGTTGAGACCGGCGGAATAAGTCCGTCCCGGGCATCGGTGCAATGAATGCTTCCGTCCCAGTTGGAACATAAGAGTCAACGTCGGCTCCTGGCCGGGGCCCCGAGTCCACGACCAGCCGGTCTTCTTCATCACGAGGTCGGTTTGACGCAGTCCGGAACGACCGGTCCTCCGACAGGCGAATGACGGCTGCGGGTCGGCTTGAACCGCTCAACCACCCAAACTGATCGACCGCTGACCCTGGCAACAGCGGTCGCTGAGCGGTCCGATGACAGCTCACTTAGGTTTGGCCGCCGCTCGTCACGGTGAACTGGACGGCTCAGCCCGGCCAAACCGAGTCCCCGGAATTGGAGTGGAGGATGGCAGCACGTTGTCGATCGCGTTCAGGTAGGAGGCAGCAAGACGGGTGGTCGACGCAGCATTGCAGCGTGCACGGGCATTCCCGCGCATCGGCTCGACACCCTCGCCGCTGCAACGGCACAGAACGCATGGCGCACGCGGCTCTTCACCATTTCTGTGGGCGCCAGGGGCGCACAACCGCATCACCTGCGGCGGCCGGTGAATAGCATTCATGCATGGACATCGGCTGCTTCGCACGGATTTCCATCTGAGCTTCCACCACCACTTCTGCCAAGGAGACGCCCTGTGACCTTCCGGCCCAGATACATCACGTTCGACTGCTACGGCACGCTGACCTATTTCCCGATGCACCAGATGGCGTACGACATCTACGAAGGCCGGTTGCCTCCCGAGCAGATGCGCCTCTTCGTCAGCGACTTCTCCGACTACCGTTTCGACGAGGTGATGGGAGACTGGAAGCCGTACCACGAAGTCCTGCAGTCGGCGCTGCAGCGCACCTGCAAGCGCCACGGCCTCGCCTACCGCGACGAGGACGCGCGGAGGGTGTACGACGCCATCCCTACCTGGGGCCCGCATGCCGACGTGCCGCACGCGCTCAGTCGGGTGGCCAAGAAGATCCCGCTGGTGATCCTGTCGAACGCGATGAACGAGCACATCCACTCCAACGTGGACAAGCTGAAGGCGCCTTTCCACAAGATCTACACCGCGCAGGACGCCGGTGCGTACAAGCCGCGTCTGGCCGCCTTCGAATACATGCTCGACCAGCTCGGCTGCGCGCCAGAAGACGTCCTCCATGTGTCGGCCAATCCGCGCTACGACATCTTTCCGGCCGACAACCTGGGCATCAAGAACAAGGTGTTCGTGAGCCGCGGTCATGAACCGCGGCCCAACGAGGCGTACAACTTCGCCGAGATCCGCGACATCAACGGCCTGCCGGCGCTGGTGGGGCTTTGAGGCGAGGCCTCAGGGCGCAACGGCGGCCACACATTCCGTGAAGGCTGAACTCATGAACGACAACGAGACCCAGCACCAGCGGCCGCTGCGAAGCGCGCGCTGGTTCCGCAAGGACGACCTGCCCGGCTTCGTGCACCGCTCTACGTTGGCAGCGGCCGGATGGAGCCGTGAGGACCTGATGACGCGACCCGTCATCGGCATCCTGAACACCTGGTCGGACATCAACCCTTGCAACCTGAATCTGCGCGCGTTGGCGGAAGACGTGCGCACGGGCGTCCTGGAGGCGGGCGGCATCCCGTTCGAGATTCCGCTGATGTCTCTGAGCGAGAACATCGTCAAGCCGACCTCGTTCCCGTTCCGCAACCTGCTGGCGATGGAGGTGGAGGAGACACTGCGCGCCCATCCGTTCGATGCCGTGGTGCTGCTCGGAGGCTGCGACAAGACGCAGCCGGCCCTGCTGATGGGCGCGGCCAGCGCCCGGATACCGTTCCTCTTTCTGGCCAGCGGCCCGGCGACGCCGCGGTCGGCGACGGGGGGCCAGCTCGCGAACGCCACCGGCGTCTGGCGCCTGGTCGACCAGCTGCGCGCCGGCCAGACGCAATGCGATTTCGCGGCCTTCGAGCGCAGCGTGATGGGCACCGTGGGCCACTGTGCCGAGATGGGCACCGCGGCGTCGATGTCGGCCATCTGCGAAGCGCTGGGCGTGGCCCTGCCCGGCAGCAGCATGGTGCCGGCGACAGACCGCCGCCGTAACCAGCTGGCCCGCGAGACCGGCCGCCGCAGCGTCAAACTCGCCGCCGAAGGCGGCCCGCGCCCCGAGGACATCCTCGATGCGCGCGCCTTCGACAACGCCATCACCCTGCTGTGCGCGGTGGGCGGCTCCACCAACTGCATCATCCATCTGCTGGCACTGGCCGGCCGCGTCGGCGTGCCCTTGACCCTTGAACGGTTCGACGAGATCGGGCGCAGGGTTCCGCTGATCGCCAACGTGCAGCCTGCCGGCGAACACCTGACCGAGCGGCTGATGACCGCCGGCGGCGTTCCCGCGTTGCTCAAGTCACTCAAGCCCGTGCTCCACCTGGACGCGCGCACGGTCGACGGGCGCACCATCGGCGAGATCATCGAGAGCGCCGAGGTGCTGGACCCGGAGGTCATCCGGCCGCTGGACAAGCCCGTGAAGCCCGGCGAAACGCTGGTCGTGGTGAAGGGCAACCTCGCGCCCGACGGCGCCGTGATGAAGGCCTGCGCCGCCGACCCCAAGCTGTTCCGCCATCGCGGCCGCGCGGTGGTATTCGAGGACGTGCAGACCATCGCCGACCGCATCGACGACCCGTCCCTGGGGATCGACGAGAACAGCGTCCTGATCCTGCGCAACGCCGGCCCGGTGGGCGCGGCCATGCCCGAGTGGGGCATGCTGCCACTGCCGCGCCGGCTGCTGGAGCGTGGCGTGCGCGACATGCTGCGCATTTCCGACGCACGAATGAGCGGAACGGCCTACGGTGCGGCCGTGTTGCATGTCTCACCGGAAGCCGCGGTGGGCGGCCCGCTCGCGCTGGTGCGCGACGGCGACATCATCGAGCTCGATGTCGCCGAACGCCGGCTGCAATTGTGCGTGGACCCCGAAGAGCTGGAACGACGGCGCCAGGCCTGGCAGCCGCCGGTGCGCGTGCATGCGCGCGGTTACCGACGGCTCTATGACCAACACGTGGAGCAGGCGCATCGCGGCTGCGATTTCGACTTCCTGCGCGGCGCCGACGCCGAGACCCTGCCCGAAGGACTGTTCGACGGCTGGGTGGGAGGCTGGTAGGCCATGAGCATTCTTTATCGTTCCGACGCGCCCCGCGCCGCAGCCTGGGCACGCTACTTCGCCGAGCACGCCCCCGACCTCGATTTCCGCGTCTGGCCCGAAGCCGGCAAGCTGGAGGAGATCGAATACCTGATCGCCTGGCAGGCGCCGCGGGAGTTCCTCGCCGCCTTGCCCCGGCTCAAAGTGCTGTTCTCCTCCGCCGCCGGGGTCGACCATGTCGACTTGTCGGCCGTGCCGGCTCACATTCCCATCGCGCGCATGGTGGAGCCCGGCATCATCAACGGCATGGTCGAGTACGTGAGCCTGGCCGTGCTGGCCCTGCACCGGGACTTCTTCGACTACGTGGCTGCGAAGGCATCGCGCAGCTGGAGCGAGCTGGAGGTGCCGCCCGCCTCGAGCCGCACCGTCGGCGTCATGGGCATGGGCGTGCTCGGACGCGCGGTGCTGGAGCGTCTGGCGGCCTATGGGTTCCGGCTGCGTGGCTGGAACCGCTCGCTGCGCCTCATGCAGGGCGTGCAGAGTTTCGCCGGCGCCGAGCAGCTGCAGCCCTTCCTCGCCGGCTGTGACGTACTGGTCTGCCTGCTGCCGCTCACACCGGCCACGCGAGGCATCCTGAACCGCGAGCTCTTTGCGATGCTGCCTGCCAACGCGGCGCTGATCAATGTGGGCCGCGGGCCGCACCTGGTGGACGCGGATCTGATCGAGGCACTGGACTCGGGCCCGCTGTCGCGCGCGATCCTCGACGTGACCGATCCCGAGCCGCTGCCACCCGAACATCCCTTCTGGACACATCCGCGCGTGTTTCTCACGCCGCACGTGGCGAGCATGACCCAGCCCGAGTCCGCCGCGCCCATCCTGCTGGAGAACCTGCGGCGGCACCAGCGCGGCGAGCCGCTGCTGAACGTCATCGACCGGTCCAGCGGGTATTGAGAAGGAGAACACGGGGCACCGGGGCGGCACGCCCCGGGCTCGCATGCAGCTACAGCCCGACCAGTGCAGGCAGGCCGCTGATGTCGCGGATCTCGGCGAAGCTGTAGGCCTCGTTGGCCCTCGGCTCGTGGCCGCGGTTGACGAAGACCTTGTTCTTGATGCCCAGGTCGTGGGCCGGCATCAGGTCATAGCGGGGGCTGGACGACACGTGCAGGATGTCCAGCGGCGAGCAGCCGAGCTGGTCCAGCATGTACTCGAACGCCGCCAAGCGCGGCTTGTAGGCGCCGGCGTCCTGTGCGGTGTAGACCTTGTGAAACGGAGCCTCGAGCCTGCGCACGTTCGAGTGGATCTGTTCGTTCATCGCGTTGGAGAGGATCACCAACGGAATCTTGTTGCCCACGCGGGTCAGCGCCTGCGGCACGTCGGCGTGCGGGCCCCAGGTGGGCACGGCGTCGTAGAACTTGCGCCCGTCTTCCTCGCGGAAGGCCACGCCGTGGCGCTTGCAGGTGCGGGCAATCGCCGACTTCAGCACCTGGTCGTAGGGCTTCCAGTCGCCCATGACCTCGTCGAGTCGCAACGCCGCGAAGTCCTTGATGAAAAGGGGCAGCCGCTCGGCCGGCAGCTGACTTGCGTAGATCTCGGTGGCCACCTCGTGCATGCGGAAGTTGGTGAGCGTGCCGTAGCAGTCGAAGGTGATGTACTTGGGTCGAAATATCACGGTGGATCTCGCTGGTGGGTTGAAGGGACGAGTGCAGTTCGTGTCGACAATGCTAGGCGCCGGGCTGCAAAAGTTGGTGCGGCTCTGCGCGCCCGGCACGAGGCAATGATTCGAATTTGCTTCGGCAACGAAGCCTTCTGCTGTCGACCTGATACTCAGCGCAGGACGTCCATCAGCCGGTAGTACGCACCCACGGCAGGAAGAAACCACGGCTTGCCGAAATGCCCGGGGATCGCGGGCCAATCGAAGTCCTTCCAGGGATTGCGGTCCTGGCCACCGTCGATGATGTCCGCCATCACGGTGCCCATGTAGGTGGACATCTGCGTTCCATGCCCGCTGTAGCCCATGGAGTAGTACACGCCATCACGCTCGCCGGCCCGGGGCAAGCGGTCGCGGGTCATGTCGACCAGGCCGCCCCAGCAGTAATCGATGCGCACCTTCGAGAGATACGGGAAGGTGGCGACCATGTCGCGGCGCAGGATTTCTCCGCTTTTCTTGTCCGATTCCGGGCCGGGGGCGGCGAACCGCGCGCGGCCACCGAAGAGGAGCCTGTTGTCCGGCGTGACGCGGAAGAAGTTCACGAGATTGCGGGTGTTCGTCGCATTCCGGCGTCGCGGCAGGATCCGATCGAGCAGGTCCTGCGGCAGCTGCTCCGTGACGATGATGTAGGCACCCACCGGAACGATGCGCCGTCGGAACCAGGCGAGGGGGCCCACCGCCGATATGCCGGTGGCAAGCAGGACTTGGCGTGCCTGCACGCGCGCGTCAGGCGTTTCCACCTCGTGACCCTCTGACGTGCGGCGCAGCGCGGTCAATGGCGTGTTCTCGTGGATGCGCACGCCTTTGCGCGCGGCCGCGCTCGCCAGCCCCTGGACAAACTTGCCCATGTGCATGCCCGCGCTCTTGCCGAACACCAGCCCGCCGTAGTAAGCGTTCGACCCCAATTCCTCGGACAGCGCGGCTTTCGACACCATGTGGGTGTCGGGATCGACCTCGCGCGCGAGCAGTTCCTGCGAACGCGCCAGCTTGTCGTAGTGCGCGGGCTTGGCCGCGAGCTTGAGCTTGCCGGTCCGGCGGAAGTCGCAATCGATTCCCTCCTCGCGGATGATCCGCTCGACGGTGTCCACGCCGGCGTCGAAGCTGCGATAGAGCATGTTCGCCCGTTCGGTGCCCAGCCGCGCACACATGGCGGCGTAGTCCTGGGCGAAGCCGTTGTTGACATGTCCGCCATTGCGACCGGAGGCGCAAGCTCCGACATGCTCGGCTTCCAGCAGCACGACTTGCGCGCCCTTGTTTGCCAACGCCAGAGCGGCGGAAAGACCGGTGAACCCGCCGCCCACAACAACGACGTCGGCGCGACCGCCCGGAGGAGCTTGCACCGCGGCGTCGAAGCGTGGCGCGGTGTCGTGCCAGTACGAGGTCAGCTTCATCGCGGCGTTCCCGGTGTCTTCGAGCGCAGCATCGCGATGTCTCCTAGTTGAACGACTGGTTGGCCAGCGCAAACATGCGTGCTGGCCCCGCCGGCGGGGTCGGTGGCCCTTTCACCATGGTGGTGGCGTCATCGACCTGGCGCAGGCCGATGCTTTCGAGCCACTCCCCGAGCTGCGAGGTGGCAGAGGTGTCCACGCGGACAAAGACCGGGCCGAGACCTGCGAGCGCGGCTTCGATCAGGGCGCGCGCATCAGCCGCACTTTCGGCGACCACGGGACCGATGACGTGCCCTCGGCCGAACGCGCGCGAGATGGCATAGCCGCGCGGCTCGCCGTCACGCACGAGCACGTAGCCATCACCGGCCTGCATCAGCCGATCCAGCATCCGTCTCCTCGCCCACCCCGTGGCCTGCCGGTCCAGACGCGCCACCGCCTCGGCATCCGATGCCGCCATCGCCCTGACGAGGCTGGCCGGCGGCGCCGGGTGACGCTGGTCGGGAACGCCGTGATGCTGCTGGATGACGCCGGTGCGGACAAAGCCGCGCCTTTCATACAGCGCCAGGCCTTCGGCCGTCGAGTTCAGCGTGATGGTGCGCGGGTGCGCCGCTGCCAGCAGCGCATCCATCAGCCGCGCACCATGACCACGGCCTTGGGCAGCCTTCGCGACGATGATCATCCCGGCCGAAGCATGGTCCTCGCCGCAGGCCCACCAGGCCGCGGTCCCGACGACCGTACCGGCGCCGTTGCACAGCACGAAGCCCTGGCCGAGCTCCAGCGCGAACGCCCAATCCTCGAGCCGGTAGGGCCAGGACATCTCCTGCGAAAGCCGCAGGGCGCCTTCCAGGTGTTCCTTGGCAAACGGGGCCAGCACCACGTCATGGCTGTCGTGGTGGCCGGTCCGGGTGGCCGTGGCGGTCATGGTTCGCGCACCGCGATGGCGTCGATCTCGACCAGGTACCCGTAGTGCAATTCAGGCACCGGAACCACGCTGCGCGCGGGGCACGCATCCCCCAGCATGGACGCATACACCGCGTTGAAGCGCGGCCAGTTGGCGATGCCGACGATGTAGGCCGTCACCTTGACGAGCTGTTGCGGCGAACTGCCCGCGGCGCGCACGACTTCCAGCAGGTTCTGGATCGCCTGCCTCGCCTGCGCCTCGAAGCCATCGTCGTCCAGCGCACGCCCATCCGGGCGGATCGGCAACTGGCCGGAGATGAAGACGTGTGCGCCCGAGACGACGGCCTGCGAGTAGTGCCCCGCCGGCTTCGGTGCGAGGTCCGTCAAGACTGTGCTCACGATCTGGCCACCGCTCATTGTTGGCCCCCACGCTCGCTGCGCTCGCTGCCCCCCGAGGGGGCGCTCGCAAGCTTGGGGGCGGCCCTGCGCTTGCTCATTGCCAGCCCCCGAAACGCAACCACTGGGCTTCGACGCTGTCGCATGTGCCGCGGACGACGTGATAGGTCCGATGCTGCGCGCCAGTGGCACAGGCGTGGTTCGGAAGAATCCGCACGCGGTCGCCGATGGCGAGATCCGGCAGCACGCCGCCCGAGCCGGGGCGCACCGTGATGATCCCGTGCTCCTGGTTGGCGTCGGCAACGATCAGGTCGGGATAGGGCACGCCGGCGGGGTCGCACACCAGCCCATGGCCCTGGTCGACCGCCTGCCTGCGGGTGCCGCGGTCCTGCGACAGCGCCATCCAGCCCGCGTCCACCAGGATCCATCCCTTGTCGCGCTGGTGGCCGATCACCGTCGCCAGCACCGACAGCGCGATGTCGTCGACCTCGCAGACACCGATCCCGGCCATCACGAGGTCGAAGAACACGAACACGCCGGCTCGGACTTCGGTGACGCCGCTGAGGTCGGCGGCGTTGTGCGCGGTCGGTGTGGAGCCGACGCTGACCACCGGGCAGGGCAGCCCCGCTTGGCGAAGGACGGTGGCGGCATCGACCACGCTGCGGCGCTCGACCTCGGCACATTGACGCAAGGCCTCGGCCCCACGGGCCGAATAGCTGGCGCCGGCGTGCGTCATCACGCCCCGCAGTTCCCCCCCGTCCTCGAGGGCGCGGCCGATGTCCAGCAGCAGCTTCCGATCGGTCGGCAGCACCCCCGAGCGGTGGCCGTCGCAGTCGATCTCGATCAGCGCTGGAATGCGCGTGCCGGCCTGGCACGACGCCTGGGCAACGGCTTGCGCCTGCTCCACCGTGTCCAGTACCACGGTCACATCGGCGCCCCCGCTGCGCAGCTCGATCACCTGCTTCAGTTTCGATGGCGCAATGCCGACGGCGTACACGAGGTCCCGCACGCCGGCCGCCGCGAACTGCTTGGCTTCAAGAAGTGTCGAAACGGTCGCCGGACCCGACGGTGACGTCATGACGCGGCGCGCGACGTCCACGCACTTGGACGTCTTGAGGTGGGGACGCAGCGTGACGCCCAGGCGGCCCAGCCTGGCTTTCAGGCGTGCGATGTTCCGCTCCATCCGCTCGGCGTCGAGCACGAGGCAAGGCGTGTCCAGGTCCCCGAGCGTCGTTGCGATCTGTTCGGCTTGCGCCTGCTTCGTGACGATGGCTTGGCCCAATGTCGTGCTCCGAGTTGTGCTTGTCCGATGCGGCCTGCTGGATGCGGACTGGCACCGACCGAGTGAGATGGCGGGATGTTGCGCCCGATCGATTGAACCTACAATTTATCCAACCTGCATGGAGAGTTAAGGTCTTACTAAATGCTCACCTCAGAGGATCTGCGCTTCTTCAACGTGCTGGCCCAGTCCGCGTCGCTCGCTGAAGCCGCCCGGAAGATGGATGTCACGCCGCCGGCCGTCACGCAGCGCCTGCAAGCGCTGGAAGCACGGATCGGCATCCGGCTGATCGATCGTTCCGGCCGCAGGATGGTCCTCACCGATGAAGGCGATCTGGTTGCATCGCACGGGACGATCGTGGCCGAGGCGATGGAGGCGCTGTCCGAGGCCTTGGCGAATCGCAAGAAGGCCGTCAGCGGGCATCTGCGCATCGCCGCCCCGCATGGCTTCGGCAGGCTGCATGTCGCACCCGTGGTCGATGCGTTTGCAAAGGCGCATCCTGGCGTGACGATCACTCTCGACCTTTCCGACCATCCCGGCGCGCAGCTCGTCGAGAGCAGCGACGTCATCGTTCACATTGGGCCGCCTGGCGCACAGAACCAGATCGTCACGACGTTGGCACCGAACCGACGCATCCTCTGCGCCAGCCCGGACTATCTCGCCGGTGCTTCGCCGATTCAGTCACCTTCGGACTTGCTGCGGCATCGATGCCTGGTGGTGAGGGAGAACGACGAGGACGTGACGCTGTGGCGCTTCCTGCACGCTTCGCGCGACCCGGAGACTGTCCGGATCCGTCCCACCATGTGCAGCAATGACGGCGCGGTGGTGCGCGAGTGGGCGGTGGCAGGACAGGGTGTCGCGATCCGGTCGGAGTGGAACGTCGCTGCCGATCTGGCAGCCGGTCGGCTCAAGCGGGTGCTTGCCAGCTGGGAGGTTCCTGCCGCGGACGTCGTCGCCATGCTGGGCACCCGCTTCGGGCGAAGTGCGCGGGCGACCGCCTTTCTGGCCATGCTGCGCCAATCCCTTTCGCCGGCACCTTGGAGGCGAAAGACAGCTCGATGATTGCCGAGGCTGCGCGTGCAGTCGCATTCGTTCGGGTGCGAGCCGCCGCACCTCCTCATGCCACGTAGTGCGCATAGTGAGCTTCGAGGACCACCCGACCCATGCGGGTCCGCCAGTTGGCCAGCACGGGTGTGGGTACGGCCACGAACTCTTTAGTGAACGTCGGCTTTGCAGCGGCCCGACGCCGCGATACCGACAATTCCTTGGCGTGGGTACTTCCGGTTCGCGCTCATCGATAGCCGCCGCCCACACGTCGTCACGGCGAGTGACTGGTCCACCTTTGGGACCGGTCGTTGGACTGACTGCGTGTATGACGCTGTCTAAGACCGTATCCGACCCAGACGGTACGTCTGCGCTTAAGACGCGATCGTCAGCACTCGCATGCCGGTCTGCCGCACTTACCTGAAGGCCGAGAGGCAGCAACGGGTCGACTACGACCACAAGGGTGCCAGCACCGGCGGGCAGCTTCTCAGCTGACAGCTGTCATTGCCCGACCGAGCGGCTGCTGCGCGGCTCTCATCTGACGATCGGATCCGTCCGCTGGCGGGCTCGTGCCGGCCAGGAGCGGACGATCAGAGCTTCGCCGGTCATCAGACACTCGATGCGCCTGGTGATGAACCACAGAGCAACTGTGTCTGAAGTCAAGCGCGCGGAGCCGAGACGACAGCGTGCTTGGTGAGGTCCCAGGTGGCGCCGTCGCGGACCATGGCATTGAGGATGGTCAGCATCTTT
>DASUZE010000005.1:0-13188 GCA_036377015.1 Piscinibacter sp. | reverse complement strand
GCTCGTGTCCAGCGCCGTGCCGTTCACCTTCAGCGACAGCCCGGCCAGGGTCGCCGGCGTGAGCACGTAGGAGCCGACCGACGGCGACTGCAGGCTGCCGGCCAGCGTGCCGTTGGACGTGCTGGCGGTGACCAGCGCGTTGCCCGCCACGGCCGCGACCACACGCACCCGCGCGTTGGCGTTCGCGTAGGTGGTCAGCGAGCCCTTCTGGTTGAGCAGCATGCCGTTGGCCAGCACGCCACCGGGGGTCGATTGCAGGATCAGCGTCGCGATCTGCTGGTCGGCGAGGTCGACGGAGCTGATGTCCAGGCGCAGGTCGGTCTTGTCGCCGGTGCCGGTGACGCGGATGCGGTAGTTCCCCTTGGCGATCTCCCCATACGAACCCAGCGTGGCCGAGGCGAGCCCCGACACCGTCGCGCTGACATCGGCCAGCGCCACGTCGGGCGCGGTCACGTAGACGTCCACCGTGCCGATGTCGCCCCCGGTGTTGAACACGCGCAGCGCGGCATAGCCCGAGGTCGGTGCCGACTGGCTGTCGGCGAGTATCGCGGTGGAGAGCGTGGTGCCGTTGTTGTAGGCCACCAGCGTGTAGGCCGTGTCCTTGGCCAGCGAGCGGTCCTGCGACCAGGCGTTGGTGGCCGAGCCCGCCTGGCGAAGCCGCAAGGTCGTCGTGCCTTCGGCGAGCGTGAGGTAGCTGCTGGCGCTGGACGCGGCCAGCGCGGAGATCTGCTTGGTGTCCGAGGTGTACAGGTCCAGCGATGCATAGCCCTGGGTCGCATTGACCAGGCGCAGCGTCGCCGAACCGTCGTCGTTGCCTCCGCCACCGCAGGCCTGCAGCGAAAGCGCGAGCAGCCACAGGGCGATGCGCAGGAACCAGGTTCTGGGATTCACGGAATGTCCTCTTGGTGGGTGCGGCGCCCGCCCGCCGGGCGCCTGGCATGCCCGGAAGAATGCGTGCCGCCTGTATCCCGTGTTTCGCCAGTTTGTGCCGGGGCCGACACACTTCACGCGGCCGGCGCAACCCCCATCGCGTCGACCGGCGGCAGCCACACCTGCGCGCGCAGGCCGCCGCGCGCGAGGTTGGACAGCTCCAGGCGTCCGCCTTGCCGCGCGACCAGGTCGCGGGCGATGTACAGGCCCAGGCCGATGCCGCCCGTGTGCCGGTTGCGCGAGGCCTCGATCCGGTAGAAGGGCTCGAACACCTGGGCGAGCTGCTCCGGCGCGATGCCCGGACCGTGGTCGTCGATGCGGATGGTCACGCCGCCGGCGTCGGCGCCGACCTCGACCTCGGCGCGGTCGCCGTAGCGCACCGCGTTGCCCAGCAGGTTGGACACCACCCGGCGCAGCGCCGCCGGCTCGACCTTGGCCAGCGCCGCCTCGCCGTCGAGCGTGACCCGCTGGCCCTGCTCGACCAGGTCGTCGGCGAGCGACTGCACCAGCGCATGCACGTCGGTCACCTGCGGCGGCTCGGCGAAGCGCGAGCCACGGAACACGTCGAACACGGTGTCGATCATCTCGTTCATCTCGCGCACCGAGCCGATGCAGCGCTGCGCGGCGGGCTGCTCGGCCATGGTCTCGAGCAGCATGCGCATGCGCGTGAGCGGCGTGCGCAGGTCGTGCGAGATCGCGGCCATCAGCAGGGCGCGCGACTTGAACTGCTGGTCGAGCTGGCCGGCCATCTCGTTGAAGACGCGCGCCGTCTCGCGCACCTCGACCGTGCCGCGGCCCTCGTCGAGGCGCGGCACGCTGTCGCCGCTCTGCAGGGCGCCGCCCAGCGAGCGCGAGGCCGACACCAGGCGCCGCATGGGCACCGACAGCCACCGCGCGCCGAACCACGCCGCCAGGCCGATGATGAGCACGCGCACGCCGTAGTCGACCAGCAGCAGCCCGGACGGGAAGCGCGGCAGCAGCTCGTCGGGCTGCAGCGGCTGCCCCGGGCCGGCGTGGGTGGTGAAGGCCACACCGGGCCCGATCCGGCCGACGACATGCGAGGCGCCGTGGCCGAACTGCGGCGGCTCCTCCCAACCCTCGGCGTGCCTGGGCGCCGAATGCATCTCGACCATCAGCGGCAGGGGCGGTGCCGGCGGCAGGGTCAGCAGCGAGAACGGCGACGGACCGTCGCCGGGCGGCGGCGGCAGCATCCAGTGGGTGATGACCGACAGCGCCACGACGTGGCTGATCACCAGCGCCGCCCACATCAGGATGAACAGGCGCTTGAACAGGGTGTCCTTCCACCAGGCCTTCATGGGCTCACCGTCGCATCGAAGAGATAGCCCTCGCCGCGCAGCGTGCGGATCAGCCGCGGCTCGCGGGAGGAATCGCCGAGCTTCTGGCGCAGGCGCGAGACCGACAGGTCGACGCTGCGGTCGTTCACCTCGACGCCGGGCGCACGCGTGAGCTCGATCAGGCGGTCGCGGCTGAGCACCCGTCCAGGATGGTCGGCGAAGGCCGACAGCAGGCGGAACTCGGCGCTCGACAGCGCCACCACGATCTTCGCCGGCGACAGCAGCTGGCGGCGCAGCCGGTCGAAGGTCCAGCCCTCGAAGCGCAGCACGGCGGCGGGCTGGCCCTCGACCGCGCGCTCCGGCTTGGCGGCGCGGCGGATGACCGCATGGATGCGCGCCACCAGCTCGCGCGGCTCGAAAGGCTTGGCGATGTAGTCGTCGGCGCCCAGCTCCAGGCCGACGACGCGGCTGGTGGGGTCGCCCTGCGCCGTCAGCATGATCACCGGCACCTTGGAGTTCTCGTTGATCCAGCGGCACAGCGCCAGGCCGTTCTCGTCGGGCAGCATCAGGTCGAGCACGACCACGTCGAAGCGGGCCCGGGCCATGGCACCGCGCATGGAGCGGCCGTCCTCGGCGGTCGACACGTTCATGCCGAAGCCGCGCAGGTAGTCGTGGACGGCCGTGCGGATCTCCTGGTCGTCGTCGACGACGAGGCATCGAATCATGGGGGGCTCCTTCGGCAGATCGCTCGGGGCATTGGAGCGGCGGGCGGTATCCGGGGTCTTGCGGACTTGTGTCGGCGCGGACACATTGTCGATGCGCCGAGCCGCCGGGCGCCGATATCGTCACTCAGCCGCGCACCCCATCGCCCTGCACGAACCGGCTCGCCAGCGTAAGGATGGCGCGAGAGTGGTAGCCGTCGGCCAGGTGCCGCAGCCGACGGGCCACCGGGCCGTAGCGCGCGTCGAGGGCCTCGACGCGGTTTGCCCACTGGTGGATCTCGCGCATGTTGCCGATCTGCGCCAGTCGATGCAGTGCACGCAGGTCTTCGGGCGGGGGCAGGACCAGCGCCGCGTCGTCGACTTCCTCGCTCGCGGACGGCGGGGCGCTCACCCAGTGCAGTCCCAGCTGCGTGCCCACTTCCTTGAGCAGCGCCTCGTGGTCGATCGGCTTGGTCAGGAAGGCGGTTGCGCCGGCCGCCAGGCACTGGTCGCGGTTGGCGTCGGAGGCGTTGGCCGACAACGCGATGACGGGAAGGCCCTCGAACCCGGCGGTGCTGCGCAGGCGGCGGGTGGCCTCCATGCCGTCCATCACCGGCATCACGACGTCCATCAGGACCAGGTCGGGGGCGGTCGCCGCCGCGCGCTCCAGCGCCTGCTGGCCGTCCGAGGCCTGCTCCAGCTCGAAGCCCAGGGCGCTCAGCAGGTCCACGAGCATGGTCCGGTTCGCGTCCACGTCGTCGACCACCAGCACGCGCTTGCGCGGACCTTCGTAGCCCGTCACGGTGCCGCGGGTCGGCAGCGGCCAGGCCTTCGATGACACCACCGGCGCCGCGAACTCGAACCAGAACCGGCTGCCGACGCCCAGCTCGCTGTCGACGTGGATGTCGCCGCCCATCAGCCGCACCAGGCGGCGGCTGATGCCCAGGCCCAGGCCGCTTCCGCGCGCACGATGGGCCGCGTCGCCCACCTGCTCGAAGGGATTGAAGATGACCTCGAGGTCGTCGCGCGCGATCCCGATGCCGGTATCGACCACCTCGAAGCGCAGGCGCGACAGGCCGTCCAGGCCGCTCCTGCCGGCCACGCGCAGGGTGACCCGGCCGCGGTCGGTGAATTTCACGGCATTGCCCAGCAGGTTCAGCAGCACCTGGCGCAGGCGCAGCCCGTCCACCAGCACCGCCGGCGGCAGGTCATCGGCCTCGAGCTCGAAGAGGATGCCCTTCTCCTCGGTCTTCACGCGGATGATGTCGCTGATGACCCGCATGAAGGACGGCATCTCCACCGAGGTCGGCGCGAGCTCGAGCTTGTCGGCGTCGATCTTGGACAGGTCGAGGATGTCGTTGATCAGCGTCAGCAGGTGCTCGCCGCTCAGCTGGATGGTCTGCAGCCCATTGGCCTGCAAGGCGCTCAGCTCGCTGGTGTGCTGCAGGATCTTCGTGTAGCCGAGGATGCCGTTGAGCGGCGTGCGCAGCTCGTGGCTCATGGTGGCGAGAAAGGCGCTCTTGGCGTTGCTCGCCTCCTCGGCACGCGTGCGGGCCTTGTCGACCTCGATCAGCGCGCGCTTCTCGCGCTCGACGAGCATCGCGCCCTGCACGGCGCTGCTCAGCTGCGCACGCAGCGCCTCGAGGATCCAGCCGTCGCGCACCCGGCCTTCGGTCACGACGAAGCCGAGCTGCTTGTCCTGAAAGTACAGCGGCGCGACGACGAGGCTGCGCGCGTCGTTGCGCGCCGGCAGCCCGTCCGGGACGAGCTGCGAGGACGGAAACAGCGCCCTGCCCGGCGCAATGGCGATGCGCTGCCCGCGGTCGTACACGAGGATGGACCTGGAGCGGGCCGTCGGATAGGCCGCGGCAGGCGCGTCGTCGTCGGGCTCGTACAAGGCGACGTAGCAGCTCGTGATGCCGATGGTCGGCAGCTCTTCGACGAGCACCGCGGTGAGCTGCCCGATGTCCAGGGTCGTGATCAGGTTCTGGCCGATCTGGCGCACGATCTGGTCGCGCTTGGCGGCGATCGCCTGCTCGTAGTTGTGGAAGCGCTCGGACCAGTCCCACATGATGACCTGGACCTCCTGCCAGAGCTCGTCGAGCTGGGCCGCGCGAGCCCCGTCGCCCAGGCCCTCGGCGGCATGCCGGTGCAGCGCGAACAGCGCCGGCCACCAGCACGACAGGTCGGCGGCATTGCGCGCCCGCGAATGCGCGAGGTCGTCCAGCACGTACAGGAACTCACGCACCGGCCCGGACTGCGCCGCGGCGACGAAGGTGTCGACCAGGCGTTCGGCCCAATCCTCGGGCGGCGCAGGCAGCGCCGGATCCAGCCACTCACGCAAGTGCACGACGATCTGCTCGCGCGAACCCTGCGCCGGAGCCGGCGTGACGGCAAGCGCGGCCGCGGGCAGCGACACCGGTCGCGACGGATGCCGCATCCCCGCGCCCGCGGACCGCGGCAGGCAGCCGCACGAACGGCGCACGACGACCTGGGTGGGAATCGTCGTCTGCGCCGGCACCGGCTCGCCGCGGATGCGCGACAGCATCACTTCCACCGAGCGCCAGCCGAGCTGGTACATGGGCGAGCGCACGGTGGTCAGCGGCAAGGTCGCGGTGACGCTGTTCACCAGGCCCGGCCGCTCGTCGCCGACCGCATCCTGGCCCATGCTGTCCATGCCGAGGTCCGGCCGGTCGACGTTCACGACGTCGTCGAAGCCGACGACCGCGATGTCGGCCGGCACGCGGATGCGGCGGTTCTGCAGCGCCCACACCGCACCGAGCGCGAGGTCGTCGTTGGCGGTGGCGATGGCATCGATGGCGCCTGCCGTGCGGTCGAGCAGTTGCTCGACCATCGCCGCCGATTCCTCGGGTCGCCAGAACCGCGGCGCCGAGGACACCAGCGTCTCGTCCACGGCGATGCCGTGCCGTACCAGCGCCTCCACATAGCCCAGGTAGCGCAGCTGCGCTCCCGGGTGGTTGACGGGGCCGCGGACGAAGGCGATGCGCCGGTGGCCGTGCACCTCGATGAGGTGGCTGACCACCTCGCACATGCCCTGCTGCTCGCCGACGACCAGGCTGGGCATGCCCGCCATGCTCTGCTCCACGCTGACCATGGGCACGGGGTCGAAACGATGGCAGAAGGCTTCCATGGCCTCGCGCCCGACGAAGGGCTGCAAGGTGGTGGTCCACACGATGAGGCCGTCCACGCGCTCGGCCTTGGCGAGGTCGAAGACGACGCTGGCATGCGAGTAGAAGTGGTCGGGATGCCCGAGCTCCTTGCCCGAGAAGCACACCAGGTTGGCGCCGTTGGCGCGGGCCGAGTCGGCGGCCCCCAGCCAATGCCAGCCATGCAGGCCGGTCAGCCAGTTGATGAACATGCCGATCGTCGGGCGCGCTTGCATCACCGCTTCACGATCTCGTTGGCGCGCGCGTTGGCATGGCGCATGAGGCTCGCGGGGTCGCCGCTGCCGATCCAGATCGCCTCCAGCGCGGTGCTGATCACGTGGTCGACCTCGCCCCCGTTGTCGGCAATGGGCGCGAGGAAGGTCTTGGCGCGCGCCATCGTGAAGAAGGCCGACGAATCCACGCCCTTGGCCCGATGGGCCTCGAGCGTGCGCTCGGTCATGCCCTTGATCGCCGGGAAGACGACGCCATGCGAGGCCACCACCTCCTGGCAGGCCGTCGAGCCCAGGTACTTGACCCACTTCCAGGCTTCCTCCTTGACCCTGGAGCCGGACGAGATCGAGTCGGCGATGCCGTTGAACATGCTCGCGCGGGTGCCGATCGGGCCGACCGGCAGCGGCACCCAGGCGTGGGCGAAGCGCGCGTGGTCGCGGAAGTTGGTGACCATCCAGGAGCCTTCCGGCACGATCGCCACCTTGCCGGCGATGAACATCGCTTTCGAGCCCAGCGGCTTGGCGTGTTCGTAGGGCGCCGACAGGCCCTTGCCGGGCAGGCTGGCGAGGTACACCAGCGTCTGGACGAGCTTGGGATCGTCGTAGTGGAAATTCGGGTCCCATGGCCTGTCCTGGAAGCGAAAGCCGTTCGACACGGCGAAGTGGCTCCAGTCGGTCTGGCCCATCATCCCCCCGTGGCCCGGGTTCTGATACCCGTACATGACGACGTGCCGCTTGTCGAACTGGGGGCTGAGCGCGTTGTTGCCCTTGGCGTCCAGCGTCAGCCGGCGCACGATGGTCTCGAAGCTTCCCCCGTCGCGCGGGTTCCAGTTCATGTCCTGCAACTCGGCCAGCGTGACGCCGGCCTTGCGGGCGTGGTCCATGTTCACCGCCATGGCGACCGTGTCCCAGTGCTTGGGCAGGCCGTACTGCCGTCCGTCGCGGCCCCACAGCTCGTACAGCCCGGGCGCGTAGACGCTCGTGTCGATATTGTCGCCGCGGATGTAGGGCATCAGGTCGACGATCTGGTTGTTCTTGGCGAACTCCGGGTACTTCATCAGGTGGTCGGTGATGACGTCCGGCGCCGTGCCCGACACGAAGCTGGTCGCGAGCACGGTCCAGTAGTCGGCCCAGCCGGTCTGCACGATGCGGATCGTGATGCCGGGGTTGGCCTTCTCGAAGTCGGCAGCGCATTGGCGGTACGCCGGCAGCTGGGTGGTGTCCCACATCGAGTACCTGACTTCGACGGCGCAGGCCACGCCGGCAAGCACGCTCGCGAGAAGCGCGGCGACGGGTCGGATCATGGTCATGGCGTGGACCTCCTACTTGCCGCCCGTGAACTGGACGGACTCGACGACACGTCGCCCGAACGCCAGCAGCAGCAACACCGCGGGGAGCGCGGCCAGTGTGGCGGCAGCCATCAGTCCCGTCCAGTCGGGCTGGCCCTGCGGCCGTTGAGTGCGGAACGACTGCAGCACGACCGGCAGCACCGCATCGTCGGTTCCGCGGGCGACGAGGTACGGCCAGAAGAACTCGTTCCACATGTTGATCGCCGTGAGCGTGGCGATGGTGACCAGCGGCGTGAGGCTCAGCGGCAGCGCAACAGCCCGGAACACGCGCCAGTGCGACGCGCCCTCGAGCAGCGCCGCCTCTTCCAGGTCGCGCGGGATCGACAGGAAGAACTGGCGCAGGAAGAACACCGAGAAGCCCTGCATCAGCGCGAAGGGCGCCACCATGCCGGCCATGGTGTCGATCCAGCCCAGCTCCTTCATGAGGATGAAGTTGGGAATGAAGGTCACCACCGACGGCAGCATCATCGACGCGACGAACAGCATGAACAGCAGGTCGCGGCCCCGAAAGCGCAGACGCGCGAAGGCGTAGGCCGCCATGGCGGCGCAGCTCGTCTGCATGACCACCACGATGGCGGTGAAGACGAACGAGCGCCCGAGGCTGCGCAGCAGGTTGATCTCGGCGCCCGAGCCACTCAGCGCGAAGTTCTCTTCGGGGCTCACGAGCCCCAGCACGCGCTTGAAGTTCACCAGCGTGGGCTCGGAGGGCAGCATCTCGAACGTGTGCGAGAACATCTCGCTCGGGTGCACCAGCGCCGTCTTCAGCGCCAGCCACAGCGGCAAGAGCGTGACGACGAGGATCGCGACCAGCGCGACCCAGGCGGCCGCGCGGCCCAGCGGCACGCGCAGGCGGCGGCGTGCGATGGCGGCGGAGACGGCCGGGCGAGGCATGGCGGCGTGCTCAGTACAGGTCGCTCTCGGATGCGCGCAGCAGGCGCATCTGCACCACGGTGTAAGCCACCATCGCCAGGCACAGCGCCATCGACATCGCCGAGGCATAGCCCATGCGATAGAAGGTGAACGCGTTCTGCACGATGTACTGCACGATGACCCGGGTGTGGTCCATCGGACCGCCCTGCGTGGTGACGGCCACCGCGTCGAAGACCTGGAAGGAACCGGTGACGCTGGTCACCAGGACGAAGACCATCACCGGTCGCAGCAGCGGCAGCGTGACCCGGCGGAAAAGCTGCCACTCGGTGGCGCCCTCCAGCCGCGCGGCGTCGACCAGGTTGCGTGGAATGGCTTCCAGGCCCGCGAGGAACAGCATGGCCACCATGCCCATGTGGCGCCAGGTCTGGACCGCGGCGATGGTGGCCAGCGCCTGGCCCGTGCCGCCGAAGAAGGGCTGGCGGTCCAGGCCCAGGCCCATGAGGGCGTGATTCACCCAGCCCAGCATCGGATCGAGCAGCCACAGCCACACCAGCGCCACCAGCACGTTCGACAGCAGGAAGGGCAGCAGGACTACCGACCTGACGAAGATCGATCGGGTCAGCCTGTGCATGGCCACGGCGAGGAACAGGCCCAGCACCGTCTGCAGCGGGATGTTGAACAGCACGTAGACGGCCGACAGCTTCATGCCGTTCCAGAACTGGCCGTCCTCGAGCATGCGTGCGTAGTTTGCCCAGCCGACGAAGCGCGCCTCGCGCAGCAGGTTCCAGTCGGTGAAGCTGATCTGGACCGCCCGCAGCGTGGGCCAGGCATGGAACAGCGCGAAGCCGGTGAGCGCAGGCAGCACCAGGATCCAGGCCGTGAGCGCCTCGCCCTGGCGCAGCAGTGCCGCGGGCAGGGCCAGCCTCCCGACGCTGGCGCGAGTCGTTCCGTCCATCGAGCTGTTTCCGGGTCGACGCTTCCTGCCCGTGAATCCCACCCGCGAGTAGTACCCTCGCTTGGCCTGCCCGCCAATCCCGGAAAGCCCCGACGCGAAAACCGGCAGACGGGTTCCTCATGGCGGCTGCACACCATGGCGAGCATCGAACTTCAGGCGGTCAGCAAGGACTACAAGGACCATCCCGGCGTCATACGCGAGGTCACCCTGCACATCGAGCAGGGCGAGTTCTGCGTCTTCGTCGGTCCCTCCGGCTGCGGCAAGTCCACCCTGCTGCGCATGATCGCGGGGCTCGAGGAGATCGGCTCGGGCGAGCTGCTCATCGGCGGGGAGCGCATGAACGACACGCCGGCGGCGCAGCGCGGCGTGGCCATGGTGTTCCAGAGCTACGCGCTGTTTCCGCACATGACGGTGTACGAGAACCTGTCCTTCGGCATGAGCCTGGCCAGGATGCCCGAGCCTGTCATTCGCCGGCGCGTGGCCGACGTGGCCAGGCTGCTGCAGCTGGAGGACCTGCTGGAGCGCAGGCCCAAGGCCCTGTCCGGTGGCCAGCGCCAGCGCGTGGCCATCGGCCGGGCCCTCGTGCGCGAGCCGGGCGTGTTCCTGTTCGACGAGCCGCTGTCCAACCTGGACGCATCGCTGCGCGTGCAGATGCGCTTCGAGATCGCCAACCTGCACCGCGACTTCGGCCGGGCCAGCACGG
This sequence comes from Piscinibacter sp., assembly GCA_036377015.1. Lineage (GTDB taxonomy): Bacteria > Pseudomonadota > Gammaproteobacteria > Burkholderiales > Burkholderiaceae_C > Albitalea. The sequence continues at coordinate 2,988 of DASUZE010000005.1, read as the reverse complement.
TCTACGTCACGCACGACCAGGTCGAGGCGATGACGCTGGCCGATCGCATCGTGGTGCTCAATGCCGGCCAGGCGACCCGCCGCGAGGGCAGCGTCGCCCAGGTGGGCACGCCGCTGGACCTCTATCACCGGCCGCGCAACCTGTTCGTCGCCGGCTTCATCGGGTCGCCGCGGATGAACTTCCTGCCCGCGTCGGTGACGGATGCCGACGCGACCCACGCCGACGTCCGCCTGGACAGCGGCGAGACGCTGCAGGTGCGCGTCGACGCCGCCCGCCTGGCCCGCGGCGCGCGGGTGGTGGTGGGCGTGCGGCCCGAGCACGCCGCGCCGGGCAACTCCACCCAGCACCTGCTGCGCCCGCTGAAGTGGCTCGAGCGGCTCGGCGAGACCACCTACCTGTTCTTCGAGGGGCCGGGCAAGGAGCCGCTGGTGGCCAAGGCGCCGGGCGATGTCCAGCTCGAGTCGGGCGCGCGCGTGGCGGTGCAGATGCCGGCGCAGCACCTGCACCTGTTCGACGACGAGGGCCGCGCGCTGGATCGGCTCGATCCGTGAGCGCGGGGCCGGCGCTCTCAAGGAAGAAATCATGTGCGAAGCCCACGCCGTCCTGCGGACGGCGTGGGCCCCACCAAGTCGGCCCCTCTTCCCTTCCACTCGCCGGGCCTCCGTCAGGCCGCCTGTTGCTGCTCAGTAGTCGTTGGAGCCCGCGCTGCCCGGCGCCAGGTTGTCGAACTTGGTCAGCGGCTTCAGGAAGGTGAGCTTGCACGTCCCGGTCGGCCCGTTGCGCTGCTTGCCGATGATGATCTCGGCGATGCCCGGCTCCTTGCACGCTTCCTTGGTGTAGTACTCGTCGCGGTAGATGAACATGATGACGTCGGCATCCTGCTCGATCGCACCCGACTCGCGCAGGTCGCTCATCATGGGGCGCTTGTCGGTGCGGGTCTCGACGCTGCGGTTGAGCTGCGACAGCGCGATCACCGGGCACTTGAGCTCCTTGGCCAGCGACTTCAGGCCGCGCGAGATCTCGCCGATCTCGGTGGCGCGGTTCTCGTCGCCGCCGCCGCCGCTGCCGCTCATGAGCTGCAGGTAGTCGACGATGATCATGCCGAGCTGTCCGCACTGGCGCGCCTGGCGCCGCGCCCTCGCCCGCACTTCGCTGGGCGTGAGTGCGGGGCTCTCGTCGATGAACATGCTCACCTTGCCGAGCTTCTCGACCGCCTCGGACAGCCGGCCCCACTCGTCGTCGCGCAGCCGGCCGGTGCGCAGGTTGGACTGGTCGATGCGTCCGAGCGAGCCCACCATGCGCAGCGCCAGTTGCGCCGCGCCCATTTCCATCGAGAACACGACCACCGGCAGGCCTTCGTTCACCGCCACGTGCTCGCCGATGTTGAGCGCGAAGGCGGTCTTGCCCATGGACGGGCGCGCCGCCAGCACGATCAGGTCGCCGGGCTGCAGGCCGGCGGTCATGCGGTCGAGGTCGTAGAAGCCGGTGCGTACGCCGGTCACGTCTTCGGCGCCGTTCTCGTGCAGCTCGTTCACCCGGTCGATGAGCTGCACCACCAGCGAGTCCATGCTCTGGAAGCCCTGCTTGGACTTCGATCCCTCCTCGCCGATCTTGAAGATCATGCCCTCGGCTTCGTCGAGGATCTGCGACACCGCCCGCCCCTGCGTGTTGAAGGCGTTGGTGGCGATCTGGTCGCTCGCGGCCACCAGCTTGCGCAGCACGGCGCGCTCGCGAACGATCTCGGCATAGCGCCGCAGGTTGGCCGCGCTGGGCACGCTTTGCGCCAGCGCGTTGAGGTAGACCATCCCGCCGCACTCCTCGGCCTTGCCCAGGCTTTGCAGGTGCTCGAAGACGGTGATCACGTCGGCTGGCTTGGTCGCGTTGATCATGCCGCCGATGGCGGCGTAGATCATGCGGTGCTCGTAGCGGTAGAAGTCGGTGTCGACCAGCAGGTCGCCGGCGCGGTCCCAGGCGCTGTTGTCGAGCAGCAGGCCGCCCAGCACGCTTTGCTCGGCCTCGATGGAGTGCGGCGGCACGCGCAGCTTGGCGACCTCGTCGTCGGGGGAGACCAGGGAGGAATCGGGGAGGGAGTAGGTCGACATGGGCAGGGGCGCAACGGTAGCGGTGACCCGGGTTCACGACAAGGCAACAACGCTGGGGACGAGCTGTGGGTAAGTCCGTGGAGAACTGGGCTAAGACGAGGTGACGGCGGCAGTTCCGGTGGCGATGAAAAAGATGTTCGCGTTCCAGTGGCTCAGGACGTGAGCCTGCCCTCGTGGCCCGGGTGGAACCCGGGCTCGTGGGTCGAGCGTCCCGGGTTGACCGGAAATGAAAAGGCCGGCGAAGCGCCGGCCTTTCGATGAGAGTGGACGACGGTCAGTCGGTCTCGCCGACCACGACCACCTTGACTTCCACGACCACGTCGGTGTGCGGCACCACCGTCACGGTGTGCTCGCCGACGGTCTTCAGCGGACCGTTGGGCATGCGCACCTGCGCCTTCTGCACCTTGAAGTCGATGCGGGTCAGCGCTTCGGCGACGTCGAAGTTGGTCACCGAGCCGAACAGCCGGCCGTCCACACCCGCCTTCTGCGTGATGTGCACGGTGCGGCCGTTCATCTTCTCGCCCAGCGCCTGCGCGGCGGTGAGCTTGTCGGCGGCGGCCTTCTCGAGATCGGCGCGGCGGGCTTCGAATTCCTTGATCGCGGCCTCGGTCGCGCGGCGCGCGGCACGGGTCGGGATCAGGAAGTTGCGGGCGTAGCCGTCCTTGACCTTGACGACATCGCCGAGGTTGCCGAGGTTGGCCACTTTTTCGAGCAGGATCACTTGCATGTCGTGGCTCCTCAGACCCGGTGCTGGTCGGTGTACGGCAGCATGGCCAGGAAGCGCGCGCGCTTGATGGCGGTCGTCAACTGACGCTGGAAGAACGCGCGCGTCCCGGTCAAGCGGGCGGGCGTGATCTTGCCGTTCTCGCTGATGAAGTCACGCAGC
>DASUZE010000004.1:0-13225 GCA_036377015.1 Piscinibacter sp. | reverse complement strand
GGTACGGGCTACCAGCCCGTACGTACCTCGGCTCGCGCCTAGCGCTGAGCCCCAAAGAACCCCGGCGCGGCCGTGACTTATGCGTTAACAGGCCCTAGGGTCAGTGCGCCTTCCCCTTGGGCTTGTCCAGCGCCCCCGGCGCATGGAAGACGACCTGCGCCGCCTGCAGGTCGCCCTCCAGCGGAGCGAGCAGCTCGCGCCGCATCATGATCGCCACCGCCGCCGGGTTCACCTTGCCGTCGGGATGCCCGACGGCCTCGACCATCGCGCGGTAGATCGAGCTGGGCAGCAGCATGGCCAGCTCCAGGCTCAGCTCGTTGGCACGGTCGTAATCCTCCATCGGCGAGGTCTTGTCCAGCGTGCCGGCCAGCACCAGGTACTGGGCGACCATCTCGGCCAGGTCGAGCTTCTCCCGTGCGGGCATGTCCTTCATCGCGCATCTCCTCGTCGTGTCGCGCCGCGAGCGTAAGGCCGCGCATCATCGGGCGCGCCGAATCTCCGGGATCGCGCCAAGGTGAACCCGCGCGAGCGGTGCGGCACGCGCCCACAATGAGCGTCATGGCGCTTCCGGCGCCGGAACGCGCGGTCCACGGCCCGCGGCGCGGGCGAAGGAGATGACGCATGGAGCTCGCTTCCACCGCATTCGTCAACGGCGGCGACATCCCTGGTCGCTACACCTGCGAAGGCCCGGACCTCGCCCCGCCCCTGTTCTGGACCGACCTGCCCGAGGCGACCCGCAGCCTGGCGCTGATCGTCGACGATCCCGATGCGCCCGATCCGGCCCACCCGCAACGCACCTGGGTTCACTGGGTGCTCTACGACATCCCGCCCAGCGCCGAAGGCCTGCCGGAAAGCGCGAGCCCGCTGCCGGAAGGTGCGCGCGACGGCCTGAACGACTGGAACCGCACCGGCTACGGCGGGCCCTGCCCACCCATCGGTCGGCACCGCTATTTCTTCAAGCTGTACGCGCTCGACCAGATGCTGTCGGACCAGCACGAACCGAAGAAAGCCGCGCTGGAGAAGGCGATGCAGGGCCACGTGCTGGCGCAGGCCGAGCTGGTGGGCACCTACCAGAAGCAGAAGGGACAACGCTGAGCCATGGATGCCACGGCGGTTCGCCCCGCCGCGGTGGCGGGGATGTTCTACCCCGCAGACCCTGCGGCCCTGCGCGCGCAGCTCGACGCGCTGCTGTCGGTGGCCGGCGCGAGCGCCGACAAGGCGCCGAAGCTGCTGGTAGTGCCGCATGCCGGCTATGTCTACTCGGGACCGATCGCGGCGCGGGCCTACGCCACGCTCGCCCCATGGCGCGAGCAGATCACGCGGGTCGTGATGCTCGGCCCGGCGCATCGCGTGCCGGTGGCCTCGCTCGCCGCGCCGGCCGCCGGCGCCTTCGAGACTCCGCTCGGGCGGGTCGAGATCGATGCGCAGGCGCTGCAGAAGGTGGCCGACCTGCGGCAGGTCGTGCGCGACGATCGACCGCATGCCTTCGAGCACTCGCTGGAGGTGCAACTGCCCTTCCTGCAGGTGACGCTCGCGCATTTCACGCTGGCGCCGCTGGTGGTCGGCGCGGCGCACGCCGACGCGGTCGCGCAGGTGCTCGAGCGCCTGTGGGGCGGCGACGAGACGCTGATCGTGATCAGCTCGGACCTGTCGCACTACCTCGCGCATGCACAGGCGCAGGCGCGTGACCGCCGGACGATCGCGCGCATGGTCGCGTTCGACGCGGCGCTCGAGCCCGACGATGCCTGCGGCGCCCACGCGATCAACGGCGCCCTGGTGGCGGCACGACGCCATGGCCTGGCGCCGCGCGTGCTCGACGTTCGCAATTCCGGGGACACGGCCGGCGACCGCCGCGGCGTCGTCGGCTACGCAGCGGTGGCCTTCTCGTGAACCATCCGGCCCGTTGGTGGCACGCCCTTTCCGACGGTCGCATCCAGTGCGACCTGTGCCCGCGCGACTGCCGCCTGCACGAAGGCCAGCGCGGCATGTGCTTCGTGCGCCAGCGCAGCGACGACGCCATGGTGCTCACCACCTACGGCCGCAGCTCGGGCTTCTGCATCGACCCGATCGAGAAGAAGCCGCTGAACCACTTCCTGCCCGGCTCCAGCGTGCTGTCCTTCGGCACCGCCGGCTGCAACCTCGCCTGCAAGTTCTGCCAGAACTGGGACATCTCGAAGAGCCGCGAGATGGACCGCCTGCTGGACGCGGCCTCGCCGCAGCGCATCGCCGAGGCCGCGCGGCGCAGCGGCGCGGCCAGCGTGGCCTTCACCTACACCGACCCGGTGATCTTCGCCGAGTACGCCATGGACGCCGCCGACGCCTGCCACGCCCTGGGCCTGTTCAGCGTGGCGGTGACCGCGGGCTACATGCATGCCGCGCCGCGGCGCGAGTTCTACGCGAAGATGGACGCGGCCAACGTCGACCTCAAGGGCTTCACCGAGGCCTTCTACTTCCAGCAGACCGGCGCGCACCTGGCGCCGGTGCTCGACACCTTGCAGTACCTGCACCACGAGACCGCCTGCTGGCTCGAGATCACGACCTTGCTCATTCCGGGCCACAACGACAGCGACGCCGAGATCGAGGCCGAGAGCCGCTGGATCCTCGACCACCTGGGAACGGACGTGCCCCTGCACTTCACCGCCTTCCACCCCGACTACAAGATGACCGACGTGCCGCCGACACCACCGTCGACCCTCCGCCGCGCAAGGGCCATCGCCCTGCGCCTGGGACTGCACCATGTCTACACCGGCAATGTGCACGACGAAGTCGGCGGCACGACCCATTGCCCGGGCTGCGGCGCGGCGCTGGTGATCCGCGACTGGTACGCGGTGCGGCGCTGCGAGCTCGATGAAGGCGGCGAGTGCCCGCATTGCGGGACGCGCATCGCGGGGAAGTTCGGCCGCGTCGAGCAGGCCTTCGGCCCGCGACGCATCCCTGTGCGACTGGCCGTGTAGCCCGGGTGCAACCCGGGACGCACCAACACCCCGGGTTGCACCCGGGCTACCGCCGATGCACGTCGTGCGTCACGAACGGCCGGTCCTCCGGCGGCAGCTCGAGCCAATGCGGATTGCCCAGCGACTTCGTCACGTCCTCGAGCCCGCTCGCCCAGTGGTCGCGCATGGTGAGCGGCCCGAATTCATAGTCCTTGGACAAGCCATCCCACTCCTTGTCCTGGTAGATGAGGTGGATGACGCGAAAGCGCCGGTCGGTGGCGGCCTGCGCCGCCGCGATGCACACGGGATCGTCGCGGCGCTTGCCGGCCGGGATGCGCTCGAGCAGCTCGCGCACCAGCCGGCGCTGGCGCTGTCGCTGCGCGATCTCGTCGGTGATGAGGCGGGTGCGGCTGGAGTACTGGATGTCCTTGGCGCGCTCCTGGGCGTCGTAGACGTTGGTCGGCAGCGCTCCGCGCGCGCTCCACAGGTCGACCTGGAACACCAGGCTGTCTTCGGCCGGCTCGTCCGACAGCACCAGCGACAGCGGCGTGTTCGACACCAGCCCGCCGTCCCAGAAGTGCTGCTGTTCGACCTGCACCGGCGGAAAGCCCGGCGGCAAGGCGGCCGACGCCATGAAATGCTCGGCGCGCAGCTGGCCCCGGTGCGGACCCGCCTGGTTGTCGAACACGACGAGGTTGCCTCGCTGCACATTGACCGCCATCACCGACACGCGCGTGTCGCCCTCGTTGATGCGCCGGAAGTCGACCAGGCGCTCCAGCGTGGCCTTGAGCGGCGCGGTGTCGTAGAAGCTCGCCCGCGACGGATCGCCCGCGTCGGCCCACCACGAGGCCGGGCCGCGCGGCACGAAGAAGCCGCGCTGGCCCTCCGTCACGGCACGCCAGGCGTTGAAGGCATTGAGCACCTTGCGCGCCGACCCGCCCAGCTTGTCGACGGCGGCGTCCACCGCCACCGCGGTGGGGACCAGGAAGGCCGGCATGCAGATCGTCTCCCAGAATTCGCGCAAGCGCGCCACCCTCAGTTCGGGCGGGTTGCCCGCGATGAGAGCGGCGTTGAGCGCGCCGATCGACACGCCGGCGATCCAGTCGCAGCGGATGCCGGCCTGCTCCAGTCCCTGGCACACGCCGCCCTGGTAGGCACCGAGGGCGCCGCCGCCCTGCAGGACCAGCGCGACGCGCGGAAACGGCAGGCCGTCGGGGCGAGGGACGTGTTGCGTGGGCATGTGTCGTGAAAGCCACCCTGTAAGGACTTACAAGTGGCTGGCAGGTGCGAAGCCGGCATCATCGCCGCTCCATGCCGAATCGTCCTCGCTGTTCGTGCGCATCGCGCCACCGATGGTTCATGGCCTCACTGCTGCTGTCGGCGACGGCCGTGCAGGCACAGGACACTGGCATCGGCCAGCTGCGCGAGATGAGCCTCGAAGAGCTCAGCAACCTGCGCATCACCTCGGTGTCCAAGCACGCCGAGCGCCTGTCCGACGCGCCGGCGGCGGTGTTCGTCATCACTGCCGAGGACATCCGCCGCTCGGGCGCGACCACCCTGCCCGAGGCGCTGCGCCTGGCGCCCAACCTGCACGTGTCGCGCGAGAGCGCGAGCGACTACCTCGTCACGGCACGCGGCTTCAACGCATCGAATGCCAACAAGATGCTGGTGCTCGTCGACGGCCGCTCGGTCTACACGCCGCTGTTTTCCGGCGTGTTCTGGGACGTCCAGGACGTGCTGCTCGAGAACGTTGACCGCATCGAGGTCATCAGCGGACCGGGCGGCACGCTGTGGGGCGTCAACGCGGTCAACGGTGTCATCAACGTCATCACCGCGCCGGCAGCGCAGAACGTCGGCCGGCTGGTGATGCTGGGTGGCGGCAACCGCGAGTCGCAGGCCGGGGCGCGCTACGGCACGAGCTTCGGCGACGACGGCCATGTGCGGCTGCATGCCAAGCACACCGACCAGCAGCGCACCCACGCGCCCGACGGCAGTCCGCGCGACGACGCCTGGCGCAGCACGCAGGCGGGCTTCCGGGCCGACTGGCAGCATCGCGGAGACGGCTTCACGGTGCTGGGCAACGTCTATGACGCGGCCATCGGCCAGCCGCAACCCGGCACCTTCTTCACCGGCACGCCGCTGGCGCTCGGCACCATCTCGGCGTCCGGCCTCAACCTGCTGGGTCGCTGGGAGCGCGCCATGGACGACGGCGCCACCCTCAGCGTGCAGGCCTACCTCGACCACACGCGCCGGATCATCCCGCCCACGCTGTCGGAGTCGCTCGACATCGTCGACCTGCAGGTCCAGCACGGCCTGCGACCGACGGGCATCCACTCGCTGGTATGGGGCATCGAGATCCGCCACGGCTGGGACCGCGTCGGCAACAGCCTCATCGTGGCCTTCCTGCCGGCCCATGTGCAGCAGCACTGGACGAGCCTGTTCGCGCAGGACGAGATGAGCCTGGGCCGCGACTGGCGGCTCACCGTCGGCGCGCGCGTCGACCGCAACGACTACACCGGCAGCGAGTTCCTGCCCAATGCGCGGCTGGCCTGGAAGCCCGCGCCCGACCACCTGCTGTGGGCCGCGCTGTCGCGCACCGTGCGCGCGCCCTCGCGCCTGGACCGCGATGTGCACGTGCCGGGCGAGGGGCCGCCGTTCACGCTGGCGGGCGGACCGGCGTTCGAGTCGGAGCTCGCCAAGGTCGCCGAGCTCGGCTGGCGCGGCCAGCCCACCGAGCGCAGCACGTTCTCCGCGACGCTGTTCCGCGCCGACTACGACGACCTGCGCACGCTGGAGCTGGCGCCCGCCGGCAGCGGCACCGCCGTGACCTACATGAACCGCATGAAGGGGCGCACCGAAGGCATCGAGGCCTGGGGGTCGCTGCAAGCGACGCAGCGCTTGCGCCTGGCCGGCGGCTACAGCCGGCTCGCCAAGCGGCTGCGGCTCGACCCGGGCAGCCTCGACCTGGACGGCGCCTCGCATCTGGAGGATCCGAAGGAGCGCTGGATGCTGCGTGCGTCGCTCGACCTGCCGGCGCAGCAGGAGCTCGACGCGACGCTGCGCCATGTCTCGGCCACCACGAATCCGCAGATCGCCGCGTACACGACGCTGGACCTGCGCTGGGGATGGCGGCCGCGTGCGGGCCTGGAGCTGTCGGTGACGGCGCAGAACCTGACCGACGGCGGCCACACCGAGATCGCCTTCCTGCCGCCGTACCGCAGCGAGATCGGACGCAGCGTGTTCTTCAAGGTCGCGTGGCGCTTCTGAACCGGGTCAATCCCATGCGTCCAAGGCTTCACGCGGCAGCGATCGACCTCTAGAATACATCCCGTTACAGGCGCCGATGGCCGCCTTGGCCGTCGCAAACCACCAGGAAGGAGACGGGCATGAGTGAATCCCCGAAGCTGCCGGCATACCAGGAATCGAAGATCGAGGACGAGCCCATCCTGGGCCCCGTGCTGATGCTGCCGGACGGCAGGATCCAGAAGCTGACCTGGCTCGAGCGCGTGCTCGTCGCGCTGCGTCTGACCAACGCCAAGCTGCTCGAAGCGCGCTACTTCCGACCGGCCACGTCCTGAATCCACCCACCGCCGCCCTCGGCCTGCTGGCCAAGACCGGCCGCGCGATTGCGGTCGCCTTGGTCGGCCCGGTCGCGTCGCCGCGGCTGGTGCATCGCGGTGAGCTGTTGATGTGGGCCAAGGACGACCCGCTCACCATCCAGCCCCACCATGCGGTCATGGCGCTGCCCTGGGCGCAGGCCGTGGTGGATGTGCAGCCCTCGGTGCGCGCGATCGAGCGCCTGGCCGTCGACGCGCTGCGTCGCCTGCTGCACGAGCTCGAGGCGGTGTGCGGCTCGATCGGCGTGATCGCAGTGGTGGGCAGCATGGGACGCGACCCGGGCCTCATCGCCAATCCGCACATCCGCGCCCACGCCGCCGAAGGGCAGCTGTACCGCCAGGTCCTCGAGACTGCCGCCGGCACCTGCGGCGTTGCCGCGATGTCGTTCTCGCCGCGAACGCTGGCCGATGCCGCGGCGCTGCGGCTGGGCATGTCTGCGCAAGCGCTGGCGGCGCAGGTCCAGGCCTTGGGCAAAGGCAAGGTCCATCCCTGGCGGGTCGACGAGCGCCAGGCGACGTGCGCGGCCTGGGCAGCGCTGCATCCGTAGCCCGGGTGCAACCCGGGAGTGGGCGACGTTGCAGCGTCCCGGGTTGCACCCGGGCTACTTTGCCGACAGCGCCGACGGCGGCCACGGGCGGCGTGGTGTCGGGCGGTGCGCCCTGACCCGCCGCGTGGCGGTACAGCAAAAGCGGCGTGTCGGTCGTGCCGCCCTCGGCCAGGAGGGCGATCACGCCGTAGGTCGAGATCGGGATCGTGATGCGCCACAGGGATTCGCGGTACAGGTGCCCCTGTCCGTTGCCCACCAGCACCACGCCGCCCATCTCGGGGAACCACTCGATGCCCACCGCCACGGCCGGGTTGGGCGCAGCCGGCAGGCGGGTCCAGGTCTTGTTCGCGCGGGTCCACTTGTAGACCTCGGTGGAATTGAAGATGCGCGCGTAGACGTCGCGCCTCGCGCACCCAGCGGTTGCTCGACTCGGCGTAGCTGATGTGCTTGAGCTCGCGGTAGTGGCCCTTGCCGATGAAGTGCATCTCGTGCGTCAGCGGGTTCCACAGGCCCTTGTCGGCGTAGTTGAGGATGACGTCCCCGCAGTCGTCGCCGCACGAGACGATCAGGTTGAAGTCGAAGCCGCTGCTGTCGCCGGCGCGATCGAGTACGCGCCATTGGCCGGCCGGCAGCGTGCCGGCCGCGTCGCTCAGTGCCGATGCCGCGGCACCGAGCGGTACGGCAGCCGCCAGTGCGCATGCCGTCGTCCATCGTGTCCATCGATTCTTCATGGAATGCTCCCTGTCTTGCATGCTCACGGCACCTGCTTGGAGGCTTCGTTCGAGAAGCCCGAGGTGCCGACGTAGACCCGGTAGCCGGTCTCGTCGGACGAACTCGATGCGGTCCAGTTCAGCTCGGCACGCGGCGGCGGGGCCGAGCCGCCGCCGAGGCTGCGCGGCTTCACGCCCCACACCGGATAGTCGTCGTAGCCCGCCGCCTGGGTCGGGAAGTTCGACGCCGAGGTCACGCGGTTCCAGGCCTCGATCGCGCCCGCCGCCCCGTGGTCGACCGCGTACGACAGCGCGGGCATGAGGTTGCCCCAGTAGCTCGTCGGCTCGGTCGGGTAGCCCGACTCGAGCGGCTCGCCGGTGTTGCCCGAGGTGCCGATGCCCATCGCCCGCGCCACCTGCCCCCAGTTGGCGTACCACGGGCCGGTGCCGCCGCTGTAGTCGGCCGAGTTGCGTGGCGCGAAGTACACCAGGTACTGCGCCGCGTAGCGGTACGAGTACTGGTCGTTGCCGCTGCCGCCCAGCCGCCCGACGATGGCGCGGTACTTCCAGGCGAGGAACTGGTCGAACTTTGCCGCCACCGAGGCGCTGGTCACCTGCAGCTCCTTCAGGTAGCCGAAGGTGCCGGTGACGAAGTCGTCCTGCCAGATGTGCGCCTGCCACGGGCTGCTCGGCGACGCGTCGATCATGTGGTCGTAGGGCTGGACCAGGCCCAGCGGGTTGTTGGGCATGGCGACGTAGCGTCCGTGGTAGTAGGCGACGTTCTCGTCGAGGCTGCTCGCGAAGGCGTTGCGCAGCCCGTCCGCGTCGGGCGTGAGCGTCGCGGCCTGCGCCAGCGTGCGGATGCCCCAGGCCGCGCCGCGCGGGATGTTGGTCCCGGCCGCGCTCTCGAAGATGCCCTTGCCGCCCTGGCGCACGGTGTCGCTCTGCTTGAGGAAGTTGGCGGTCGCCAGCAGCTGGGTCTCCTCGAGGAAGTAGTTCCAGCCGGTGAGCAGGTAGGCCATGTAGCCCATGGCCGGGTGGTGCGGCGAGTCGTACACGGGCGGCGAGCCGCCCGAGGCCGCCGGCGTGTAGCTGCCGGTGCTCGAGCTCCCGATGGCGACCACGCCCGATCCGCTGCCCATCACGAGATGGGGGTAGCCCGACAGGAGCAGCGGCCGGTTCGTCGTCTCGTCGCGATAGTGGATACCGTAGCGGCCCGCTGCATATGCATTGATCACGACGGCCCGCAAGGCACGCGGGTCGCCGCCCGAGGTGAGATAGGCCACGTCCCATTCGGGCAGCAGGCCGATGCCTGCGGCGTAACCGGTGGCGCCCATGTCGCTCTCGTAGTTCGCTTGCGCGAGCGGCGTGTAGCTCGTCGCCAGGCGACCGAACAAGTTGCTGTTAGGGCTGGTCACGCCGCGGTAGTTGGGCACCAGGCGCGTTCCCATGAGATACGCGGTGGCGTGTCTCGGCGTGACCTGCGGATCGCCGCCGAACCAGTGGGTGAGCGTGCTGCCGCTGGCCAGCACGGCGCGCTGGTGGTTGAGCAGCGTGAGCGATTGCGAGAAGCGCGACGTGCCGCCCAGGGTGAAGCTCGCCGTGCCGCTCTTTGACGTCGGGTTGGCCACGCGCAGGTAGCCGTTCTCGATCCAGGGCAGCACCTCCACGCGGCCGCCTTTGTAGGTGCGCACCTCGAGCCAGGCCACCAGGTGTGCATCGCTGCCCAGCGGCTTGCGGTAGGTGAACGCGGCCATCTCGGGGCCGGCGACCGAGGTCTGCACCGGGCTGCCCCAGTCGCCGGCGTTCCACACGGCGGTGCCGAAGGAGCCGAACTGGATGCTGGCCGTGACGCCGGTTGCGGCCAGGTCGGCGGTCGACACCGGCGTCGTCGCGGCAGGCGCCGCGGCCACGCGCAAGGCGACCATCTTCGAGGCGTTCGGCGACAGGTCGCTGCGGCCCGAGAGGATGGCGAACTTGGCGCTGCCGTCGCGCCAGCGGTTCTTCACCACGCACTGGAAGTTCGCGATGTCGGCCGCAACGGTGGAGCCGGCGGGCACCTGGCCTTGCTGCAAGGCCTGGCCTACGGTGAAGGGCAGCAGGGTTCCGCCGACGGGGCTGGTCAGTTGGAGCTGAAGGGCCGGTGCGGGTGCGGGTGCGGGTGGTGGTGGTGGCGGCGGCGGTGGTTTGGGAACCGGTATCGGAACCGGCGGCAATGCCGGCAGGTCATTGGCGACCGGGGTCGCACCCGCCGCAACCAGGCAGGCCACGGCCTGCGACAACACGAAGACGCTCTGGGTCACTTTCACGATTCACACTCCCTGTCCGATGGCGCGCACCTTCCGTTCGAGGGCCCGCGACCCTGGCTGCAACGACGAGCGTTTGGGCAACAGCAAGACCTCCCGCGTCCTCGAGACGAAGGGGGTTCGCGCCGGCCGCTCCTCGAAACTCACACAACAACACGCCCGCCGCCGAGTAATTACATCCGAGCACTGGCCGCGCCTGAGCGCTCCCCTTCGCACAGCGCGCGCACGCGCGCATCGTCGAAGCGCAACTTGAGAAAGTCGATGAGCGCACGCGCCGCCGGTGCCGGATAGCGGTTCGGCAAGGTGATCAGGTACAGCCGGTCGCCCAGTCGTTCGGGGTCGACGCGCCAGCCCGCGAGCAAGGACACCAGCTTGCCGCTGCGCAGGCCGTCGCCCACGACATAGCGCGGCAGCGCGGCCAGCCCCATCCCCGCAAGCACCGCGCGATGCAGGAACAGGAAGTCGGCGCACTGCAGCCGCGGCACGAGCTCGAGGCGATGCTGCCGGCTGCCGCGCAGCACGTCCATCACCAGGCGCTGGCCGCTCACCGGCGTCGCGACCCACGGATGCGCCGCGAGCTCCGGCGGAGTGCGCGGCGTGCCATGGCGCTTGACATGCGCCGGCGCGGCGCACAGCACCCAGTCCACCCGCGCGAGCTCGCGTGCCACGCAGTCCTGGGGTGGCGTCGAGGTGATGCGGCAGGCCACGTCGATCTCCTGCGCGAGCAGGTCCTGCACGCGGTTGCTGAGCGTGACTTCGAGCGTGACCTCGGGATGGGCCTGGGCGAACTCGATCAGCAGCGGGCCCAGCACGAGCTGGCCGAGGCCGGTCGGGACGCTCACGCGCACGTGCCCGCGCAAGGTCTTGCCCAAGGAGTCGAGCGTGCCCTGCAGCGCATCGAGCTCCATGCCGACGCGGCGCGCGTGCTCGTACAGCGCCGAGCCGATCTGCGTGGGCTCAACGCGCCGCGTGGTCCGCCGCAGCAGCTCCACGCCCCAGTGCCGCTCCAGCGTCTTCAGGCGTCGGCTGACGTTGGAACGGGTCGTGTCCAGGCGTCGCGCGGCGGCGCTCAGGCTGCCGGAGTCGATGACCTCGACGAGGAAGCGAAGCCCATTCACGTCCATCGGAGGATTGTCGCGCTTCCGTTGACAATGTGGGCCCGTTGCGGCGCCTTCCGTGCCAGGCGGCCGCTGCCTACAGTGCGACGCCATGACGGCCGACCTGCACTTCGCCTGCGACACCCCGCTCACCCGCGCCGGCGCGGCCATCGACCTGCGCGCACGCCAGCTCGCCGGCGGACTCGCCGCGCTGGGCGTCGACGATGGCGACGTCGTCGCGGTGCTGCTGCGCAACCATCCGGCCTATGTCGACGTGATCCGCGCCTGCCGCATCGCCGGCTGCTTCTACTGCCCGATCAACTGGCACTTCAAGCCCGACGAGGTGCTGCACCTCCTGCGCGACTCGCAGGCCCGGGTGCTGGTGGTCCAGGCCGACCTGCTGCCCGCGCTGGTGGGCCTGATCTCGGCCGGCCTGCAGGTGCTGGTGGTCGATGCCGACGGCGCCGACCGGCTGCCCGCGGGCGCGCACCCGTACGACGCCTGGCTCGCGACGCAGCCGCCCTATGCCGGCCCGCCGCGCCAGCCGCGTGGCCACATGGCCTACACCTCCGGCACCACGGGGCGGCCCAAGGGCGTGAAGCGCCACGCCGTGCCCGCCGACCAGCTCGAGGCGCAGACGGCGGCCCTGCGCGAGGTCGTCGCCGCGGCCTTCGGCATCGTCCCCGGCGTGCGTGCGCTGGTGTCGGCGCCGCTGTACCACAGCGCGCCCAGCCTGTTCATGCAGCAGGCGCTGGACCAGGGCGCGCTGGCGGTGCTCGCCCCTCGCTTCGACGCCGAGCAGACGCTGGCCTTGATCGAGCAGCACCGCATCGAGACGGTGTACCTGGTGCCCATCATGTTCGTGCGCCTGCTGCGCCTGCCGGCCGAGGTACGCCGGCGCTACGACCTGCGCTCGCTGCGCTTCGTCGCCTGCACCGGCGCGCCCTGTGCACCCGAGGTCAAGCGCGCCATGCTCGACTGGCTCGGCCCGGTGGTCTACGAGACCTATGCGTCCAGCGAGACCGGCATGCTCACGGTGCAGGACCCGGCGTCGGCGCGACGGAAGCCGGCCAGCGCGGGCAAGCCCATCGCCGGCGCGCGCATCCGCATCGTGGCCGAGGACGGCCATGCGTGCGCGCCGGGCGAGCAGGGCGTGATCTACGGACGTCAGCCCGCCTTCGCGGACTTCAGCTACCAGAACCAGCCGCACGCGCGCGCGGCCATCGAGCGCGATGGCCTGGTGACCCTGGGCGACGTCGGCTACCTCGACGAGGACGGGTACCTCTTCATCTGCGATCGCGCCTGCGACATGGTGATCTCGGGCGGCGTCAACATCTACCCGGCCGAGATCGAGCATGCGCTGATGAGCCTGCCCGGCGTGGCCGATTGCGCGGTGTTCGGCATCCCCGACGAGGAATACGGCGAGTCGCTGGCCGCCGTGATCGAGGCCCGCGACGAGGGCCTCGACGCGGAGCGCGTGCGCCGCCATCTCGAGCCGCTGATCGCGGGCTACAAGCTGCCGCGACGCATCGACTTCGTCGCCCGATTGCCGCGCGACGACAACGGCAAGGTCGCCAAGCGGCGCCTGCGCGACGCCTGGTGGGCGCAGCGCGAGCGGCGCGTCTGAAAGCTCGATCGGCCTGCCGGGCAGAGGCGACGAGCTTAGAAGATCTGCACGCCGCACTTTGTGAGCGTGCGATGCTCCATCGCGCCTCGGAGCCGCAGTCGTTTGACCATCGACGAGGCGGCATGGAGCGTGTGGATGCCTGCATGACGTGTCCGGTGCTTCGCGACGAAAGGCGTGTGGGCAGGCCGTTTGAACCACAGAGCCACAGAGCCACAGAGTCACAGAGGAAATTCAGAGTGAATTCGTCTCTGCCCAAGTTCAACTGGTCGTCGCAACGCTGCTTTGCTCGGCAGAGCGTAGCAGTTCGTTGAATGCCTCGGCTGGCGTACGCCAGCCGAGGGTTTTGCGCGGTCGCGTGTTCAATGCAAGAGCCACTGCGTTCAGCTC
>DASUZE010000003.1:0-39293 GCA_036377015.1 Piscinibacter sp. | reverse complement strand
GGTGACGATGAACGAGGGCTGCGCGCTGTGCGTCGAGGTCGACCTGCAGCGGATCGAGCGCCGGATCCGGGAGCGCTACCTCGACGAGCGCG
This sequence comes from Piscinibacter sp., assembly GCA_036377015.1. GTDB lineage: Bacteria > Pseudomonadota > Gammaproteobacteria > Burkholderiales > Burkholderiaceae_C > Albitalea. The sequence continues at coordinate 39,201 of DASUZE010000003.1, read as the reverse complement.
CCGGCTCGCTCGACGACGCGCTGGAGCGGCTCGCGACCGCCCAGCGCGACGGCCGCGCGCTCTCGATCGGCCTGCTCGGGAACGCGGCCGAGGTGCTGCCGGAGCTGGTCCGGCGCGGCGCCGCGGTCGACGTCGTGACCGACCAGACGAGCGCGCATGACCCGCTCAACGGCTACGTCCCGGCGGGGCTCACGGTCGAGCAGGCCGACACGCTGCGGCGCTCGGACCCCGACGAGTACCTCGAGCGCGTCGGCCAGTCGGTGCTCGCGCACGTCGACGCGATCCGCTCGCTCGGCCGCGCCGGCGCCGAGGCGTTCGACTACGGCAACGCGCTGCGCGGCGTCGCGGCCGACCACGGCGACGGCGACGCGTTCGCCTACCCCGGCTTCGTCCCGGCCTACATCCGGCCGCTGTTCTGCGAGGGCAAGGGCCCGTTCCGCTGGGTCGCGCTGTCGGGCGATCCCGAGGACATCCGCAAGACCGACGCGAAGATCAAGGCGCTGTTCCCCCACAACCACCATGTGCACCGCTGGCTCGACATGGCCGCACAGCGCATCGCCTTCCAGGGATTGCCGGCGCGCATCTGCTGGCTCGGACTGGGCGAGCGCCATCGCGCAGGCCTCGCCTTCAACGAGATGGTGCGCAGCGGCGAACTCAAGGCGCCGATCGTCATCGGTCGCGACCACCTCGACACCGGCTCGGTGGCCAGCCCCAACCGGGAGACCGAGGCGATGAAGGACGGCACCGACGCGGTGTCCGACTGGCCCTTGCTCAACGCCTTGCTCAACACGGCCGGCGGCGCGACCTGGGTGTCGATCCACCACGGCGGCGGCGTCGGCATGGGCTACTCGCAGCATGCGGGCATGGTGATCGTGGCCGACGGCAGCGACGCGGCGGCCAGGCGCCTCGCCCGCGTGCTGGTCAACGACAGCGCCTCGGGCGTGATGCGCCACGCCGACGCGGGCTACGAGCTCGCGGCGCAGACCGCCCAAGCGCAAGGGCTCAAGCTGCCGATGATCGGCCCGTGAGCGGCGAGCGCATCGACTGGCGCCAGCTGGCGCCGCAGCGCTGGAAGAACGGCGCCGGCCTGACGCGCGAGCTGGCGGTCGAGCCGGCGGGGGCGTCGATGGACGACTTCGACTGGCGCATCAGCGTGGCCGAGGTCGAGCAGGACGCGCCGTTTTCGGCGTTCGCGGGAGTCGATCGCTGCATCGCGCTGCTCGACGGCGCCGGAATGACGCTGCGTTCTGCGGACGGCGCCGCGGTCCGGCGGCTCGATCGTGTCGGCGAGCCTTTTCGATTCGCGGGCGAGATGCCGCTGGTGGCGGAACTGGTCGATGGGCCTTGCGAGGACTTCAACGTCATGGTGCGGCGCGCGGCGCACGAGGCGCATGTGACGCCGCTTCGACAGCCCGGGACGCTGGAGGCTGCGCCGGCCGGGATGTTGGTGTGCCTCTCCGGACGGTGGAAGTGCGACGGGTCGACCTTGGAGCGCGGGCAGGCCTTGCTCTGGCGACGCGGCATGCCGCGTGTCAGCGTCCAGCCGCAAGCATCGCCTGCCCTCGCGCTCGCAGTGCATCTGTACCGTAGCCCGGGTGCAACCCGGGACGCTGCGATCCCGGGTTGCACCCGGGCTACGAATACATGAGCGCCTTGCTTGCGCCGTGGGCGCTGCTCCCCGACGGGTGGTCGCGCAACGTCCTCCTGACCTGGGATGCCGATGGCACCTTGACCGCCGTCACGCCCGACGCCGAGGGCGCGACGCGCGCATCGGGCCCCATCGTCCCCGGCGTCCCCAACCTCCACTCCCACGCCTTCCAGCGCGCCTTCGCCGGCCTGACCGAATACCGCGGCGGCGATGCGGCCGACAGCTTCTGGAGCTGGCGCGACCGCATGTACCGCTTCGCCAACGCGGTCACGCCCGAGCAGCTGGAAGACATCGCCACCCATCTCTACATCGAGATGCTGCGCGCCGGCTACACCGCGGTCTGCGAGTTCCACTACCTGCACCACGACGCGCAGGGCCGGCCTTACGCCGACCCCGCCGAGATGGGCCTGCGCCTGGCCGCCGCGGCGCAGCGCGCCGGCATCGGCCTCACGCTCCTGCCGGTGCTGTACCAGGCGAGCGGCTTCGGCGGCCAGGCGCCCACGACCGGACAACGGCGCTTCGTCAACGGCGTCGACGCGCTGCTCACGATCGTCGAGCGCCTGCGCCCGACCGGCGTGCGCGTGGGCGTGGCGCCGCACTCGCTGCGGGCGGTCACACCCGAGGCCTTGCACGCGCTGGTTGCCGCCGACGCGGCCGCGCCGGTGCACATCCACATCGCCGAGCAGCAGCGCGAGGTCGACGACTGCCTGGCCTGGAGCGGGGCGCGACCGGTGCAATGGCTGCTCGACCACGCCGAAGTCGATGCGCGCTGGTGCCTGGTCCACGCGACGCATACCACCGCGCACGAACGCGCCGACATCGCGCGCCGCGGCGCCGTGGTCGGGCTGTGCCCGAGCACCGAGGCGAACCTCGGCGACGGCGTGTTCGACGCCGCCGCCTACGACGGCGCCTGGGGCATCGGCTCGGACAGCCACGCCAGCGTCGACGTCGCCGAGGAGCTGCGCTGGCTCGAGTACGGGCAGCGGCTGGTGACACGCCGGCGCAACGTGCTCGCGCCGCCGCAGGTCGCCCAAGGGCTGTGGCTCGCGGCCGTGGCGGGCGGCGCGCAGGCGGCAGGACGTGCGATCGGCGGGTTGCGTCCCGGCCAGCGCGCCGACTTCCTCGTGCTGGCCGGCGAAGCGGGGCTCGCGCCCGAGCAGCAGCTGGCCGCCCATGTGTTCGCGAACCAGCCGGATCGCACGATCGACGAGGTCTGGGTCGGTGGGCAGCGCCGCGTCGCGCAGGATGGTCATGCGCTGGCCGACGAGGCGCGCCGCCGCTTCATCGCGGCCCGCGCCGCCTTGCTCAGCGAGGTCTGACATGGCGGACCTGCTGCTGCGCAACGTCCGCATCGTGTCCTGCAGCGACGACACGGCCGCGGTGTCGGCGCCCGGCTTCGTCAGCATCGATCAGGGCCGCATCGAGCGCATCGGCGCCTTGCACGACCTCGATGGGAGCATGCGCGCCGAGCACGAGATCGACGGCGAGGGCCGGCTGCTCACGCCGGGGCTCATCGACTGCCACACCCACCTCGTCTACGCCGGCGACCGCGCGCGCGAATTCGAGCTGCGGCTGCAAGGCGCGAGCTACGAGGAGATCGCGCGCGCCGGCGGCGGCATCCGCTCGACGGTGCGGCTCACGCGCGAGGCCGGTGACGACGCGCTCGAAGCGGCGTCGGCCGTGCGCCTGCGCGAGCTCATGCGCCACGGCGTGACCACGGTGGAGATCAAGTCGGGCTACGGCCTGTCGCTGGCCGACGAGCTCAAGTGCCTGCGCGTCGCGCGCCGACTCGGCGAGCGCCATCCGATCGACGTGCGCACCACCTTGCTCGCCGCGCATGCCGTGCCGCCGGAATTCGACGGCCGCGCCGACGCCTACATCGACGAGGTCGTGCAGCACATCCTCCCCGAAGCCGCGCGGCTTCGGCTGGCCGACGCGGTCGACGCCTTCTGCGACACCATCGGCTTCACCCCGGCGCAGACGCGGCGCGTGTTCGAGGCCGCGCGCGCCCACGGGCTGCCGGTCAAGCTGCATGCCGAGCAGTTGTCGAACCAGCAGGGTGCGGCGCTGGCGGCCGACTTCGGCGCCTTGTCGGCCGATCACCTCGAGCACCTCGACGAGGCGGGCGCGGCCGCCATGGCGCGCGCCGGCACCGTGGCGGTGCTGCTGCCCGGCGCGTTCTACTTCCTGCGCGACACCGTCGTGCCGCCGATCGCGCTGCTGCGCCGGCACGGCGTGCCGATGGCGGTGGCCACCGACTGCAATCCGGGCACCAGCCCGACCACCCACCTGCCGCTGATGCTCAACATGGCCTGCACCCTGTTCCGGCTGACGCCGGCGGAAGCGCTGCTGGGCGTGACCCGCCATGCGGCCCGTGCCCTGGGGCTGGCGGCCAACCGCGGCAGCATCGAGGCCGGCAAGCAAGCGGACCTGTGCCTGTGGGACGCCGAGCATCCCGCCGAGCTGGCGTACGCGATCGGCGCGAGCCCGCTACGTCGCCGCTTCCACCACGGCCGCGAGCATGTGCTGTAGCAGCGGCTGCACGCGCGACGCCAGGTCGGGTCGGTAGGCGAACGGCGCCGGCTCGTCCATGTAGGTCGCATGGCACATCTCCATCTGCAGCGCGTGGATGCCGTCGTGGGGCCGGCCGTAGTGGCGGGTGATGTAGCCGCCCTTGAAGCGTCCGTTGGTGACGTGGGTGAACTCGCGCTGCGCGGCGAGCACCGCGACGGCGGCGGCCTGCACCGACGCAGCGCAGGATTGCCCGTCGGCCGTGCCCAGGTTGAGGTCGGTGAGCCGGCCCTCGAAGAAGCGCGGCAGCACGCTGGCGATGGAGTGCGCATCCCACAGCACGGCGACGCCATGCGCCGCGTGCAGCCGGGCGAGCTCGTCTTCCAGCGCGTCGTGGTACGGCTTCCAGCAGGTCTCGCGGCGCTCGACGATCTCGGCCGCACCGGGCTCCTCGCCGGGCCGGTACAGCGCCTCCTTGCGGAAGGTGTCGATGGGCACCAGACCGGTCGTGTCCTGCCCGGGATAGAGGTTGCTGTCCTCGGGCGGCCGGTTCAGGTCGATGACGTAGCGCGACCAGCGCGGCACCAGCGTGCTCGCGCCCATCTCGCGCACGAAGGCATAGAGTTGCGGCAGGTGCCAGTCGGTGTCGGCGCGCAGCAGGGCGGCCTCGGTCATGCGCCGCGCGATACTCGGCGGGATGTCGGTCCCCGCGTGCGGAAAGGACACCAGCAGCGGGATGCTTCCCCGGATCAGCGTGAAGGCGTCGGAAGCCATGTCGAAAGTGGTCTAGACAAGTTTGCCGCCAGTGTAGGTCCGCGGCACGGGCCTTGCATCAGCGGATGCCCACAACCATTCTGAACTGTCAGGAGTCGCGATGAGATCAGTGCGTCGTTCGATGGGGGCGGTGGCCGCTGCGGCGGTGATGGCGGCGGGCCCGGCCGCAGCCGATGACACGCCGGTGGCCATCGGCCTGTCGGGCTGGACCGGCTTCGCGCCGCTCACCCTGGCCAAGGAGGCCGGCATCTACAAGAAGCACGGCCTGGACGTGTCGCTCAAGAAGATCCCGCAGAAGGACCGCCACCTCGCCATCGCCTCCGGCGACGTTCAGTGCGCCGCCACCACCGTCGAGACCTGGGTCGTCTGGAACGCCAACGGCGTCGCCACCACGCAGATCTTCCAGCTCGACAAGAGCTTCGGCGCCGACGGCATGGTGGTGCGCAGCCACATCGCCAAGATCACCGACCTCAAGGGCAAGACGGTGGCGGCCTCGGCGCCCGGCACCGCGCCCTACTTCACGCTGGCCTGGATGCTCAAGAAGAACGGCCTGTCGGTGAAGGACGTGAAGGTCGTGACCCTGGAGCCCCAGGCCGCGGCCAATGCCTTCGTCGCCGGCGCGGGCGAGCTCGACGCGGCGATGACCTACGAGCCGTACCTGTCGAGCGTGCGCGCCAAGCCCGAGGCCGGCAAGATCATCGCGACCACGCTCGACTACCCGATGGTGATGGACACCTTCGGCTGCACGCCCAAGTTCCTGCAGGACAACCCCAAGGCGGCCAAGGCGCTGGCCGACAGCTACTTCGAGGCGCTCGAGATGATCAAGCGCGAGCCGAAGAAGGCCTTCGAGATCATGGGCGCCGACGTCAAGCAAAGCGGCGATGCCTTCGAGAAGTCGCAGGCCTACCTGCGCTGGCAGGACAAGGCGGCCAACCAGAAGTTCTTCGCCGGCGAGCATGCGCAGTTCAGCAAGGAGGCGGCCGACCTGCTGCTGGAGATCGGCATCATCAAGCAGGTCCCCGACCTGAAGGCGCTGGCCGACACCCGCTTCATTCAGTGAAGCCGCTGCGCCCGGTCGCGCCGGGCCCGCGCCTGCTGCTGGGCCTGGCGTTCTTCGTCTTCTTCTTCGCGCTGTGGGCCCTGGCCACGCTGGGCGGCTTCGTGTCGAAGACCTTCCTGGCCGACCCGCTCACCATGGTCGCCTCGGGCTGGACCCTGCTCACCGAGCAGGGCTTCGCACGCGACATCGGCATGACGGTGTGGCGGGTGATCGGCGGCTTCGTGCTGGCCGCGCTCATCGCGGTGCCGCTGGGCGTGGCCATGGGCGCGTACAAGCCGGTCGAGGCCTTCTTCGAGCCCTTCGTGTCCTTCGCGCGCTACCTGCCGGCCTCGGCCTTCATCCCGCTGCTCATCCTGTGGGCCGGCATCGGCGAGGCGCAAAAGCTCGCGGTGATCTTCATCGGCTCGTTCTTCCAGCTCGTGCTGATGATCGCGGTGACCGTGGGACAGACCCGGCGCGACCTGGTCGAGGCGGCCTACACCCTGGGCGCGAGCGACTGGGGCATCGTGCGCCGCGTGCTCATCCCGGCCGCGGCGCCGCAGGTCGCCGAGACCTTGCGCCTGGTGCTGGGCTGGGCCTGGACCTACGTGATCGTGGCCGAGCTCATCGGCGCGTCCAACGGCATCGGGCACATGATCACCGACAGCCAGGCCTTGCTCGCGACCGACCAGATCATCTTCGGGATCATCACGATCGGGGTCATCGGGCTGATCTCGGATCTGGCCTTCAAGCGCGTCAACCAGACGATGTTCCGATGGGCCTCGTTGTGAACGCGGCCCTGGCCATCCGCGGCGTGGCGCGCACCTTCGACGGCAAGCCGCCGACGGTGGCCTTGCTGCCCACCACGCTCGACGTCGCCACCAACGACTTCATCACCATCCTCGGTCCCTCCGGCTGCGGCAAGTCGACCCTGCTGCGCATCGTCGCCGGCCTCGACACGCCCAGCGCCGGCGACGTGCTGCTCGACGGCCAACCGGTGCAAGGCCCGGGCGCCGATCGCGGCATGGTGTTCCAGAGCTACACCCTGTTCCCCTGGCTCACGGTGCACGAGAACATCTGCTTCGGCCTGCGCGAGAAGGGCATGCCGGCGGCGCAGCAGCGCGAGATCGCCGCGCGCTTCATTGCCGAGGTGGGGCTCACGGGCTTCGAGTCGCACCACCCGCGGCAGCTGTCGGGCGGCATGCAGCAACGCGTCGCGCTCGCGCGGGCGCTCGCCAACGACCCCAAGATCCTGCTGCTCGACGAGCCCTTCGGCGCGCTCGACAACCAGACCCGCGCGCTGATGCAGGAGCTGCTGCTGTCGATCTGGGAGCTGCACCGAAAGACCGTGCTCTTCGTCACGCACGACATCGACGAGGCCATCTTCATGGCCAACCGCTGCGCGGTGTTCAGCGCACGCCCCGGGCGCATCAAGACCGAGCTGGCGATCGACCTGCCATACCCGCGCCACTACACGGTGAAGACCACGCCGCGATTCTCCGAGCTGAAGGCGCAGGTCACCGAGGACATCCGCGCTGAGAGCCTCAAGACGGCCCAGATGAACCTGCCGTAACGCGCGGATACGGCGCCGGGAATGAAACGGCCCGGTCGCACGTACTCCTGGCATGCGTCCGTCGCGGCGCCCACACTCGTATGTCCCGGCATACCGAGTCCACGCCACCATGTCCGCCACCGCCCTGTCCCGCTACACCCGCACCGCCATCGCCTTCCACTGGCTCCTGGCGGCGGCGATCGTGGTGTCGTTCTCGGTCGGCCTGTACATGACCGGCCTGCCGCTGTCGCCGGCGCGGCTCAAGCTCTACAACTGGCACAAGTGGGCCGGCATCACCATCCTGACGCTGTCGGCATTGCGGCTGCTGTGGCGGCTCGCGCACCGCCCGCCCGAGGACCTGCCCATGGCGCCCTGGCAGCGCACGCTGGCCCACACGACCCACCGCCTGCTGTACCTGCTGTTCTTCGCCGTGCCGGTGGTGGGCTGGGCCTACAGCTCGGCGGCGGGCTTCCCGGTGGTCGTGTTCGGCGTGCTGCCGCTGCCCGACTTCGTGCCGGCCGACAAGGCGCTGGCCGAGGCCATCAAGCCCTGGCACGGGCGGCTCGCCTTCGGCCTGGCGGCGCTGGTGGCGATGCACGTGGCCGCATCGCTCAAGCATCAATTCGTCGACCGCGACCGCATCCTGTCGCGCATGTGGCCCAGCCGGGCCTGATCCATCCACCCCAAGACCATGATGAACAAGCACACGCTCTTCGCCGCCGCCGCCGCCGCCGTCGCGCTCGCGGCATTGCCGGCGGCCGCCCAGCAGACGCTCGTGCCTGCGCAAAGCGAGATCGTCTTCACCAGCCGCCAGATGGGCGTCCCGGTCGACGGCCGCTTTCGCCGGTTCGACGCGCAGGTCGCCTTCGATCCGAAGAAGCCCGAGGCGGCGTCGATCGCGATGAACATCGAGCTGGCCAGCGTGTCGCTGGGCGTGGCCGAGACCGAGGCCGAGCTGGCCAAGCCCGACTGGTTCGCCATCCAGCAGTTCCCCAAGGCGAGCTTCCAGTCGTCGACGGTCAAGCCGCTGGGCGGCGGCCGCTTCGAGGTCGCGGGCAAGCTCGCGATCAAGGGCGCGAGCCGCGACATCGTCGTACCGGTCGCGCTGGCGCAGTCGGGCGGCAACACCACCGCGACCGGCGCCTTCGTGCTCAAGCGCCTGGACTTTCGCATCGGCGACGGCGAGTGGAAGGACACCTCCATGGTCGCCAACGACGTCAGCGTGAAGTTCAAGCTCGTGCTCGCCGGCGTGCCGGCCCTTTGACCGCCCACCGCCATGACGCAGACCTCGCTGATCCTGGCCACCCTGTGTGCCGCCGCCGGCGTTGCCGGCGCGCAGGGCGTGACCTACCAGGTCGACCCCTCGCACACCTTCGTCACCTTCGAGGCCAACCACTTCAACACGTCGACGCTGCGCGGCCGCTTCGACCGCAAGGACGGCACGGTGGTGATCGACCGCCAGGCCCGGACCGGCCGGGCCGAGATCACGTTCGACACGGCGTCGGTCAGCACCGGCGTCGGCCCGCTGGACAAGCATTTGCGCGGCAAGGACTTCCTCGACGTCGAGCGCTGGCCCGAAGCCAGGTTCACCAGCGAGCGCTTCACCTTCGAGGGCGACAAGGTCAGCGCCGTCGCCGGCAACCTCACGCTGCTGGGCAAGACGCTGCCGGTCACGCTGAAGGCAACGCACTTCAACTGCTACCAGAACGTCCTGCTCAAGCGCGAGGTCTGCGGCGGCGACTTCGAGACCGCCATTCTTCGCAGCCAATGGGGCATGACCTACGGCTTCGACTACGGCCTGCCGGACCGCATCCGGCTCCTGATCCAGATCGAGGCCGTGAGGCAGTGACCCCGGAGAGCGCCATGACCATTGCACGCACATTCCTTCTCGGCGCGGCTTTCGCGGCCCTGTCGGCCTTGGCGCAAGCGGCGCCGGCGCAGGCCACCACCTACGTCGTCGACCCTTCGCACACCCGGGTCTATTGGGAGACGCGCCACTTCGGCACCTCGACGCACCGCGGCCGCTTCGACAGCGTGGAGGGCAGCATCGCGCTGGACCGCGACAGCGGGCGCGGCGAGGTCTCGATCAGCATCGCCACCGCCTCGGTCAGTAGCGGCGTGCCGGCGCTCGACAACGTGCTGCGCGGCAAGGGCTTTCTCGCCTCGGAGGAGCATCCGACCGCGTACTTCGTGGCGCACCAGCTGCGCTTCGACGGCGAGCGCCTGTCCGAGCTGCGCGGCGAGTTCACGCTGCGCGGCGTGTCCAGGCCGCTGGAGCTGCGCAGCGAGCACTTCGGCTGTCGCACCGACGAGCGCCTGAAGCGCGAGGTCTGCGGCGGCGACTTCGAGGCCGAGATCCTGCGCAGCGAATTCGGCAGCACCTTCGGCCTGCCCTTCGTCGGCGACAAGGTGCGCCTGCTGATCGCCGTCGAAGCCATCCGCCAGTGATCCGCGGTGCGCGTGTCGCACTCGATGCGCGGCGGTCAAAACTGATTCGACGCAGCGTCATGCATCTCCTGGGTTAGACCTAGTTGTCGGTCATCGGACGACGGCAGACAGTGGTCCGTGCCAAACCAACAGGAGACCAGGATGAGCATCACCTCGCCAGGCCAGCGCCGGCGCTTCCTGAAGAAAGCCGCCACCGGCGCCGCGACGGCCGGCGCGCTGGCCACGCCGATGATCGCCACGGCGCAGACCACCAGCCTGCGCTTCCAGAGCACCTGGCCCGCGAAGGACATCTTCCACGAGTACGCGAACGACTTCGCCAAGAAGGTGAACGACATGGCCGGCGGTCACCTCAAGATCGAGGTGCTGCCCTCGGGCGCCGTCGTGCCGGCCTTCCAGCTGCTCGAGGCGGTGAACAAGGGCACGCTCGACGGCGGCCACGGCGTGGTCGCCTACCACTACGGCAAGAACTCGGCGCTTGCGCTGTGGGGCTCCGGCCCGGCCTACGGCATGGACCCGAACATGGTGCTCGCCTGGCACTACTACGGCGGCGGCAAGGCGCTGCTCGAGGAGATCTACAAGGCCATCAACATGGACGTGGTGTCGTACCTGTACGGCCCCATGCCCACGCAGCCGCTGGGGTGGTTCAAGAAGCCGGTGGCGCGCGTCGAGGACATGAAGGGCCTGAAGTACCGCACCGTGGGCCTGGCCGTGGACATCTTCACCGAGCTGGGCCTGGCGGTGAATCCGCTGCCGGGCAGCGAGATCGTGCCCGCGCTGGACCGCGGCCTGATCGACGCGGCGGAGTTCAACAACGCCTCCAGCGACCGCGCGCTCGGCTTCCAGGACGTGGCCAAGAACTGCATGCTGCAGAGCTACCACCAGAGCGGCGAGCAGTTCGAGATCCTGTTCAACCGTGGCAAGTACAGCGCATTGCCTCAGGAGCTCAAGTCCATCATCGACTACGCGGTTCAAGCCGCCAGCGCCGACATGAGCTGGAAGGCGATCGACCGCAACACCAAGGACTACGACGAGCTGAAGAAAGCCGGCGTCAAGTTCTACAAGACGCCCGACGCCATCCTGAAGGCGCAGCTCGATGCCTGGGACAAGGTCATCGCGAAGAAGGCCAAGGAGAACCCGATCTTCCAGAAGGTGCTCGACTCGCAGCGCGCGTTCGCCGAGAAGGCCGGGCGCTGGCAGAGCGACTACATGGTCGACTTCAAGCCGGCCTGGAACCGGTATTTCGGAAAGGCGCAGACGACCAAGAAGGCCTGACCGCGCCCGCCATGCCATCGACCAGCCCTGCGGCGCTCCCGCAGGGCTGGTTTTCACTTGTCTGACGCCTGCCGATGGACACACAACGACTGCTGCATGCCGCCGACCGCCTGAGCACCTGGGTCGGCAAGGCCTTCGCCTGGCTGATCGTCTCGCTGATGGTGGTGGTCTGCGCCGAGGTCTTCAAGCGCTATGCGCTCAATGCCCCGACCGCGTGGATCTACGACGTCAACAACATGATGTACGGGACGCTGTTCATGATGTGCGGCGCCTACACGCTGTCGCAGGACGGGCACGTGCGCGGCGACTTCCTCTACGGCAGCATGAAGCCGCGCACCCAGGCCTCGCTCGACCTGGTGCTCTACATCGTGTTCTTCCTGCCCGGCATCGGCGCGCTGACCTGGGCCGGCTGGGACTATTTCCAGGTCTCGGCGGCCATGCGCGAGACCACCTTCAACGCGACGCCGCTGCCGCTGTATCCGTTCAAGTTCGTGATTCCCGTGGCGGGGGTGATCGTGATGCTGCAGGGCATCGCCGAGATCATCCGCTGCGTCGTGTGCCTGCGCACCGGCGAATGGCCGCCGCGATTGAAGGACGCGGAGGAGATGGACGTGGTGGCCGAGCAGCTCGCGAGCAGCACCTACGTCGACGACGATGCGCGTCGCGAGGCGATCGAGAAAGCCAAGCAGATCGATGAAGCGGCGCGGCAGCGCGGGTCGACGCCGAGGGAACATACATGAGCGACGCTGCACTCGGCTTGTCGATGCTCGGCCTGATCGTGGTCGTGATCATGCTCGGCTTCCCCACCGCGTTCACGCTGATGGGCCTGGGCATGTTCTTCGGCTTCATCGCGTTCTACGACCCGTCGCAGCACTGGATCGACAACAAGGTCTTCGACCTGATGGTGCAGCGCGCCTACGGGGCGATGACCAACGAGACGCTGCTGTCGATCCCGCTGTTCGTGCTGATGGGCTACGTGATGGAGCGCGGCGCGCTGGTCGACCGCATGTTCCACAGCGTGCAGCTGGCGTTCCGGCGCGTGCCGGGCTCGCTCGCGGTGGCCACGCTGATCATCTGCACCTTCTGGGGCATCGCCAGCGGCCTGGTCGGCGCGGTGGTGGTGCTGATGGGCGTGATCGCCATGCGCCCGATGCTCAACGCCGGCTACGACACGCGGCTGGCGGCCGGCGTCATCACCGCTGGCGGCACGCTGGGCATCCTGATCCCGCCCTCGGTGATGATCATCGTGTACGCCGCGGTCGCGGGCCAGTCGGTGGTGAAGCTGTATGCCGCGGCCATGTTCCCCGGCTTCTTCCTCGCGTTCCTCTACCTGCTCTATGTCGTGGGATGGGCGATCGTGCAGCCCAAGGTCGCGCCCAAGCTGCCGCCCGACCAGCAGCGCGCGCCGGTCACTCCCTGGGTGGCGCACATCGCGGCGAGCTACTCTCCGCGCATGCTGCCGGCGCTGCTCGCCGCGGTCGTCGCGCCGGGTCGTGCCTTGAACGCGTCGATCGAGGGCGTGCGCGCGAGCTGGTGGCTGCTGCTGCGCCACCTCGTCGTCGCGCTCACGCCGCTGCTGCTCGCGCTGGTCACGCTGGGCAGCACGTGGTGGTACGTGACCATCCATTCGCAGCAGGACACCCGCGCCGTCGAGCTGCCGCTGCCGGTCGAGCAGGTGCAGCCTCCCGCGGCCGAGCCGCCGGCGTCGGGCGGCTTGCAGGAGCCGCCGGGCTCGGGCGACCTGCAGGAGCCGCCCAGCTCGGGCGTGCAGGAGCCGGCGGGCTCCGACGCCGCGGCCAAGGCGGAAGAGGGCAACGGCCTGCAGGCACTGGGCGAGCCGGTGGTGGCGCCCCAGGTGCAGCCGGTGCCCGAGAGCTTCTACATCGGCTTCTGGCTCACCACGCTGGCGATCGTCGCCATGCTGGCCTGGTACTACGCCCGCATGGATGCCGAGCAGTTCGAGATCCTGCGCATGCTGGTCTCGTCGGTGATGCCGCTGGGCCTCCTCACGCTGGTGGTGCTGGGCGTGATCCTGTTCGGCATCACCACCGCCACCGAGTCGGCGGCGGTGGGCGCGGCCGGCGCGTTCCTGATGGCCTGGCAGGCCAAGACGCTGAACTTCAAGAAGACCAAGGAGGCGGTGTTCCTCACGGCCAAGACCACCGCGATGGTGTGCTGGCTGTTCGTGGGCTCGGCGCTGTTCTCGGCGGTCTTCGCCCTCCTGGGCGGGCAGAGCATCATCGAACACTGGGTGCTGGGCATGAACCTCTCGCCCCTGCAGTTCCTGATGCTCTCGCAGGCGATCATCTTCGTGCTGGGCTGGCCGCTGGAATGGACCGAGATCATCGTGATCTTCATCCCCATCTTCCTGCCGCTGCTCACGCACTTCCAGATCGACCCGCTGCTGTTCGGCACGCTGGTGTTCGTGAACCTGCAGGCGGCCTTCCTGTCGCCGCCGGTGGCCATGTCGGCTTTCTACCTGAAGGGCGTGTCGCCGCCCCACGTCACGCTGAACCAGATCTTCGCGGGGATGATGCCGTACATGCTGATCGTCATCCTGTGCATGGTGTTCATGTACGCATGGCCGAGCTTGACGCTCTGGTTGCCGAACTATCTCTACTCGTAGGGTGGGCTTCAGCCCACCAGCCGCGTGGGCTGAAGCCCACCCTACGAAGTCAGCCCTTGCCCGTGACTTTGGGCGGTGCCGCGTAATCCGCCGGCACTTTCATCAGGGCCGCATCCGGCTCCCCGCGCTTCAGCCTCGCCAACCGATACGTCGTCTCCCCCACCCGCGGATCCGCGTCGCGCGACTGCACCGTCAGCATCAGCTCGGGCGAGGTCCACACCTCGCGCGTGATGACGATGGGCTTCTCGTTGCCCAGCTTGCCGGCCTCGATGGTCCAGGTGGTGCGCTCGCCGTTCACCTTCACGCCCTCGATCTCCTTGCTGCCCAGCGACGTGGCCACGCCCGGCCCGCGCGGCGCGCCGAGCTGGGCGCGCATCGCCACGCCGGGCGGCAGCGGCGCCATCAGGCCCGGCGCCGGCAAGGGCATGGCGTGCGGGTCCAGGCGCAGCACCTGCACCTGCAGCTCGCGCCGGCCGCCCGCTTCGCGCGGCTCGTGCTCGTCCTCCGCCACGATCACCGGCAAGGGCGGCGGTGCCGGAACCGCGGTCGGTCCCGGCGACACCGACGCAACGCCCGGCTCGCGGCGCATGCGGTCGCGGAACGAGCGTGCCCAGTCGCGCATGCGCTCGGCGTAGTCGCGCCAGGCCGAGTGGTCGATCTGGCCGAAGCCCATGGGCATACCCGGCGGCGGCAACCGGCGCGCCGTCTTGCGCTCGGGGTCGAGCGCCCAGCTCTCGCCGGCCACCGGGTCGCTCAGGTAGACGATGCGGCGCCCGCCGCGCTCGATGTCCTGCCGCGTGCGTCCCTCGCCGTCGCGGCACAGCCGCGTGGTCTGGCGCTTGACGATGCGGTTGCCGTCGGCCAGCGGCTGCACCGACTCGAGCTCGGCGTCGGCGCAGTAGGGCGCGCCCTTGACGATGCGCTCCCGGCCGAGCTCGAAGGCGGAGAAGGCCAGCGTGTCCTCCTCGCCGATGAGCACGCGCGCGCCGACCAGCGGCTCGACGGCCTCGGCGATCAGGCCCAAGGGGTTCTCGGGCGGTGCGGCCTGCGCCACGACGGCGGACAAGGCCAGGGCCAGTGGGGTGATGCGCAGCAGGGTGGTCATGGTCACTCCTCGGGTTTCACTGCACGAAGCGCACGGCGATCACGTCGCCGCTGGGATGGACGAGCAGCTCGGCGCGCACCGGCTGGCCCGCGCGCGCGGGGTCGTAGGGCAGTCCCATCGACGCCAGGCTTTCGCGTGGCAGCTCGGCGGGCACCACCCAGGCGGGGCCCTGCTCGCGGGTCTCGCGCAGCAGCTGCGGCCAGCGCTCGGCGGCCGCCACCGGAAGGAAGGGCGTCGCCACCGCCTCTTGCGCCAGGGCGGGCTCGCGGGCCGGTGGCAGGGTCAGCAGGACCACCGCGACGGCCAGGGTCGCGAGCGCGACGCTGATGCCGGCCCAGGCCAGGCGCCGCGGCGCGCGTGGCGTCGGCGGCAAGGCGTTCCACACCGCCGCCGGGACGTCGGTCGCGGGCTGTCGCGAGCGCAGGTGCTCGGCCGCGCGTTGCAGCGCGTCGCGCAGGCTTTCGTGAGGGCTCGGGTTCATGGGCTGTCTCCTCTCGCGCCGTTCAGCGTGGCGGCGAGTCGTGCGCGGGCGCGGTGCAGGCGGCTGCGCAAGGTGTTGAGGGCGATGCCGGCGATGGCCGCCGCTTCGTTGTACGGACGCTCCTGCAAGTCCACCAGGACCAGCGCCTCCCGAAACGGCCAGGGCAGCGCGCGGATCGCGTCCCACAGGGCATCGAGGTCCTGGCGGCGCACCAGCAGCGCGTCGATCGAGACCTCGAAGGGCGTGCCGTCGAGCGGATCGTCGGCGTCGCCCAGCGATGCATGGCCATCGGACGCGCGCCATTGGGCGAGCAGCGCATGGCGCGCGACGCCGGCCAGCCAGGCGCCCAGCGGCCCGCGCGCGGCGTCATAGCCGCCGGGCCGGGACGCGAAGGCGA
The DNA here is from genome assembly GCA_036377015.1 of Piscinibacter sp. Lineage (GTDB taxonomy): Bacteria > Pseudomonadota > Gammaproteobacteria > Burkholderiales > Burkholderiaceae_C > Albitalea. The sequence goes on along the minus strand of DASUZE010000003.1, from coordinate 23,348 downwards.
TGAAGGCGTCCTGGGTGGCATCGGCGGCCCACGACGCGTTGCCGCACAGCGCGAGCGCGTAGCGGTAGACCGGCCCCGACTCGCGCGCGTAGGCCAGGGCGAGCGCCTCGCGGTCGCCGTCGGCCACGCGCCGCGCGAGGGTGGCGTCGTCGAGGCGGGCAGCGGCTTTCCAGGGGACGAAGGGCATCATCGACCGCTATTGCGCGCAGCCGGCCGAAAAGTTCCGGGCCGGTGCGCCGCCATCATGGCGCATGGCATCGATCGTGCAACGCGGCGTGAAAGCCGGCGCACGCCGGTGAAGCGGCGCTCGCTGCGGCAGGGATTGACCGGTTTTGGCACTCCGCGCCATGCGCAGCCCGACACAACGCAGGAGGGTTGATGCTGTTTGTTAACGATCCCCAGCGGCGCGCCGCGCGCCGCGCTGCGGCCGCGGCCGCCTTCGCGGTGGCCGGCGTCGTCGCCGGATGTGGCGGCGGCAGCTCGTCCGAGCCGCCGAGCGCGGGTCCCTCGCCGGCACCGTCGCCTTCGCCGTCGCCCGCACCTGCACCCTCACCCGCGCCGTCGCCCGCACCGTCGCCGGCACCGGCCCCCATGAGCGCGCTTGACGCCCATCGCCTCGCCGACCAGGCGAGCTTCGGTCCCACCGAAGCGCTGGTGGCCGCCATCCGCACCCAAGGCGCGGCCGCCTGGGTGTCGGGGCAGATGGTGCAGAACGTGTCGCGCTACAGCAGCGGCGGCGGGGGCGAGGTGCACCAGAACACCAGCAACACCGCCTTCTGCGACCAGGCGGCGCATCAGGGCGCGACCTGCTGGCGCGACTGGTTCTCGGCCGAGCCGCTGCTGTGGGACTTCTACCGCAACGCCATCGGGCAGCCCGACCAGCTGCGCCAGCGCGTCGCCTTCGCGCTGGGCCAGTGGCTGGTGGTGAGCGGCGTGAGCATCGAAGGCACCTACGGCTTGCGCAGCTACCACAACGCGCTCGTCGCCAACGCCTTCGGCAACTACCGCCAGCTGCTCAAGAAGACGGCGCTGTCGCCGGTGATGGGCGACTACCTCAACAACGCCAACAACGACAAGAGCGCGCCCAACGAGAACTTCGCGCGCGAGCTGCTGCAGCTGTTCTCGATCGGCACGTGCGAGCTGAACGCCGACGGCTCGCTCAAGGGCGGCAGCTGCTCCGCCACCTACAACAACGACACCGTGCGCGCCTACGCCTATGCGCTGACCGGCTGGACCTATCCCGCCGGCGGGGCCACGGCCTGGGGCTGCTGGCCGCAAGGGGCGAACTGCCAGTACTACGGCGGCGACATGGTCGCGGCGGAGAAGTACCACGACACGGCCGAGCGCAAGCTGCTCTCGGGCGTCACCCTGGCGGCGGGGCACAAGACCGACGCGGCGCTCGAGCGTGTCCTCGACAGCCTGATGGCGCATCCCAACACCGCGCCCTTCGTCGCGTCGCATCTCATCCACCACCTGGTGGCGAGCAACCCCAGCGGCGCCTACGTCACGCGCGTGGCGGCGGCCTTCGCATCGGGCCGCTTCCAGAAGGACGGCCAGAGCTTCGGCACCGGCACGGCGGGCGACCTGGCGGCCACTGTCGCGGCGGTGCTGCTCGATGCCGAGGCGCGCGGCGACGCCGTGGGCCGCAACGCCGGCAAGCTGCGCGAGCCGGTGCTGATGTTCACCGGCGTGCTGCGCGCGATGAACGGCAAGAGCGACGGCGCCGCGCTGGGCTGGTGGTGGGGCGAGCAGCTGCGCCAGCACGGCTTTCGCCCGCCCTCGGTCTTCAACTTCTACCCGGACGACTATCCCGTCGCCGGCACCTCGCTGATCGGCCCGGCCTTCGGCGTGCACAACGCCAACGCCGCGCTGCAGCGCATGAACTTCATGACCTACCTGTTCGACTGGGACGGCTCCGATCCCGGCGCCGACGTGCCCAACGCGCTCGGCACCCAGGTCGACGTCGACGCATTCAAGGCCGACGCCGCCGACGCCGCCAAGCTGGTCGACCGCATCGCCACGCTGGCGACCGGACAGGCCCTGCCGGCCAAGCCGCGCGACGAAGTGATCAAGGCGGTCTCGTGGTGGAGCGCATCCACCGATTCGGCGAACTGGCAGGCCAACCGCGTGAAGACGGCGGCCTACCTGGTGTTCTCGTCTCCCAACTATCAGGTGCAGCGATGAGCCCCGTTGATCTGCAGCGACGCCGCTGGCTCAAGCGCTCGGGCGCCACCCTCGCTGCCGCGCTGGGTGCCGGCACGCTGGGCAACCTGCTCCTCGGCGCGCGGCCGGCCCATGCGGCCGACTACAAGGCGCTGGTGTGCGTCTTCCTCTATGGCGGCAACGACGGCCTGAACACGGTCGTGCCGACCGACGGCACGCGCTACGCGCAATACAGCGGCGTGCGCGGCGGGCTGGCGATTCCGCAGGCCAGCCTGGTCGCGCTGGGCGGCACCGGCTACGGCCTGCATCCCTCGCTGTCGGCGCTGGCGCCGGTCTGGAACGAAGGCCGCCTCGCGCCGGTGTTCAACGTCGGGCCGCTGCACCAGCCGCTCACCAAGGCGCAGTTCCGCGCCGCGCCCGAAAACGCCGACGAGGTGCCGGACAACCTGTTCTCGCACTCCGACCAGCAAGTGCTGTGGGAAAGCGGCACCACCGATTCCACCGAGCGCACCGGCTGGGGCGGCCGCGCCGCGGCGACGCTGGCCACCGTCAACCCGGTGATCTCGCTCGGCGGCTCGGCGCGCTTCGGCCTGTCGTCGCTGCGCTCGCCGCTGGTGTTGCCCGGCCCGGGCTCCGTCTTCGGCGCCTACGGTCTGCAGCCCGACGACCTGCAGTGGGCGCCGATGGCCGCGCGCAAGGCCGCCATCGACGCGCTGTATGCCGAGCCGCAGGAGCTCGCCCTCGCCGATGCCTACGCCGGCATGCAGCGCGATGCCTTCGCGGTCTCGCAGCGCCTGGGCGCGATCGTCAAGCTGGCCCCGGGCGCGTCGGCCGCCATCGACAGCGCCTTCGCGCCGCTGATCGTCAACGGCGAGCTGACCAGCGAGATCGCCCAGCAGCTGTACCAGGTCGCCAAGCTGGTCCAGGGCAACGCCACGGTGCAGGGCAACCGGCAGCTCTTCTTCGCCGAGATGGGCGGCTTCGACACCCACGGCAACCAGATCACGGCCGGCAACCCGCTCGCGGGCGAACACGCCAGCCTGCTCAAGGAGCTGGGCGACGCGCTGGCGGCCTTCCACCAGGCGATGAAGAACATCGGGCTGGCCGACGCCGTCACGACCTTCACCCAAAGCGACTTCGGCCGCACCTTCGTGCCCAACAACAGCAACGGCACCGACCACGCCTGGGGCAACCACCACCTGGTGATCGGCGGCGCGGTCAAGGGCGGGACGACCTACGGCACGTATCCGCAGCTGGTGCTGGGCGGGCCCGACGACGTGGGCGTGGACAGCTGGGAGCTTCAGGGGCGCTGGATCCCGACCAGCTCGGTGGACCAGTACGCGGCCACCTTGCTGGGGTGGTTCGGGGCGAGCGAGGCGCAGCTGGATGCGGTGCTGCCGAATCTCAAGAATTTCGGGGCGGCGCGGCGGCTGGGGTTTCTTTGAGCGATGCACGACGCCGGGTTGCACCCGGGCTACGGGTAGCCTGGGTGCAACCCAGGAACGCGTCAGCCGACCATGCGTCCGTAGCGATCGATCGCCACCAGGTCCACGTACTTCGACCCTTGTGTCCCACCGGCGAACTCCACCTTGTAGCCGCCGACATCGGCACGCAAGGCGGTCAGCGCCTCGCGCAGCTTGGGCCGGCTCACCGCGCCGACCTTCATCACGTTCTGCGCCGCCTCGACCGCGATGCGCCCGGCGATGTAGCCCTCCAGCACCGTCATGCCCATCTTGTTGCCCGTGCCGAGCGCGGCCAGGTCCTGCTGGCAGCGATGGACCACGTTGACCGCCATCGCGTTGGGCCGCGGCACCACCATGCTCATCACGCAGCTCTGCTTCTTGGCCACCAGGGCGTCGACCAGGTCCTGGCCGGCGAAGGACGAGGCGTAGAACAGGCCGGGATAGCGGGCGGCGGTCATCTGGTCGATGATCGCCGCCACCGGCGCGGCATTGGCGGTGAACAGCACGAAGTCGAGCTTGGCTTCGAGCAGCTTGGCCGAGACGTCGTTGAACGCGCTCATGTTGCGGTCGATGCCCACGGTCACCTTGGGCGTGATCGACATCGAGTGCAGCGCCAGGTTCATCGCGTCGAGGTTGGCCTTGGACGTGTCCTCGAGGTAGACGACGCCGACGCGCCGCATCCCGAAGTCCTTGGCGTAGGCGACCATGCGCTGGTATTCGAGGTCGTAGCCCGCGCGCACGTGGAAGGCCGAGTTCACGCCGTCGGCGCGGATGCCCATGTTGCCGCTGGCCGTGCCCAGCAGCGCGATCTGCGCCTTGTCGACCGCGGGGATGCAGGCCTCCGCGCCGGCGCCGCTGGTCAGGCCGATGAGGCCGCTCACGCCCAGGTCGATGAGGGTGGCCACGTTCTGCGCGCACTTGGCGCGCACGCCGCTGTCGTCGAGCGTGACCAGCTCGAACCGGGTGCCGCTGGTCTTCGAGGCCGCGGCAAAGGCCGCCGCGATGCCGTCGCGCACGTCGCGGCCGTAGGTGGCCTGCCCGCCCGTGAGCGATGCCGACTGGCCGAACCGGATCACGTTCGACGACGCCGCCATGCTGCGCGACAGGGCGCCGGTCAATCCACCGGCCAGCACGGCCGATCCCAACAACAGGTTTCTGCGTTTCATTTTTGCTCCCTTGAGCGCGCGAATCAGCGCGCTGCGGGATTTCGGCACAAGCGCACGAAAACTTGAGGGTGCTTTACCGGTTGATACCGCGGATGTAACTCGATGTGTCTCGCGACTTCTTGCCTGCGAAGGCGCTTTCAAGCGGCAGTAACGAATTGACACAACCACTGTTGCATCGCCACACTGGTCCCATTCCAACGCCGCACTGGAGACATCGATGAAACTGCGCAGCGCATCACTGGCCGCCGTGGTGGCCTGGGGCTTGTCGGCGATGACGGCGAACGCGGTGGAGTTGCGCGGGTTTCGCGGCGTGCCCTGGGGCGCGGCGCCGGACAGCCTGGGCGCCGCCGCGGTGGTGGCCGAGCGCGGCGAGGTGCGCTGCTACCGGCGCGAGCGCGAGAACCTGCTGTACGGCGACAGCCCCATCCGCGAGGTGCGCTTCTGCTTCCATCGCAACCATCTGTTCGGGGTCGAGATCGACTCCGAGGTCGACCAGAGAACGCTGCGCGCCGAGTTCCAGTCGAGCTACGGTCCGCCGGCCTTCAGCGTGCCGTCGCGCGCGTCGTGGGGCGACCAGAGCACGCGCGCCCGCGTCGAGATCGTCGCCCCGCCCACAGGCTCGCCGGCGTCGCTGCACATCTTCTCGAACGAGTTCGAGCCGAGCGAAAAGCACGCGCTGCAGTGAGCGTCAGGACGGAAACCCCATCAGCATCGACAAGCGCGCCGCGCTCTCGGCCAAGGCCTCCTTCGCCTCGGCGATCGACGGCGTGACCTTCTTGTCGATGCGCTCGATGTACGGGATGTTGAGCGCCGCCACCGCGTGACCGGCGCTGTCGCGCACCGGGAAGGCGATGTTGCTCACGCCGCGGATCTGCCGGCTGGGCATCTGCGCATGGCCGATGCGCGCGACCTCGGCCACCGCCTTCTGCAGCTGGCGCAGGTCGAGGTCGAGCTCGCCTTCCACCGCCTGGTGCGAGGCCAGCATGTGCTCGCGCTGGGCGGCGTCCTGGAAGGTCAGCAGCACGAAGCCCGAGGCGGTGTCGGTCAGGCCCACCTGCGCGCCGACCTTCAGGCCGAAGGCCCAGCGCTCGGGACTGTCGAGCTGCGCCACCACCATCACCCGCCCGGCGTGGAACACCGTCATGTGGCACGACTGCAGGCTGCGGTTGACCAGCTCGCGCATCAAGGGAAGCGCCGCCGCGGTCAATGACTTGATCGGCTTGTGGCGGTGGGCCAGCTCGAACAGCTTGAGCGACAGCGAGTAGCGGTCGCCCTGCTGCACGAGGTAGCCGCGCCGCGTCAGGGCGTTGACCATGCGGAAGATTTCGCTGGAGGTGCGCTCCAGCGCCCGCGCGATCTCGTTCAGGCCCAGGCCGTCGCTGTCTTGCGCCAGCAGCTCGAGGATGTCGAGCCCTTTCTCCAGCGCCGGCGCGGCGTAGCGTTGGTCGGGCTCGGCGTCGTCTCGTCTCATCCCTCAATGATGCGACGTTGGCAGGCGGCGGTAGAACTTCAGCGCATTGAGGAACATCACCTTGTCGCGCACCTGCCGTCCGAAGGGCTCGAGGTAGTCCTCGGCGAGCTTGATCTGCTCGGCGAAGCCGCCGCCCAGGTTGCTCACCGGCCAGTTGCTGCCCCAGATGAGCCGGTCGGGCCCGAAGGCCGTCATCAGCACGTCGAAGTGCGGCTTGTAGGCGGCCAGGTCCAGCGGCGCGGTCCAGGGCTGGTTGCCGTCACCCACCTGGTACATGTCGTAGAAGGACGAGAACTTCATGTACAGGTTGGGGCACACGTCCGCGAGGCGGCGGATCGCCAGCTCCCATTCGGCCGTGGGCGTCAGGCCCTGCGCGCCGCCCAGGTGGTTGATGATGATGCGCAGCTTCGGGAAGGCACGGCACAGGGCCTCGACCTGCGGCTTCGGGTTGGTCGTGCCGCGGCTGATGATGTCCAGCGTCATGCCGCGGCGCGACAGCTCGGCCAGGTCGCGCGACTGCGCCGCATCCAGCGTGATCGCCGGCGGGCTCCACAGGAAGCCGCGGATGCCGACGAAGCGTCGGTCCATCGCGAACCGGTTCAGGTCGGCGATGAAGCTCGACGAGCCGACTTCCAGCTGCCCGACGAAGAAGGTGAAGAAGCGATCGCCGCGCACCAGGTCGAGGATCCACTGGTTGTCCTCGACCAGCGGGCTGGCCTCGACGATGCCCGAGGCGACGATGCCGTTGAAGCGCGCCAGGTGCTTGTACTCGGCCGGCAGGATGTCGCGATACAGCGTGGTGTTCGCGGCGGGCGGCCAGGGCACGCCGCCCGGACGGGTCACCTGGTAGAAGTGGATGTGGGTCTCGATGATCGGGCGCTGCACGCCGTGCCGCCGGTGCTCGGCCAGCGCCTTGTCTGCGTCGTCATCGTCGTCATGCGCCACTGCGGGGGATGCGGTCATGCCCGCGAGTGTCGCCAATGCCAGCGCGGCGCACCACCGCCACGCCCTCGTTCGTCCAAACACCTTCATCGCCGTCTCCTCTTCGTGAAGTGCCGGAAGGGCTGTCGAAGAACGGTCGGATGGCGGCCTTGTCTCAACAGCCACGGGCGGCTGCGCGACGGGTCGCGGCAGCCGGACGGCTGTTTTATATATGAAATCGCGTTTTGTCAACGCAATCGTATGAGGAATCGATTGCTAGCCCGGCCGATCCACTTCGACCAGCCGGAACAAGTCGGCCAGCGTCTTCCCCGCCTCGTCGCGAAAGCGCTCCTCGAGCACTCCCAGCTCCTGGATGCGATCGACGCGGAAGTTGCGAAACCCGTCGCGCACCTCGCACCAGGCGGCGAGCGTCCAGACCTCGCCCCAGTAGAAGCAGCCCAGCGGGCGAACCAGCCGGTCGCTGAACTGCTCCTTCAGATCGAGGTAGCGCAGCTGCACCTTGTGCCGCGACTCGGCCGCGATGCGCAGGCGCTCCAGCCGGGCGCGTGTCGCCTCGTCGGGCCCCACCGGCGGCGCATACACCGCCAGGCTCTCGGCGGCGGCGCGTGCGGCCCCGGGCAGCACCGCGAGGATCTTCGACAGCGCGCCTTCCGCGTAGCGCGCCAGGCCGGGATCGAGCCGCGGCTGCGCGATGCGCACCGACGCGACCAGGGCCTGTGCTTCGTCCTTGGTGAACATCAGCGGCGGCAGGTCGAACTCGGGCCGCATCCGGTAGCCCACGCCTCGCCCTCGATGGGCACGCCCTGCGCCTGCAGGTCGGCGATGTCGCGGTAGACGGTGCGGGCCGAGACCTGCATGCGCTCGGCGAGGAAGTCGGCGGTCGACAGCCGACGTCCGCGAATGATCTGGACGATCTGGAACAGGCGGTCGGCGCGGCGCATCGATGCGCTACTTGCTGCGGCCGTCGCAATGGCAGGAGCCTTGGTAACGCATCGGTCTCTCCTCGTCGCAATGGGACTGGCATCGTGGAGAGACCATCGTAGCGTCAGGCGTGCAGCCCGACGCGGTTGCCCTCGGTGTCGACGATGTGGGCGAAGGCGCCCATGTCGCCGGGCAGCTGCACCTTGGGCGTGGTGATGCGCCCGCCGGCCTTCTCGACGCGCGCCAGCGCCGCATCGAGCGAGGGCTTGGCATTCAGGTACACCAGCGCGCCTTGCGACGACGGTGCCGGCACATGCTCGCCGGCGAGCAGGCAGCCGCCCACGCCGGGCTCGTCGTAGCGGAACACGGCGAGCGTCTGCCCGCCCATCTGCTCGCGGCGCAGCGGCGCGTCGAGCAGCGCCTCGTAGAAAGCCTGGGCGCGATCGAGGTCGCGCACCGGGATCTCGAACCAGTTGAGCGCGTGATGCGGGGTGGTCGTCATGTCGATCTCCTTGTGGGTGTGAATGGGAGAGCTGCATGGTGCGCGGGGGCTGCTGACAACGTGGTGTCAGCAAGAGCCCGCATGTACATTTGTCCGACAAATGGATAGGATCGTCCGACAAATGGCCGGCGCGCGTGGCAAGCCGGAGGAGACAAGGCGATGACGGCCGAGATCGATCTCGAGAACGGGCGTGAGCGGCCGGGCCGTCGCGGGCTGCTGCCGCAAGCCTCGAGCGCCGCCGTCGAGTTCAAGCCCAACACGCGCTATCCGGATCCGTCGGTGCAGATCCTCGATCCGGGCTTCACGCGCTATCGGTTGTTCAGCGCCAGCGTCGAGCAGCTCGCCAGCGGATTCCGCTGGGCCGAAGGGCCGGTGTGGTTCGGCGACGGGCGCTACCTGCTGTTCTCCGACATCCCCAACAACCGCATCATTCGCTGGGACGACGCGGCCGGCACGGCCAGCGTGTTCCGCCAACCGTCCAACTTCTCCAACGGCCTGGCGCGTGACCGCCAGGGCCGCCTCATCGCCTGCGAGCACCTTACGCGGCGCATCACCCGCACCGAGTACGACGGGCGCATCACCGTGCTCGCCGAGGGCTTCGACGGCAAGCGCTTCAACTCGCCCAACGACATCGTGTGCGCACGCGACGGATCGATCTGGTTCACCGATCCGCCCTTCGGCATCAGCGGCCACTGGGAAGGCGACAAGGCCACGCCGGAGCTGCCGCACGCGGTCTATCGCATCGATGCCGCGGGCAGGCTGTCGCAGGTGATCGACAAGATGGCGGGACCGAACGGCCTCGCCTTCTCGCCCGACGAGAAGACGCTCTACGTGGTCGAAAGCCGCGCCACGCCGAATCGCCTGATCTGGGCCTACGACGTCGTCGACGGCGGCGCGGCGTTGGGCGAGCGAAAGCTGGCCGTCGACGCCGGCGGCCCCGGCGCGATCGACGGCATCAAGGTCGACGAGGACGGCAACCTGTGGTGCGGCTGGGGCAGCAACGGCTCGCCGCAGGCGGTGGCCGCCGACCTCGACGGCGTGATGGTGTTCAACCCGCAGGGCAAGGCCATCGGCCACATCCGGCTGCCCGAGCGCTGCGCCAACCTGTGCTTCGGCGGCGCCAAGGGCAATCGACTCTTCATGGCGAGCAGCCATTCGCTGTACGCGCTGTACGTCGAGACGCGCGGCGCGGTGTACTGAGGCGCCCCTGCCATGGCCGACGTGACGCTCACGCAGGTCCGCAAGCGCTTCGGCCACACCGAGGTCGTGCACGCGGTCGACATCGCCGTGCGCGACGGCGAGTTCTGCGTGCTCGTCGGCCCGTCGGGCTGCGGCAAGTCGACGCTGCTGCGCATGGTCGCCGGACTGGAAGAGATCAGCGACGGCCAGATCGCGATCGGCCCGCGCGTGGTCAATCGCCTCGCGCCCAAGGAGCGCGACATCGCGATGGTGTTCCAGAACTACGCGCTGTATCCGCACATGACCGTGTTCGACAACATGGCCTTCAGCCTGCGCCTGGCCGGCGAGCCGACGCAGGCGGTGAACGACCGGGTGGGCGAGGCGGCGCAGATCCTCGGCCTGGAGGACTACCTCAAGCGCTACCCGCGCCAGCTTTCCGGCGGCCAGCGCCAGCGCGTCGCCATGGGTCGCGCCATCGTGCGCAAGCCGCAGGTGTTCCTGTTCGACGAGCCGCTGTCCAACCTCGACGCCAAGCTGCGCGTGGCCATGCGCACCGAGATCAAGGCGCTGCACCAGCGGCTGAAGACGACCTCGATCTACGTCACCCACGACCAGATCGAGGCCATGACCATGGCCGACCGCATCGTCGTGATGAACGCCGGCCGCGTGGCGCAGATCGGCACGCCGCTGACCTTGTACGACGAGCCGGCCAACCGCTTCGTCGCGGGCTTCATCGGCTCGCCGGCGATGAACTTCGTGCCGGCGCGCTGCGCGGTCGACGGCGCGGGCATCTGGCTCGACCTCGACGGCGGCGTGCGCCTGCCGGCGCCGACGGCCGCGCTCAAGACCTCGCGCTCGGTCACCGTGGGCTGGCGCCCCGAGCACCTCGTGCCGGCGGCCGAGGGGCTGCCGGCGACCGTGAAGGTCATCGAGCCGACCGGCGCCGACACGCAGCTGCTGTGCGAGGCGGCCGGCCACGAGCTCACCGTGCTGCTGCGCGAGCGCCGCGAGCTGCGCGTGGGCGACGCGCTGATGCTCGCGCCGCAGCGCACCTATCTCTTCGATTCCGACAGCGGCGAGCGCATCGCCTGACCCCCGACACATCGACGGAAGGAGACGACCATGAGCGGGCTGAATCGACGCGACTTCCTCATCCACACCGGCGCCGCGGGCGCATTGGGCAGCTCGCTGCTGGCCGGCGAGGCCGCGGCCCAGACCTGGACGCCCCAGGTCGAGAAGGGCGCCAAGCTGCGCCTCATGCGCTGGAAGCGCTTCGTCGAAGGCGACGAGCGGCTGTGGATGGAGAACACCAAGAAGTTCAGCGACCAGTTCGGCGTGGAAGTGCGCGTCGACAGCGAGAGCTTCGAGGACATCCGTCCGAAGGCGGCGGTGGCGGCCAACGTGGGCAGCGGCCCCGACATCATCCTCGGCTGGTACGACGACGCGCACCTGTATCCCGACAAGCTGGTGCCGCTCACCGACGTGGCCGAGTACCTGGGCAAGAAGTACGGCGGCTGGTACGACGTGTGCCGCGACTACGGCATGCGCGGCAAGGACTGGATCGCGCTGCCGATCGGCGCCAACGGCGGCGCCATGGTCTACCGGCGCAGCCACATGAAGGCCGCGGGCTTCGAGGGCTTCCCCACCACCACCGCCGACTACCTCAAGTTCGCCCAGGCCATGCACGCCAAGGGCACGCCGGTGGGTCATGCGCTGGGCCATGCCAGCGGCGACGCGACCACCTGGTGCTACTGGATCGTGTGGGGGCATGGCGGGCAGATGGTCGACAACAAGGGCAATGTCGTCATCAACAGCCCCGAGACGGTGGCGGCGCTGGAGTACGTGAAGCAGCTGTACCAGTACTTCCCGCCGGGCACCTTGTCATGGCTGGACCCGAGCAACAACAAGGCCTTCCTCGACGGGCAGATCAGCTGCACCAACAACGCGATCTCGATCTACTACGTGGCGAAGAACTCGCCCGACGAGAAGCTCAAGGCCATGGCCGACGACATCGACCATGCCAACTGGCCGATGGGACCGTCGGGCCAGGGCACCGAGCTGCACCAGATCACCCAGGGCATGGTGTTCAAGTACACCAAGTACCCGAAGGCGGCCAAGGAGTACCTGCGCTTCATGATGGAGAAGGAGCAGTACGAACCCTGGCAGACGGCGTCGCTGGGTTACGTGATGCAGCCGCTGAAGGCCTACGAGAAGAGTCCCATCTGGACGCAGGAGCCCAAGGCGGCGGCGTTCAAGCATGGACTGGGTCGGATGCGGCACCACGGGTATGCGGGGCAGCTGGGGTATGCGTCGGCGGGGGTCATTGCGGACTTCGTCGTCGTCGACATGGTGGCCGAGGCCGCCAGCGGGTCCAAGACGCCGAAGGAGGCGGCGGAAAGGGCGGCGCAACGGGCGGCGCGGTACTACAAGGTCTGAGCATGCATCGGCCCCCGTTAGGGAGTTGGCTTGCGACGCTCCAATGCCCGTTCGCCCTGAGCTTGTCGAAGGGCCGTCACAGGTCGTCGCAGGGCCTCGCGTAATCCATGCATCGACTGCTCGACAACCGGCATTTCCTCGGCCTGCTCTTCATGCTGCCGGCCGCGGCATTGCTGCTCGTCTTCCTCGCCTACCCCCTGGGCCTCGGCGTCTGGCTCGGCTTCACCGACACCAAGATCGGACGCGGCGGCGAGTTCATCGGCCTGGAGAACTTCACCTTCCTCGCCCAGGACCCGATGGCGCTGCTGTCGCTGTTCAACACGCTGGTCTACACCATCGTCGCCAGCGTCATCAAGTTCGCCCTCGGCCTGTGGCTGGCCCTGCTGCTCAACCGCCACCTGCCGTTCAAGAGCTTCATCCGCGCCATCGTGCTGCTGCCGTTCATCGTGCCCACCGCGCTGTCGGCGATCGCCTTCTGGTGGATCTACGACTCGCAGTTCTCGGTGATCTCCTGGGCGCTGACGAGGATCGGCCTGATCGACCGCTACATCGACTTCCTCGGGGAGCCCTGGCTGGCGCGCGCCTCCACCATCGCGGCCAACGTGTGGCGCGGCGTGCCCTTCGTCGCGATCTGCCTGCTCGCCGGCCTGCAGACGGTGTCGCCCTCGCTGTACGAGGCGGCCGCCATCGACGGCGCGTCGCGCTGGCAGCAGTTCCGCCACGTCACCCTGCCGCTGCTCACGCCCATCATCGCGGTGGTGATGACCTTCTCGGTGCTGTTCACCTTCACCGACTTCCAGCTCATCTACGTGCTGACCCGCGGCGGGCCGCTGAACGCGACCCACCTCATGGCGACGCTGTCGTTCCAGCGCGCGATTCCCGGCGGGGCGCTGGGCGAGGGCGCCGCATTGGCCACGTCGATGATCCCGTTCCTGCTCGCCGCGATCCTGTTCAGCTACTTCGGATTGCAGCGGCGCAAGTGGCAGCAGGGGGGCAGCGACACATGAGCGCCGTGCAGGACAGCCCGCTGCCCGCGGCCGACGCGGTCGAAGACAGCGCCGGCATGCGCTACCTCGACACCCTGCCGCGGCGCTGGGTCACGACCTACATCCCGCTGGGCGTGTTCCTGTTCGTGCTGCTGTTCCCGTTCTACTGGATGGTGATGACCTCGTTCAAGCCGAACGAGGAGCTGGTCTCGCGCAAGTCCAACCCGTTCTGGATCGTCAAGCCCACGCTGGCGCACTTCGAGAAGCTGCTGCTGCGCACCGAGTACCCGCAGTGGCTGTGGAACACGGTGCTGGTGTCGGTGGTGGCGACCTTCCTGTCGCTGGCGGCCAGCGTGTTCGCGGCCTACGCGATCGAGCGGCTGCGCTTCAAGGGCGCGCGGCCGGTGGGCCTGGCCATCTTCCTCGCCTACCTGATCCCGCCCAGCATCCTGTTCATCCCGCTGGCCACGATCGTGTTCAAGCTGGGCCTGTTCGACACGCGGCTGGCGCTCATCCTGTCGTACCCGACCTTCCTGGTGCCCTTCTCGACCTGGCTGCTGATGGGCTACTTCCGCAGCATCCCCTACGAGCTGGAGGAGTGCGCGCTGATCGACGGCGCGACGCGCTGGCAGATCCTGGTGAAGATCATCCTGCCGCTGGCGGTGCCCGGGCTGATCTCGGCCGGCATCTTCGCCTTCACCTTGTCGTGGAACGAGTTCATCTACGCGCTCACCTTCATCTCCTCGTCGGAGGTGAAGACGGTGCCGGTGGGCGTGGTCACCGAGCTGGTCGAGGGCGACGTCTACCACTGGGGTGCGCTCATGGCCGGCGCGCTGCTGGGGTCGCTGCCGATCGCCGTGCTGTATTCGTTCTTCGTCGAGTACTACGTCTCGGGGATGACCGGCGCCGTGAAAGAGTGAGTCGCGGGCCGCGGCGGAATGCCGCTTGCTCGACGGAGTCGTCGCCGATCGGCGGATCCCGGAGTGACGATGAGCCCGGCCCGTCTCCTGATGCCGCGTATTGCCGGCCGCGCCTTTTGTGCGGCAGCTTTTACACATTCGCGCCATGCAGCTCGATGAGCGCTTCGCTGGCGCCGACGAGTCCGTCGCGCGCGCCGTTTCGCAACGCGAGTCGCTGCCGGCCGGCACGCGGCTGGACGACTGCGAGATCCTGCGCATCCTGGGCAACGGCGGCTTCGGCACGGTGTACCTGGCGCACGACCATTCGCTCGACCGCGAGGTCGCGATCAAGGAATACCTGCCGGTGCAGCTTGCCTACCGCGCCGAGGGCCTGCGCGTGGCGGTGCGCTCCGCGGAGTTCGGCGCCATCTACGCCGCCGGCCTGCGCTCCTTCGTGAACGAGGCCCGCATCCTCGCGCGCTTCGACCATCCGGCGGTGGTCAAGGTCCACCGCTTCTGGGAAGCGAACGGCAGCGCCTACATGGTGATGCCCTGGGTGCGCGGCCCGACCCTGCGCGAGATGCGCAGCGCGATGCGCTCGCCGCCCACCGAGGCCTGGCTGCGTGGCGTGCTGGACCCGCTGCTGGACGCGCTGGCGATGCTGCACGCGCAAGGCATCTACCATCGCGACATCGCGCCCGACAACATCCTGCTGCCCGGCGAGCGCGAGCCGGTGCTGCTGGACTTCGGGGCGGCGCGCCGGGTCATCGGCGATCGCACCCAGACCATCACCGCCGTGCTCAAGCCCAGCTTCGCGCCGATCGAGCAATACGCCGAGGCGAGCACGCTGCGGCAAGGGCCCTGGACCGACCTGTACGCGCTGGGCGCGGTGGTCGTGTACATGCTGACCGCCATGCCGCCGCCGCCCTCGACGGTGCGCTCGCTGCAGGACGAGATGCCGCTGCTGACCTTGCGTCCGCCGCCGGGCGTGTCGGCGAGCTTCCTGGCCGCCATCCAGTGGGCGCTGGCGGTGCGGCCGCAGGACCGGCCGCAAAGCGTGCAGGAGCTGTGCAGCGCGTTCGACGGGTTGATCACGCCGCCGCGGCCGATGTCGATCGGCGTCATGGGCACGGGCGACGAGGTCGACATCGAGGCGCCCGTGCCGGCCCCGCCGCTGCCGCGCCCGATGCCCGAGATGGCCGCTGCGGAATCGATCGCTTTCGAACGAGCCACGTCGCGGCCCTGGGACCCGACCATCCGGCTGGTGTCCACGCCGGTACTGCCGGTGGCACCGCGCCGGCTGCCGCACTGGCCTCGATCGCCCCGCTCGCTGGTGGTGGCCGCCCTGGGCGCCGTCGCCACGGTGTGCGGCGCGGCGCTGACCTTGCTCAACGACGCCCGCCAGCCCGAGCCCGCGGCGGCAACCTGGCGCGCGCTGGCGCAGCAGGCCGCGACCTTTGCCGGCACGGCTGCGCTGCCGCGCCCGCATGTGCCGCCGGCGGCCGAGCCCCCGGTCGACGCCGGCGAGGCGGCGCCGACGCTCAAGACGGTGGTGCTGACGCCGGTGGCGCGCGAGCTGCCGGCGGCCGAGCCGCGCCTGCCGGCCGTGATGCAGGCGGCGAGCACGGCGCTGCGCCCGCCCAACAAGGCGGCGCCGCCGCTGAAGAAGCGATCCGCCGCGGCGCCTGTGAAGTTGTCCTCGGGGTGGACCCGCACCGGCCCGCGCGAGGCCTGCGCCGATCGCACCTTCTTCGCCCGCGGCGTCTGCGTGCAGCGCAAGTGCGAGGAGTCGCGCTGGCGGGCTCATCCGCAATGCGTCGACCTGCGCCGGCAGCGCCAGGAAAGGCTCGCCCGGACCGAGCGCGGCGCCTAGGCTGTGGCGTGCGCCGAACGCCGGGCGCCACGAATTCACGCGGCAGCGCACCGAGAGCGAGAAAACGTGCAGTCACGTGCGAAGTGCGTTCACCGGCCCTCGCCGCGCGGCGGCGCCTGTGGCTGAATGGCCGTGCAGTGCGGGCGAGGGGCCGGCAGAGGGAACAACATGAACATCGACTTGTGGCAGGCCGTGCTGGCCGTGGCCGCCGGCGCCGTCGCCGCCTGGATCGCGACCCGCTGGTGGCACGTCCGCCAGATCCAGGTGCTGGCGCGGCGCCTGCACAAGCTCGACGACACCCACCAGGCCAGCTTGCGCATGATGGGCCAGGCCCGCAAGCAGATCGACGAGCTGCAGCGCCTGGTCTCCGAGTACCGCCGACGCCTGACCACCTTCGAGCTGCAGCGCCGGCGCAGCGCCATGCCCAAGCTGCACGAGGTCGTGCCGGCGGCCAACGATGCACCGGCGCCCGCGGTCACGCCCTTGCCGGTGGTGCGCCTGCAAGGCGGCTGGGCCGACACGCAGCCGATGTAAGGGTCGGCCGCCGCGCGATGCCGACGCCGTCCTTCGGACGGCATGGTTGATCGCACGGCTCCCCCGAGCCCCCTACCAAGGGGGCTCCAGCATGTCCGACCGCTCCCTCCAGCCTCCCTCCGGGAGGGAGGCTCCAGCGTGTTTGACGAGCCGGCCTCGCGGCCGGCGTGGGGCGCCCCTACAATCCGCGCCCCGGACCCACCGCCTGCCATGTTCAAGAACGCCCTCGTCTACCGCATCGTCTCCTGGAATGCTCCCACGCTTGCCGACGTGCAGGAGCGACTCGCCGCCGCGCGTTTTTGCGCCTGCGGCGCGACGCAGATGGAATCGGCCGGCTGGCTGGAGCCGCGCGGCGAGAAGCACGCGGCGCTCGTGGAGAGCATCGCGGGGCACTGGATCCTGCGCCTGTGCACCGAGACCAAGGCGGTGCCCGGGTCGGTCGTGCGCAGCGAGCTGGAAGCCCGGCTCGACCAGGTCGAGGCCGAGACCGGCCGCCGGCCCAAGGGCAAACGGGCCAAGGAGCTCAAGGAAGAGATCGTCCATGCGCTGCTGCCGCGCGCCTTTCCCAAGCGCGCCTTCACGCCGGTGTGGATCGACCTGCGCTCGCGGCTCGTGATCGTCGGCGCCGCGAGCGCGAAGAAGGCCGACGCCATCGTCACCCGCCTGGTCGAGCTGCTGGGCCACGGCATCGTGCTGCGCCCGTTGCAGACCGAGCTGTCGCCGGCGGCGGCCATGTCGGCCTGGCTGAGCGACCAGCAAGGTCCCGCCGGCTTCAGCCTCGACCGCGAGTGCGAGCTCAAGCAGCCCGACAGCGAGAAGGCGACGGTGCGCTACGCGCGCCACACGCTGGAGATCGACGAGGTCGCGGCGCACATCGCGCAGGGCAAGCTGCCGACGCAGCTCGCGATGACCTGGAATGCGCGCGTGTCCTTCGTCCTCACCGAGACGCTGGCGTTGAAGAAGGTGAAGCTGCTCGACGTGGTGATCGAAGGCGCCGGACCCGATGCGGGCTTCGACGCCGACGTGGCGATCACCACCGGCGAGCTGGCGCCGCTCATCGCCGACCTGGTGGCGGCGCTGGGCGGGGAGCTCGATCGCGAGCAGCCGCCGCAGGTCAATGCCCCCGCGGCGAACGACGAACCGCTCGCAGCCTGAGGCACCACGTGGGCTGAAGCCCACCCTACAAGCCGCAAATGTGCGGATCTGTCCTATCCTGCGCCCCCACCATTCGCGCCAGGGAGGCCGCATGCTGAATCCCATCCGTCGTCGCCGGCTGCTCCAGGCGTTCCTGGGCTCGCTCGCCACGCCGCTGCTGGCCGCGCCGGCCGCGAACACGCCGCTGGGCGCGCTGGCCGACCAGGCGTTCGACGCCCTGCTCGACGACTCCCCGTTCTGGGCCAGCATGCTGGGCCTGGCCACGCCCGCGCAGGCCGCGGCGATCCCCGAGGACATCTGGCCCGCGCGGCGGCGCAGCCAGGAGGCGAGACAGCGCCGGCTGCTGGGCGCGCTGCGCCGGATCGACCGGCGCCGGCTGGCCGAGGCCGACGGCATCGCCTGGGATGTGCTGGAGCAGCACCTCGCCGATGGCCTGGCGCAGCGACGCTTCCCCGACCACCTGATACCGCTGAGCCACATGCCCGGCAATCCGCTGTTCATGATGGCCGCGGCGGCCGACAACGCGCTGTCGCCCTTCGCCACGGCCACCGATCACGAGCGCCACCTGGCCCGCCTGCGCCGCCTGCCCGGCTGGTGCGATCAGGCGGCGGCCAACCTGCGCGAGGGCGT
Organism: Piscinibacter sp.; assembly: GCA_036377015.1. GTDB lineage: Bacteria > Pseudomonadota > Gammaproteobacteria > Burkholderiales > Burkholderiaceae_C > Albitalea. Next base: position 5,028 of record DASUZE010000003.1, on the reverse strand, counting down.
GAAGCGCGGGATCGTGCTGCCCACCGCCATCATCGAGCGCATGCTGCCCATGCTGCGCAGCCTGGCGCGGCCGGACGTCGAGCGCAATGGCCTGGCCGAGCCGCTGCGGCGCATTCCGAAGCAGCTGCCCGACGCCGATCGCCAGCGGCTCGAGCGCGCCTATCGGGACGTCGTCGGCGGGCAGGTCGTGCCGGCGGTGGTGCGATTGGTCGAGGTGGTCGAGCGCGACTACCTGCCGCGGGGTCGGTCGGGCGCAGGCTACGGCTCGCTGCCCGATGGCGCGGCCTGGTATGCGCAGCTCGTGCGCAGCCACACCACGACCGCGGCCAGCCCGGCGGAGATCCACGCGCTGGGCCTCGCCGAGGTCCAGCGGCTGCGCGCCGAGATGACCCAGGTGCAGGCGAAATTCAGCTTCGAGGGCTCGCTGGAGGACTTCCTGGTCTGGCACGGCAAGCGGCCCGAGGCGAAGCCGTTCCGCACCGAGGCCGAGGTGCTGGAGGCCTATGCCGAGCTGAACCGCCGCATCGCGCCGCAGCTGCCCAAGCTCTTCGGCCGCGTGCCCAAGGCGGCGCTGGAGATCCGGCCCGAGCCGGAGCTCACGCGCGACACCGCGAGCGACCATTACAGTGCGCCCGCCCTGGACGGGTCGCGGCCCGGCATCTTCTACGCGGTGATCACCGACCCGGCGCAGTACCCCGTCGCGCGCATGGCCTCGCTCTTCCTGCACGAGGGCCAGCCCGGCCACCACTATCAGACCGCACTGACGCAGGAACTGCCGCTGATGCGCTTCCAGCGTCACTACTTCCACGACGCCCACGGCGAAGGCTGGGCGCTCTACGCGGAGACGCTGGGCAAGCCGCTCGGCGTCTACGACGATCCCGGCCCCTGGCTCGGCCACCTGAGCTACGCCATGCTGCGTGCGGTGCGGCTGGTGGTCGACACGGGGCTGCATGCCCAGGACTGGTCGCGCGAGCGTGCGATCCAGTACCTCGCCGCCCACACCGGCTTTCCGGAGCGCGACGCGCGGGCGCAGATCGAGCGCTACATGGTCTCGCCGGGCCAGGCGCTGTCGTATGCCATCGGCCGCATGAAGATCGAGTCGCTGCGCGACAAGGCGCGTGCCGCGCTGGGCGAGCGCTTCTCGCTGCCGGCCTTCCATGACCAGGTGCTGGGCAGTGGCTCGCTGCCGCTGGGGGTGCTGGAGGCGAAGATCGATCGGTGGATCGAGAAGAGCAAGGGCTGAGCGATGCGTTCCCCGGGTTGCACCCGGGCTACAACCCCGTAGCCCGGGTGCAACCCGGGTTCGTCGCTCCGTTCAGTGCGACTCGCGCGGCACCGCATCCCCGCGACAGCCGCGCAGGAAATCGAAGTCGGCGCCTTGGTCGGCCTGCTGCACATGGTCGACATACAAGCGCACATACCCCGCCGCCGGCGGCGCGGGCGGTTGCCACTGCGCCCTTCGCCGCGCCAGCTCCTCGTCGGCCACGTGCAGCTCCAGCTTGCGTGCCGCCACGTCGAGCTCGATCTCGTCGCCGTCCTGCACGAGTGCCAGCACGCCGCCCACGGCCGCCTCCGGCGCGACGTGCAGCACCACGGTGCCGTAGGCCGTGCCGCTCATGCGCGCATCGGAGATGCGCACGACGTCGGTCACGCCTTGCTGCAGCAGCTTGGACGGCAGCCCCATGTTGCCGACCTCGGCCATGCCCGGATAGCCCTTCGGGCCGCAGTTCTTCAGCACCATCACGCTGCTCGCGTCGATGGCCAGGTCGGGATCGTCGACCCGCGCCTTGTAGTGCTCGATGCTCTCGAACACCACCGCGCGGCCGGTATGGCGCATCAGCGCGGGGCTGGCCGCCGACGGCTTGATCACCGCGCCGCTGGGCGCGAGGTTGCCGCGCAGGATGGCCAGGCCGCCGTTCGCGACCAGCGGCCGCTCGAGCGGACGGATCACCTCGTCGTCGAAGCACTCGGCCTCGGCCACATCCTCGCGCAGCGTCGCCAGCGACACCGTGCGCGCATCGCCATGCAGCAGGCCGGCGTCGAGCAGGCGCTTCATCACCAGCGGCAGGCCGCCGGCGTAGTAGAAGTCCTCCATGAGGTACTCGCCGGAGGGCATCAGGTTGACCAGCGTGGGCACCTCGCGCCCGAGGCGGTCCCAGTCGTCCAGGTCCAGCGGCACGCCCACGCGGCCGGCCAGCGCGAGCAGGTGCACCACCGCGTTGGTCGAGCCGCCGATCGCGCCGCACACGCGGATCGCGTTCTCGAAGGCCTGGCGCGTGAGGATGTGCGCCGGACGCACGTCGTGGTTCACGAGCTCGACGATCTGCCGGCCGGCGCGCTGCGCGAGCTCGTAGCGACGCGAGTCGACGGCCGGAATCGCCGCGTTGCCCGGCATGGCGATGCCCAGGGCCTCGGCCATGCACGCCATGGTCGAGGCGGTGCCCATCGACATGCAGTGCCCGGCCGAGCGCGACATGCAGCTCTCGGCTTGCATGAACTGCGCGGTGCTCATCTCGCCGGCCTTGACCATCTCGGAGAACTTCCAGACATGGGTGCCCGAGCCGATGCGCTGGCCGCGGTAGCGACCGTTGAGCATGGGCCCGCCCGAGACGAGGAGCGCGGGCAGGTTGACGCTGGCCGCGCCCATCAGCGTGGCCGGCGTGGTCTTGTCGCATCCGGCCAGCAGCACCACGCCGTCCAGCGGATGGGCGCGGATGGCTTCCTCGGCGTCCATGCTGGCGAGGTTGCGGAACAGCATCGCGGTCGGGCGCATCAGGGTCTCGCCCAGCGAGCTGATCGGGAATTCCAGCGCCAGCCCGCCGGCCTGCAACACGCCCTGCTTGACGCGCTGCGCGAGCTCGCGGAAGTGGTGGTTGCAGGGCGTGAGCTCGGACCAGGTGTTGCAGATGCCGATCACCGGCCGCCCGTCGAAGCTGTCGTCAGGCAGCCCCTCGTTCTTCATCCAGCTGCGATGGATGAACCCGTCGCGATCGCTGCCGCCGAACCAGTGCTGCGATCGACGCTTGGGCTTGGCGTTCGCCATGGCGTGCCCCTGAGATGAGTTCGTCTTATTGTCATACAAATGCACCGTGCTGAGTAGCCCGGGTGCAACCCGGGAGCAAGGGCTACGCGCGGGCGCGGCGACGCGGGGCGGTCACGCGCGGGCGCGGTGTCGGCTTGAGGAGCCGGCCGCGCGTGTCGGCAAGCAGGCCCGCCATGCGCTGCTGCGCCGTGTCGCTGTCTTGCCTGCGGATCGCCTCGAGCACGGCGGCGTGCTCGGGCAACGCCACCTTGAAGTCGCCGGCCTTGCGCGCCGACAGCACCAGCAAGGATTCGAGCGCCGTGCCGATCATCGCGCCCAGCGGGCGCAGCAGCGGGTTGTTGGTGGCCGACAGGATGGCGATGTGGAACTGCAGGTCGGCGCTGACCCAGTCGTCGATGTTCTCCGCCGCCGCCATGGCTGCGTAGGCGTCTTCGATGTGGCGCAGCTGGGCCTGGTTGCGGTTGCGCGCGGCCAACGCGGCGGATGCCGGCTCGATGATCTCGCGCATCTCGTTGAGCTGCATCACGAAGCGCGCGTCGGGCAGGGTGGCACAGCGCCAGGCCAGCACGTCGGGGTCGAGCATGTTCCAGTCCTCGTTGGCCCGCACCCGGGTGCCGATGCGTGGCCGCGACTCGACCAGCCCCTTGGCCGCCAGCACCTTCACCGACTCGCGCAGCGCGGTCCGGCTCACGCCGAGCTCGCGGCACAGCTCCTCTTCATTGGGCAGGGCCTGACCGGGCGGGCAGCTGCCGCCCACGATGCGTCGGCCCAGCTCGTGCACGACCTGGCCGTGCAGGTTGCGGCCGGAATAGGTGCTGGCGATGGTGCGCAGGGGCTTCATGGACGAGGGAACAAGGTGTCTGCGCGTATCATATGATGATTCATCGCTCTACCGCGTTGCACCGATGATTGTGCGCCCCTCACCACCGGCCGCCATCGTGGGCATCGACTGGGGTACCTCGCGCCGGCGCGTCTGGGCGCTGGACCCGCAGGCGCAACCGCTGCGCGAATTCGACGACGACGCCGGCATGCTCCATTGCGGCGGTCGCTTCGCGCAGGCGCTGGCCGACGCACTGCAGCGCATCGGCCCGCTGGCGGCGTCGGCGCGGGTGCTGCTGTCGGGCATGGTGGGCAGTGCGCAGGGCTGGCATGCGGTGCCCTATGCCGACGCGCCGCTCGCGCTCGACTCGCTTGCCACGCGGCTGCATGCGGTGGCCGATGCGCCGGCCGGCGTGCAGGTGCACATCGTGCCGGGCGTGCGCTGGCGCGACGGCGATGGCAGCGTCGACGTGATGCGCGGCGAGGAGACGCAGCTCCTGGGTGCGTGCGCGCTGGGCCATCGCGACGGTCGCTTCGTGCTGCCCGGCACGCACAGCAAGTGGGTGGTGTTGCGCGACGGCGGCATCGAGCGCTTCTCCACCTACCTCACCGGCGAGCTGTTCGCCTTGCTGTCGCAGCACGGCACGCTGGCCGCGCTGATGCACGAGCCGATGGCCGACGAGGCCGCCTTCGCCGAGGGCGTGCGTGCCAGCGGCCGGGCGGCCCTGTCGCACGCGCTGTTCGAGTGCCGCGCTCGCGTCGTCGCGGGCGACATGGCGGCGGCCTCGGCGCGCGACCACCTGAGCGGCGTGCTGATCGGTGCCGAGTGGCACGACGCGCTGCAGCGATTCGGCCGCGGCGCCGAGCCGGTGCAGGTCATCGGCGACGCCGAGCTCGCCCGCCGCCACGTGCAGGTGGCGCAGCAGCTGGGCGTGCCGATCGCGAGAATCGATGCGCGCGATGCGCAGCTGGCGGCGTGGGCGGCGATTTCACGGTCGATGGGGTCAGGGTCTAGCTCAAAGCACTTTTAACCACAGAGCAACTGTGTCTGAAGTCAAGCGCGCGGAGCCGAGACGACAGCGTGCTTGGTGAGGTCCCAGGTGGCGCCGTCGCGGACCATGGCATTGAGGATGGTCAGCATCTTTCGCATGCAGGCAACGATGGCG
>DASUZE010000002.1:0-22843 GCA_036377015.1 Piscinibacter sp. | reverse complement strand
GAGCTGAACGCAGTGGCTCTTGCATTGAACACGCGACCGCGCAAAACCCTCGGCTGGCGTACGCCAGCCGAGGCATTCAACGAACTGCTACGCTCTGCCGAGCAAAGCAGCGTTGCGACGACCAGTTGAACTTGGGCAGAGGAGCACAGAGGAATTCATTGATTGATTCTTCTCTGTGCAACCTCTGTGGCTCTGTGGCTCTGTGGTGAGATCAGCGCGACAAACGTCTGCTGTCCGCCGAAGTACGTACCGACGGCAAGCACATCGATTTCGCGGGTCATGGATGACACCGACGCCTCGGATCGGCTACAACCCAGTCACCATGCGCAGCGCGATCGTCCTTTCATGGGCCTTGCTTGCCCTGCGGCCGGCGTGGGCGGACGACGCGGCCGCATGGGCAGCGCTGCGCAGCGCCGACGCCGTGGTGGCCCTGATGCGTCACACCGACGCCCCCGGCGCAGGTGACCCGCCGGGTTGGCGACTCGACGACTGCGCAACCCAGCGCAACCTGAGCGATCAGGGACGCACCGATGCACGCGCGATCGGCGCGAGGCTGAAGGCGCAGCGGATCCGGATCGCGAAGGTGATCAGCTCGCCTTGGTGCCGCTGCCTCGACACGGCCAGGCTGATGAACGTAGGCGCGGTGCTGATCGAGCCCACGTTCGCCAATGCGCTCATGTTGAGCGACCGACGCGCCGAGCTCACCGAGGGTGCACGCACCCTGATCGGCCGCTGGCGCGGGCCCGGCGTCCTGCTCGTCGTCACGCACGGCGCGAACATCCAGGCCTTGACCGGTCGCAGCCCGTCGCCGGGCGAGATCGTCGTCGTCACGATGAGCGCAGACGGCGCACTGCAAGACCGGGGATCGCTCGTCATCGCGCCGGCGCCAAGGTGACCCATCGGTCCGGGTCCAGCTCGCGCCTTGCGGGCTGCAGCCCGCTCGTCAGTGGACCTGCTGCGACAGCTTGAACACCGCGACGGCGTGCACCAGTTGCTGCGCCTGGGCCTTCAGGCTTTCCGCGGCAGCGGCGCTTTCTTCCACCAGCGCGGCGTTCTGTTGCGTCGCCTGGTCCATCTGGCTGACGGCCTCGCCGACCTGGTGCACGCCCGAGCTCTGTTCCGCGCTCGCCGAGGTGATCTCGGCCACGATGTCGCTCACACGCTGAATCGAGCTCACGATGTCGCCCATCGTCTTGCCGGCCTGGTCGACCAGCACGGTGCCTTGCTCGACCTGTTCGACGCTGCGGCCGATCAGTGTCTTGATCTCCTTGGCCGCTTCGGCGCTGCGCTGCGCCAGGCTGCGAACTTCGGACGCCACCACGGCGAAGCCGCGGCCCTGCTCACCGGCACGGGCAGCCTCGACCGCTGCGTTCAAGGCCAGGATGTTGGTCTGGAAGGCGATGCCGTCGATGACGCTGATGATGTCGCCGATCTTGCGGCTGCTGTCGTTGATGCCTTGCATGGTGACGACCACGCGGCCGACCACTTCGCCGCCTTCCGCGGCCACCACCGAGGCGCCCTGCGCAAGTTGGTTGGCCTGCTTGGCGCTGTCGGCGTTGTTGCGCACGGTGGTGCCCAACTGCTCCATCGTCGCCGCCGTCTGCTGCAGCGCACTGGCTTGTTCTTCGGTGCGGCCCGACAGGTCCTGGTTGCCCTGGGCGATCTGCGCGCTGGCAGTGGCCAGGCTCTCGGAGTTCTGCCGGACGCTGGAAACCACCTGGGACAGGGCGCCTTGCATGCGCGCGGCAGCCGCCATGACGCTCGAGGCGTCGCCTGACTTGAGCTCGATGCGCGCACTCAGGTCGCCATCGGCCACGCGCTGCATGACGGCGCCGAGTTCGGCCGGCTCGCCGCCCAGCGCACGGGTCAGGCTGCGGGTGATGAGAAAGCCCGCGACGCCCGCCAAGGCGAACGCCAGGAGGCAGCCGAGGATCAGCAGGTTGCGCTGATGCGCAAATTCGGAGGCGGCGTGCTCGACAAGCTTGTTCGACCGATCGATGGTGTAGTCACGGTATTCGTGTGCCGCCTGCATGAGCGCGACCAGCAGCGGCCGGCACTCCTTGTTCATCTTGTTGACGGCTTCCTCGTGCTTGCCGCCGAGTGCCAGCTCGACGATGGCCAAGGCGACCGGTGCGTACGCTCTCTCGACCTTTTCCATGTCGGCAACGAGCTTTCGCGCCGTGTCGGACACGCCCGGCTCGGACGCCATCTTCATCAGCTTGGCCATCCGCTGCTGGACGTCTTCGTGGGCCTTGGTGACCGCAGCCTTCTCAGCATCCCGATCTTGCGGCTCGGTCACGAGGACCAGATTGCGTGCCGCGATGGCGCGCCGCTCGACGGCCGTGCGAACCTCGTAGGACAGCAGCAGCCGCGCATTGATTCCCGTGACGTAGTCGACGAAGCGATCGTTGGATTCGCTCAAGGATCTCAGTGCAAGCCCTGATACGAGGAAGACGATGGCTGCGAGCATGCCGAAGGCGACGGTCAACTTCCTTCGGACGGTCATGTTCTTCAAGTTCATAGGTACTACTCCGGACAGTGGCAACGACGCGCAGATTGGCATCAGCTGGCGTTGTCGGCGCCCGATTCTTCGACTTGAACGGCAAGCGGGTGCCAACCCGCTGGAAGCGTGCTGGCTTCCCGATTTGCCTCGAGAGCCCACCTGCGAATCGGGGATTTGCAAGGCGTGACGAACGGCTCACAGTCGGCGAACAGGGACGCGCGCCGTCGTCGACCAGCGCTCCCCGGCAAGCCAGGAGACGATGATGGGCCAGTTCGGACGCCATTCGATACACCAAGCTCCGCCGCCATCCATTGCGGATCTCGAGGTCTCGGAGTTGACGCTCGACGACGACGAGTTCTCGACGACCTTCGGCTCGCTCACGACGCAGTTCGACCAGGCCGAGCTCGCCCCGCAGTTGCCGGACGACCCGTGGAGCTCCCGGCGCCGGCTCGACTAGCGCGAGCGCTCGCCGCACCTCATTGCGGACGGTGCGAGAGCGTCAGCGCCTTGCGCAGCAGACCCATCCGGGTGCGGCACTCGGCCAGGCGCACGCGTGTCTCACACCTCGCCGACCGGCGAGCTCACCTCGCGCCAGTGGCGCACGGCGTGGCGCAGCTTGTTCGCCGCAAGCTTGATCTCGCCGTCGTGCAGTGCCAGCTCCGCCTGCGCGCCGCAGTGCATCGCCTTCAGTGCCTCGTTGGCCAGCATCTGCGGATCGGCATGCAGCGTCTGCAGCGCTTCGCGCGCGCGCTCCGCGTCGCCTGCCATCACGGCCGCGCGCACCAGCAGGCACAGGAGCTGGCCGCGGCGCTCGCGCAGGGTCCAGTCGGCCTCCTCGAGTGCGCGCTCGAGTCCGCGCTGCGCGAGCTCGGGTTTTCCGGTCAGCAGGTGCAGGCGCGCCAGGCCGGGCTGCGGGTCCCACCCCAGCGTCGCCTTCGGCCAAGGGGGCCACCTGCGCAAGCATCGCAGCCGCGGCGCGGACTTCGGAGGCGGCGCGTTCGAGCTCGCCGCGCACGCCGAGGACTGCGGCGCGGTGCAGCTGGCAGGTGCCGGGAAAGGCCGGCATGCTGCAGGCATGGCTCCACTCGAGAAAGGCTTCGGCAAACTGCGAGGCCCGCATCCCGCGTCGCGGGCCAGGACACCGGGACAACGAATCCCGCTCGTTCGATCAATGCATCACAGTCGCTGCTGTGTCCGCTCAAGCGCGCGCTCGCGTCGCCGATAAACTGACCCAGGACGCCTGACCGCGTCCATTTGACAAAGGCACACCCGTTCGAAAGTCGGGGTCGCAAAGCTTCCGGTCTAAAGCGAAAGCCATGACAGCGGGGTTGCCAAGACAACCAGGGTTGGACTCTTCTGTCCCCGGCTGCTTCGACACGTGTGCCGAAGCCGGCAGCCTCGCGCATTCGCGCCGCTTTCCCGTTTCTTGCGTCTCCCGCTGTTCGAGCGGATGCCTTGGAAGCATCAGCCAACAGATCGGAGAGATCATGGGGAGCATCGACCGTTTCATCCCTCAAGGCAGCGTGGAGCTCGCTCGCAGCCTTCACGCGCCACCACGCCAGCGCCCCTGGGGCCCGGGGGACGTGGGCGCGCTGCTCGACGGCCTGTACCCGCCGCCCGGCACCAGGCCCGGTGACCGGTCGCCGCTGCGGCAGCAGCTGTCGTCGGCCTTCCTGGCCGGCGTGGCCGAGTCGCAGGACGCGTTGATGCTCAGGCCGCGCGGCTCGCTCGTCGCGGACTCCATCGCCACCGCCCGGACCTTGCTGAAGAACCGCGCCGCGCGCCAGGACGACCGCCTGTGGCATGCCTTCATGGCCGGCGAGCGCGCCGGCCGCGCGACGGCCGGCTTCGAGGTGCCCGCGCAAGACGCGGGGCTGAAGCTCTTCATCCGCCAGCCGCTCACCGAATCCGGCCTGGGGCAGCAGGCGCTGATCGCCTCGGTGCTCGATCGCATCGAGCGCCACAACGGCACGCCGCACGCCTTCCGGTACCTCACGGGTCATCAGGCGGAGAGCGCGGACACCTTTCGCGCGTCGTTCGAAGCCGAGTCCGGCCAGCCGTTCACGCCGCAGGCCTTCCGCGCGTGGCGCCTGGCGCGGCTCGCGCAGGCCGACGCCTTCGTGAACATCCGTGTCGGCATGAGCGAGAGCAGCGCCTTCGAGCTCTCGTACCACGTGTTCAGCGGCGCCTGCACGCCGGTGCTGTTCCTGGTGTGGAAGCACGCGCCGATCAAGACCACGCTGCTGAAGGACCTGCAGAACCTGTGCGACGTGACCTATCTCGAGTTCGAGGACGCCGACGACCTCGACGCCGGCCTCGGCGACTTCTTCGGGCGCTGCAAGCGCCAGCGCGTCGCCGCCTGACGATTTCCGGATTCAACCAGGGAGTTCAAAAAATGCTTGCCCACATCAAGATCAAGACGCTGATCATCTCGGTGCTCGGCCTGCTGATGCTCGTCGTCGCGGGCATCGGCGCCTTCGGCCTGTACGGCACGGCGCAGACGCGCCAGGCCTACAAGGACATCTCGCTGCGCGATGCCCGGTCGGAAGCGACCTTCGCGCAGATCAAGCTGCTGATGGAGACCAACCGCAGCCAGGTGCTGCAGGCGCTGCAGCACAACCCCGCGTTCGACTGGCACAAGATGCACGACCACCCGCTGGACGCGCACTACAAGCTGATCGCGCAGGCCTCCGCCGGCATCACCGATCTGTGGACGAAGTACCAGGCAGCGATCGAGTCGCCGCAGGAGCGCCGCCTGGCCGACGCCTGGTACGACAAGAGCGGCGGCCTCGGCCTCAAGGCCATCGCCGACGCCACGGCGGCCGTGAAGGCGGGCCTGTGGGACGACGCCGAGCGCGTGCTGATCGGCACCATCAACCCGAGCTACCGCGTGGGGGCGGGGGCAGCGACCGAGCTGTCGGATCACCTCGCGCAGCGCGGCCAGGCCAACGCGGTGGCCGTGGAGACACACATCTCGCACATGAGCTGGTGGCTCGTCGGTGCGGTCGTGCTGGCGCTGCTGCTGGCGTGGGCCACCACGGTCATGCTGATCCGCGGCATCACGGTGCCGCTGGCGCAGGCGATCGGCATCGCACGCCGCGTGGCCGAGGGCGACCTGGGCTCGCGCATCGAGGCCGACAGCCGCAACGAGCTCGGCGACCTGCTGCGCGCGCTCAAGGCGATGAACCAGAGCCTGGCGTCGGTGGTGTCCAGCGTGCGCGCCAGCAGCGACAGCATCGCCACCGGCTCCAGCCAGATCGCCAGCGGCAACGCCGACCTGTCGCGCCGCACCGAGACGCAGGCCAGCAACCTGCAGCAGACGGCTTCGTCGATGGAGCAGCTCACCTCCACCGTGAAGGCCAACGCCGAGACGGCGATGCAGGCCGAGCAGCTCGCCAAGGCCGCGAGCGACGTCGCCTCGCACGGCGGCGCGACGGTGGGCCAGGTGGTCTCGACGATGGAGCAGATCACCGCGTCGAGCAAGAAGATCGCCGACATCATCGGCGTGATCGACGGGATCGCCTTCCAGACCAACATCCTGGCGCTGAACGCGGCGGTGGAGGCCGCACGTGCCGGCGAGCACGGCAAGGGCTTCGCCGTCGTGGCCAGCGAAGTGCGCAGCCTCGCGCAGCGCAGCGCGCAGGCGGCCAAGGAGATCAAGACGCTGATCGGCGACAGTGTCCAGAAGGTCGAGGTGGGCAGCCGCCAGGTCGATGACGCGGGCCGCACGATGGGCGACATCGTCACGCAGGTGCAACGCGTCAGCGACCTCATCGCCAACATCAGCGCGGCCACGCACGAGCAGACCTCGGGCATCAGCCAGGTCAGCGGGTCGGTGACGATGCTGGATCAGGTGACGCAGCAGAATGCGGCGCTGGTCGAGGAATCGGCGGCGGCGGCGGAGAGCTTGAAGCAGCAGGCGGCGCGCTTGGTGGATGCGGTGGCGGTGTTCAAGCTGGAGGCGTAGCGACACCGACCCATGCCCCGGGTTGCACCCGGGCTACGGCGTGGGGCACTCCCGTAGCCCGGGTGCAACCCGGGTCCCGCGCGTCACGCCTGGCAACGAAAAGCATCGACGCGCAACGTGTTCGCGCAGGTGCAGTGATAGCCTGCGGCATGCTCGCGCTGAACCCGGGCCCCTGGGGCCAATTCGCCCTGCTGGCCCTGGCCATCGTCGTCGTGGCGCAGGCCGCCCAGCGGCTGCTGCGGCCCTGGGTCCTGCGGCTCGCGGCGCTTTCGCCAGTCCTGCTTTCGGTGGTGCGGCGGTGCGACCGTCCGGTGCAGATCGTCGTGCCGCTGGCGGCGTTCCAGCTCGTGCTGCACGGCATGGCCGACGGCACGCTGGGGCTCGCGGTCGCGGAGCACCTGAACGGCGTGCTGCTCATCGCCGCCGTGACGTGGCTGGCGACCCGCTCGCTGCGCGGCGTCGCCGACGGCGTGATCGCCCTGCATCCGGCCGAGGTTGCGGACAACCTGTCGGCGCGCCGCGTGCAGACGCAGACGCGCGTGCTGTCGCGCATCGCCAGCGGCGCCATCCTGCTGGCGGGCCTGGCGTTCATCCTGATGACATTCCCGCGCGTGCGCCAGCTCGGCGCCAGTCTGCTGGCGTCGGCGGGCGTCGCCGGGCTGATCGTCGGCATCGCCGCGAGGTCCGTCGTCGGCAATCTGCTGGCGGGCTTGCAGATCGCGCTGGCGCAGCCGATCCGCATCGACGACGTGCTCATCGTCGAAGGCGAGTGGGGACGCGTCGAGGAGATCACCGCCACCTATGTCGTCCTGCGCATCTGGGACGAGCGACGCCTCATCGTCCCGCTGGGCTGGTTCACCGACCATCCCTTCCAGAACTGGACCCGCCGCAGCGCCGACATCATGGGCACGGTGTTGCTGTGGGTCGACTACACCCTGCCGGTCGACGAGATCCGGCACGAAGCCAGGCGGCTGTGCGAGGCTTCAATGAACTGGGACCGGAAGGTCTGCGTGGTCCAGATCACCGACACCAACGAGCGTGCGATGCAGCTGCGCATCCTGGTCAGCTCGCCGGCGTCGGGGCCGAACTTCGATTTGCGGTGCGAGGTGCGGGAGGGGCTGATCGACTTCATGCAGCGGCGATTTCCTGGGGCGCTGCCGCGCGTGCGGGCGCAGGTGGACGAAGGCGACCCGGCCGGTGCCGGGTCGAGCGATCGGCGGTGACCATGCGCGCCTGCGCCATCCGCCTGTTGTGGGCCCTTGCCATCGGCCTTTGTCTGACCGCCGCGGTCGAGGCCAAGACACTGCGCTGGGCGGCACGCGGCGACACCCAGTCGATGGACCCGCACGCGGTGAACGAGGGAGTCACCAACAACATCAACAACCTGGTGTACGACTTCCTGGTCGAGCGCGACCGTGACCTGAACCTGGTGCCGGCGCTGGCCACCGGCTGGACCGCGGTCAATGACACCACCTGGCGATTTGCGCTGCGGCGCGGCGTGAAGTTCCAAGATGGCACGCCACTGACCGCCGACGACGTGGTGTTTTCGATCGAACGCGCGCAGCAGCCCACTTCGCAGCTCAGCCAGTTCGCGCTGCCGATGGGCAAGCCGGTGCGCATCGATGAACAGACCGTCGAATTCCGCCTCGAGCGGCCCAACCCGCTGATGCTGGAACATGCGGCCGCGATCCTCATCATGAGCCGCGCCTGGTGCATCGCCCACCGGGTCGATCGCGTGCCGGCGTTCAATTCGCACGAGGAGGCGTTCTCGTCGCGCAACGCGATGGGCACGGGCCCCTTCATGCTCAAGCAGCGCGAGGCCGGGGTCCGCACCGTGCTGGTCCGCAACCCGCAGTGGTGGGGTCGCTTCGAAGGCAATGTGACCGAGGTGATCTTCATGCCGATCGGCAACGACTCGACCCGCGTCGCCGCGCTGCAGTCGGGGGGTGTCGACCTGATCCAGGACGCGCCGCCCCAGGACCTGCTGCGCCTCTCGCGCGACCCGTCGGTGCGGCTGACCAGCGGCCCCGAGAACCGGGTGATCTTTCTCGGGCTAGATCAGTTCCGCGACCAGCTGCTGTATTCGAGCGTCAAGGGTCGCAACCCGCTGAAGGACCGACGGGTGCGCGAGGCCTTCTTCCATGCCATCGACGTGCATGCGCTCAAGAAGTCGATCATGCGCGAGCAGTCGGTGCCGACCGCCTGCATGACCGTCGCCGCGCGGGGCTGCAAGCCTGCGGCCGAGCTGGAGGTCCATCCGCCGGCCGATGTGGCCCGGGCGCGCTGCCTGATGGCCGATGCGGGTTATGCCGACGGCTTCGAGCTCACCATCGATTGCCCGAACGACCGCTATGTGAACGACCAGGCGATCTGCGTCGCCCTGGTCGGCATGCTCGGGCGCATCGGGGTCACGCTGCGCGTCGATGCGCGGCCCAAGTCGATCTTCTTTCCGAAGGTGCAGAACTTCGACACGAGCTTCTACATGTACGGATGGGGAGGGGCCACGATCGATCCGCAATTGACGATGGATCCGTTGATGCACAGTCCGGACGCGAAGAGCCAGAAGGGTGGGGACAACAACGGGCGCATCGCCGATGCCGAGCTTGATCGGCTGATCGATGCTGCTGCAGCAGAGATGAATCTCGAGAAGCGTACGCAGCTCCTGCGCGACACGCTGACTCGTGTCCACGACCAGTACTACTACCTGCCGTTGCATCGGCAGATGCTCACCTGGCTCTCGCGTGCCAATGTGAGGCCGGTGATCCTGCCGAGCAATCAGGTGCGGGTGGCCTGGATTCAGATCGACTGAGCCTCCGAGGCCGCGGCCCTCTCTCTCCTGTAGAAATGAACGGACATGAGTGCAGAAATGCCTCACTGCTTCGCCACGCTCTGCGTGTGACAGCCAGGTGACCGAAGCGACGCGCAAGGCAGAAAGGCGAGTGGTGGCGCCAGCTTGTGAGCCATGAGTCTTGTGCAGCGCATCAATTCGAGCTGTTTCAGCTCGACCGGCACCCGTGTTGCTCTGCACCATGCGGCCCGATGCAAGGGCCGTCCACACCATTTCTCAGGAGTCTTCCATGGCACATGCATTCCGTTCCGGACAGAACCAAGAAGCCAACGGGCGCCACTCGCCCGCTCACCTCAGCACGCTGGCCGTGCGCAGTCTCGGTCAGATCTACGACATGAACCTGGCGGCCGCACGCGTGCTGATGCAGACGCAGGCACGCGCGGCGTCCGCCCTGGGCCTGCCGGATTGGTCGGGCTGGTTCGAGTCGATCGACGAACGCGCGCGCCGCGTGTTCGCGACGGGCGCAGAGCAGTTCACCAACGCCGCGCAACGCGCGACCGAGGCGGCCAACGAATTGCAGCGCGAAGTTGGTCGTGTCGTCGATTCACAGACTGCGACGGTCGCGCAGACGCTGCAGCATGGCCTGCAGGCCCTTGGCACGCAGACGGCCGAGGGGCTGGACCGGCTTGTGGAGACCGCACACGAGCAGGCGGAAGAAGCTCAGCGCACGGCGGCTGAAGTGGGCGAGCGGATGCGGCAGGGGATCGAGGAAGGGGAGGAGCAGATCCGAAGAGGGCGGGAGGATGCGGTTCGGGCTGTCGAGCGGGTGGGGGAGGAGGAGCAGGGGGAAGGGGAGACGGCGCGGCCGCGGCGCAGGCGGGCTTGAGCTAGCGCGGTGAGATCGGGGGGTGAACGGTCGCTGTTCATCCCCCCGGCCGATGAGTGTCGGCGTTCCGCCTTCCGAAGTATGTCGTTGGGTCTCGCGTTTGCAGAGCGAGACGCGGGCCGTCGCCGCCGATGGCGGTCGCTGTGGTTCGTAGGGTGGGCTTCAGCCCACCAGCGGCCGCGCCAGGAGACGGCGATGAGAGCCACGTGGTGGGGTCAGGTCTCGCGTTTCGCGTGAAGCAGGGCGTTGAATGGGCTAGCAAACACGAGACCTGACCCCGAAGATGTTTCGTGGCGCCGAAGGTGCGCCTCGGCGATCGTGAGCAAGCTGAACCAGGCCATCAACAAGGCGCCGGCCGAGCCCGAACTCGCGGGGCGAATCACCTGCACGGGCAACGTGGTCACCTACATCGCCACCGACGAAGGATGGCTGTACCTGACGGTGGTCATCGATCTGTTCAGTCGCCAGGTCGTGGGCTGGTCGATGAAGCCGCACATGCGCACGGATCTCGTGCTCGATGCACTGCGCATGGCGTGGTTCCGCAGGCGTCCTGAGGCGGGCTTGATCTTCCACAGCGACCGGGGGCGTCAGTACTGCAGCGATGACCTGCGGCGTGCGCTCAAGGCCTATGACATGCACGCCTCCATGAGCCGCAAGGGCGACTGCTGGGACAACGCGGTCAGCGAAAGCCTGTGGAGCTCGCTCAAAGTGGGCCGGTTGCACGGGCGCCGCTTCCGCACGCGGCGCGAGGCGATGGACGAGGTCGTCGACTGGCTGACCTTCTACAACCATCGCCGACTTCACTCGACATTGGGCTACGTCAGCCCCATGCAGTTCGAACGGGCTTGGCTCGCTGCCCAGCAAAAGCGAGTCGCTTAGGCTTGGTTCAGGGATCCGGAACTCGAGGGCAAGCTCACTCCTTGGTGAGCGAACCCAGAATCTGGCCTCATCAGAGAAGCGGACGACAAGAGCCGCTGGCGTCATCAAGATCAATGCTACGACCTTACGTACGTGATTCTCGAACTCCGATTGGAGATCCTGATGCCTACATTTCTGCAGAGCTTCGTGCATGTCCAGGCAATCGGCAGCATGCTGCTGTTGGTCGGATTCTTGCTGGCTACGACGGCGCTTCAGCAACGCGCGAGCTACCAAGTGCTTAGGCTCTTGGAGAATCTGCCTGAGTCGGTGAAAGCGACGGAAATTTACGCCGCTGCAAGAAGTCACTTCGAACGTCGAGACGTCGGAAACTTGTTCACCAGCCGTCCCCACAAAATCCCGATCTGGTTCCTCGTGATCGTCGTCGGGGGATGTTCATTCATTTGCTATTTCGGAGCCGAACTCTTCGCAAGCAATGATCAGAAGCCGAGCTACGTACTGGGCGGCATTCGTGCCGCCGAGGCTGGCACATCGCAGAGTGACATCACTGCGCTGAGCCGGTACCAGTCAGAAACGGTATTCATTGGATCGATGGCATTTCTCGCGGCTTATGTCTGGATGATCAACCAATTGGTCAATCGAATAAACAACGAGGACATGAATCCGATCACTTACTACTTTCTCTCCGTTCGATTGCTGGCCGCTTGTCTTGTCGCCGGCATTTCACGTCATGTGGTTGAAGCCGTTCCACCGATCCGGGACAGTCTCATCAGTGTCACCATCGATGGAAGATCCTTCCCTGCCGGGCTGGCAATCCTCGGATTCCTAATCGGATGGAATCCCACACTTTGGATCGATGAACTGCTCGTCAAGGTTCGAGACCTGATCAAGAGCAAGATACCCTCTCAACGATGGCCCCTGAAGGAGAACCTGCCTTGCAACATGTCGTTGTTGATGCTGCAAGGGATGGTTCCCGACAAAATCGATCGCCTCAACGAACTGAACATCGACAATGTCCAGAAGCTGACTGCTGAGAATCCAATAGTTCTATGGGCCCGCACATCCTATACGTTGGACTTGGTGCTCGACTTCATCGATCAGGCTCACTTGGCCGTCCTGTTCGACGAAGAGCGTCTTAAGAACCTCAGAGACCAAGGGGTGCGGGACATTTGGTCGTATGCGCTGAACATCGAGACCGATGCTGGACGCAATACCATCGCCGCGCTACTTCACGTGCCGATGGGACTCATTGAAGCTCATCATCGCCGGATGGACGAGTGCCCGACGCTCGTGCGGCTCTCACAGTTGAGGTCCGCGCTCCGACCAATCGAGACTTGGCACGACGCCGACCGACAGGCGGCGTAGTCGAGATCCGAGCTCTCGCGTCAGAGTTGTGGGCAGCGGCTCGTGTTCAACCGCGGCACTCGACGGGCGGTGCAGGCATCCGCTTACGGGCATTCGCAACAACTTGGCAACTGCACCGCAGCAAGTGCATAACCGCCGGATGTGTTTCGACCGAGCTTTTTGCCTACCGTCGACTGACCTCTATGGGGAATCGAAGTCGGCGCGCTGACGGACCGCAACGGGTCGCCACCGGAATTGGGATCAAAGGAGCCGACCACTTCACCGCCGCGTGGGCTGAAGCCCACCCTACAAGGGTCCGGCTTTGCAGCGCAAACCGCAGCAGCAGAAGATCACCGCCGATTCGACCCCGTCAACAACGCCACAAACCCCGCCCCATCCGGCAACCCCCGCACGATATCCACCGAGTCATCCGCCCCCGTCTCCGTCACCCTCCACCACAGCGTGCACCCCGCAAACCTTGACGACAACTGCTGCGCCGCCAGCGCATGCAGCCACTGTGACAAAGTCGCCGACCGCCCCAGCCGCAGGTGATCCCCCTGCACGCCAGTGCGCGTCGCCATCCCCGCACTGCGCCCGGGCGTCGGCCATGGTGGTGCCTCGCTCAGCGCCGCTTCCAGCGCCTCCACCGTCCCCTGCGTGTCGTTGAGCGTGCGCATCGCCGCCTGCGCCAGATGGTCGAACCACAGCTCCAGATGATCCAGCGCGATCCGGTCCTCGGGCGCATGCGTGCGCGGATGCGCGATCAGCAGCGGGTAGTAACGCCCGACGCTGTCGCAGCTGGGCATCAGCAACCCGAACCACCACTGACCATCGACGACGCCCGGCGCCCAGCCGAAGCGCAGCAGCGGGGCGGTGAGATAGGTCTCTAGCCAGCGCTCGCCCAGCTGGTCGCGACCGCTTTGCATCGCTGCCGACAGCCACGCGTCGCAGGCGTGCAGCCACGCGGGCGGCAGGCGGCGCTGCGCGAAGTCGCCCAGCGACGCGAGCTTGCCGTACCAGCCCGGCATGTCGCGGGCATCGGGGGCGGGCACGGGCCAGGCCATGGGTGCCTCAGAGTCCCGACGGGCAGGCGAACTCGTTCAGCTCGCGCAGCCGGAAAGGGTTGCGCACGCTGCTGGCTGTCACCTCGAACACCGCCTTGCGGCCGTCGACGTCGAAGGTGGCGCGGAAGCGCTCGGGCACGTTGGTGGGGTCGATGCGCACGCGGTCGAACAGCCGCAGCAGCGCCCATGGCCCTTCGTGGACCAGGCCGGTGGTGCCGTTGCCCGGCGGCACGACCTGCACTCGCACCTGCAGCGCGCCGCGCGGACCGGGCCATTGCACGCTCACCGGGATCTGCGGGCCGTGGTCGTAGCGCACGACCTGGCCGTCGACGTCGAGCACGAACTGCTTGAGCGTGGCATCCATCTCGATCGGCTTGAACTGCAGCCGCAGCGAGGGCATGTTGCCGGCCGGGAAGAAGGTCTCGCGAATGGCCTGCGCGCGCTGGAACTGCGGCAGGCTGCCGTGGTCGGCACCCAGCGGCACGCCGTCGACGGCGCGGAAGCGCCACGGTCGTGCGCTGGTGTCCACGTACGCGGCAAGCTTCTGCTGGAAGACCTGGTCGATCTTGCCGCCAGGCCCGAACAGCAGCGCGAAGTCGGCCGGTGTCGCGTCGCGTGCGGAGCCGCGGTCCAGCGGATAGCGGCCCGCCACCGCCTGCTGGCAGAACTCGCCGACCTGCGACTTCACCTCCTGCCCGAGGTTCTGCCTGACCAGGATGAGCGAGACCTGCGCGCTGTTCTGCGACAGGTTGTCCATCATCGAGCGCACCGGCTCGGGCAGGCGCGCCGCCTCGGCCTTGACCTTGACCGGCAGCGGCGAGGCCGGCGGCGCGGCGCCGCCCTTGACCGCGTTGTCGACCGCATTGAGCAGCACGTGCACCTCGCCGATCAGCGCGATGGTGTCGTCCAGCGGCGGCTTGCCGCCCTCGGGCGCGGTGACGAGCCGGCGCAGGCCGACGAAGCGGTCGTCGACCAGGCTCTCGATGCGCTGGCCCGTGTCGCCCTTCTTCGATGCCAGTGCATCGGCCAGGCTGTCGCGCTGCTTCTTGAGGAAGTCGCTCGCCTTGTCGCTTGCCTTCTCGATCACGTTCTTGCCCGACGACGCGAGCAGCGTGGTCTCGCGCGACATCGCCTTCATCAGCGGCGGCAGCGGACTGTCGGGCGCCGACAGCAGGCGCGCCATCTGGATGGACTGCGTGAGCGTGGTCATGTCGAGCAGGCGCACGTCGGCGATGAAGGCGTCCCAGGTGGCCGCGTACTCGTTGAGGTAGATGCGCCGCACGTCGTCGAGCAGCGGCTCGTTGGCACGCACCGTGGCGGCCGCATCCTTTGGCGTCTCGGCGATGCCCAGCACCCAGGCCTGCTCCTCGGCGAGCTGCTGCGCGACGCGCGCGACCTCTTTCTGGAAGCCGCGGTGATAGCCGTCGTACGAGAACAGGCCCGGCACGCCGCGCGTGAGCGGCGCGCCGCTCACGCGCTTGAACACCAGCGCGGCGTTGTTGCCGGCGGCGCGCACCACGGTGAACTCGGGGAACTCGCTGCCCAGCCCCTGGTGGCGCATGCGGTTGTAGATCCGCTGCGGCAGCGTCACCGTGGCCAGCCGCGCGCGATGGAAGTCGATCAGCGTCTTGTCTTCGGGCAGCGGCGACACCGCCGCGCCCTGGGCCAGCAGCGCGTCGAGGTGCTCGCTCAGCTGGGCGCGCTGCTCGGCATCGATCGAGCGCTGCAGCTGCGCGTCCCAGTCGGCCTCGACGTAGGCCTTGAGCGAATCGGCGTCGAAGTGCTGCACGTCGTGCAGCATCAGGTAGGCCTTGAGCGCCTCGTACTGGCTGTCGGGCGCGACGCCGGCCTGGCGCAGCTGCTCCTCGACGCGCAAGCCGATGCGCGGCAGCACCGCGTCGACCAGCATGCGGCCGTAGGCGGTGTGCGCTGCGCTGTCGAGCTTGGGGCCTTGGTACAGCCCGAAACCGAGCGACCAGGGCACCGACTCGCCGGTGCCGGCCAGGCTGCGCGTGGCGGCCAGCGCGGGCACCACGGGCAGGATGTCGGGCGAGGCGCGGTTGGGTGTGGACTGCACCAGCGCGCGCACCTGGTCGACCCGCTGTGCCACGTCGTCCACATAGCGCCGGTTGTTCACGTAGCTCAAGGTCCAGGCGCCGATCGCGCCGACGGTGACCAGCGCCACCGCGGCGTAGCCGCCCAGGGCCAGCAGCAGGCGTCGGCGCTCCCACTTGAGGTTGGTGCCGGCGATGCCGGCTTCGGCGAACACCACCTCGCCGAGCAGGCGGCTGAGGAAGTAGCTCTTGCCGCTGGCCTGGTTGGGCGCGATGACGGCGCGCTCGATGCGGTAGCTGCGCGCGATCGAGCCCAGCACGCGGTCGATGGGCGTGCCCTCCTGCGTGCCGCTCACGAAGTACACCCCGCGCAGCAGCGGCTCGGCCTCGTAGGGCGAGGGCGAGAACACCGTCTCCATGAACTCCTGCAGCACGCCGCGCAGGCCGGCGAACTGGCCGCCGAAGCCGTAGATGCGGGCGCGCCGCTGCGGGTCGCGCTCGGCCTGCAGGCGGTCGATGAGGCCGTCGTTCAGGCGCTTGTGCAGGGCGTCGAATTCCTGGCCGAAGCGCTGCAGGCGCTGGGCCATGTTGTCCTTGAGCGGGAAGGTGGCGCCCCAGGGCGTCGCGCGCTGCTCCTTGTCGAGCGTGGAGAAGTAGTCCATGAAGCCGGCCATCAGGTCCGACTTGGTGACCATGAGGTAGATCGGGAAGCGGATGCCCAGGTGCTCGTGCAGCTCCTGCAGGCGCTTGCGCACGGTTGCCGCATGCTGGCGGCGCTCGGCCGGGCCGCGCGTGAGCAGGTCGGTGACCGAGACGGTGACCAGCACGCCGTTGACCGGCTGGCGCGGCCGCGACTTCTTCAGCATGCCGAGGAAGCCGCCCCAGGTGGCGCGATCGTTCTCGCGGTCGCTGTCTTGCGTCGTGAAGCGGCCGGCGGTGTCGATGAGCACCGCCTGGTCGGTGAACCACCAGTCGCAGTTGCGGGTGCCGCCTACGCCGTGGACCGCATGGTCGCCCACCGCGTCGGCGAGCGGAAACTTGAGGCCGCAGTTGTGCAGCGCCGTGGTCTTGCCCGAGCCCGGCGCGCCGATGATGAGGTACCACGGCAGCTCGTAGAGGTAGCGTCCGCCCAGGCGCGCCGACCATCCCGCCAGCATGCCGCCGGCGCCGAAGCGCGCGCGCCGCAGGGTCTGCATGGCCTGCTCGAAGCGCTGGCGCACGGCGACCATGTCGGGGCTTTCGGCGGCCTTCTGACCGGCCGGCGCGCTGGCCATGAGCTGGTTGACGACCGCCGCGTTGCCGCGCCGCGCGCGCCACGACTTCCACAGCGCGGTGGCCACCACCAGCACGGCGATGAGCCCGATCGCGATCCAGCGCGACGACTCGGTCTCCAGCGGACGCGCCTCGGCGATCGCGACCAGCGGGCCGACGATCCAGATCACCAGCGCGATCGCCAGCAGCAGCACGGCCAGCAGCACCCAACGGTTGAACACGATGCCCAGCAGCCGCTTGATCATTTGCCCGCCGCCTTGTTCTCGGCGCTGCGGCCGACGAAGAGCGTGACCTCGACGCGCCGGTTCATCGCGCGGTTGCCGGCCGTGTCGTTGGCCACCACCGGCTCGGCGTCGGCGCGCCCCTCGGCGCGGATGCGCTCGGCCGCGACCTTGCGCGAGACCAGCAGGTCGCGCACCGTGGCGGCACGCGCTTCGGACAGGTGCCAGTTCGACGGGAAGCGCGCGGAGCGCGCAATCGGCTGGCTGTCGGTGTGGCCGGTGACGACGATGTTGCCGCTGACCTGCGCCAGCGCATCGGCGATGCGGCCCATGAGCACCTCGCGGTCGGGCAGCAGCGTGGCGCTGCCGGTGGCGAATGCGCCGTCGCCGCGGATGGTGACCACGCTGCGGTCGATCTCGTCGCGCACCGCGACCAGCCCGGCCTTGATGTCGGACTGCAAAAACTGCGCGAGGCGCGGCTTGGGCGCGGGCAGCGGCGTGCTGACCACCGGCGGCGTGAGGCGCAGGCTCTGGATCTGGCCGAACACCGGATCGGAGCGCCCGCCCAGTGACGACGACAGCCCGAGGTACACGGCCATGAGCAGCAGCGCCGCCACGCCCGCCGCGGCCGCGAGCGGCAGCCAGCTGTGGGCCACGTGCCGCCCGACCGGCTGCCCCTGCCAGTGCTGGGCCAGCGCATGCGGATGGTCGCCGCGCTGCTGCTTGAGGATCTGCGCCAGCTTGTCGCGCACCGCCTCGAGCTGGGCACGGCCGTTGTCGATGACGCGGTAGCGGCCTTCGAAGCCGAGCGTGAGCGCGCAGTAGATGAGCTCCAGCAGGTCGCGGTTGACGTCGGGCTTCTCGGCCAGGCGCGCCATGAGCTGGAACACCTTCTCGCCGCCCTCGACCTCGTTGTGGAACATGGCCAGCAGGCTGTGGCGCGCCCACACGCCCGAGCCGCCCCAGGGCGTGTCGGCGGCGGCCTCGTCGAGCATGGTGCACAGCACGTAGCGCGCGGCCATCACGCGCTCGGGCGCGATGCCTTGCTGCGTGGCGCGGGCCGCGAAGTCGCGGATGCCCTGGGCGAGCGAGTTGCGCAGCGCGGCGGGGTCGTCGACGTGGCGGGTGGTGCGCAGCTGCGGCACCACCAGCAGCAGCCGGTTGGCCAGCGCGACCAGCGGGTTCAGGCCCTGGTCGGGCGCGGACAGGTCGGGTGCGGCTGCGTCGGGCTGGGTGCCGGCGTCGGACAGAGGCCGGGTGATGGACGTGCGCCCGCCGGGGGTGGGCTTGATGAAGGTGCGCTGATCGTCGAGCGCGGCGAAGGGATCGTTGATCGCCGAGGGGTCCATGGGCGTCCCTGCGCTCATTGGCGGATCGCCCACAGCTCGAGCTCGAGCGAGGGAAAGTCGCCAGCCACGAACAGCGCGAGGCTGCCGCTGCGCTCGAGCTGCTTCCACAGCTCGCCGCCACGGTCGAGCTCGAAGTAGTGGAAGCCGGCGTGGAAGGGCAGCTGGCGCGGCGCGGCCGGCAGCGAGCGCAGCGTGATGCCCGGCAGGTGCAGGTTCACCAGGTCGCGCAGGCGCTCGGGCGGACCGAGCTTGGACTGCGCGGGAAAGCGCGTGCGCAGCTGCTCGGCGGGCATCTGCGCGTTGACGGCCAGCACGAAGTTGGCGGTGCGCGCCAGCTCGGCGTCGGGGAACACCGCCAGGCGCACGCCGTGGCTGCGATCGGCCAGGTCGATCTGGATGGCGTTGCGCTCCAGCACCACCGACAGCATTCGGCGCAGGTCCTCGACCACC
The DNA here is from genome assembly GCA_036377015.1 of Piscinibacter sp. GTDB lineage: Bacteria > Pseudomonadota > Gammaproteobacteria > Burkholderiales > Burkholderiaceae_C > Albitalea. The sequence goes on along the minus strand of DASUZE010000002.1, from coordinate 4,069 downwards.
GGCGCGAAGGTGGCGTGCAGGTCGTCGTGGCGATAGGGCGGATGCTCGGCCGGCACCCGCGCCTCGCTGGTGAAGGTGGACAGGTCGCCGGCGAGCTGCAGGCAGGCCAGGTGCAGCTCGCGCGGATGCACATGCGGCGCGAGCGCGTACTGGCGGAACACCGGCTCGAAGCGGTTGAGCGCCTGCAGCATGAGGAAGTCGGCCATCTCCGACACGCCGTGGCTCAACTGGCCCATGCGCGAGGCGAGGGCGCGCGCGCGCTGCTGGATCAGCCCGTGCAGCAGCGAGGCGTGCGCCGACAGCTGCTGGCTGGCGTCGATGCGGCTTTGCGGCGCGATGTAGGCGCGGTCGATCACCACCTGGTTGTCGGGCCGCCGCTCGATGAGGCGCGCGACGCCCAGCAGCGTGTATCCGTCGTTGACGTCGCGTGCGCGCACGAGGCGCAGCTCGAGCGCGCCGGTCTGCACCGGCTCGGGCTCGTCGGCGGCGTTGGTGTGGTCGCGCAGCTCCTCGCTGCCGGCGCGCCAGCGGAACAGGTCGGGCGACTCGGTGCCGTCGAAGCCGACCTGGGTGACGCCCTCGCGCGCGACCGGCACCGCGAGGTAGACGATCTCGCCTTTCAGGTCGGCGGGCACGTCCAGCGGCACCGGCTGGGCGTCGTGCTGCGGAATCGAGAACGGCGTGCCGTCGGGCAGGATGCCGGTGGCGCGGCTCACGCCGAGGCGGCCCACCGCGAGCAGGCCCTCGTCGAGCGCGAGCTCGAAGAAGCCCCAGGCATGCGGGCCGGTGGCGCGCAGGCGCATGTCGAGCAGGTATTCGACATGCCGCGCTTCCTGCTGGAAGTGATGGGGCAGCAGGAACATGCCCTGCGACCACACGACCTTGCTGTGCAGACTCATGAAGAACCCTGGTTCAGCGGGCGACAGTGGCTTCGACCGACAGCTCGTCGGCCTTGATCACGACCTGCTGCTTCTTTCCGGGCTGGATGGCCACGGCGCTGCGCCACTTCGAGTGCTCGAGGTCGCGGAAGGCAGCCACCACGCCGATGAAGCGCGTGTCGGGCGACAGGGTCTTGGCGAAGGCCTTCGACTCGCCCGGCGCCAGCACGTATTCCTCCTTGGCGACGAGCTCGGCGGCGAGTGCGGCCTGGTCGCCCTGGTACAGCGACATGAAGTCGGCGCTGTTGAAGGCCGCGACCGACTTGAGCTCGTACACGCGCACGAGCAGCGGCGAGGGTCTCTTGCTGGCACTGGGGTTGACCTGGGCCGACGCCTGCAGGGTGCCGCTGACCTGCGCGGGCTTGGGCGGACCGCCCGCGCATGCGACCAGCGAGGCTGCCACCACCCACGTCGCAGCAGAAGCCAGGCCGAAAATCCTCACGGTGCCGTTCTCCCGTCGTCCGCTGGACAGAATAGCCAGCGACCCTGCTTGCACCTCGTGACTTAGGTAATCGGGCGACACGTCACCCCGTCCCGCACAGGGTCTGCCAGGCACGCCGCCGATGCTGTGCACCTAGACTTGGCGCCATGCTTCGACTGTGGATTTCGGCCCTGTCCAGCGCCGTGGTCCTGCTGACGCAGACCGGCGCGACCGGCGAGCTCGGCGAGCCGCTGGAAGGCTGCATTGCGGCGCTGCGGCAGGACCTGCCGCGTCACCCGGAGGTGTCGACCAAGACCTTCGACACCCACACCCGCGAGGTCCAGGACCTGCGGCCGCTGATCGACAACGCGACGCGCGCGCAGCCCGAGTTCCAGCTCCCGATCTGGGACTACCTCGCGCGCCGCGCCGACGCGCAGCGGGTGGAGCAGGGCCGCGAGCTGATGGCGCGCGAAGCGACAGCGTTGCGTGTCATCGGGCAGCGGCACGGTGTCGACGGCGCGACCACGGTGGCGGTGTTCGGTGTCGAGACCGACTACGGCCGGGTCGGCGGCACCTGGCCGGTGGTCGACGCCACCCTGAGCCGCGCCTGCCTGAACCTGAAGAGCGCCGAGCGCAAGCAGCACTTCTTCGCCGCGCTGTGGCTGCTGCAGGAAGGCGTGGTCCGGCGCGAAGACTTCAAGGGATCGTGGGCCGGCGCTTTCGGCATGACGCAGTTCATGCCGGCCACCTTCGTGCGCCACATGAGCGATGGCGACGGCGCGTCGGCCGCCGACATCATCCACAGCGTGCCGGATGCGCTGGCGACCACCGCGCGCTATCTGCGCGGGCTGGGCTGGAGCGAGGGGCTGCCGTGGGGCATCGAGGTCAAGGCGCCGCCGGCGCTGGGCGCGGTGAGCGCGCTCGAGGGCGAGCATGGCTGCCTGGGCGAGCCCACGCCGGGCGGTCGCTGTCGCAGCGTGGCGCAATGGGCCGAGGCGGGGCTGGTGCGCGTCGACGGCTCTCCGCTCGCGCTGCCGCCGTCGACCAACGCGGCGCTGATGATGCCGGCCGGACCGCAAGGGCCGGCCTGGCTGGTCACGCCCAACTACCAGGCGATCTGGCGCTACAACCGCGCCGACGCCTATGCGCTGGCGATCGGGCTGCTGTCGGACGCGTTGCGCGGCGGTCCGTCGCAGCGGGTGGCCTGGCCGACCGATGACCCCGGCTTGTCGCGCGCCGAGTTTCGCGAGCTGCAGTCGCTGCTGATGCGGCGCGGGCATTGCGAGATGCGGGTGGACGGGGCGGAGGGGCCACGCACCAGTGCGGCGGTGCGGGCGGAGGAGGAGCGGCTGGGGTGGACGCCGAGCGGGCGCGGGGGCGGGCGCCTGCTCGCTGCCTTGCGGGCGGAGGCGCCCGGCGATGCCTGCGCGGTGATGGCGGCGGGGACGTCGGCGGCGCCGGCGTCGGCGGCATCGGCACCGGCGAGCGCGCCGTCGTCGCCGTCGTGACGACGGTCCCGGGCTACGTAGCCCGGGTGCAACCCGGGACGCTCCGACCGTCGAGAATCGCCGCATGGACACCATCGACGCGGTCGTCATCGGCGCCGGCGTGATCGGCCTCGCCGTCGGGCGCGCCTTGGCCCAGCGCGGCCTCGACACCATCGTCCTCGAGCAGGCCAACGCCATCGGCACCGGCACCAGCTCGCGCAACAGCGAGGTCATCCATGCCGGCCTGTACTACCCGACCGGGTCGCTCAAGGCGCGGCTGTGCGTGCAGGGACGCGAGCGGCTGTACGCCTTCTGCGCGTCGCACGGCGTCGAGCACCGGCGCTGCGGCAAGCTCATCGTCGCGCGCGGCGACGCGCAGCGCGCCAAGCTGGAGCGCATCCATGCGCAGGCGCTGGCCAACGGCGTGGACGATGTGCGTCGGCTCCGCCCGGACGAGTTGCGGGAGATGGAGCCGGCCCTGGTCGCCGACGACGCACTGCTGTCGCCCTCGACCGGCATCGTCGACAGCCACGGCCTGATGCTGGCGCTGCAAGGCGAGATGGAAGCGGCGGGCGCATCGCTGGCGCTGCTGTCGCCGCTGGAGCGCATGCGCTGCGGTCACGGCCGGCACGAGTTGGTGGCGGGCGGCGACACCTTGGCGGCGCGGGTGGTCGTCAACGCCGCGGGCCTGTGGGCGCCGCTGCTCGCCGGGCGCATCGAAGGCCTGGCGCCCGAGCACGTGCCGCCCAGCCGCTACGCCAAGGGCAACTACTGCGCGCTGAGCGGCCGCGCGCCGTTCAGCCACCTCGTCTACCCCATCCCCGACGAAGCCGGGCTGGGCGTTCATCTCACGCTGGACCTGGCCGGGCAGGCGCGCTTCGGTCCCGACGTGGAATGGCTGGCGGCGCGCAGCCCCGAGGAGATCGACTACCGCGTCGATCCGCGGCGGGCCGAGGGCTTCTATGCGGAGATCCGGCGCTACTGGCCGCAGTTGCCCGACGGCGCGCTGCAGCCGGCCTACAGCGGGGTGCGGCCGAAGCTGGCGGGGCCGGGCGAGGCGGCGGCGGATTTCGTGATCCAGGGGCCGGCCGAGCATGGCATCGAGGGCCTGGTGAACCTGTTCGGGATCGAGTCGCCGGGGCTGACCTCGTGCCTGGCGATTGCGGACGAGGTGGTGGCGAAGCTGCTCCCGGGTTGCACCCGGGCTACAGGGTCGTAGCCCG
>DASUZE010000001.1:0-9235 GCA_036377015.1 Piscinibacter sp. | reverse complement strand
CGCCGTTGCGGCTGAACGCGCGGCACTGCATCGAGCCGGAGGCACGCTAGGCGCCCGCGGCAACGTTACAGCAGCACGATGTCGTACTGCTCCGGCGACGGCATCGGCTCGGCGCGCAGCGATATCGGTTTACCGATGAATTCGGACAGGCCCGCCAGGTGCGGGCTCTCCTCGTCGAGCAGCATCTCGACCACCGACGCCGATGCGATGACGCGGAATTCCTTCGGGCTGAACTGCCGCGCCTCGCGCAGGATCTCGCGCAGGATGTCGTAGCACACGCTGCGCGGCGTCTTCACCTGGCCCTTGCCCTCGCAGGTGGGGCAAGGCTCGCACAGCATGTGTGCCAGCGACTCGCGCGTGCGCTTGCGGGTCATCTCGACCAGGCCGAGCTGGGTGAAGCCGCTCACGGTGATCTTGGTGCGGTCGCGGGCGAGCTGCTTGCGGAATTCGGCCAGTACCGCGGCCTGGTGCTCCTCGCGGGCCATGTCGATGAAGTCGACGATGATGATGCCGCCCAGGTTGCGCAGGCGCAGCTGCCGCGCGATGGCGCCCGCCGCCTCGAGGTTGGTCTTGAAGATGGTGTCGTCGAAGTTGCGCGCGCCGACGTAGCCGCCGGTGTTGACGTCGATCGTCGTCAGCGCCTCGGTCTGGTCGATGATGAGATAGCCGCCCGACTTCAGGTCGACCCGCCGCGCCAGCGCGCGGGTGATCTCCTCGTCGATGTTGAACAAGTCGAAGATGGGCCGCTCGCCCTTGTAGAGCTCGAGCTTGCTCACCGAGGTCGGCATGAACTGCTCGCCGAAGCTGCGCAAGGCGTCGTACTGCAGCTTGGAGTCGATGCGGATGGCCTGCGTGTCGTCGTGCGCCAGGTCGCGCAGCACGCGCTCGGTCAGGCTCAGGTCCTGGTGCAGCAGCGTGCCCGCAGGCGACTTGAAGCTGCGCTCGCGGATCGCCGTCCAGGTCTTGCGCAGGTAGGCGATGTCGTCGGCCAGGTCCTCGTCGGTCGCCTCCTCGGCATTGGTGCGCAGGATGAAGCCGCCGCCCCCGCCCTCGTCGGGCTTGCCCACGAGCGCCACCATGCGCGCGCGCAGTTGCTCGCGCAGCTCGGGCGAGCCGATCTTCTGCGAGATGCCGATGTGGTCGTCCTGCGGCAGGAACACCAGCATCCGCCCCGCGATGCTGATCTGCGTGGACAGCCGCGCGCCCTTGGTGCCGATGGGATCCTTGATGACCTGCACCGTGAGCGTCTGCCCCTCGAACACCAGGCGCTCGATGGGTGTGGGCGGCTTGTCGCCGGCGAGGTGGTCGGCGCGCGGGGTGCTGCCGTTCACGTGCACGTCGGCCACATGCAGGAAAGCGGCACGCTCCAGGCCGATGTCGATGAAGGCCGATTGCATGCCGGGCAGCACGCGGGCGACGCGGCCGGCGTAGATGTTGCCGACCAGTCCCCGCTCCAGCGTGCGCTCGACGTGCAGCTCCTGCACCGCGCCGTTCTCGACCACCGCGACCCGGGTTTCCTGCGGCGCCCAGTTGATGAGGATGTCTTGCATGGACGGATGTCGTGGAGGCCGCGGGTCAGAAGCGGACCCGCGCTTGTCTCAGCAGTTGTGCCGTCTCGTACAGCGGTAAACCCATGATACCGGTGTAACTCCCCTCGATATGCTCGATCCAGGCGGCTGCGGCGCTCTGGATGGCGTACGAGCCGGCCTTGCCGAAGGGCTCGCCGGTGGCGACGTAGTGCGCGATCTCGGCTGCGGAGATGGCGCCGAAGCGGACCCGCGACAAGTTGGTCTTCAAGGCCTCCTGCCGGCCCCAGGCCAGCGCCACCGAGGTGACGACCCGATGGGTGCGACCCGACAGCAGCGCGAGCACGGCCGTCGCATCGGCCGCGTCGGCAGGCTTGCCGAGGACACGTCGACCCAGCGCGACGGTGGTGTCGGAGCACAGGATGGGCGCCGGCGGCAGTTGCCGCGCCGAGAGCCGCTCGCGCGCCGCGCGCAGCTTGGCGCGGGTGACGCGCTCGACATAGGCGATCGGCGTCTCGCCGGCAGTCTCGGCCTCGAGGGCCTCGGCGTCCTCGTCCGGGCCGGGCAGCAGCAGCTCATGGCGAACGCCGAGCTGTTCGAGCAGCTGGCGGCGGCGTGGACTCTGCGAGGCGAGGTAGATGAAGTCGTGCGTCATTCGCGGTGGTACGGGTGGTTCGTCATGACCGTCCAGCCGCGGTACAGCGCCTCCGCCAGCAGCACCCGCACGAAGGCGTGCGGCAAGGTGAGATCCGACAGGCGCAGCGTCTCGTCGGCCGAGGCCTTGAGTGCGGCGTGCAGCCCGTCCGGCCCGCCGACCAGCAGCGCGGCATCGCGGCCGTCGTTCATCCACGCCTTCATGCGCTCGGCCAGCTGCACGGTGGTGAGCCGCGTGCCGTGCTCGTCCAGCACGACCCGGCGCGCGCCCTTGGGGATGGCGGCCTCGATGCGCGCCGCCTCCGCGGCCATCAGCTGCTCGGCGCTCTTCGAGCCGCGCGGCTCGGCCTTCACCGCCTTCAGCTCGAGCCGCAGCTCGGGTGGAAAGCGCTTGGCGAAGTCCTCGTACGCGGTGTCGGCCCAGGCCGGCTGGCGCTGCCCGACCGCGACGAGCAGCAGCTTCACGCGCGCGACGCGGTCTTCTTCGCGGCCGGCTTCTTCGCCGGCGCCTTTTTCGCGGCGCTGCTCTTCACGCCCACGGTGCGCGTCACGCCGGCGCGGGCCGCGGGCTTCTTGGCGGGCGCCTTCTTGGCCGGCGTCTTCTTGGCGGCGGGCTTCTTCGCCGCCGCCTTCTTCGCGGGGGCCTTCTTCACCGGCGCCTCGTCGTTCGCGGCCTTGACCAGCTTCACCGGCTCGTGGTCGAGCTTCATCTTGACGGGCTTGTCGCCCCAGATCTCTTCGAGGTGGTAGTAGGTGCGGATGGCCGGCTGCATGAGGTGCACCACCGCCGCACCGCAGTCGACGATGATCCACTCGCCGTTGTCTTCACCCTCGGTGCGCATCACCGGAAAGCCCCTGGACTTGACCGCGTCGCGCACGCTCGAGGCCAGGGCCTTGGTCTGCCGGTTGCTCGTGCCCGAGGCGATGATCACGCGCTCGAACAGGGGCGACAGGTGCTCGGTGTTGAAGACCACGATGTTGTGGCCCTTGACGTCTTCCAGACCATCGACGATGGCGCGTTGCAGTTTGCGGATGTCCATTCAGCTCCCGGGGGTCCCTCGGTACAGGTGGTGTCGATCAATATAGCTCGCGACCGCGGGCGGCACCATGGAGGAGATGCCCTGCCCCGCGGCCACGCGGCGCCGGATGTCGGTGGACGACACGTCGATGCGCGGCAGCGGCAGCACGACGGCGCGGTGCGGCAGGGCCGCGAGCTCGGCGCTCGCCACCGGCGGCGCGCCGTCGCGGCTGGCGACCGCGAACGCGACTTCGGGCAGCAGCGCGCGCCAGTCGTGCCAGGTGTGCAGCTTGCCGTACTGGTCCTGGCCCATCACCAGGAACCACTCGGCCGCATGCGCCTGCTGCGCGGCCTTGAGCTGGCGCACGGTGTCGATCGTGTAGCTGGGCCCCTGGCGCTCCAGTTCGCAGCGTTCCAGCACGAAGCGCGGCTCGTCGGCGATGGCCAGCGACACCATCGCGGCGCGGTCTTCGGCGGGCGAGAGCCGGCGCTCCTTGTGCCAGGCGTCGCCGACCGGGATCCAGCGCAGCTCGTCGAGCTGCAGGTGCTCGAGCGCCGTGCGCGCCAGCGCGAGGTGCGCGTCGTGCACCGGGTCGAAGCTGCCGCCGTACAAGCCGATCCGTCTCAATCGGAAGCCCAGTCGCGCGGCCGGAGGAAGTCGGTGTAGAGCCGCGCCTCCGGCGTGCCCGGCTCAGGCTGCCAGTTGTAGCGCCATTTCACGACCGGGGGCATGGACATGAGGATGGCCTCGGTGCGCCCGCCCGATTGCAGTCCGAACAGCGTGCCGCGGTCGAAGACCAGGTTGAACTCGACGTAGCGGCCGCGCCGATAGGCCTGGAAGTCGCGCTCGCGCTCGCCGTAGGGCATGTCGCGGCGGCGCCTCACGATGGGCAGGTAGGCGGCCAGGAACGCGTCGCCCACCGCGCGCGTCATGGCGAAGCTGCGCTCGAAGCCGAGCTCGCTGAAGTCGTCGTAGAAGATCCCGCCGATGCCGCGCGGCTCGTTGCGGTGCTTGAGGAAGAAGTACTCGTCGCACCAGCGCTTGAAGCGCGGATAGAGCGCGTCGCCGAAGGGCGCCAGCGCATCGCGGTTGACGCGGTGGAAGTGCTGCGCATCTTCCTCGAAGCCGTAATAGGGCGTGAGGTCCATGCCGCCGCCGAACCAGGTGACGGCCTCGCCGCTGGCAGGCGTGGCCGCGAGCATGCGCACGTTCATGTGGACCGTGGGCGCGTAGGGGTTGCGCGGGTGGAACACCAGCGACACGCCCATGGCCTCGAAGGGTGCGCCGGCGAGCTCGGGGCGGTGCTGCGTGGCCGAGGGCGGCAGCGCCGGGCCCTTGACGTGCGAGAAGCTGCAGCCGCCGCGCTCGAGCAGCGGCCCGCCTTCGAGCAGGCGCGACAGGCCGTCGCCCTGCAGCCGCTCGCCGGGATCGCGCACCCAGCGGTCGGCGAGGAACGGACTGCCGTCCTCGGCCTCCAGCGCCGAAACGATGCGCTCCTGCAGCGCCAGGAGCTGCTCGCGAACTGCCAGGGTGTCCATCGTGTCAGCGCTTGATCGCGCGGTAACCGATGTCGCGCCGGTACTGCGCGCCGTCGAAGCGGATGCCCTGCATCGCCTCGTAGGCCCGGTGCTGCGCTTGTCGCACCGAGTCGCCCAGCGCGGTCACGCACAGCACGCGCCCGCCCGAGGTGACCAGGTCCTGGCCGTTCAGCGCGGTGCCGGCATGGAACACCACGGCGTCGGGCGCCTCGGGCGGCACGCCGGTCACGGCGTCGCCCTTGCGCGGATTCAGCGGATAGCCGGCCGCGGCCATCACCACGCCCAGCGCGACGCGGCGGTCCCACTGCAGATCGACCTCGTCGAGCGTGCCGTCGGTGGCGTGCATGAGCACGTCGAACAGGTCGCTCTTGAGGCGCATCAGGATGGGCTGCGTCTCGGGATCGCCCATGCGGCAGTTGAACTCGACGGTGCGTGGATCGCCCTGGGCGTCGATCATGAGGCCGGCGTAGAGGAAGCCGGTGAAGGGCGTGCCGTCCGCGGCCATGCCCTGGATGGCGGGCAGGATGATCTGGTGCATCACCTTCGCGTGCACGTTGGGCGTGACGACCGGCGCCGGCGAGTAGGCGCCCATGCCGCCGGTGTTGGGCCCTTCGTCCTCGTCGCGCAGGCGCTTGTGGTCCTGGCTGGTGGCCAGCGAGACGACATGCTTGCCGTCGCACATCACGATGAAGCTGGCCTCCTCGCCCTCGAGGTACTGCTCGATGACGACGCGCGCCCCGCCCTGGTTGTGCTGCACGCCCAGCTTGTTGTCGAGCAGCATCCAGTCGATGGCCTCGTGGGCCTGCGGCAGGCTCATCGCGACCACCACGCCCTTGCCGGCGGCCAGGCCGTCGGCCTTGATGACGATGGGCGCGCCCTCCTTCTCGACGTGGGCGTGCGCGGCGGCTGCATCGGCGAAGGTGTCGTAGGCGGCGGTCGGAATCTTGTGCCGCTTCATGAACTCCTTCGCGAAGGCCTTGGAGCTTTCCAGCCGCGCCGCGGCCTGGCTGGGGCCGAAGATGCGCAGGCCGCGCTCACGGAAGGCATCGACCACGCCCGCGGCCAGCGGGGCCTCGGGGCCGACCACCGTGAGCACGATCTTCTCCTTCTGGACGAAGTCGGCGAGCGCCGCGAAGTCGGTCAGCGGCACGTTGTGCAGCCGGTTGTCGATCGCCGTCCCGCCGTTGCCGGGCGCCACGAACACCGTCTGCACCTTGGGCGATTGCAACAGCTTCCACGCCATCGCGTGCTCGCGCCCGCCCGAGCCGATCACCAGGACCTTCATGCGGCGATCTCGGCGTTGTGGAAGACGTCCTGGACGTCGTCGAGGTCTTCGATCACGTCGAGCAGCTTCTGCATGCGCTGCGCGTCCTCGCCGGTCAGCTCGATGGTGTTCTCGGCGCGCATGGTCACTTCGGCGACGGCGGGCTTCATGCCGGCGGCCTCCAGCGCGGCCTTGACCGCCTCGAAGTCGGCCGGCGCGCACAGCACCTCGACGGCGCCGTCGTCGTCGGTGATCACGTCCTCGGCGCCGGCCTCCAGCGCCACTTCCATGACCTTGTCTTCACTCGTGCCGGGCGCGAACACGAACTGCCCGACGTGCTTGAACTGGAAGGCCACCGAGCCTTCGGTGCCGAGATTGCCGCCGTACTTGCTGAAGGCATGGCGCACCTCGGCCACGGTGCGAACGCGGTTGTCGGTCATGCAGTCGACGATGATGGCCGCGCCGCCGATGCCGTAGCCCTCGTAGCGGATCTCCTCGTAGTTCACGCCCTCGAGGTTGCCGGTGGCCTTGTCGACGTTCTTCTTGATGGTGTCGGCCGGCATGTTGGCGGCCTTGGCCTTGTCGATGGCCAGGCGCAGCCGGGGGTTCATGTTGGCGTCGCCGCCGCCTTGCCGCGCCGCGACCATGATCTCGCGGATGATGCGCGTCCAGACCTTGCCGCGCTTCTCGTCCTGGCGGCCCTTGCGGTGCTGGATGTTGGCCCACTTGGAATGACCGGCCATAAGGCTCCTGTGCACGGGCCGCGCAGGGCCGGCCCGCCGTGTTGTTCGATAGACTGCAATTTTACTTGCGCGCCCCGGGAGCACGACATGGCCGAGCCCATCCTGATCGCAATGCACGACAAGACCGAGGCGCACCTGCTGCCCGCGCTGGCCAATCGCCACGGGCTGATCACCGGCGCCACCGGCACCGGCAAGACCATCACCCTGCAGACCCTGGCCGAGAACTTCAGCCGGATCGGGGTGCCGGTGTTCATGGCCGACGTGAAGGGCGACCTGACCGGCATCACCCAGGCCGGCAAGATCGGCGACAAGCTCGCCGCCGTCATCAAGGAGCGCGGCCTGCCCACGCCCGAATCGGCGGCCTGCCCGGCCACCCTCTGGGACGTGTTCGGCGAGCAGGGCCACCCGGTGCGCGCCACCGCGAGCGACATGGGCCCGCTGCTGCTGGCGCGCATGCTGGCGCTGAACGAGACGCAGCAAGGCGTGCTGCAGCTGGTGTTCAAGATCGCCGACGACCACGGCCTGCTGCTGCTCGACCTGAAGGACCTGCGCGCCATGCTGCAGCACGTCGGCGACAACGCCGGCGAGTTCACGACCGAGTACGGCAACGTGAGCGCCGCCAGCATCGGCGCCATCCAGCGCGGCCTGCTGCAGATCCAGGAGCAAGGCGGCGACAAGTTCTTCGGCGAGCCCATGCTCAACATCGCCGACTTCATGCAGACCGTGTCCGGCAAGGGCGTGGTCAACATCCTCGCGGCCGACAAGCTCCTGAACAGCCCGCGGCTTTACGCCACCTTCCTGCTGTGGATGCTGTCGGAGCTGTTCGAGCAGCTGCCCGAGGTCGGCGACCTGGCGCAGCCCAAGCTGGTGTTCTTCTTCGACGAGGCCCACCTGCTGTTCAAGGAGGCGCCGGCGGCGCTGGTCGAGCGCATCGAGCTGGTCGTGCGGCTGGTGCGCAGCAAGGGCGTCGGCGTGTACTTCGTGACCCAGAACCCGCTCGACATCCCCGACACCGTGCTGGCCCAGCTCGGCAACCGCGTCCAGCATGCCTTGCGCGCCTTCACCCCGCGCGACCAGAAGGCGGTGAAGTCGGCCGCGACCACCATGCGCGCCAATCCCAAGCTCGACATCGAGACCGCCATCACCGAGCTCGCCGTCGGCGAGGCGTTGGTGAGCCTGCTCGACGAGAAGGGCCGTCCCAGCGTCACCGAGCGGGTGTTCGTGCTGCCCCCGGGCAGCCAGATCGGGCCCATCACGCCCGAGCAGCGCAAGGCGCTGATGGCGGGGTCGCTGGTGGCGGGCGTGTACGAGAAGACGGTCGATCGCGAGTCCGCCTACGAGAAGCTCAAGGGCCGCGCGGCCGCCGCGCCCACCTCCGCGCCGGCCGGACGCCGCATGGAAGAGGCCGGGCAAGCCACGCCTGCGCCCGGCCCGGCGCCCGAGGCCGGCGGCGGCTGGCTGGGCGAGGTCGCCGGCTCGCTGCTGCGCGGCTCCGGCCGCAAGGACTCGGTGCTCGAGACGGTGGCCAAGTCGGCCGCCCGCTCGATCGGCTCGACGGTGGGCCGGGAGATCATCCGCGGGGTGCTGGGAAGCATCCTCGGCGGCGGCACCCGCCGCCGCTGAAACCGGACACATCCCGTCACGCGCCGGGCTGGTTTACCGGACAGCGCAAGCCTTGCCGGCAAATCCTGCCGGTGCCGGGGTGCGCACTTCGCACTTCTTACACATGGCCGCGCCGGTGCCCTCGTGAGGCCCGATTTCGGCTCGCCAAAGTGTTTCCAGGACGCACCCGAACCTCACGGGCACGGCGGTTGCCGAATCGAAGCGCCTCCGGACACGGGGCAGCCGCGTGCTCGTGGCTTCAATCAATGGATCCAAAACTTTCATGGGAGTCCTGCATGAAGACCTTCGGAAAATCGATGCTGTCCGCGCTCGGCCTGGCGGCCCTGCTGGCGGCGCCCGCGGCCCGTGCCGGTGACATCGGCGGGAGCCTGTTCGCAACGGGCGGCGAGGTCACGATCCGCTTCGAGGGCTCCAATGCCCTCTACAACAGCCTGATCAGCGTCAACGGCTCGTCCGAGATCTTCCCCAACCACGGCACCACCATCGGCACCGAGTTCAGCCTGGGCTCGTTCAGCGCCGGCACCGCGCTCGACGTGGTGCTGCACGTGCTCGACACGGGGCTGTTCTTCCACACCGGCACCGGCGGCCTCAACCCCGACGGTCTTGCGCATGCGTCCATCTCCGTCGCCGACGGACGCGTCTTCGTCAGCTTCGAGGACTTGGCGGGCGGCGGTGATCATGACTTCAACGACCACATGTTCTCGTTGACCAACGTGGTCCTGTCGCCCGCGCCAGAGCCTTCGGTCTACGCGATGCTGGCGGCCGGGTTGGGCGTGCTGGGCTTCGTGGGCCGCCGGCGCAAGACCTGAAGAGGGGCCCACTTGGCGGGGCCCACGCCGTCCTGCGGACGGCGTGGGCCCCGCACACC